>JAXHOI010000009.1:0-49628 GCA_034519505.1 Sphingobium sp. | reverse complement strand
AGTTACGTATTGCTGCCGGTCAAATATGTCCGCACGTCCATCGAGCTGACCGTATTGGCGAGCGGCTGGCTGCTGGGCGGCACGGTGGGCGTGGGCACGCTTGCCTATGCCTTCGGCATCGGCTGGCTGGTCCATCACATGCTGCCATATTTCACCATCGCCATGCGGCCCGGTCCACCGGTGCTGGAGCGCCCGTGCGATAACGCCGCCTGATCAGTGGAAAGGCGCGATCCCCCAGTCAGCGCCTTTCCCGTCCCCTCCCGCCCCCGCGGGAGGGGACATTCGCGCAAGGGTGGAGCCTATTGGCGGGAGAGGGTCGTGATGCGTCCCTTCGTCTGGCCTGCGCCACTGGTAGTCAGGGTGATGGTGAAGGGCTTGCCGTCTTCGTCCTTGCCCGAAACGCCGCTGCCATCGGCGCGAGCCTCCAGCCCCTTGTCCTTGAACGCCTTGAGGAAATAATCCTGCACCTTCGCCGGGTCGCCCGGCGCGTCAAAGGCGATAGCGACGCCCCCGTCATCCTTGCCCGCCGCATCGTCATCAGCCCGCACGTCGATCGCCGTCACCTTCGATCCCGGATAGAGCTTGACCCCGTCCATGTCGAAATTGTCGGCGTCCAGTTTGATCTTGGGCAGGTCGACCTTCATCTGCAGTCCCGGCACGTTGACCGAAACCGCGCCGTCCTTGCCGGCTGCAGCGACGACATTGCCGCTGGCATTGGCGATGGTGATCTGCGTGCCCTCGCCCGGCCCATCATCCTTGCCGCAACTCGCCAGCAGCGTGGCACCCGCCAGCGTTACAAGGGCAAGTGGAAAGACGCGCTTCATGGACCAATCCCTTTCAACGATGTTCGTTGACCGGGATGATAGCCGCGGCGTGTGTTAAGTCAACAATACAGTTGGCGGCTCAACCCGCCACCAGACGCACCACATTGCTGCGTATCCAGCCGCTGGCACAGGGGCCGTCATAGGGCTGCTTGCGATCGACGGGCGACGACACGCCGCAATCGGCTCCGTCCGGGGGCGTGCCACCGTCCGCGGCATTGTCCACCGCCAGTGCCGATTTCGGCGCGACCACCACGCCAAGCCATTTCTGGTCCAGACTGCGGGTGCAAATGTGGAGCGCGCTGTCCTGCGCCACCTCCACCTTCACCGCCGCGCTTTCGAACGGGGCCGCGCGCACCGGCGCGCTGCGGCCGGGGGCAAGGCCGCGAACCAGCCCATAGGCACCGCAGGCGTCCAGTCCCGGCCCATCCTCTCCGATCGTCACGGGGCGGACCAGGGCGGCCTCCCCCACGCCATCGTCCGCGCGCGGCCCGCCATCTTGCGCCAGCCGGTTGTCGTCGGCCGCTTCCTGCGCGGCATTGTAGCGCTCCGTCTGGGAACAGGCTGCAAGCAGCACGAGCGGCAGCATCAGGGCGGTTCGGATCATCACCGGCCCATGCCTAGCCGCAGCGTCCTTGTGGAACAAGCAAGGATGCAGAACCGGCATGGCGGCACACTGTTTCGGCTTGGGTTTTGCCGCCCATATCCCTATAGACTGCGCATGACGGACGAACCCCAGAAGAACGAATATGGCGCCGACAGCATCAAGGTGCTGAAGGGACTGGACGCGGTACGCAAGCGGCCGGGCATGTATATCGGCGATACCGACGATGGCTCGGGCCTGCACCACATGGTGTTCGAAGTCAGCGACAATGCCATTGACGAGGCGCTGGCAGGTCATTGCGACCGCATTCTGATCGTGCTCAATCCCGACGGATCGGTGAGCGTGGAGGATAATGGCCGCGGCATCCCGACCGACATCCACAAGGAAGAAGGCGTGTCGGCGGCCGAGGTCATCATGACCCAGCTGCACGCGGGCGGGAAGTTCGAGAACACGTCCGACGACAATGCCTACAAGGTGTCGGGCGGCCTGCACGGCGTGGGCGTTTCGGTGGTGAACGCGCTGTCCGAATGGCTCGAACTCACCATCTGGCGCGAGGGCAAGGAGCATTGGATGCGCTTCGCGCCATGGCGACGCGGAGGCGCCGCTGATGAGTGCGGCGCCGATGACGGCGGCAAGGCCAAGAAGGGCACGCAGCGTCGACCTTCATGGCCTCGCCCGACACCTTCAAGAACCTCACCGAATTCGACTTCGACAAGCTGGAGCACCGCTATCGCGAGCTGGCGTTCCTGAATTCTGGCGTGAGGCTGTTCCTGATCGACGCGCGGCATGAGGAGAAGAAGGAAGTCGAGCTGTTCTACGAAGGCGGCATCGCGGCCTTTGTCAAATATCTGGACCGCAGCCAAGGCGCCGCTGATCGCCCGAGCCGATTGTCGATCCCGGGCAGCGCGACGGCATCGGCATCGATGTCGCGCTGGAATGGAACGACAGCTATTACGAAAACGTCCTCTGCTTCACCAACAACATCCCCCAGCGCGACGGCGGCACCCACCTGGCCGCGTTCCGCGCCGCGCTGACCCGCACGCTCAACAATTATGCCGACAAGTCGGGCATGCTGAAGAAGGAGAAGGTCAGCCTGACCGGCGAGGACATGCGCGAGGGGCTGACCGCGATCGTCTCGGTCAAGCTGCCCGATCCCAAGTTCAGCAGCCAGACCAAGGACAAGCTGGTGTCGTCCGAAGTGCGCCAGCCGCTCGAAAGCCTGATGGCCGACAAGATGGCCGAGTGGCTGGAGGAAAATCCCGCGACCGGCAAGGCGATCATCCAGAAGGTGATCGACGCCGCCGCCGCGCGCGAAGCCGCCCGCAAGGCGCGCGAGCTGACCCGGCGCAAGGGCGCGATGGACATCGCGTCGCTGCCCGGCAAGCTCGCCGACTGCCAGGAGCGCGATCCGGCCAAGTCCGAACTGTTCCTGGTCGAAGGCGACTCGGCCGGCGGCTCCGCCAAGCAGGGCCGCGACCGCCATTATCAGGCGATCCTGCCGCTGCGCGGCAAGATCCTGAACGTCGAGCGCGCGCGGTTTGACCGGATGCTGTCGTCCAAGGAAGTCGGCACGCTGATCCAGGCGATGGGCACCGGCATCCGCGACGATTTCAACCTCGAAAAGCTGCGCTATCACAAGATCGTCATCATGACCGACGCCGACGTGGACGGCGCGCATATCCGCACGCTGCTGCTGACATTCTTCTACCGCCAGATGCCCGAGATCATCGAGGCGCGGGCACCTCTTCATCGCCCAGCCGCCGCTGCTACAAGGTCGCCAAGGGCCGCAGTCGAAGTCTATCTGAAGGACGAGGCGGCGCTGGAGCAGTATCTGGTCGATCTGGGTATCGACGCATTGGTGCTGGACGGCCCGGCGGGCACGCGGTCGGGCGCGGACCTGCGCGATCTGGTGGAATATTCCCGCCGGATGCGGGCGCTGATGCGCTATGTTCCGCGCCGTTATGACCCGAGCGTGATCGAGGCGCTGGCACTGTCCGGCGCGCTCGACCCCGAATTGCAGATTGCCGATCGGGACAAGCCGATGGCTGGCGCGATCCGCTGGATCGGCGCGTCCGACCCGGAAGGCCACTGGACCGCGCAACCGGGCGCAGACGGCGGTTTCCATTTCGCGCGCGAATGGCGGGGCGTCACCGATCATCACGTGATCGAGGAAAGTTTCCTGGGTTCGGCAGAGGCCAGGCGCCTGCACGCGCTGGCCGCCGAACAGGCCGACAGCTTCCGCGAGGTCGCCCGGCTGGTCACGATTCGCGCCGCCGCACAGGCTGCCGAGGAAGAGGGTGATGAAGCCGCGGCGAGCAGCGCCAGCGCGAAGGGCGCGGTCGTCACCCGGCCGAGCGAACTTCTGGAGGCGATCCTGGCCGCCGGGCGCAAGGGACTGTCGATCCAGCGCTATAAGGGGTTGGGCGAAATGAACGCCGAGCAGCTGTGGGAAACCACGCTGGACCCGAACAATCGCTCCATGCTGCGGGTGGAAGTGGCGCAGGCGGACGTCGCCGACGAAATCTTCACCCGGCTGATGGGCGACGTGGTCGAGCCGCGCCGCGAATTCATTCAGGACAATGCGCTTAACGTCGCCAATCTGGACGTGTAGCGCGCTGTTTCTGGCGGCGTGCGGCGGCGCTCCCAAGCGGGACGCGCCGGCCAACGCCGTGATTGCGGAGTCGCCCGTGCCCGTCACCAACGAAACACCCTCTGCGGGAGTTGAAAATGCGGTAGTCGAGGCAGCGCGCCCCGCTCCAGCGCCGCCCGTCAAAACGGCGGGACGCGCGCCTGCTCAACGGTCCGAGCCAGTCGCCACTCGGCCGACCGAAACGGCGGATTATCGGGCGATGGGCACCGAGCCTTTCTGGTCGGTGTCGATCCACGGCAATCGGCTGACCTTCGACGAGCCGGGCGTCAACGCCCGCATCATGAATGTGTCGCGGCAGGGCAAGGGCGACGCGGTGCGATATAATGGCGAGGGGCTGGCGATGACGGTGCGCGCCGGGCCATGCAGCGACGGGATGAGCGACCGGGAATATGCCGATCAGGTCCAACTGACGATCGGCGCGCGGACATTCAAGGGGTGCGGCGGCGCATATCGCGAATAAGTTGGCCGCTCAGGGTGGCGCGATCGGCCCGGACGCGCCATATGCGCTGCAATGCAACATGGTGAACAGAACAGCGCGACCGCGTCAGCGCACCGGCGCGATGCAGACGGCACGCCCGAAAATGCATTTCCGCTGGGCTTCAAGGAGTTCGTGGCGCTGATGGCGGCGCTGATGGCGATGAATGCGCTGTCGATCGATCCCATGCTGCCCTCGCTCCCCGACATCGCCCACAGCCTGGACATCGTGGCGGTGACCGACCGGCACTGGATCATCACCGTCTATTTCATCGGGCTGGGCGTCGGCTCGCTGTTTTACGGCTCGTTGTCGGACCGGTTCGGGCGGCGGCGGGTCCTGTCCGTCACCATCCTGCTGTTCCTGATTTCCACCATGCTCTGTGCGATCGCGAGCAGCTTCGCGCTGTTGCTGGCGGGGCGCGCGATGGCGGGTTTTTTCGCGGCGGCCAGTCGTGTCATCGCCGTCTCCATCGTGCGCGATCGCTTTGCCGGCGACCAGATGGCGCGCATCATGTCGCTGATCTTCATCGTCTTCATCATCGTGCCGATCCTGGCCCCGACCTTCGGGCAGGCGACGGCGGCGCTGTTCGGCTGGCGCGGGACATTCTGGTCACTGGTGCTCGTCAACTTCGCGACCTGGATCTGGATGAGCCTGCGCCTGCCGGAAACGCTGCGGCCGGAAAATCGCGTCGCGATCCGCGCCAGCGACATCGCCGCCACGTTGAAGACGGTGGTCACGCATCGCGGGTCCATGGGCTATATGCTGGCCACGGGGGTCATCATGGGTTCGATGATCAGCTTCATCACCTCGGTGCAGCCGATCATGTTCGACATATTCGACGCAAAGGCGATTTTTCCTATCGCCTTTGCCGGCATGGCGGGCAGCCTGGGTCTGGGCAGCTTCTTCAACAGCCGTCTCGTCGAGCGGCTGGGCGCGCGCAGGCTGAGCCAGGGCGCGCTGATCTGCTTCATTCTGTGCGCGGGCGTGCACAGCCTGGTGGCGTGGTTGGGTTATGAAAGCCTTGTCAGCTTCCTGCTGTTGCAATCGGTGACGATGCTGTTCTTCGCCTTTTCCGGGTCGAACTTCGGGTCGATCTCGATGGAGCCGTTCGCGCGGGGTGCGGGGCTTGCCTCGTCCTTTCAGGCGTTCCTCACGTCCCTGCTCTCTTCGCTGCTGGGTGCGTTCGTGGCGTCGCATTACAACGGCACCACGCTGCCGCTGGCGCTGGGCTTCTTCTGCTTCGGATCGGTCGCTCTGCTGCTGGTCGCCTGGGCCGAAGGCTGGACATTGTTCACCCGCCCCTCGCGCGGGAACCTGCGCGAGCCGCAGTCGGTCCGCTAGGCTACAAGCAGAACGCCAATGAAAAAGGGCCGGCATCAAGCCGACCCTTCTCCCCCCTTAAAGCTCACTCAGCGGCGTCAGGGCACCGGCGGCACCGGCTGCGGCGGCACATCGCTGTCTTCCTCATGCACTTCGACATGGCCGCGCCCGACATGGCTGCGCGAGCGGCTGTAACCGAAGTAGACCAACAGGCCGACAAAGGCCCAGCCGACGAACATCAGCTTCGTTTCGACGCCCAGGCTCCAAAAGAGGTACAGGCATCCCAGAATCGCGATCGGCGCCGTAACCGTGATCGCAGGCGTGCGGAACGGGCGCTTGCGCGACGGGTCGGTGCGGCGCAGCACCATCACCGCAATCGAAACCGCAGCGAAAGCGAACAGCGTGCCGGAGTTCGAGATGTCCGCAAGGATACCGACCGGAAAGAACGCCGCGAACAAGGCGACAAAAATGCCGGTCAGGATCGTGATGACATGCGGCGTCTTGTAGGTCGGATGCACTTTCGAGAACATCGCGGGCAGCAGGCCGTCGCGGCTCATCACAAAGAAGATGCGGGTCTGGCCGAACATCATCATCAGGATGACCGAGGGCAGGGCAAGACCGGCGGCAAGGCCAAGCAGGTTGCCGATCTGGGGCCAGCCGATTTCGCGCAGCGTCCACGCCAGCGCTTCCTTCGAACAGGTAACGGCTTCCTTACCAGCGGCGGTCATCGCAGCGCACTGTTGCGACAGTTCAGCCGAACCGGGTGCCAAGGCGATGCCGCCCTGCGCGATGGGGATACCCCCACCCGTCACCGGCTGCGCGCCCACAGTGCCGATCACGCCTGCGGCCACCAGCATGTAGAAAACGGTGCAGATGGCGAGCGAACCGATCAGGCCGATCGGCATGTTGCGTTGCGGATTCTTCGTTTCCTCCGCCGCGGTCGAAACGGCGTCGAAGCCGACATAGGCAAAGAAGATGGAAGCGGCTGCCGCCGAAATGCCGGAGAAGCCAAGCGGCGCGAACGGCTTGAACCCGTCCATGTTCATGACGGGAACCGACAGCACGATGAAGAGGGTCAGCGCCGCTACCTTGATCGCGACCAGGACGGCGTTGACGGTAGCGCTTTCCTTCGTCCCGATCACCAGCAGCCAGGTGACCAGTGCCGCAATCAGCATCGCGGGCAGGTTGACCAGCCCGCCGTCATAGGGTCCGCGCGTCAGCAGATCGGGTATGTCGAGATGGAAGGTATGCTCGATCAGGCCGACGACATAGCCCGACCACCCCACCGAAACCGCGCCCGCGGCCACCGCATATTCGAGGATCAACGCCCACCCCACCATCCAGGCGATAATTTCGCCCATGACGGCATAGCTGTATGTGTAGGCAGAGCCCGAAACCGGCACCATGGCCGCCATTTCGGCGTAGCAGAGTGCGGCGACGGCGCAGACGAAACCGGCGATGACGAACGAGAGCATCATGCCCGGCCCGGCCTTTTGCGCGGCCTCCGCCGTCAGAACGAAGATGCCGGTGCCGATGACGGCACCGATGCCTAGCATGGTCAGTTGGAATGCGCCGAGCGAGCGATGGAGCGATTTCTTCTCCGCCGTCGCCAGGATCGCGTCGAGTGGCTTGATGCGCCCGAAGATCATGGATGATTATCTCTCATTGTCTGGCGCACCCCCAGGCGCGCCTTCCCCAATGGGATCGGGAGACTATCGACAAAATCGCCCCGCGCAAGACTATTGCGCGGACACGAAAGCTTTGTGACGTGGCCAAGTCAGCCGGGGGACGCGCCGACTACCCGTTAATGAGGGGGCCGAGCGGCTTTCCGGCGAAGATATGGACGTGCAGATGCGGCACTTCCTGCCCGCTATGCGTGCCGGTGTTGGCGAGCAGGCGATAGCCCGGCGCGACCAGCCCGGCCTCGCGCGCGATCTTGCCGACGGCCCGGACGAAGGCGGCGATTTCCGCGTCCCCGGCGCGGGCGGAAAAATCGTCCCAGCTGACATAGGCGCCCTTGGGGATCACCAGAATATGGGTCGGGGCCTGCGGCGCGATGTCGTGGAAGGCCAGGACATGATCGTCCTCATACACGGTGCGGTTCGGGATTTCACCGCGCAGGATCTTCGCAAAGACGTTCTGGTCGTCATAGGGCAAGGTGGCGTCGACGGGCATCTGTTCGTCCTCTTTGCTTGCCGGGCAACCGCGTGACCGGCCGATCCATTAATCCTTCGGGCGCGCGGCCTTCTCCGCTATGCCGGAGACCCCCTCCCGCCGGTCAAGTTCGCGCATCAGATCGTCGAACGACAGGTCGCAATCGGCCAGCAGCACGCCGAGGTGGAAGAGAAGGTCGGCGCCTTCGCCAATCAGCCCTTCGCGATCGTCCGCCATCGCGGCGATCACGCATTCGACCGCTTCCTCACCCAGTTTCTGGGCCATCTTGCCGCGGCCCCGGGCCGTCAGCTTCGCCACATAGGATTGCGCCGGGTCGCCAAGGCGCCGGTCACGGATCGTCTGTTCCAGTTTTTGAAGCGTATCGGTCACGTTCCGGCTGGTGCGGCGGGAGCGGGCCAGCGTCAAGCCCCCTCGTGCGGTGGAGGGGGGCTTAGTGGTTGCGCACCGGGATGCCCGCCGCAGCGAGCGCGGCATGGGCTTCGTCAATGCTGTGCTGGCCAAAGTGGAAGATCGAGGCGGCCAGCACCGCACTCGCCCGCCCTTCCAGCACGCCCTCCACCATATGCTGCAACGTGCCGACGCCGCCGCTGGCGATCACCGGGACAATGACAGCGTCGGCAATGGCGCGGGTCAGCGCCAGGTCATAGCCCGCCTTCGTCCCGTCCCCATCCATCGAAGTCACGAGTAGTTCGCCCGCGCCAAGGCTGGCGAGGCGATGGGCATGTTCCAGCGCGTCGATGCCGGTGGCGCGGCGGCCGCCATGGGTGAAGATTTCCCAGCGCGGCGCTTCATCGGCCCCATTGACCCGCCGCGCATCGACAGACGCGGTGATGCACTGGCTGCCGAAACGGTCGGCAATGTCGGCCACGACCTCCGGCCGCGAGACCGCCGCGCTGTTCACCGCGACCTTGTCCGCGCCCGCCAGCAGCAGCGCGCGCGCATCCTCCGGCGATCGCACGCCCCCGCCCACGGTCAGCGGCATGAAGCAGACCTCCGCCGTGCGGCGCACCATGTCGATCAGCGTGCCGCGCCCTTCGTGGCTGGCCGAAATGTCGAGAAAGCAGAGCTCGTCGGCCCCCGCCGCGTCATAGGCACGCGCAGCCTCCACCGGGTCGCCCGCATCGCGCAGGGAGACGAAGTTGACCCCCTTCACCACGCGCCCGTCGGCCACGTCCAGGCATGGGATCACGCGGACCCGGACGGTCATACCGCCGCTTCCGCCACCGCGATGGCGGCGCGCAGGTCCAGCCGCCCGTCGTAGAGCGCGCGGCCGGTGATGACGCCCTCTATCCCGTCCTCCGCATGCAGGCTGAGCACGCGAATGTCGCTGATCCCGGCGACTCCGCCGCTGGCGATCACCGGAATGTCGGTGGCGCGGGCCAGATCGACCGTCGCCTCGATATTGCATCCTTTGAGCAGGCCATCACGGCCGACGTCGGTGAACAGCAGGCTGGCGACGCCCGCATCCTCGAACCGGCGGGCCATGTCGACGACCGGCATGTCGGACACATCGGCCCAGCCCTCCGTCGCGACGAAGCCGTCGCGCGCATCGACCGCGACCACGATGCCGCCGGGAAAGGCACGAGCCACGGCGCGCACGAAATCTGGATCCTTGAGTGCTGCCGTGCCGATCACCACACGGCTGACGCCCAGGTCGAACCACGCTTCCACCGCTTGCGGCGTGCGAATGCCGCCGCCCAGCTGCACATGGCCGGGGAAGCTGTCCAAAATCCCCTTCACCGCCTCGCCGTTCACCGATTCGCCGGCAAAGGCGCCGTCCAGATCGACGACATGCAGAAATTGCGATCCGGCTTCGGCGAACAGCGTCGCCTGCGCTGCGGGGTCGTCGCCATAGACGGTGGCGCGGGCCATGTCCCCTTCGGCAAGGCGGACGACCTGCCCACCCTTCAAATCAATGGCCGGGAAGACGATGATGCTCATGGCCGCCACTCCAGAAATCGCGACAGAAGGGAAAGGCCATAGGACTGGCTCTTTTCAGGGTGAAACTGCACGCCCAGCATATTGTCGCGGCCGATGGCGGCGACCAGCGGCCCGCCATGATCGGTCGTCGCGATGACATGCGCCGGATCGGCAGCATCGAAATGATAGCTGTGCAGGAAATAGGCTTCGCCCGGCACCAGCAGCGGCGCATGGCCGGCGGGAACGACATCGTTCCAGCCCATGTGCGGGACTTTCAGCGCCGGGTCGGTCGGCTGGATCAGGCGCACGGTGCCGGGAATCCAGCCCAGCCCGTCGTGCCGCCCGAACTCCTCGCCCGCGTCGGCCATCAGCTGCATGCCAACGCAAATGCCCATGAAGGGGACACCGCGCACAAGCACCGCGTCACGCAGCGCATCGACCATGCCCGGAATGGCGACCAGCGCGTCGCGGCAGGCCCGGAACGCCCCTACACCGGGCAGGACGATGCGGTCGGCCCGCGAGACCAGATCGGGGTCGGCGGTGATGACGGCATGGCCCGCCCCCGCCTTCACCAGCGCATTGTGCACCGAATGCAGGTTGCCGGCGCCATAGTCGATCAGGGCGATCTGCGCAGTCACATGTGGCCTTCGTCTGTTGAAAAGCGGAAAACCGGGCAGCGCGGCGGCACCGTCCGGTTCGTTACAATATGCCCTTGGTCGACGGCACGGCGTCCGCCTTGCGCGGGTCGATCTCAACCGCCTGACGCAGCGCGCGCGCCAGCCCCTTGAAGCAGCTTTCGACGATATGATGGTTGTTGCTGCCATACAGGTTTTCGACGTGCAGCGTGATGCCGGCGCTCTGGGCAAAGCTGTGAAACCAATGCTCGATCAGCTCGGTATCCCATTCCCCCAGCCGCGGCATGGTAAGCGGCGCACGATAGACCAGCCATGGCCGCCCCGAAATATCGAGCGCGACGCGGGTCAGCGTTTCGTCCATCGGGGCATAGGCCGTGCCGTAGCGGCTGATGCCTTTCTTGTCGCCCAGCGCCTTGGCCAGCGCCTCGCCGATCGCGATGCCGGTGTCCTCGGTCGTGTGATGCTGGTCGACATGCAGGTCGCCGATCGTCTTCACGTCCATGTCGATCAACGAATGGCGCGACAGCTGTTCGAGCATATGGTCCAGAAAGCCGATGCCGGTGGCGATGTTGTAAACGCCCGTCCCGTCCAGGTCGACGCGCACGTCGATGCTGGTTTCGGCGGTCTTGCGATGAATTTCCCCGATGCGCATGGGAAGCTGCCTATAGCGCGCAACGCGACAAGCGCAATTATATTGGCGGGCGGGGGACGTAATCCGGCATGCGCAAAGGCATTGACCCTGATTTTTGTCCCGCTAGGTAAGGCAGGCATGAGCGACAGCCCGCCGAACAGCCTGATTCCCTATGACGAGATCGTGCAGGAAGCACTGCGCGCCGTTGTGGGCCGTGTGCTGGGCCAGGTCGAGCGTTCCGGTCTGCCGGGCAGGCATCATTTCTACATCTCGTTCAAGACGCAGGCGCCGGGCGTGCAGGTGCCCCAGCATCTGATCGAACGATTTCCCGATGAAATGACGATCGTCATGCAGAACAAGTTCTGGGACCTGAAAGTCACGGACCGATCGTTCGAGGTCAGCCTGACCTTCAACCAGATTCCGGCTCATCTGATCGTTCCGTTCGGCGCGATTACAGGCTTCCATGACCCCGCCGTCGATTTCGCACTGCAATTTCAGGCGATGCCGACCGACGAAAATGACCTGGACGGCCACGACGAGGCAGAGAACGACGCCCCCATCGCGACGAGCGAAGACGGGTCGAACGTCGTGACCATCGATTTCGGCAAGAAGAAGTAACGACTGGCGCATCCGCGCGCTGTTTCCCATATCTGCGGCATCCCTCTTCCTTCGTCGGAGCCGCGCATGACCGAAACCCGCACCGAAACCGACAGCATCGGCGCTATAGAGGTGCCTGCCGCCGCTTATTGGGGCGCGCAAACCCAGCGCAGTATCGAGAATTTTCCGTTCGGGGCGAGCGAGCGCATGCCCATCGGCATCGTCCATGCGCTGGCCATCGTGAAGCGGGCGGCGGCGCGGGTGAACCGTCGCCACGGCCTGCCCGCCGACATCGCCGACGCGATCGAGGCCGCCGCCGCAGCCGTCGCCGCGGGTCAGCATGACGATCAGTTCCCGCTGGTCATCTGGCAGACGGGCAGCGGCACGCAGTCGAACATGAACGTGAACGAAGTGATCGCCGGGATCGCCAATGAGGCATTGAGCGGCCAGCGCGGCGGTAAGAGCCCGGTGCATCCCAACGATCATGTGAACATGGGCCAGTCATCCAACGACAGCTTTCCCACCGCTCTCCACATCGCGGCAGCGCTGGCGACGCGCGACCGGCTGCTCCCCGCGATCGACCGGCTGGAAGCTGCCCTGCTCGCCAAGGTGGAGGCATGGAGCGGGATCGTGAAGATCGGGCGCACGCATCTTCAGGATGCGACGCCGCTGACGCTGGGGCAGGAATTTTCCGGCTACTACGCCCAAATCCGCCTCGCCCGAACCCGCATCGTGCCGATGCTGGACCATGGGCTGTCGAAACTGGCGCAGGGCGGCACGGCGGTCGGCACGGGCCTTAACAGTCCGGCCGGCTTTGCCGAGGCGTTCGCGCATGAAGCGGCGGCGCTTACCGGATTTCCGTTCGAAAGCGCACCCAACAAGTTCGAGGCACTGGCCAGCCACGATACGCTGGTCGATTTTTCCGGGCGGCTGAACACGCTGGCCGTCGCGTTGACGAAGATCGCCAACGACATCCGCCTGCTTGGGTCCGGCCCGCGATCGGGGCTGGGCGAGTTGATCCTGCCGGCCAACGAACCGGGCAGTTCGATCATGCCGGGCAAGGTCAATCCGACCCAGTGCGAGATGCTGACGATGGTCGCCGCGCAGGTGATCGGCAATCATCAGGCGATCACCATCGGGGGATTGCAGGGACATATGGAGCTGAACGTCTTCAAACCGCTCATCGGTGCGAACGTGCTGCGGTCCATCGATCTGCTGGCCACCGGCATGGAAAGCTTTGCCGAACGCTGCGTCGAGGGGCTGGAGGCGGACGAGGCGCGCATTGCCGATCTGGTCGACCGTTCGCTGATGCTAGTGACCGCGCTTGCGCCGGAAATCGGTTATGACAATGCGGCCAAAATGGCCAAACATGCCCATGCCGAAGGATTGACACTGAAGCAGGCGGGACTGGCTTTGGGGCTGGTGGACGAGGCGACGTTTGACCGGCTGGTACGCCCGGAAACCATGGTCTGAACGCGCCATGCCCCTTTGGTCACGGAACCCCGGCGCGTCTGGCGCGCTTTCCTACCCGATGACAAACAGTTGGGGAGAAACGCGATGGGCATGATCGGCCGTCTGGCCACCACCATCGTTGGAACACGCATCGCGGCAGAGGCGGGCAAGGCAGGCTTCATGGGCGTTGCCGTCGGCATGGTCGCGACTCGCCTGATCGCGCGGTCGCCCGCCGGCGCGCTTTTCGTCGGCGGTGCCTATCTGGCGCACAAGACGCTGAAGAAGATGCGCGAGATAGACCGAAAGGGGCCGCAGCGCGCTGCGGTGGAGGACGGGCTGGTCAAGCGCAAGGCGCTGCCCGCGCCTGAGCGGATGCGCGAGGCGCACTGAGCGCGGTGGATAGGGTTGGATTTAACCACCCTGCCATTGCTTGATCGCCTGAACAGGCCAGACCAGCATCACGATGTTGAGCGTCAGATTGTCGCGGATCATCCAGAGCGCGAACAACTCGCAGAACAGCACCAGCGTGACGGACAGCCACAGTGGCGCGCGCCGGGCGAGCAGAAAACCCAATGTCATGAACGCGATGTCGCTGACGGAATTCAGCACGCTATCGCCGGTGTAACCGAGCGCAATGGTGGCCTGCCGATAACGATCGATGATAAAGCTGCTGTTTTCCAGCAGTTCCCATCCCGCCTCCACCGCGACCGCCAGGATCAGGCGGGTTTCGAAGCGCAGGGAACGCAGCACCAGCCAGAACAGGCCGTAGAACAGGATGCCGTGGGTAAAGTGGGACAGCGTGTACCAGTCCGCGATCTGCTGGCTGTTTTCCGGCGAATTGACTGCGCCTTCCCATAGCCGGATGGTGCCGCAAGTGCAGATCGGCGGCCGGCCATAGGACAGCAGCGCCACCACCGTTCCCGCAACGATCAAGGCGATGATCCCGATGTGCGGCCGCGCGCGTAGCCATCCCGTAAGCCTGCCGATCATGCACCTACCCCTTTCGTTCTGGCGTCCAGCATGTCGCGCAATTTGCGCACGCTGTTCCAGTTGCGCGCTGTCAGTGTCGATCCGGCGCATTTGTCCATATAAGCGGGCATAAGCTTGCTGTTCCCCACCCCGCCCGGCCCGAAATCGATCCAGATCGCATCGCCCACCCGCGCGATACGTTCACCCGGTTGCGCACGCTCGTTCAGGCGGTCGACGGCATCCGCCTTAGGCGGCTCCACCGTCAGGCAGAGGTGGACCATCTTGTCGATGGCGCCCGCGTCTCCATCGAACGGGTTGGCGCCGCAATATCCCCGCCATTGGCCGGCGGTGCGCACGATCGCCTCGGCCCGAAAGCCGAATCGCTGCTCGATCGCCTGTTTCAGAATATCGCGCACATGGCGCGGATCGCCATGATGGTCGAAGATCAGATTGCCGCTGGCGATATAGGTCTGCGGCCTTTCAAAGCCGATTTCCTGCGCCAATGCGCGCAGATCCGCCATCGGCATCTGTCGGTTGCCCACATTGATCGCGCGCATCAGCGCCAGATAGGTCTGCACCACTGCCTCCGCATTTCCCCCGGTTGACGATTCCCGCATCGCGCGCCACTAGCGGCCATGGCCGAAAATACCGCTTCCACGACGCAAGACGCGCTACCCGAAGATCACGACCCGCACGGATTTCGCCGACGCGGCCTGATGTTCGTTCTGTCTTCGCCTTCGGGCGCAGGCAAGTCCACCATTGCCCGCAAGCTGCTGTCCGCGGAACCGGGCCTGTCCATGTCGGTATCCGCCACCACCCGCGCGATGCGGCCGGGCGAGGAGGACGGCAAGGATTATCATTTCGTCGACGTCGACGAATTCCGATCCATGGTTGCCAATCACGAGTTTCTGGAATGGGCGCATGTGTTCGGCCACCGTTACGGCACGCCCAAGGCGCATGTGTGGAACAAGCTGGAAGCGGGCGACGACATCCTGTTCGACATCGACTGGCAGGGCGCGCAGCAGCTGTATCAGCTTGCCGGGGGAGACGTGGTGCGGGTGTTCATCCTGCCGCCCAGCATGGCGATTTTGCGCGAACGGCTGGAACGGCGCGCGACCGACAGTCAGGATGTGATCGACGCCCGCATGGAACGCGCCGCCAATGAAGTGAGCCACTGGGATGGCTATGACTATGTGCTGGTGAACGACGATGTGGAACAGTGCTTCGCTGAAGTACGCACGATCCTGTACGCCGAGCGGCTGAAGCGCAGCCGCCAGACCGGCATCATCGGTTTCGTACGCAAGCTGGTACGGCGCGCGGGGGTGCCCGACTGAATTTCGGCCGGAACCCCGCCGCGCCTCGCTCATTGAATGCCCGCCGCGAGATGCGCGGCGTACAGTTTCTATACGGCAGCAACAGGGGGCAGGCATGATCCGCACCATCATCGGCGGGCTGGTCGGCGGCATCGTCATTTTCGTCATCGGGATGATTTTCTGGGCAACGCCGCTCGCCAACATCGCCGTGTCGGGAACCGATGCACAAAGCGCCGCCAATGTTCAGGCCGTGCTGGCGGAGGCGCTGACGGTCCATGGTACGGGTGTTTACATGGTCCCGTCCCCCGATACGAGCGCGGGAACAACGCTGTATGGCAAGGGGCCGGTTGCGCTGGTGCAGTTCAACACTAGTGGCTTTCCAGCCAATGGCAGCGACACGATGGTGCCCGGCATCCTACTGGCGCTTGCGACGGGGATGCTGATTGCCGCGGCGCTACGCGGCACGGCGGGCGCGCTGACCGATTTTCGCAGCCGGTTGCAGGCGGTGCTATGCTTTTCCGCCGCCGCGGTGCTGTGGCTGCATATCGGCCAGCCGATCTTCAACCACGCGCCCTGGGGCTATTATCTCTATCTGGCGTTCAGCGATTTTCTGAGTCTGGCGGCAGCCGGGACCGTCATCGCGCGGTGGTTCGTGGAAGGCCGCCCTCAACCCTGACGGGCGAGCAGGGCGTATCGGGCCGCCGTTTCAAAATCCGCCCGCCGCTTGGCGGTGCGGGCGGCGGCTTCGGCATCCTCGCCCCACTGCTCGGCCTGCCATTGTTCGTCAATGTCGCAGGCGTTCCAGATTTCCGTGACATCCCGCGCACCCTCGATCAGCGCCAGACACGCAATGAGCGATCCGGCGATGGTGACCATGGTCGACAGCGGGGCAAGCACGAAGGGCGAGAACATGGCGACCTCCGCATCCAGTCGGGCAAGCGCGCTTTCCGGCTGATCGACCGGCAGGACGCCGCTGGTCGTGCGAAAGCCGACGTCATAGCGCATCGATGCCCACTCAAGCAGCGGGTCCCAATGGCGCGCCTGCCGCTCCACCAGTTCGGCCGGGCCATCGGCGCGGTAGCAGAGCAGGTCCGACCGGGCATAGGCCGAGATGCCAGCCGCAAACTTGGCCGGATCGGGTTGCACATGGTCGATGGCGGCGTTGCTGAGGCCCGTAAACGGCATGTCGGCAGGGCGTATCTCCTCCCCCTGCTCGTCCCACTCCCGCGCCACAAGTTCCGCGAGCGCGTGGTGAGGAAAGGCGAGCTGCGCCCGCGCGGGGGTCCGCACCGGTATACGTCCAGAAACACGCCGTGGCCGCCATCGACCGCGCCCAGCGTCACTTCGCGATAAAAGCGCTTCATTGGCCGCCCTGCCCGTCCTTCTGGTCGGCGCCTTCGGGTGGCTGGGCGGCGACCCGCCTAAACGCCTGGATCATCAGGCGCGGGATGATCATGAACTGAAACATCCCGACGCAGGCGAAAATCGCCCCCATGATCTTGGCATTGGTGCCCTGAACCCAGGAAAAGCGCTGCATCATGATGGCAAAGCCGAACATGACCAGAAGCGCGCCGGAGATGCGGAACAGGCCGATGGCGAAGAAACGCTGCCGGGCGGCACTTTCGCGGGAACGGCGGGCCTGTTCGTCATCCTAAAGGTCGGCTGGGTCATGCGGCCGCGATATGGCGATAGAGTTCGTCCATGTCCATCGCCAGCGCATGTGCGCCGCAAGCGTGGAGATGGTCGGGCAGATGATATTCTGGCCGACGCCGATTGTGCGGCACCCGGCAGCCAGGCCCATTTCGACGTCATAGCTGGTATCGCCGATCATCACCGTCGTTTCCGGGGTTGCGCCCGCATCGGCCATAGCCTGCCATATCATCGATGGATGGGGCTTGGAGGGATGGCGATCGGCCGTCTGCAATGTGACGAATCGGTCGGAAAGGCCATGGGCAGCCAGCACCAGCGCAAGTCCGCGATCCGATTTCCCGGTGGCAACGCCGAGCATCCAGCCTTCGCCATCCAGTCGCGCGATCAGGTCGGCCATGCCGTCGAACAGCGGCTCCTGCACGCCGCCGGCCTGCCGCATCGCCTGAAACACCTGCTTATACCGGTCGCTCAGCATGTCATGCGCAGCCGGATCGAGATCAGGCAGCAGCCGCGCCATCGCCACCGGGAGCGACAGGCCGACGACATCCAGGATCGCGGCGCGGGCCGGCGGCGCAAGCCCCTCTGCCTCGAACGCCTGCGTCATGGCGGCGCAAATGCTGTGCTGGCCATCGACCAGTGTCCCATCGCAATCGAACAGGGCGAGCCGGCTGATCACGAAATGCTCTTTCGCATCCACGCCGCCATCTCTGTATTACCGGCGGCCTCTACACCATCTGCCGCGGCAATGCGCACCGAGGCCGGCTTGTTCTGGCCCAGCTTGCGCGTCCCACGCCACTGGTCCACCGCCATCACATAGCCGTTGATCGCCCCCAGCATGCGGTCGAACTGGCCATCGGCCATCTTGTCACGACGCCAGATCGGCTTGGGCGCCAGCCGTCGTTCGCTGTCATGCGACAGCGCATCGATCAGGGCCGGTAAATCGGCGGCTGGCAACATGTTGACATCGCCTTCCAGTTCCGCGGCGGCATAGTTCCAGGTCGGCACCTGATCGGGCAGACCATACCAGTCGGGACTGACATAGCCGTCCGGCCCATTGACCACCATCAGCGCCCGTGCGCCGACCAGATGGGGGACGATGCGGTTTGCGCGCGAAAGGTGGAAGGCCAGCCGATGGTCGTCCATCCAGATAACCGGGACGTGCGCCACGACCGGGCCGGCCGCGCCGGTCGCGACCAGCATCGCGAAGCGGCGCTCCGCCACGAATGCGCGGATATCGGCAGGGTCGTTCCAGCAAAATTGCGCGGCTGCCTGACGCAGGCGGCCTTCTTGCCCTCGCCCAGCTTAACGGCTCGTCGGTTTGCGCCGTATTTCCAGCTTGCGCGGAGCGGCGGCACCGCCACCCGATGCGCCACGCCCGCGCCGTTCGCCACGACGCGCCTTGCGCACATCCTTAGCATGGGCGCGCGCCGCCTTCTTCTCATCGTCGCGCGTGGGGCCGCGATCCAGCTCCTCCTCCAGCGGCAGGTCGCCAGACGACATGTCGAAGCCCAGATCGGCCAGGCTGTCGGCGAAGTGGCGCGGCAGATCCGCGAACACGTCCACCTTGCCGCCATCGGGATGGTCGATGCGGATGCGGCGGGCGTGAAGATGCATCTTCCGGCTGATCGTGCCGGACAGGAACGCCTCCTTGCCACCATATTTGCCGTCGCCCACAATAGGATGGCCGATCGCCGCCATATGCACGCGCAGCTGGTGGGTGCGTCCGGTAAAGGGCTGCAATTCCACCCAGGCGGCCCGGTTGCCCGCCCGTTCGATCACGCGATAGCGCGACCGGGCCGGTTGCCCTTCCTCCTGATCGACATGCATCTTCTCCCCGCCGGTGCCGGGCTGCTTGCCGATCGGCAGGTCGATGATGCCATCTTCCACCGACGGCACGCCCATGATCAGCGCCCAATAAATCTTGCGCGCGGTGCGGCCGGAAAAGCTCTTCGCGAAATAGGCGGCGGCGCGCGGCGTGCGGGCCAGCAGCAGCGCGCCGCTGGTATCCTTGTCCAGCCGGTGGACCAGCTTTGGCCGATCTTCCCGGCCATAGCTCAGCGCATCGAGCAGGCCGTCGACATGATCCTGCGTCTTCGTGCCGCCCTGCGTCGCGAGGCCCGGCGGCTTGTTGATGACGATGGCCTGTTCATCGCGATGGATGACCATGGCCTGCGCAAAGCCGATCTGATCGTCGGTCAGCCGAGGGCGCATTGGACGGGCGCGCGCTGGCTTGACGGTCGCCTTCGGCTCGGCGGGCGGCACGCGAATGCTTTGCCCCGCCTCCACGCGATCACCCGGCGTCGCGCGCGCGCCATCCACGCGCAACTGCCCCGTGCGTGCCCAGCGCGACACGGTGGCAAAGCTGATGTCGGGCAGGTTCCGTTTGAACCAGCGGTCGAGGCGAATGCCATCATCATCGGACGTCACGGCGAACTGCCGAACCTCACCGGTTACATAGGGCTTCTTTCGTTCGGTCATGCGACGCTCCGCATCATCAGCAGGCCGATCGCCAGACCGCCGATCGCACCGACCAGCGAAAGCACGACATAAGCCAAGGCCCCCAGCATCTGCCCCCTCTCGATCATCAGAACCGTTTCCAGGCTGAAGGAAGAGAAGGTGGTGAAGCCGCCCAGCACGCCAACCGCCAGGAACAGGCGAATGGCCTCTCCCCCCTGCGCGCGTGCGGCAAGCCAGCCGGCGAGCAGACCCATCAAGACGCCGCCCGACACATTGGCGATCAGCGTGCCCCAAGGCCAAGCGCCACCCAGGCTATGAAATGTGAATCGCCCAAGCTGATAACGGGCGAGCGCGCCGATGCCGCCGCCGATCAGGACGAGAATGCTGTTTGTCATGGCCCAAGCCCCTAGAGGCTTTTGCGCGTCAGGGAAACCGCCGCTTTTTCAGCGTCCGTGCGACGCTATGATGGCGACGGCAGTGCCGCCCTCCTGCGCGGGCGCCAGATTGATGAAATAGGCCGCGCCGTCGCGCGCGCGAGTCCCGCCCAGCACATGATCGCTGCCCATCAGCCGATGTTCGGCATCATAGCCGTTGCGCCGCGCCAAAGTGTAATAATAGTTCACGATATCGCCCAGCCTGGCGTCCGCGACGAAGCTCGCCACGCGCAGCGAACAGCCATTGCCGTCCGAACCCGCCGCCTCGCGCAGAGCAGCGCCGGGATAGAGCGGAAAACTTACGGGCAGGCGGTCGGCCCATTGTGCGCCATAATTCAGCCGCGCCGCGCAGGCCGCCTGACCCTTCGCACTTTCGCGCGCCATGCCTGCCAGATTGACGGCATCCGCCCCACAGTCGCTGCAGGGCGTGGCTTCGGGCGCGCGCATGATCGGCCCACCGGGCACGCTGACCGGCCCTGCGGCGATTGCGCCTGAACCTGCGGGCACCGCGCCGTTGGGCCGTTCGCCGGGGCGGACCTTGTTCGCGTTGGACTGGCCGACCAGCTGCGGGTCGACCATGATCTGATCGGCCAACGCGCCGCGCAGGGCGGGATCGGCGCTGTTGTTCACCAACTGCGCATCAAGCGCCGCGAGATTGGCGGCGTCGTTGCCCTTGCCGCATGCCGCGAGCGCGAGAATGCAGGCACCTGCCATTAGGAATTTGCTGATCATCCGCCGGATTTCCGCTGAATTGCTCTGTTTTTCCATAGCGAAAAAGGGTTAACGCGCGGCAAAATCCCCTTTGTGCCAGAATGGATCGAACGAAGACGCTTGCTGCGACGCAACATTCGCCTACATCGGCGGCATGCGCGATGCTCCAGCCCCCGCCACTTCCCCGCTGAAAGGCGGTTTGACGCTGGGCCTCTCCGCCTATCTGCTCTGGGGTCTGTTGCCGATCTTCTTCAAGCAATTCGGCGGCATAAATCCCTTTGAAGTGATTGCGCAGCGCATTCTCTGGTCGCTGGTGGTGATGGTGCCGGTCGTGCTGCTGTCGGGCAGCGGCGTGGAATTTGCGCGCATCCTGCGCAGCCCGCGCCTGATCGGCGTTCTTGCGGCATCTTCGGTCGCCATCGCGATCAACTGGTCGACCTATGTAGTCGCCGTCATGCACGGGCATGTGCTGGCCGCCAGCCTCGGCTATTTCCTAAGCCCGCTGCTCAATGTCGTGCTGGGCCGGCTGGTCTTTTCGGAGGCCGTTTCGCGCCAGCAATGGGCAGCCGTCGGCATCGCCGCGCTGGGCACCGGGATGCTCGCATTGGGCGCGCTCGATACCTTGTGGATTAGTCTGGTGCTGACGATCAGCTGGGGACTTTACGCCACCATCCGCAAGCTGGCGCCGGTCGGCGCGATTTCCGGCCTCGCCATCGAAACGCTGCTGCTGGCGCCGGTCGCGCTTGGCTACGCGATGTGGTTGTCCGCGCATGACGCCTTGGTCTTTGGCAACGACATGCGGTTCACGGCGCTGTTCATGCTGACCGGCATCGTTACTTCGCTGCCACTGGTGCTGTTCACCGCAGCGGCGCGCAAGATCCCACTCTCGCTGCTGGGGCTGCTGCAATATATCGCGCCCAGCCTCCAATTCCTCTGCGGCGTGCTCATCTACGCCGAACCGCTGAACTACAGCCAGCTTGCCTGTTTCGGGCTGATCTGGGTGGCGCTGGTCCTCTTCACCGGCGACGCTCTGAAACGCGCGAGGCAACCGCAGCCGACCGAAAGAAGCGCCTGAGCCGTCATTCGCGAAAGGCGACGGTGATCCCGCTTTCGTCACAGGAAAGCCGCACCTCTACATCGTAAAGCTCTGACAGGGTGGCGGCACTGGCGACCTGCGCAACCGGCCCATGGGCGAGCAGGTGCCCATCCTTCAGCGCGACGATGGCGTCCGCATAACGCAATGCCAGTTGCAGGTCGTGAATGGCGACGATCACGGTGCGACCGGCATCGGCACGAGCGCGCAGGCGGCGCACCGCGTCGATGGCATGGCGGGGGTCCAGACCGGCGGTCGGTTCATCCACGATCAGCATTTCGGGGTCACCGACGATGGCGCGCGCCAGCATGGCGCGGGCCAGTTCCCCACCGGACAGGCTGGTGGCCGGACGATCGCGCAAGGCCAGCAGGTCGCACGCCTCCAGTGCCGCGTCGATCGCCGGGCCAAAGCTTGCCGGCACATCGCGGAAGGCGGGCAGCGTGGGGGTGAGGCCGAGCGCGACGACGCGCTCCACGCTGATCGGCCAGTCCACCGTCGCCCGTTGCGGCAGATAGGCGCGGCGGCGGGCAAGGTCTCGGCGAGACAGCCTGGCAAGCGGCTGGTCGTCCAGCAGGACGCGGCCGCCGCTCGGTTGCAGCAGCCCGCTTGCAATGTCGAGCATGGAGCTTTTGCCCGCGCCATTTGGGCCGATCACGACGGTCAGCCGACCCGCGTCGAACCGCGCGTCGATGCCCGTCAGCACATCTCGACCGCTACGGACCAGCGACACATTGTCAAGGACCAGCGCGCTCATGCCGTCCTCCGCCGCACGTGAAGGACGAGCCACAGGAAGAACGGCGCGCCGATCAGGCTGATGAATACGCCAAGGCTTATGTTCGTCCCGTTGACGCTGAGCAGCCGCGTCGCGACGTCGGCCAGCGTGGTCAGGATCGCACCCGCCAGGGCGGCAGGCACCAGCGTGCGGGCCGGGCGATGCCCGACCAGAGGCCGCACCAGATGCGGGGCGATCAAGCCGACAAAGCCGATGGCGCCGGCCACCGCCGTCGCCGCGCCTACGCCCAGCGCCGTGCCGGTCAGGATCAGCAGGCGCGTGCGCCCCACCGCGATGCCCAGGCTTTCCGCCTGCACCTCGCCCAGGGCCAGCGCGTCGAGCGCGCGGCCGGACACCAGCAGCAGCGTCGCGCCAACGATGACGAACGGCGCGGCAAGGCGCACATGATCCCAGCTGCGGTCGGCAAGCGAACCCATCAGCCAATTGGTGATTTCATATGCGGCAAAGGGGTTGGGGGCCAGGTTGAGCGCCAGGCTGACGCCCGCGGCCGCCATGCTGGTGACGGCGGTGCCGGCAAGAATCAGCGACAATGTACCCCCGCCACGCGCCAGAAGCAGGCCAAGCCCGGCGGTCACAAAGCCCCCCACCAGCCCGAAGACCGGCGCGGCAAGGCTGAAGCTGGCGGTAAAGCCGTAATAGATAGCGACGACCGCCCCCAGCGACGCGCCCGCCGACACGCCCAGCAGGCCGGGTTCGGCCAGCGGGTTGCGCAAAAGCCCCTGCAACGCCGCGCCGTTAAGGCCAAGGATCGCTCCGATCATCACCGCCAGCAAGGTGCGCGGCAACCGGATGTCCCCGATGATGAGCGCGGAAAGGCTTTCGCGCCCGCCGGTGAAGCTTTCCAGCGCTTCTGCCGGACTGAGCCAGAATGTGCCGGCCAGCAGCGAGAGGAGCGCCGCCACCAACAGCAGGATGGTCAGGCCGGGTATCAGCATGCGACGCATCACCGTCCCCCTTGGGCAAAGGGCAGCGGCTTGCGCGCCTGCACTTCGGCTGCGCGCAGTTGCTGCCGAAGCTGCCATGCCGCCTCCGCCGCGAAAGGCGTACCGCAGACATAATAAACCGGCGGGATCGCAATGGTCCGCCCGCCATCCCAATAGCGGCGGACAAGTGGGTGGCGATCCACATTGTCATGCAAACCCGGCTTTTCATTCCGGCCGACCCCGCGCACGATCAAACGAGGCGCAGCGTGCAGAAGCGCCTCCACATCTGGTCGGCCCACTGTCGTAACGAAGGGCGGAGCATTGGTGACATTGACCGCGCCCGCCGTTTTCAACACGGTTTCATAAAGCGAATTGGGCTGCGCCGCGAAACCCGCACTGTCCCAGGCTGCTACTCGGATCAGCGGGCGCCGGTCGCGCGCCAGCTGCGCCAGCCGACGGTCCATGGCCGCGATCAGTTCTTCGCCCCGCGCCTGTTCGTCCACCGCCTTGGCGACTTGCCGCGTGATCGCGCGAATGCCTTCAAAATCCTGCGGGTCGGCGACCTCCATCATCGGATAGCCCAGCCGGTCGAGCGCCGCGCGGGTGGCGGGATTGGTGAAGGCACCCACCAGGATCAGGTCCGGGTTCTGACGCACCACCTCTTCCGCCAGAGCGTGATTGATCGCGATATTGCGTGCCGCTTTCGCCATCACCGATCCGGTCGGATCGCGCGCGAGCCAAGACACCGAAACGATCCGTTCGGGCGGAAGCAGGGCAAGAGCCAGCTGGTCGGTGCACTGGTTCATCGACATCACCCGAATGGGGCGTTCTGAAAAGCGGGCGGCCGGCGCCGGGCGTGCCGCGCAACCGGCCAGCATCAGCTGGACCAGCAGCGTGACGACGGCCAGGAGCCGGCCCCCTGTCATCAGAAGCGGGCCTTCACGCCGGCATAGGCTGCCCGGCCGGGCGTCGCGACGCTGAACACATCCTCATAATCCTCATCCGTCAGATTTTCGATCCGGCCGAAAATAGAGAGATTGCCGAGCAAGCGATATTCCGCGTTCAGGTTCACCAGCGCGTAATCCTTCAACCGCACCGTGACCGGCACGAAGCTGGGATCGATATAGGCTGCGTCGGTCTGCGCGCCATTGTAGCGCAGGGTCAGCGTGCCCGAAAAGCGCTGATCCGCGCTCATCACGGTCGCGTTCACGCTGCCGCTGTGGCGGGGCCTGCGCACCTCGACCGCGCCGTTTTCGCGCGCGCGCAGCAGCGTGTAGTTCGCGTCGAGCCGAATCTGCGGCAGCGGGTGGAGCGAGAACAGGAATTCCAGCCCGTGCTGCTTGGACAGGGTCGACCGGTTGGCCGGTGTCGCCACGAAGGCCGGTGCGGGATAGGTCACGAAAATCTCATCCTGCAGCCGGCTGTCGAAATAAGTGACGCCGAACGAGGCGACGGAGCCGATCGCCTGATCGACGCCCGCTTCCCACCCCTTCGACTTTTCCGGCTTCAGGTTCGGGTTGCCGATGTAGCGGCCGTCCGAATAGCCATAGAGTTCGAAATAGCCTGGATTCTTGATGCCGGTGCCATAGGCGCCCCGCAGGCGGGTCGTCCCCGTCACGCGCAGGCTGCCCTGCACGCGGAAGGTCGTGGCGTCGGCAAAGCGATCATTCTCGTCCCGACGCACCGATGCGCCGAGGTTGAGGACATCGCGCACCGCCAGTTCATATTCGCCGACGATACCGACATTGTCGATGTGCCGTTCACCGATGAAGGCGAAGGGCGAAGTGCTGAGCGTGCGGAACTGTTCGCGTTCCACGTCGACCGCCGCCGTAAGGCGATGCGAGAACGCATCGTCGCCCAGCCGCAGGCTGGTCACGGCCGATCCCTTGTACCGCCGCCCCTTGCTGCCGAAATCGAGCGCGCCGCCGTCGAAATTCTTGCGCGTGATATCGGCAAACTGACCAGACACATTAGTGATCCAGCGCCCGTCCAGCCCAGTGAATTCCGCGCCGAGAAGGCCATAGAAGCCCTGATTGCGGAAATGCACGCCGGGGCTGTCGATCAGATAGCCGAAGGTCGCGCTGGCCGGATTGTTATCGCTGTTGTTCGCCTGCGCATCGTTCAGGCTGTAACGAGCGACAGCGTTGATCTTCACACCATCGGTCGGCTGCCAGCCGACCTTCGCCGACAGCCCGACGATATCCGACCCGATGTCGCGCACACCGTTGCGCGCCGAAGGCGTTCCGTTGGTGTGATTATAGGCGCCGGAAATCGCGTAGTCGAACGTGCCACTGTTCCCGGCGGCACGCGCCGCGCCGTTGAACGTTCCGAATGATCCGCCCTCGCCCCGCACGACGAAGCCGGGCGCATCCGCGCCGCTCAGCGTCATGTAATGGATGACGCCGCCGATGGCGTCCGATCCGTAGAGCGCGCTTTGCTGTCCGCGCAGCACCTCTATGCGGGCTTCCGGATCGGCGATCAGCGCCCCGAAATCATATTCGCCATTATAAGGGTCGGACACTTCGATGCCGTCGACCAGCACCAGCACATGATTGCCCTCCGTCCCGCGAATGCGGATCTGTGTCAGCCCGCCGACCGCGCCGGTGCGGCTGACGGCGACGCCCGGAACATCGCGCAGGATGTCGGAAACGATCCGCGTCTGCCGCTGGTCCAGTGCCACCGAATCGAGAATGGTGACCGATCCGCCCAGCTTGTCGGCGGCGATCCCCTCGCCCGAACGCGTGGCCGTTACGACGATGGCATCGCTGCCGGCCCCGGACGCATCGGGATCGACCTGCGCGAACGCAGGCGTGGAAAGGCTCGCCGACGCCAGCGCGACCAGCGATGCATAAGAGATATTCGACATCAAACTATTCCCCCGCGCCATGAGCAACATATGGCCGGGGGAGGTGCCGCGGGGGACGCCATGATCGACGCCTGAACCAGCGACCGGATGGCGCGTCTTGCGGACAGGCGCTTTGAGTGCCCGCATGAACGCCGTCCGCACAGCCCCACGGCCGTTCGGTTCGTCGCTCAGACGGAGAAAAACACCGTGCCTTGGCCAATCCCAGAGCCCAGGCAAGAGCGACCCGTCGCCGGCAGGTCTCCTGGCTCACGGGTCGACGCCCGACGCGCGCCTTCCCAGATCGGCTCCGCGCGAAAACGCGAAGATGTGATCCAGTGGCTGCGGCCCCATAACATGGGAACCAGCATGCGCATCGCACTCACCGCTTACAGTTGCAGGGACAGCTGCGGATTTGGGCCAGCCGGTCCTTCGACCGAAAGCCCGCACCGCATTCCCCTTTAAGCCCCTTTCGGGGCACCGACGCGATCTATGCCGGATCGGGAACGCCCCGATCCGGATGCGCGCATAGGCGATTCGATACGGCCCGCCAACTGTTGATTTGCGGAGCAGCAATCGGCTCAGCCATGGCACAGTGATTGCCGGGAGCGATCATGCCTCCCGGAACATGGCGCGCTGCGACGCCTCGATCTCTTCGAAATAGCGGCGGCGCGCATGTTTTTCACTCAGCACGCCGATCACGACGCGTTGATCGTCCAGAACCGCCAGCTCATCCGCTCCCGCCTTGTCGAACAGCGCCAGGATCGCGCGAATGTCGCAATCGGGAGAGAGCGCGATGTCGTTCAAGCCAGCCAGCGATGCCACCGGCGCTTCCTTTGTCAGGTCCGGTGCATAGGCTGCGGCGGTGGGAATGATGCCCAGATAGCGCCCGCTTTCATCGACCAGAATCGCCTTGGCCGATCGTCCCAACGGCACATGGTCGCGGAACGCGCCAATCGTGATACCCGCGCCCACCGCCACCCAGTCCCGCCGCATCATGCGCTGCGCCGTCAGATCCCGCACCCATCCAATGTCACGCGGGCTGCGGACGGCGGAGCCGCGCAGATGCAGTCGCCAGGTCGAGAAGGAATAGCCGAACCATTCGCGCGTCAGCGCGCTCGACAGCAGGGATGCGGTCAGCACGACTCCCATCAGGGCAAAATCATGCGTCGTTTCCAGCATCAGCAGCGCCAGGGTCATCGGGCCGCCGACGATCGAGACGCTGAGCGCGGCCATGCCCACCAGAGCGGCATCATTGGCATCCACCGCAAGCGAGGGCCAGAGCAGGTTGGCGGTTCCGGCAAAGACCTGTCCCGCGAGCGACCCCAGAAACAGCGAAGCGAAGAACAGGCCGCCGCGGAACCCGAAGCTCAGTGAGACGACCGAAGCCACGACCTTCAGCACCAATATCGCGATGAGGATCGTGATCGCCGGCTGCAACAGCATGTTCAGATGCAACGCTCCGTGGCCGGCCGACAAGGTCTGCGGCGATGCCCAGGCAAGCGGCATCAGCAACAATCCGCCGATCAGCGGTCGCCAGCGCGCGACCCTTTTCCAGCCCTGCACCCGCAATTCCGCCGCACTGACCAGCCGCATGATGATGATGCCGAGCACGGCGCACAGCATGCCCAGCAGCGCGAACATCAGGTAATCGCCGATGGTGACGACGCGGTCGGCGGTCGTCGCGATCAGCCATGGCTCGGCACCGACAGCGCGCGACACGAAAACGGCGGCAAGAGCCGCAGCCACCACCGGCGCGATGGCGGCGGGCGTATAATGGCCGATCACGATTTCAAAGGCATAGAATGCACCGGTCAACGGCGCGCCGAATGCGGCCCCTACAGCGGCCCCTGCCCCGGCTCCGACCAGCGTGCGCAGGTCGTTGCGCCGCAGCTTCAACCACTGGCCAAGCTGCGACGCGATGCCTCCGCCCATCTGCGCATAGGCCGCCTCCAGCCCGACGGAAGCGCCCATGCCGTTGGAAATGACTGTCTGACCCGCGATGATCAGATTGTCGCCGGGCGGTATCCGCCCGCCGTGCAGGGCATTGGCCTCCACCACGTCGACGGGCGTCCGCTTGCGATCGCGCAACAATCGCCCGAACAGGATGAGCAGCAAGCCGCCGGCGGGAAGCGCCAGCAGGCGTATCGGATGATGAATTTCGCCAAGGGCGCTCAGCCGGTTGGCCGCCACGCCATAGACCAGCCTTTGCAGCCCATGCGCGACGAGCTGCAACATGTTGGTGCTCAGTCCCGCCGCCAGCCCGACAACGACAGCGAGCAGGATGAAGGCCAGCTCGCTTTCGCGCAGCCGCCGCCGCTGCGTAACGATGAAGCCCCGGAGAGCTGCGTGCATTCGGCCAGCCATGAGAGCGTGCAAAGCGCGCCTTTCACCGCGCGGTCAAGAGCGCGGCTCAGATGGCTAGGCCATCATCGACTATTCAGGCGGCGGCCGAAAACTGGTCGAACGCCTCGACCGCCTGCGCCGCGTACATCAGGTTGGGGCCGGCACCCATGTAGAGCGCCATGCCCATCGTCTCCATCACCTCCTCGCGAGTCGCGCCATGCGCAACCGCCGCCTTGGCGTGAAAAGCGACGCAACCATCGCACCGGATGGCGACCGCGATGGCCAGCGCAATCAGTTCCTTTGTCCGGCTATCCAAGGCACCTGGGCCGGTCGCCGCAGCGGCCATCGCGGAAAACGCCTTCATCACGTCCGGCGTGCCAAGGCGAACCTCCTTGATCGCGCCGTTCAGCTGCTGCGCCATTTCCGGCCAATCCTTATGCATCATGCTTCCTTTCTATTGTCCCAGCAGCGCCAGCAGTTGATAGGCGGCCACGATCCGGTCGGTGCTGGCGCGGGCAAGCGCGGCCGCCGCGCCAGTCGCTTCGCGTTGCGCGTCCAGCAGGTCGAGTTGCGGCTTCATTCCCACCCGCACTTCATGGGCGATGCTTTCGCGGGCCAGCGCCGCCGACTGCGCCTGCTGCGTGGCCGCCTCCTCGACCAAGGCGGCGGTCCGCAGGCCCTGAAACGCGGCGATCACCAGTTCCTCTATCTGTTGCCTGGCGGCCGTTGCTCGCGCCTCCGCTGCCTTTGCCATACTGCTGCTCTCGCGGATTTTCGCCCAGCCAGCCGGATCGATGAATTGCCAGCGCGCCCGCACCCCGAAGGTCGCGCTGTCGGCGCGGTAATCGGGGAAGAACTGGTCGCGGACGACCGCCCCCTCGGCAAAGGCCCCAACGCTCGGCAACACGGCGCCTTTTGCGCCCCGCGCGCCCGCCTGTGCCGCGCGACGGGTGGCTTCGGCCTGGGCCAGCGCGGGATTGTGATGCATGGCAAGGTCCATCGCTTCGTCGAGCGACGCCGGAAGCGCGGGACTTTGCGGCAATGGCTGCAGATCGGACGCGGCCAGTCCGGTCAGGTTGGTGAAATGCGCCTGCGCGGCAACCAGCATGCCATCGGCACGCGCACCTGCAGCCTGCGCCTCGGCCAATCGCGCCTTCGCCTGCGCAACATCGGTGCTGGGGCTCTCGCCCGCCTTGTATCGCAGGTTGGCCTGCCGAAGGACTTCGGACATCTGATCCTGCAATTGAGCGTAGAGCGCCCTCATCTGATGCGCGGCGAGCACGTCACCATAAGCCTGCGCGACCGATGCGACGATTTGGCCCCGCGTCATGCCTTCGGCCGCGCGCGCTGCGGCCTGGCCCGCCCGCGCCTGCGCGATCGCGGCCTTCACCCGGCCGCCGGCATAGAGCGGCTGTTCGATCCCGACCTGCACCGCGCGCGGGGTGACATTGGCCGCACCCAGACCAAAAAAGCCGCCCGGGTCCAGCCGCCCGATCCCGATCGTAGCGCTGATGCTGGCGGTCGGCAGCCCACTGCCCCGCGCAATCGCAACACGCGCATCGGCCGCATCCGCCTCTGCCTGAGACGCGGCGAGTTCGGGCGCATGCGCGACCGCCGCATCGATCGCCTGCTCCAATGTCGTCGCCTGAGCCGGCAGCGCAACGCCGGCCAGCCAGACGGCGAGCAGCCGGCGCTTCATTTGAAAGTCGTCCCGGGCCGGATCCCCAGCGCCTTGAAAAGCATGGCCGCCGGACAAAAGCCCGTGAAGCTGGCTTGGATCATGTTGAACCCGGCAAACGCCGTCAGGGCAATCCACCATGGATGCACCGTCAACGACAGGGCGACGCCCAGGAGAACGATAAGGCCGGCAAAAATCATCACGGCGCGGTCGAGAGTCATGGCAGCGTTCCTTTCCGGGATCAGAATTTCAGCTTGCGGATGCCCATCACATGCAGGGCCAGCTTTTCGTAGAAAGGCTCGCTTTCGCCCTTGCGAACCTTGCGCAGGAAATATTTCTCGAAGCCGATCTTGGCCAAGTGCACCCATTTGCCGCTGGCCGCCCAGTTAAGGTTGCGCGGCGGAATCTGCGGCTGGGCGACGAACGCCACACCGCCATCGCCGAAATCGGCAAGGCAAACGGCGTTCCATGTCGCCTCTGCCATCGGCGCCTCACCCTTCAGGATGGCAGCAAGGTTGGCGGCGATTGCCGTCACCATCGATTCGATCATGAAGCCGGTCTTGGGCACACCGACGGGCACCGGCGTCGGCCCCGTCGGCGGGATCGCGACGCACACGCCAAGCGCGAAAATTTCTGGGAAGGCCGGATTGCGCTGATGCTTGTCGACCAGAATGAAGCCGCGCGGGTTGGTCAGCCCCTCGATATCGCGGACCGCCGGCACCCCGCGAAAGGCCGGAAGCATCATCGAATAGCCGAAGGGCAGAGCATGTTTCTTGACCACGGCGCCACCTTCCGCGACCTCCTCGACGTGCATCATGCCCTTTTCGACCTTTGCGACGCGGGCATTCGTGATCCATTTGATGTGGCGCTCGCGCAGCGTGCTTTCGAGCAGGCTTTTGGTGTCGCCCACGCCATCCAGGCCAAGATGCCCGATATAGGGTTCGGCCGTGACAAAGGTCATGGGCACCTTGTCCCGGATCTTCCGGCGGCGCAGTTCCGTGTCGAGGATCAGGGCAAATTCATAGGCCGGACCATAGCAGGATGCCCCTTGGACCGCGCCCACCACAATGGGCGCTGGATCCTGGGCGAAGCGATCGAAATCGTCGGCCGCCTGTGCCGCATGGCTTGTCTGACACACAGAAACTGTGTGACCCCCATGCGGACCCAGCCCCTCTATTTCGTCAAACGCCAGGTCAGGGCCAGTTGCGATTACAAGATAGTCGTAATTGACTGACGTTCCATCGTTCAACTCCACGCGCTTTTCCGCAGCGTGCAGTCGGCTCGCGCCCACGGCGGTGAAGCCGATCTTCTTTTTCGCGAATATCGGAGGAAGGTGCACCTGAATGGAGTCCGGTTCACGCCACCGCACGGCAACCCAGGGGTTGGACGGCACGAAACTGTAATATTCCGAGTCGGAAATCGCCATGACATCGGCCATGCCTTTTGTGGCCGCCTTGATTTCATAGGCGGCGATGGTGCCACCAAGGCCCGCTCCCAACACTGCGATCAACGGCTTGCGCATTCGACGATTCCTCCATCCCCATCCTCAATCGTCATTGACTAATATAATGATTACACGATATAGGCAATCTTCAAATTGAAGGAGATGGCATCATGTTCGGATTTGGCGGCAACAAGGCTCATCTGGAAATCACGCCGGAAGCGCTCGCCGCGCAGTTGGAGGACGGCAGCGCGCTGCTGATCGACGTGCGCGAAGCCGACGAATTTGCGGGCGGCCATATCGCGGGCGCGATCAACATGCCGCTATCGACCTTCCAACCGTCCCGGCTGCCGTCAGCCGATGGCAGGACGATCGTGCTGCAGTGCGCTGGCGGCAAGCGATCGGCCATGGCGCTGGACAAATGCGCAGCCGCCCGAGCAGCGGTCGACACGCATCTGGCCGGTGGCATCGGAGCGTGGAAAGCGGCGGGCCTGCCGGTGGTGCAGGGCTGATCCGGCAGGCATAGGCAGGGAAGCAGGCGATGACGAAGGCGATGTGGCTGGGATGTTCGGCTATCTTGGCTCTCTCTGCATGCGGCGGCGCTCCGACAACCGAAGAGCCTGTCGCCGGGGCAATGCCGGCTGGCGAAACCCTGCGCCTTGCGCCGGTGACCATTGCCGACATGAAGGCAGTCGGCGCGGAGGTCGCCACGCGCGATCAGGCAGAAGCGCTGGCGCGTATTCCCGGAACGCTCACCACCCTGTCGATCCGGGCTGGCGACATGGTGGAGAAAGGGCAGCGAATCGGCCTGATCGTCGACAGCCGCCTGGGATATGAAACCGCTGCTTATGGCGCGCAGGCCGCCGCCGCGCAGGCAGAAGCGGCACGGGCGAACGGAGATCTGGCGCGGATTCGCGATCTTTATGCCAATGGCGTCTATGCCAGGGCGCGGCTGGATCAGGCGGTCGCCATGGCGAAGGCGGCCAACGCCAGCGTCGCCGCCGCCCGCGCGCAGCAAGGGGCAAGCGCCAGCGTGGCGGGGCAAGGTGTCGTGCTCGCCCCGGCAAGCGGCCGGGTGCTGCGCGCCGATATTCCCGCTGGCTCCGTCGTCGCGCCGGGCATGTCGATTGCAACGGTGACGGCAGGGCCGGCGATCCTGCGCCTGATGCTGCCCGAAACGGCGGCAGGCCAGGTTCGTCCCGGCGCCCGCGTGATCGTCGATGCTAAGGATATGCCCAACGGGTCGCACGTCGGGCAGGTGACGCAGGTTTATCCGGCAGTCACCGGAGGCCAGGTAAGGGTGGACGCCACCCTGCCTGGCCTCGACACCCGCCTGATCGGCCGTCGTGTCGGCGCATCCGTGGCTGTGGGCGAACGGCGCGCGCTGGTTGTCCCGCGCAGGTTCGTCACCACGCGCTATGGCATCGACCAGGTGCGTATCGTCACGGCCGACAAGCGCCTCTCCGACGTGCCGGTGCAGGTGGCACCGACCGATGATGCCGGCAGGGTTGAGATATTGAGTGGTGTGGGAAGCGGCGACGTGCTGTTCGCCGCGAAGGACGCCCGATGACCCCCCCTGCCCCGTCGCTGGGCCTGTCGGGGCGGCTGACGCGCGCGACCATCGCGTCACCGCTGACCCCGCTGTTCCTGCTCGTCGCGATCGCGATGGGCCTGCTCGCGCTGATCACGATCCCGCGTGAGGAGGAGCCGCAGATCAGCGTACCGATGGTCGATATTCAGGTCGCAGCGCCCGGCCTTTCCGCCGCCGATGCAGCCGAATTGGTCGGCATCCCGCTGGAGACGATCGTGAAAGGCGTGGACGGCGTGGAGCATGTCTACACCCAGGCGCAGGACGATGGCGTCATGGTGACGGCGCGCTTCCTGGTCGGCTCCAATCCCGAGGATGCGGCCATCCGTATTGAGGAGAAGCTGCGCGCGAACTGGGACCGCAAGCCGGTCGGCATCCCCGACCCGAAAGTGACCGTGCGCGGCATCAATGACGTGCCCGCCATCGTCCTGACGCTGACGCCCCGGCCCGGCGCGGCCGGGCAATGGAATGACGCCAGCCTGCGCGAAATTGCATCCAGATTGCGCACGGAAATCGCGAAGGTCGACGATGTCGGTCTGACCTTTCTGGTTGGCGGGCAGGACGAACAGATTCGCATCGCCCCCGACCCTGCCCGTCTGCGGCAGTTCGGCGTGCCGCTCGGCAACCTGATCGAGGCGGCGGGAACGGCCAATCGCAGCTTTCCGCTGGACAATGTCCGGGAAGATGGCCGGGCCGTCGCAGTCATCGCCGGGCGCACGCTGTCGTCGGCGCGGCAAGTCGGCATGCTGACTGTCCGCTCGGCAAGCGGATCGCCGGTCTATCTGCGCGATGTCGCAACGATCACGCAAGGCCCGGCTGAGGATCAGGCGCGGGCATGGCGCTGGGCGCGGGATGCGGCGGGCGGCTGGTCAAGCGGCCCGGCCGTCTCGATCGCCATCGCCAAGCGCGCGGGCGCCAATGCCGTCGTCGTGTCGGAGGCCGTCCTGCACCGAGTCGAGAGCCTGAAGGGGACGCTGATACCGGACAGCGTCAACGTGGCGGTGACGCGCAATTATGGCGAAACGGCCAATGAAAAGGCCAATGAGTTGCTGTTCCACCTTGGCCTGGCGACACTGTCCATCGTGGCCCTGATCGGCTTTGCGATCGGCTGGCGCGAGGCGGGTGTAACCGCAGTGGTCATTCCCACGACGATCCTGCTCACCATGTTCGCGTCGAACCTGATGGGTTATACGATCAACCGCGTCAGCCTGTTCGCGCTGATCTTCTCGATCGGCATATTGGTCGACGATGCCATCGTGATGATCGAAAATATCGCCCGCCACTGGGCGATGGGCGATGTCGGGCAGGCGGACGGGCGCAGCCGGGCGCAGGCGGCTATCGAGGCGGTGGCGGAAGTGGGCAACCCGACCGTGGTCGCGACGATGACGGTCGTCGCCGCACTGCTGCCGATGCTGTTCGTGTCCGGTTTGATGGGCCCATATATGGCGCCGATCCCGGCCAATGCGTCGGCGGCGATGATCTTTTCCTTTTTCGTCGCGGTGGTGATCGCCCCCTGGCTGATGATCCGCTTTGCCCGCAAGACGCTGAAGGCAGGTCATGAACATGATGACAGCGGCGGCCGGCTGGGCCGCCTTTATGCGCGCGTGGCGCACCGCATCATCGATACCCGGGCGTCGGCCCGCAATTTCCTGATCGCGGTGGGCGTCGCGACGATCCTCGCTTGCTCGATGTTCTATTTTAAGGCGGTGACGGTTAAGCTGCTGCCGTTCGACAACAAGTCGGAAGTGCAGGTGGTCGTGGACATGCCAGAGGGCACGGCGCTGGAAACCACCGGCCGGGTGCTGGAGGATGTGGCCGCCATGGTCCGCTCCCTGCCGGAGGCGACGGCGATGGAGGCCTATGCGGGCACATCGGCACCGTTCAATTTCAACGGCCTGGTCCGCCATTACTTCCTGCGTGCGCAACCCGAACAGGGGGATGTCATGGTGACGCTGCTGCCCAAGGGAGATCGCAGCCGGTCGAGTCACGCCGTCGCGCTGGACCTGCGGCAAAAGCTGAAGCGGCTGGCGTTGCCCTCCGGCACATCGTTGAAGGTCGTGGAAACGCCGCCCGGCCCGCCGGTACTCGCCACACTGCTGGCGGAAGTCTATGGCCCGAACGCTGCGACACGGCAGAAGACCGCGACCGAGCTGGAGAAAATCTTTCGCGCCGTCCCCTATATCGTCGACGTGGACGACAGCTTCGGCACGCCCCGTCCGCGCCTGCGGCTCAGCCCATTGCGCGACCGGATGGACTATTATGGCCTTTCCGAGCGGCAGGTCGCCGACAGCCTGGGCGCGTTGATGGGCAGAGAGACCGTGGGCTATGCGCCGCGCGGAGACGGGCGCTCGCCCCTGCCGATCACCGTAGCCCTCGACCAGAAGGATCGAAGCTGGAGCCAGGCGCTGTCCTCCACCCCCGTCGCCCGGACGCCCGCCGGTCAGCTGATCGATCTGGGCGCCGTGGTCGACGTGCGCATGGAGAGCGGGAGCCCGGCGATTTTCCGGCGCGACGGGCGCTACACCGACATGGTGACGGCCGAACTTGCCGGTGCGTATGAAGCGCCGATTTACGGCATGATCGCCGTGGATCGGGCAGTGGAGGCGCATGACTGGGCCGCGCAAGGGCTGAGGAAGCCGGTCATTCGCCTGCACGGTCAGCCAGAGGATGAATCCGCCGCGTCGATCCTTTGGGACGGGGAGTGGGAAATTACCTGGGTCACTTTCCGCGACATGGGCGCCGCGTTCATGGTCGCGCTGCTGGGCATCTATATTCTGGTCGTGGCACAGTTCCGCAATTTCAAATTGCCTCTCGTCATCCTGACGCCGGTGCCGCTCACACTGGTGGGCATCGTCATCGGCCATATGCTGTTTGCCGCACCCTTCACCGCGACATCGATGATCGGGTTTATCGCGCTTGCCGGCATCATCGTGCGCAATTCGATCCTGCTGGTGGATTTCATTCGCCACGCACGAACCGACGACAAAAGCCTGCGCGACGTCCTTGTCGAAGCGGGGACGATCCGCTTCAAGCCGATCGTCCTGACGGCGGCTGCGGCCATGATCGGCGCAGCGGTGATCCTGACCGATCCGATCTTCCAGGGGCTTGCCATTTCGCTTCTGTTCGGCTTGGCATCGTCCACGCTGCTCACCGTGCTGGTGATTCCGGCGATCTATATTGTACTTCGAGATGACGGAAGGCCCGCCAGCCGATGATGATGGCATGGAATGCGGAAAGCGAAATGCTATGCGAACGCGCGACGGAGGTCGCGGGCCTGCTGAAGCTGGTCGCCAATGAGCAGCGGTTGTTGCTGCTATGCCGCCTGCGCGAGGGCGAAGCTTCGGTGGGCGAGCTGGTCGGCCTGTGCAACCTGTCGCAATCTAGCGTGTCCCAGCATCTTGCCAAGATGCGAGAGGGCGGCGTGCTCAGCACCCGGCGGGAGGGGACGACGATCTACTACCGGCTGGACAATGAACATGTCGCTTCGCTGATGGTTTTCCTCTGCAGCCGGTTCAATGACGGCCACGAATAGGAGGCGCCGATGGCTGAGCAGCAAAGTTGCATTGTCATCTGCCCATCCTGCGCCGCCGCCAATCGGGTTCCCGTCGAGCGCCTGACAGACGGCGGCACCTGCGGCAAATGCGGTCACCGGCTGTTCACGGGTCAGCCTCTCGTTCTCAGCGCGACGAATTTCGATGCGCATGCCGGGCGGGGCGACCTGCCGCTGCTGGTCGATTTCTGGGCACCATGGTGCGGCCCCTGCCGTCAGATGGCGCCGGCCTTCGCTGCGGCGGCGGACACGCTGGAACCCGGCATGCGGCTGGGGAAGGTGGACACCGAAGCGGAACAAGCCCTGGCCGCGCGCTTCGCCATCCGCTCCATCCCGACATTGATCCTGTTCCGCAAAGGACAGGAAATCGCGCGCCAGGCCGGTGCGATGCCGCAGCAGGCCATCGTCGCCTGGGCGCGCAGCCAGGGTGCGGGATAGAGGCCGTCATTCCGAGCGCGTATCGGCCCGGCAATCACCGGCCCTTCGTTCGTCCACCGAACGAGGGTCGTCAGGCGTTCACATCCTCGTCCGCATCGGAATGAAATTCATGCCAGATGCCGTTCAGGATGCCGAAGCCGACGGCAAGGCCGAGGCCCAGGACCCAGCTGAAATACCACATCGCCTTGTCCTTCCTTCAATAGAAATCGGGGTTGGTGCTCACATCCTTCAGCGTCACGCGCCCGAACATCACCTTATAGGCCCAGGCGGTATAGAGCAGCACGATCGGCAGAAAGACCAGGGTGACCAGCAGCATGATGAACAGCGTCACATGGCTGGATGACGCGTTCCAGACCGTCAGGCTGGACGCCGGATCGATCGAACTGGGCAGGATGAAGGGAAACATCGACAGGCCGACGGTCGCTATGATCCCCAAAGCCCCCATGGACGATCCGCCAAATGCCAGCGCCTCCCGGTGCGAGCGGATCCCGATCAGCGCCAGGATCGGCCCAAGGAAGCCCAGCAAGGGAGCCGCGAGCATCCACGGATGCGCGCCATAATTGTCGAGCCATGCGCCAGCGGCCGCCACCGTGCCGGACATTAGCGGATTGGACGGCCCGGACGGATCGACTGCTTGAGTCAGGCGAAAGCCCATGTCCATCGTCGCCACCATCAATCCGCCGGTGGCAAAGAGCACGATCGAGGCAACCGCCGCCAGCTGGCCGAACCGCGTCGCCCGGTCGTGAACCCTGCCCCGTTCCACCTTGATCGACAGCCAGCTGGCGCCATGCAGCACCAGCATCGCGACCGACAGCAGGCCAGCGAGCAGTGAGAAGGGGTGGAACAGCCCCAGCAAGCTGCCTTCGTAAAAGCTGCGCAGGTCGCTATCGAGGCGGAAAGGAATACCGGTCAGCACATTGCCCACCGCCACGCCGAAAACCAGCGCGGGCACGAAGCCGCCGACGAACAGCGCCCAGTCCCAACGGCTGCGCCAGGCCGCGTCGGTCTTCTTCGAGCGATATTTGAACCCCACGGGGCGCAGGATCAGCGCCGCCAGCACCAGGAACATCGCCAGGTAGAAGCCCGAAAAGCTGACGGCGTACACGAAAGGCCACGCCGCAAAGATCGCCCCGCCGCCCAGAATGAACCACACCTGATTTCCTTCCCAGGTGGGGCCGATGGTGTTGATGACCATTCGCCGTTCCTCGTCGCTCTTCGCAACGAAGGGCAGCAGCGAGGCAACGCCAAGGTCGAACCCGTCGGTCAGGGCGAAGCCGATCAGCAGGACGCCCATCAGCGCCCACCAGATCATCCGGAGAATTTCATAGTCGATGGGAGGTGCCATGGACGTTACTCCTTATTCGGCCGGCACGGCACTGTAGCCATGCGTGGCGCCCGGTTCGGGTGCCGGTTCATGATGTTCGATCGGCCCCTTGCGAATGGTCGCCAGCATCAGGCGCACCTCGATCACCGCCAGCGTACCGTAAAGCAGCGTGAAGCCTGCAATGGTCGTCCAAAGCTGCGGCACAGTCAGGCTGGAAGCACCAAGGAAGGTGGGCAGCACTCCGTCGATCGCCCATGGCTGGCGGCCGATTTCCGCCAGCACCCAGCCGAATTCCGCGGCGATCCAGGGCAAGGGCATGGTCCACAGCGCAAGGCGCAGGAAGTTACGGCGCAGCCCTTCATTCAGGCCAAAGCGCCGCACTGTCGCCATGTAGAAGGCAAAGCCGAAGAAGGCGATGAAGAAGAAGCCGAGACCCGCCATCACGCGAAACACCCAGAACATCACCGGGACATTGGGCACCGTGCTCCAGGCCGCCTGCTCGACTTGCTGGGGCGTGGCATTGCGCGGATCGGCGACGAAACGCTTGAGCAGCATGGCATAGCCCAAGTCGAGCTTGTGCCGTTCGAACTGCTCCCGCGCCGCCAGATCGGTGCGGTTGCGCTTCAGCTTTTCGACCGCATCATAGGCGATGACGCCGCTGGCGATGCGCCCCTGCGCCTTGGCGACCAGATCGAATATGCCCGATACCTGCCCGGTCAGACTGCGCGTCGAAATGAGGCCCAGAACATAGGGCACCTTGACCTCATAGCGGGTTTCTCGGCCGGCCATGCTGGGGACGCCGAACAGAGCGATGCCGGCGGGCGCGGGCTCGGTGTGCCACATGGCCTCCAGCGCGGCGAGCTTCATTTTCTGGTTATCCGTAAGCGTATAGCCGCTTTCGTCGCCCAGAACGACGACCGATAGCGAGGATGCCAGCCCGAACGCTGCCGCGACCGTGAAGCTGCGCTTGGCGACCGCGATCCATTTTCCCTTCAGCAGATACCAGGCCGACACGCCGACCACGAACATGGAGGCCGTGACATAACCGGCGCTGACAGTATGCACGAACTTCGCCTGCGCCACCGGGTTGAACAACACGGCCATGAAGTCATTGACTTCCATCCGCATCGTTTCCGGATTGAACCGAGAACCCACCGGGTGCTGCATCCAGCCATTGGCGATCAGGATCCAGAGCGCGGACAGGTTGGAGCCGAGCGCGACCATGAAAGTGGTGAAGAGGTGCTGGCGCTTCGAAAGCCGGTCCCAGCCGAAGAACATCAATCCAACGAAAGTCGCTTCCAGGAAGAAAGCCATCAACCCTTCGATCGCCAGCGGCGCCCCGAACACGTCGCCGACATAATGCGAGTAATAGGACCAGTTGGTCCCGAATTCGAACTCCATGGTGATGCCCGTGGCGACACCGAGCACGAAGTTGATGCCGAACAGCTTGCCCCAGAACCGCGTGACGGTGCGCCACACTTCTCGCCCGGTCATCACATAGATGCTCTCCATGATGACAAGCATGAAGGAAAGGCCGAGGGTGAGGGGCACGAACAGGAAATGGTAAAGCGCGGTCAGCGCGAACTGAAGGCGGGAAAGCTCTATGACGGCCATGTCGACCATGAAGCGTCCTCCAAGAAGAGCGAGTCATGCTCGCTTTATGTAAATTATGATTATTCGATACACGTAATTATGTATATGTTCAAGCCGAAAGGCGGAGCTGCTTTGGACCTTATATCATGACTCGCAGCATGCTGGCTTGGCTAACCGACGCATTCGGCGCGATTCTTTTCGCATCTGGGCTGGCGCTTTTCACTACGCAAAAGATCCAAGGACAAATTGTCCCAGTGACCGCCGCAGGGGTGATAATCGTCAGCGCGGCCCTGCGCATGTTCGCACAGAGCATGGCGGCGGCAAGCGGGGAGAGCCGCGCCGCCCAGGCGAAGGCGGCGTTGCGGGCACCCATCGTCGCGTGGCTGTTTCGCCAGCCACCGGCCCGGCACGTGATGCTCGGCGAAGCCATCGCCGACGCCAGCGACCGTGTGGAGGACGTGCATTATTATCATGCGCGTTTTCAGCCCCTGCGCCGCGCCGCCGTTATCGCGCCGCTGATGATTGCCGCGGCGGCAGCCGTTGCCAGTCCGATCGCCGCGGGTATTCTGATCGCGACGCTGTTCCCTTTCGCCCTTGGGATGGCGCTGGCGGGGATGGCAGCCGGGAAAGCCGGCCGCGAGCAACTCGACGCGCTCAGCCGCCTGTCCGGGCTGTTCGTCGATCGCGTGCGCGCCCTGCCGGTCATACTGGGCTTTGGTGCGCAAGACCGGATCGTCCGCCAGCTAAGCCACAGCACCAACGAAGTGGCGGAGCGCACCGTGCGGGTTCTTCGCGTCGCCTTTGCATCCGGCGCGATACTGGAATTCTTCGCCGCGCTCTCCGTCGCACTGGTCGCGGTCTATTGCGGTTTCAACCTGCTTGGCCTGCTGCCATTCCCGGTCCCTGAGACACTCACCTTGACGCAGGCACTGTTCGTGCTCGCCCTCGCCCCGGAATTCTACCTGCCGTTCCGCCGCCTGGCCGCCGCCTATCACGACCGGCAAATCGGCGAGGCAGCCATGCAGCGCCTGGCGGAGCTGAACATCGGACCGCAGGTTCAGGTGCCTCCGCCCGACCTCCTCGCTCCACCGATGCTGCGCTTCTGCGACGTGGTCATCGACCATGGCGACCGCCAAATCGGCCCCTTCTCTTTCGATGTTCCTGCCGGCCGGACGACCGCGCTTCTGGGTCCCACCGGGATCGGGAAATCCAGCCTGCTTCATGCCCTGCTCAAACTTGCTGATGTCGCCAGCGGGGCGATCATGCTGGATGGCCAGCCCCTCCCGACGGCAGGACTGGGTGGGGCGGTGAGCTGGGCCGGTCAGGCGACGGCCCTGCTGCCAGGCTCCATAGCGGACAATATCGCACTGGGGGATCCGGCGGCCAGCCGATCGGACCTGACGAAAGCTGCCGATCTGGCGGGGCTGGCGTCGATGCTGGCCGACCGTGCGGGAGGATTGGATGCCCATCTGGACGCGCAGGGCGGCGGGCTGTCGGGCGGAGAGCGGCGACGGATCGGGCTGGCCCGTGCCGCCCTGCGCAATGCACCGCTATGGCTGCTCGACGAACCGACTGCCGATCTTGACGCGGAGTCGGCACGCGCGGTCATGGACAGGCTGCTGAGCCATGCACGTGGTCGAACGATATTGCTCGTCACGCACAGCGCGTCGCTGGCCGCGCTATGCGACCGGACGGAGATGTTGGCATGAACGACCCGCTGTCGCTGCTCGTGCGCGACGCCCGGCTCCCTCATCGCAGCCTGTTCCTTCAGGCCGGAATACTGGCAGCGGCTGCATCCATCGCCGCCATCGCGCTGCTCGCTCTGTCCGGCTGGTTCATCGTGCGCGCGGCCATGGCCGGGCTGGCCGGAAGTGTGGCAGTGCAGTCGTTCAATTACCTGCTGCCCAGCGCAATGATCCGGCTTCTGGCGATCGTGCGGACGGCGGCGCGCTATGGCGAGCGGCTGTCGGGCCACCAGGCCGCATTGCGGACGCTCGCCGACTTGCGCGTCCGATTGTTCAAAAGCCTGATCGCGGCGGATGTCGCTGCGACCGGACGATCCTCCGGCGACAGCTCCACCCAGCTGATCCATGATGTCGCCGCGCTGGAGGAACAGATGGTGCGCGCGCCGACGCTGGCGGGAGCCGGGGCGGGACTGGCCCTTGTCCTGCTGCTTGTGTTTATGGCCGCCCCTCTGGCGGCGCTCATCGCCTTTATCGCTTCCGCACTGAGCATGTTGCTTGCGGACAGGCTCGCCCGCAGCGCGGCGCTGGCGCAAGATGGCGCGGAGAGAGCGCTGGCGCAGCTGCGCCGCGAGCTTACCGAGCAGGTGGCTGCCGCTGGCGACATCGCGGCCTATGGACTGGCCGACCGGATGTGCGAGCGGACGATGGCGGTTGCGCGCGATGGCGACGCGCACCGTTTGCGCCTGGTTCGGGTTGAGGTGCTTATCAACGGCCTTGCGAACCTGACAGCGGCAGCGGTTGTGGCGGTGGTCCTGTTGACCAGTTCCGCCACCCTGCCGACGATCATTCTGGGCGCTCTTGCCGCGGCTGGTGGGGGGGAACTGCTCGCCACGGTCTTGCGCGGGCGAATGGTCCCCGTGCTGCGTGCCGCGGGAACGGTGCGGCTATCGGCCATTGCGGCGAAGCAGGCCCCACCGGACAGCAACACCCCGAAAACAAGTCCAAGTCCCGCTTCAATCATCCTGCCGCTGGGCGAAGGGTCAGTCACGCTCCGCCCGGGTGATCGCATAGCCATTATCGGGCCGAGCGGATCGGGCAAAACGCGCCTGCTGGAAACGTTGGCGGGCTGGCGGGACGACGCTTTGGCGATCGCAATCGATGATGCGCCGCTGCGGCGGCCGGGTCGAGGGCATCGCGGCGGTGGGCCACCTGCTGCTTGCCGGACGCGGCTGCGTTGCCGGTGATCGCCGGTATCTTCGCATCGCTCGCCCCGGATTGGATGACACCATGCTGTGGAGTGCGCTGGAAACTGCCTGTCTGGCCGAAACAGTCCGCGCAATGCCGCAGGGACTCGACACATGGATCGGGGACAGCGGAACCCGGCTGTCAGGGGGCGAACGCAAGCGCCTGTCGATCGCGCGCGCGCTGCTGGCGGATCGGCCATGGTTGCTTCTCGACGAACCCAGCGAGGGGCTGGACATGGCAACGGAGGCAAGGCTGTGCCAGCGACTGGCCTTATGGCTGGATGCGCATGACGCGGGGCTTTTGCTTGTTACCCATCGACCCGCCATGCTGGCGCTGGCAAGGGATCGATATACGCTGCGGCCATCCTGATTACAGGATTTTGGCGAAACTGGCGGCAGAGCCGCGCGCAGAGGCATGTGAAGGCGACGGCACCGGGGCGGCCGGCACCATGGTTTCGCCGCTCATTATGGTTTCGCCGCTCATTTGCGTGACGACACGCGCCGCGTCGGCAAGGGCGGAGCCGGCGATCCGGTAATAGACCTGCTTGGCGGCACGACGTGCCGTCACGAAGCCTGCCTTGCGCAAGATGCCGAGTTGCTGCGACAATGCGGGCTGAACCGTGGCGGTCAGGCTTTCCAGTTCGCCCACGGACAATTCCTCGTGCTGCATCAGCAACCTCCACTCGAGGCACAGGCGCGTGGCATACACCCGCAGCACTGCAACCGCCCTCCGCCAGCGCCTCGATCTCGCCATCGGTGAGCGTTGGTTCGCGCAAACGCCCCTCCCCACTCATCGGTCGGCGCGCGTCTTGTAAAACCACAACGGATCGTTGCCGTCAGCCTGCTTGTAGGCCGACGCGTCCGGCGATGGCAACAACACGCGACTTCATCCTCGCCCGGCTGCCAGCCTTCTGGCGTCACGATGCCGTCCCGGTCCACCTTCTGCAACGCCGACAGCAGCCGAACCAATTCATCCACCGACCGGCCGTATGGCCGGATAGGTCGTAATCGCCCGCACCAGACCTTCCGGATCGATGACGAAGGTCGAACGCATCGTCGCGGCATCCGGCGCGATCCCGATCGATTTCGACCATACGCGCGGCAAGAATCACCACTAGAGTGGGTGCTTCGATGATCAGGAAAATCGATCGTCACACCGAATGCCCTTCATAAATCGCCCTGATCCACGCAAGATGCGCAAAAAGGCTGTCGACGGACACGGCAACCATCGCGCAGTTCAGGGCATCGAACTGCGCCCTCGCCTTGGCAAAGGCGATGAATTCGCTGGTGCAAACAGGCGTGAAATCGGCGGGATGAGAAAACAGCAGCACCCACCGCCCCCGATAGCCGCTCAGGCGAATTTCCCCCATCGTGGTCCGAGCAACAAAATCCGGCGCGGTATCGCCAATCTGGGGCGCGGCCATTGGCGACCGACGGATTTCGCCATCCATCATGATACTCCCGACAACATCGTCGAATATTATATTACATTATGCGTGTAATCAATGATCGGGCGCACCTGTGACAAAGGCCGATGGGGCGATTGTGCAAACGTTTTTTGCAGATGATCCATAAAGCGCGCTGGAACGATCATGGCCGATATCGTTGAGACTGACGACGACGATCCAGTAGCGGGTGTCGCCACGAACTCACCCCTGAGCGCCTTCCCTTCGCCCGCTCCAGTTTTGCCGAAAAGCACGGGAATCTGCGGATCATCTTCCGACAGACTACTCCGTGCGGCAAATGTCTCCACAGACCGTTTACACAATGATGCCGGTGACACCGTATTAACCCCACGGAATTCAACCAAAAATCGTCAAATGGCGTCTACACAGAGCGTCATATCGAACCATAGCCTGCCTTAACCTCAGCGACAATCAAGGAAAGGCAATTCCATTTCCCTTAACTAACAAAAAGGCCAAGGTAACGATCGAACGAATATACCCGTCCCCGAATCTGACCGGTTATCTCCTTGAGGATGCCGAGCTTCTCGAAATCTCGGATCAGGGCGTTTGCCGTGGGTGTGCTCACCCCGATCGCCCGCTCGATCTCTCCTGCCGACAGGATCGGCTGCCGATAGAGCAGGTTCAACGTCTCTCGTGCGTTGGGCGTTCGTTTGCCGAGTCCAAGGATCGCACTTTCTACCTCTGTTCTCAAGGCGAGTATCTGTCGGAAGACATCCCGCCCCTTTGCTGCCGTCAAAGCCACGCCCCGCAGGAAAAAGCGCACCCAGTGGATGATGTCATTGGACATGCGCACCCGCATCAACGCATCGTAATAGCTCGCGCGGTTCCGCTCAAAAAAGTCCGACAGGTAGAGCGATGGCTTTGCCAGCAAGCCATTGCTGATCAGATACAATGGGATAAGCAAGCGACCAATGCGACCATTGCCATCCTGAAACGGGTGAATGGTCTCGAACTGGTAGTGGCTGATCGCCACGCGGATGAGGTGTGGAACCTGCACATCCTCATTATGCCAGAACTTCTCCAGATCACTCATCAGATCGGCCACGCCATCCTGATGTGGCGGTATGAAGACGGCATCGGTCAGGCTCGACCCGCCGATCCAGTTCTGACTGACACGAAACTCACCCGGCCCCTTATTCTCCCCGCGCACGCCCCGCATCAAAATGGCATGGGTATCGCGCAACAAGCGATTGGACAGGTGGAGCCGATCCAGTTCGGTCGTCGCGGCATTCACGGCGGCAATATAATTGCGAACCTCGTGCCAATCGTCGCGCTTCTCCGGTTGAATCTGGTCCTCGGGCAACAGCGCTTCATCGATACCGGTCTGCGTGCCTTCAATTCGGCTCGATGTCTGGGCTTCCTTGACGATGTGCATCTGAATGAAGAGGTCGATATCGGGCACGATGAGCGAGAACGCATTGAGTTCTCCCAACGCACGATTGGCCACTTCCAGCAACGTGTTGATCGCAGCGTCTTCCCACGTCCATTCAACATTGACGGGGACCGGCTCGAAGCTCTTATACCGATATCGGCTCTGCCATTTACCGGCACGAAAAGTCTCGAACTTCAAGCGACCTCCATCATAGCTTTGGGCGTCGATCATATCGAACGAAGCGAACTTGGGAAAGCTGCTTAGGCTCAGGACCCATTGATTGACTAAGGGCGATGTGCTTCAGGCTCCGCGAGGAGACTGAGCATGAGTGACCTGTATTGGCTGACGGACGAGCAGATGGCGCGTCTGTCGCCTTATTTCCCCAAGAGCCATGGCAAAGCCGGGGTTGATGATCGGCGGGTGCTGAGCGGGATCATCTTCGTCAACCGCAACGGCCTGCGCTGGCGTGATGCACCGAGGGAGTACGGGCCGCACAAGACATTGTATAACCGCTGGAAACGGTGGGGCGCGATGGGCGTATTCACCCGGATGATGGAGGGCCTGTCTGCCCAGAAGGCTGAGCCTCAGACCGTCATGATCGATGCAACCTATCTCAAGGCTCACCGCACGGCTTCCAGCCTTGGGGTAAAAAAGGGGGCCTCGGCCGCCTGATCGGGCGGACCAAGGGCGGCATGAATACCAAGCTTCACGCCGTCACCGATGCCAACGGCCGCCCTTTGAGTTTCTTCATCACGGCAGGGCAAATCAGCGATTACACCGGCGCGGCAGCCCTGCTTGATGATCTGCCCAAGGCGCAGTGGATGCTGGCTGACCGAGGCTATGACGCCGAGTGGTTCAGGGACGCGCTCGAGCAAAAGGGCATCACGCCTTGCATTCCGGGCCGGAAATCCCGTTCTTTTCCCGTCAAATACGACAAGCGCCGATACAAACGGCGTAACCGCATCGAGATCATGTTCGGCCGCCTGAAAGACTGGCGCCGCGTGGCGACCCGCTACGACCGCTGCCCAACCGTCTTCTTCTCCGTCCTCGCGCTCGCAGCAACCGTGCTCTTCTGGCTGTGATCAACGAGTCCTGAGCCTAGAAATGGTAGGAACGCCGGTTCGACGGCGTTCCTTATGCTCGACCATTATATTTTCGATTGCGCGGCATATCGGACCATGAAGCCGGGACCGCGCGCGCTGCTGGATGAGCTGATCCGGCGACACAATGGCAGCAACAACGGGCATATCGGCTTGGGGCAGCGCGAGGCGGCAAAATGCCTAAGCGTCAATAAGGACACAGTGCCGGGCTATTTCGCCGCCCTGATCGAACGGGGATTCATCGCGCCCGCCCGGGCCGGCGGCTTCAACATGAAAAACCCGGAATCGCGGCGGTCGACCGAATGGCGTCTGACCTGGATCAAGACTGACTGCATGGCGGCAACAAAAGACTTCATCGCGTGGAGTCGACAAAAATCCACGGCCCGGAAAATCGGGACAGTAGGTCCGGAAAATCCGGACACTGAGCGCGAAACGGTGCCCGAGTGTCCGAAAAACCCGGACCTATCGACCCGTTTCCGTCGCCCCATAGGTCCGGAACATCCGGGCACATATACATCTAGCCATAGGCGGGGGCCTTTTCCCGCTCCTGTAATGCCGACGCCATGCAGGGCGACATGGGCAACGATCCGGGGAGGACTTTACGCATTGGAGGCAAAATCAGCATGACCAAGCGCACAAAAAAATCGGCGGCCCAAAATCCGACGCCGGGCAACTCAGCGAATGACAAAACGATTGAAATTGCGGTGCCGGAATCCGGCACGGCGGAGGCAGCCAAGGAGACGCTGGCCAAGGGTATTCCCGGCTGGGATGAGTTGACCAAGGAACAGCAAACCGAACTGGCGGAGATTGCAGTGGCGCAACGCAAGCAGCGCCAGCCGGTCAAGGTGACGCTCACGCGCAAGCAGGAAGGCGGAATGTCCATCGGCATCGCGGGGAAGTGCGAGGCACACGGGCTGCTCAAGCTGCAAAGGACGTTCGCGGCGGTTTCCATGGACCCGGTGAACGCCCGCGCCAGTGAACTGCTGAAATACCTTGGCTCGGTCGGCGCGGACAATGCGGATCGCTACAACGCGGCGCTGTCGTTCATTGAAAGCATGGAGCCGCGCGATCAGGCCGAGGCGCTGTTGCTGGTGCAAATGTATGTCACGCATGATGCCGCCATCCGGGCACTGAGCCAGCTTGGATCGGCGGAATAGGTGCCAACCGCTCAAACATTCGGAAACCTCGCCACAAAGCTGCTGCGCACCTCTCAGGGGCAAATGGAAACGCTGGCCCGGATGCGGCGCTGCGGGGAACAGGTCGTGCGCCATGTCCATGTCGATAATCGCGGCGGGCAGGCCGTCATTACCGAGAACGTCCACTCCGGGGGGAAGGGAAACGGAAAAATTGACGATCAATCCCACACAACCGGAGCGGCTGGCATCGGCCCCGCGCTGCTTGGCGCGGACGCGTTCGGGAACGGAGTGCCAATCCCCAGCCGTGAAGGGGCGGAAGCGATGCCGTATGCACGGGGGCACGAATCCGGGTGCGCCTGAGGGTAATCAGAATGCCCGCAAGCATGGCGGTTATTCCGCCAAGACGCTGGAGGCGGTGCGATACGTGAAGGCGACCGCGCGGCTGGTGCGGGACGGCAGTTAGGCCGCGACTTTCCAGCCGCCGCTATCCTGCTCAAGCGTTATGCGGGCGTCATTTTCCTCAAGATCGGAATCCACCAGCCGCTCGATCATATCGCGGATATGGGCATTGCCCTCGTTCAATTCCCGATAGATCGCACGAATGAAGCGATCAGCAATCTTGGGCTGGCTGCTTCGCTTCTCCCATAGTGCAACCGTCTGAGCCTCATTGCCCAGCATTGTGGCGAGCTTGGCTTGGCTCAAGCCCATCTCTTGCCGTAGGAAGCGCAATTCGCTCCCGGTCAGCTTCCCGCCCTTGCTTACGATCCCATGCGCAATGGCGCGATGCAGGCCCTCCACGTCATGGATTGCAATGCCCGGTCCATAGGGGGTGTCGTGCTCATCATAGCCGTTCGCCAACCAGACGTTGCGAAGGCCGCACTCCCGATAATGATACATGCTCGCCTCCTAGAAAACGGTTATGACGATTGCCCGCTTGGGAACGTCAATCGCCACCGCTACGTCTAAATCCTTACCCGCGACGCGGTGCGTCACAGTCAGTTTCCAATTCCCATGCACGTCCAGCGCCACCGGCTCGCTTACGATCCCGCGTTGCAGGCAGGTCAAAACCTGCACCGGGGAAACCTTGCGTTGCCGCATTCGTTGCCGGGCATGCTGCGTGAAGACCACTTTGGCGCTATCCTGTGCAATTTCGCGAAGGACTCTGAGTGCCGTTGTGTCGTTCATCCAGCAATACGTAACTT
>JAXHOI010000044.1:0-22796 GCA_034519505.1 Sphingobium sp. | reverse complement strand
CAGTTACGTATTGTTGGAGGCCCGCGTCGTGACCGACGAACACGATTCCGAGCAGGAAGAAGGGCGGAAGCCCGAGGCCGCGCCTGCACCTGACGACGACGCCCGGCCGCTGACCGGCGAGCCGGTCGCGCCGATGCGGCTGCGTCCCGAGCCGCCGCGCGTCACACGCTTGTCGCGCAAGGTGCTCGCCGGTCTCAGCCTGGTCGCCAGCCTCGGCGTCGGCGGAGCCTTGGTCTATGCGCTCCAGACCCGAAACGGCGGCAGCCAGAGCCAGGAACTCTATTCGACCGACAATCGCACCACGCCGGATGGACTGGCCGGCCTGCCGAAGGATTATTCGGGCGTCCCGAAACTCGGCCCGCCGCTACCCGGCGATCTCGGCCGCCCGATCCTCAACGCGCAAAACGCCGGACAGCCGGTTCCTACGCCGGGGATTGTCACGCCGTCCGGGCCGGTCGGCCCTACGCCGGAGGAACAACGCCAGGCGCAGGAGCGGGAAGCGGCGCGCAACGCGAAGCTGTTCGCGTCCACCGAGACGCGGCCGGCGAACACCACGACAACCACAACGACGCCCGCGCCGCAGACCGATCTCACCAGCCTCGGCCTTGCGCCGCAGCCGGCGACGCCCTCGGCGCAGGACCGCCAGCTCGCTTTCCTCAATGCAGCGCCCGACAAGCGCACGGTCTCGCCCGATCGCATCGCCGCGCCCGCATCGAAGAACGTGCTTCAGGCCGGCGCGGTGATCTCCGCCGCGCTCATTACCGGCATCCGCTCCGATCTGCCCGGCCAGATCACCGCGCAGGTGACGGAGAACATCTATGACAGCCCGACCGGCAAGATCCTGCTGATCCCCCAAGGCACGCGCGTCATCGGTCAATATGACAGCGGCGTCGGCTTCGGCCAGCGCCGCATCCTGCTCGTCTGGAACCGGCTGATCTTCCCGAACGGCCGCAGCATCGCTCTCGAGCGCCAGCCGGGCGCGGACGCCGAGGGCTATGCCGGCCTGGAGGATGGCGTCGATTACCATTGGGGTGAGCTGTTCAAGGCCGCAGCCCTGTCCACGCTGCTCAGCGTCGGCGCGGAGGCCGGCACCTCCGGTCAGGAAAGCGACCTCATCCGCGCGCTGCGCAACGGCGCCTCCGACAGCATCAACCAGACCGGCCAGCAGATCGTCCAGCGGCAGCTCAACATCGCCCCGACGCTGACCATTCGGCCGGGCTTCCCCGTCCGCGTGATCGTCACCCGCGATCTCGTGCTCGAACCCTATGGAGGTTGATATGGCGAAGCTGAAACTCGGTCCCATCGCCGACGACAAGCCGGTCAAGGTCACGCTGGAATTACCCGCCAGCCTGCACCGCGACCTTGCCGCCTACGCCGACATCCTCGCCCGCGAGGCCGGACAGCCCGCCGCCGATCCCGTCCGCCTGATCGTTCCCATGCTGGAGCGATTCGTGGCGACCGATCGGGGCTTTGCGAAGGCGCGGCGGACGAAGGGCGCCAACGGCTGAGAGGGCGCCATGTCCGCGAACACAAAGCGCCGCCGAAGAGAACGGTCCCGCAGACCAGCGCCGATGATCCTGCCCGACGACCTCTACGACTATGCCCACGACCGTCCGCATCGCGACAGTCCATCACACCACAATAGCGAAGATGGCTCAGGCGCGGATCGCATCGCCGTCATCGACGATTGGCCCGACGACATCCCCGTCACAGAAGCCGAAGTGGACGTGTTCGAGCGCTATTTCGGCGACCTTCTCGACCGCCTGCTCGGCGCCATCGATCCGGCCCCAAAAAATCAGGGCTTGCATAAGTTAACATCTGGTGTTAACGATAAGCCATGAGCGAGGATCGTGACCCGAGCCTCGACACGCTGCTGGACCTTCATGGTCAGGTTCTCGTCGTCGATCCCGAGGGCGGTCATTGGGTGAAGTTCATTGTCACCCGCATTCCGGTTTCACCGGAAAAGCCGCATGGCCTCGATTACTCGCTCGCGCTTCACGGGCCTTCGGGCGAACGGCTGGTCGGGTTCGACAACGCCCACCCGGTCGGTCGTCAGAAGAAGGGCGAGCCGCGGGACCATCGGCACCGCCGTCAGACCGTGAAGCCAATGCCTACGAGGATGCTGCCACATTACTGGCCGACTTCTGGCAGGCGGTGGACGCGGTGTTGAAGGAGCGAGGCGTGCTATGACCACCCTGAAAGTCGGCATTGCCGACTATGACGAGATGAAGACCCGCGCGATGCGGATCGCGCGCGGCGAGGAAAAGCCGGCGGCCGACAATCCGAAAGTATGGTTCACCTCCACCGAATCCTTCGCGCAGGTGCTCTCCAGCGGAAACCGCGAATTGCTGCGTGTCATCGACGAGCAATCGCCCCGGTCGCTGGACGAGCTATCGCAGATCACCGGCCGCGCCAAATCCAGTCTGTCCCGGACCCTCAAGACGATGGCGAGCTATGGCCTCGTCAGCATGGAGCCAGGCCAGGGCCGCAAGCTCATGCCGAAGGTGCTGCACGACCGGGTGGCGCTCGAACTTCCTATCCTCGAACGTCGCGAAGCGAAGGGAGGCCGCGCATGAACATGCAATCGCCCTCCATCGCCCAGCGAGCGGCGCTTTATCTCCGCGTCTCGACCGCCCGGCAGGCCGAGCACGACATCTCCATTCCCGATCAGCGCAAGCAGGGTGAAGCCTGGTGCGCGTCGCGTGGGCTTGAGCTGGTAGACACTTTCGTGGAGGCCGGCGCGACCGCGACCAATGATCGCCGGCCCGAGTTCCAGCGCATGATCGAGGCGGGCACGACCAAGCCTGCGCCCTTCGATGTCGTCGTGGTTCACAGCTTCTCGCGCTTCTTCCGCGATCACTTCGAGCTGGAGTTCTACGTCCGCAAGCTCGCCAAGAACGGCGTCAAGCTCGTCTCCATCACGCAGGAGATGGGCGACGATCCGATGCACGTCATGATGCGGCAGATCATGGCCCTGTTCGACGAATACCAGTCGAAGGAGAACGCCAAGCACGTTCTGCGCGCCATGAACGAGAATGCCCGGCAGGGCTTCTGGAACGGTGCCTTGCCGCCGATCGGCTATCGCATCGTCGCGGCCGAGCAGCGAGGCTCCAAGACCAAGAAGAAGCTGGAGATCGATCCGCTGCACGCCGAGACTGTGCGGCTGATCTATCGTCTGTTCCTAGAAGGCGATGGCGCGAAGGGGCCGATGGGCGTCAAAGCCATCACCTGTTATCTTAACGAACGCCGCATGTTCACCCGTGACGGCGGGAAATGGGGGCTGGCGCAAATCCACGCCATCCTGACACGCACGACCTATATCGGCGAGCATCGGTTCAACACGCGCTCGCACAAAGACCGGGAGAGGAAACCGGAGAGCGAAGTCGCGATCATGGCGGTGCCGCCACTGATCGAGCGCGACATCTTCGATGCCGTGCAAGCCCGCCTCAAGTCCCGCAACCCGATGGTGACGCCCGCGCGGATCAGCAGCGGCCCGACCTTGCTGACCGGCATCTGCTTCTGCGCCAAGTGCGGGGGAGCGATGACGCTGCGCACGGGCAAGGGCAGCGCGGGCGGCATGTATCGCTATTACACCTGCTCGACCAAGGCGCGGCAAGGCAAGACCGGCTGCGAAGGTCGCTCGATCCCGATGGACAGGCTCGACCACCTGGTCGCCAGCCATCTCGAAGAACGCCTGCTAGAGCCGAAGCGGCTGGAGACGATCCTTTCCAGCCTTCTCGACCGTCGGCAGGAGCGCAGCGAGCGCCGCCGCGAGCATCTGGCAGACCTGCACCGGCGAATCACGGAAACCGACCAGCGGCTCGGCCGGCTCTATGACGCGATCGAATCAGGCGTTGCCGCGCTCGATGACGTTGGCCTCAAGGACCGTATCGCCGGTCTCAAGGCGATCCGGGATCAGGCCACGGCCGACGCCGACCGGATACAGGCCACGCTCGACAATGCAGGCAACCAGTCGATCACCGCTGACATGATCGACACGCTGTCCGACGCGGCGCGCGGCAGTCTGCGGATGGAAGGGGGCGGCTATCGGCGGGATCACCTGCGCGCCTTCGCCCAGCGCGTCGAGGTCGCGGACGACGAGGTTCGCATCATGGGATCGAAGTCGGAACTGCTGCAAACGCTCGTCGCCGCTTCTAGCGTGGAATCGGCGGCAATCGGCGTTCGCAGTTCTGTTCTGAAATGGCGCACCCGGAACGATTCGAACGTCCGACCCTCAGATTCGTAGTCTGATGCTCTATCCAGCTGAGCTACGGGTGCGTGGGAGGCGAGCCAATAGATGGCATGCGGCACCCGCGCAACCCCCTTTTTGACCTTTTTTCGCTTCGGGCAACCGCATCCCCGGAAATGCGTTGTTGCAGCACGAAATCGCCGGGTGGGCTGGCAACGGAAAGGGCCAAGCAATGAGTTTTTCCCCAAATGACCTCGCCATTTACGGGCTGATTCTGGTGATCGGCCTGTGCCTGGGCCTGATGATGAGTGGCAGCGGCAAGTGGAAAACCCGCTATCGCGACATGAAGACGGAGCGTGACGCCGCGTTGAACGAGCGCAAGGCGCTGGAGCGTGAGCGCGATATCCGGATCGATGCGGCGAACAAGCGGATCGCCGAGCTGGAACGCGACGGCCGGGCCGGCATCGGTGCGGGCACGGCGGCGGCGGTCGCGGGCGGTGTTCGCGGCGCGGATGACCTGACGCTGATTGCCGGGATCGACCGGCAACGCGAAGTGCAACTGAACGAGGCGGGCATCAGCCGCTTCAAGCAGATCGCCAAATTGCGCGCCGACGATGAATTGGCGCTGGAGGGCAGGCTGGGCCTGCCGCCCCGGACGATCGAGCAGGAACGCTGGCTGGAGCAGGCGGACCTGCTGAACCGTGGCAAGTTCGAAGACCATAGCGCGCAGTTCCGCTCCGCCCACGCGGTTTAGCGACGGTCAGGGCGTCACCACGTCACGCTGATAGGTTTCGGCGACTTCGGCAAGGGGACGCCCTGCCCCATCCAGTACCAGCGCACGGTGCTTCAGGAGCGCCTGTGGTACATCCCCGCCCTTCGCGCCCCTCCACAGCCATTGGCTGCCCAGATGGCGTCTGGCGGGCTTCAGGGGGCGAATGGCGGCACCGAACGGCGTGTCGCCGCTAGCGAGCATGGCATTGATCGCGGCACTCAGGCGTGCGGGCACATACCAGTTTTCCGCTTCCGACAGCACCTGGTCCCCGCACATCAGCTTCACCCGGCGATATGTCACCGGCTCATCGGCGGAAATCGCGAGGCGGCGGCGTTGGGCGTCGGTAGGGGGCACGGCGGCCACCTCCTGCCGCTCGGCATGGATCCGCGCAGGGCTCGCCCAGCCGTGCCGTTCACAGAGCGATTGCAGCACCAGCGTCGCGCTGTCCGACGCCCGCAGCTGTGCGTCCAGCGCCTTCAGCCGCGCGCGAACGCAGCCCGGTCGTCTGCGGTCCGGCTGGCCAGCAGCGGGGTGGCGTGGAACATCAGGAACATCAAACCGCCCAGTATCGCACCGCCGGCAGCGCTTCGAGGAAAACCCAGGTCAGGACGGGCAAAGGGGCCGCCCCGGCCTGAACCGGACCAGCCCCCATTCCCGCTGACGGACGCCGAAGCGCGCGGCGGCACGAAGGATCAGGCCTTCGCCTTCAACGCAGCCTGCGCCGCCGCCAGACGCGCGATCGGCACGCGATAGGGCGAGCAGGAGACATAATCGAGGCCGGTCTGCTCGCAGAAGGCGATGGAGGCCGGGTCACCACCATGTTCGCCGCAGATGCCCAGCTTGATCCCGCTGCGCGTGGCGCGGCCACGTTCGGCGGCAATCTCGATCAACTGGCCCACGCCTTCCACATCCAGGCTGACGAAGGGGTCGCGGGCAAAGATGCCCTTGTCCACATATTGCGTCAGGAAGCGGCCCGCGTCGTCGCGGCTGATGCCGAAGGTCGTCTGCGTCAGATCGTTGGTGCCGAACGAGAAGAACTCGGCCACCTCGGCGATTTCGCCGGCCTTCAGCGCGGCGCGCGGCAGTTCGATCATCGTGCCGACCAGATATTCGACGCTCGCGCCCTGTTCGGCGAAGACCTCCTTCGCCACGCGGTCGACGATCGCCTTCATCAGTTCCAGCTCTTTCTTCGTCGCGACGAGCGGGATCATGACTTCGGGGATCGGCGCTTCGCCCGAACGCTGCTTGACGATCAGCGCGGCTTCGAAAATGGCGCGCGCCTGCATCTCGTAGATTTCGGGGTAGGTGATGCCCAGGCGGCAACCGCGATGGCCGAGCATCGGGTTGAATTCGTGCAGCTCGGCGGCCCGGCGCTTCAGCGCCGCGATGCCGACGCCCGCCGCTTCGGCGACCTCGGCAAATTCGGCTTCCTCGTGCGGCAGGAATTCGTGCAGCGGCGGATCGAGCAGGCGGATGGTGACCGGCAGGCCCGCCATGACCGCGGAACATCTCCGCGAAATCGGCGCGCTGCATCGGCAGCAGCTTGTCCAGCGCCTCGCGGCGGCCCTTCTCGTCGTCGGCCAGGATCATCTGGCGCACGGCGGTGATGCGGGCGGCCTCGAAGAACATGTGCTCGGTGCGGCACAGGCCGATGCCTTCCGCGCCGAACTCGCGCGCGACGCGGCATCCAGCGGCGTCTCGGCGTTGGCGCGCACCTTCAGGCGGCGGACCTCGTCGGCCCATTCCATCAGCGTGGAGAAGTCGCCCGACAGCTCCGGCTGAACCGTCGGCACTGCGCCCAGCATCACCTCGCCGGTCGAGCCGTCGATGGTGATGAAGTCGCCCTTCGTTCGAACGCGTGCCGCCGACGCGCATGCTGCCTCGGCTTGCGTAGTCGATCGCGCAGGCCGCCGGCGCCGGAGACGCAGGGCCGGCCCATGCCGCGCGCCACCACGGCCGCGTGGCTGGTCATGCCGCCACGCGCGGTCAGGATGCCCTTGGCCGCGTGCATGCCGTGAATGTCTTCCGGGCTGGTTTCGATACGGACCAGGATCACCGCTTCGCCCATTTCATTGTGGCGTTCGGCGGTGTCGGCGTCGAACACCACCTTGCCGGAGGCCGCGCCGGGCGACGCGGGCAGGCCCTTGCGTCAGCACGTCGCGCGGCGCCTTCGGATCGAGGGTCGGGTGCAGCAGCTGATCGAGGGCGGCAGGATCGACGCGGGCGACCGCCTCTTCCTGCGTGATCAGGCCTTCGTTCGCCATGTCGACGGCGATCTTCAGCGCCGCCTTCGCGGTGCGCTTGCCGGAGCGGGTCTGCAGCATCCAGAGCTTGCCCTGCTGCACGGTGAACTCGATGTCCTGCATGTCGCGGTAGTGGCGCTCGAGCGTGTCGAACACGCGGCCAGCTCGCCGAGACGCTTCGGCATCGCCTCTTCCATCGACGAGGCCTTGGCGCCGGCGTCTTCGCGCGCGGTCTTGGTGAGGTATTGCGGCGTGCGGATGCCGGCGACCACGTCCTCGCCCTGGGCGTTGATCAGGAATTCGCCGTAATAGGCGTGCTCGCCGGTGGACGGGTCGCGCGTGAAGGCGACGCCGGTGGCCGAGGTCTCGCCCATATTGCCGAACACCATCGCCTGCACGTTGACCGCGGTGCCCCAGTCGCCGGGAATGTCGTTAAGGCGGCGATAGGCCTTCGCGCGCTCAGCCTGCCACGAGCCGAAGACCGCGCCGATGGCGCCCCACAGCTGGTCGTGGACGTCCTGCGGGAACGGCTTGCCCCACTGGTCCTGCACGATCGTCTTATATTCGGCGACCAGCGCCTTCCAATCGTCGGCCGTCAGCTCGGTGTCGAGGGTGAAGCCCCGATCTTCCTTCGCGATCTCCAGCGCCTCCTCGAACGCGTGCGTGATCCACGCCCGAGCACCACGTCGGAGTACATCTGGATGAAGCGGCGATAGCTGTCCCAGGCGAAGCGCGCGTCGCCGGACTTGGCGGCCAGGCCCTCGACGGTCTCGTCGTTGAGGCCGAGGTTCAGCACCGTGTCCATCATGCCGGGCATGGAGACGCGGGCGCCCGAGCGCACGGAAACCAGCAGCGGATCGGCCGCGTCGCCGAACTGCTTGCCGGTGACGCCCGCGATATGGGCGATGCCGGCCGCGACCTCGTCCTTCAGGCTGTCGGGAAAGGCCTCGCCATCTTCGTAATAGTCGGTGCAGACGTCGGTGGTGATGGTGAAGCCGGGGGGCACCGGCAGGCCGATGGCGGCCATGCCGGCCAGGTTGGCGCCCTTGCCGCCCAGCAGGTTCTTGTCGCCCTTGCCGCCGTCATCGACGCCGCCACCGAAGCGATACACGTAGCGGGTCTTCTCCATCGTCACCGTCATTTTCCGCCACTGCACGGGTTGAGGCTGGGAAATATTTGTGCGGCGCAGCATAACGCCCGCGTCCGAATATGGCAATCGCGCTAACCATGATGCGCGGCCCCGGCGACCCGCGCCGCGCCGCAGGGAAGCGGCGGCCGGTCGAAAAACCGTACCGGGCGGTATGAGCTTCACACTCTGCAAGGGCATTGGAAAAGCCCCGTTTCTGCGCTGAGGCCACAAGAAGCGGTCGTCAGCGCCGGTGAAGCCCAACTGGAGGCCGGGCCAAGAAAAAATAGGTCCGGCCCGGTTCGGCACGCTACCCGCCATAGCCGGGCGAACCCCGTGTAGGAAAGACGGCGCGGCGCGGGCCACCGGCCCCTACCCCTCGATCCGAAAAGTCGGCGACGCCATGGACGGCATCGTGCACTGCGGGTGAGCAGGGCAAGGCGCGCGGCCCGCTTGGCCGGTTCGGGATCGTTGACGGTGACGGCGGCGGCAAAGGCGTCAACGGGCGCGCGCAGGGTGGCGAGCGCGGCCATCGCATCCTCGAACCGTTCCTCGGCAATCGCGGCGGCGGCGGCGGGTTCGGCGGTGTCGAGCGCTGCGGCCAGCGCGACCTCGGCCGGTTCGGGGACAGGATTGACGCTGCCCGGCTCGAACGTTTGCCCTTTCAGGAAGTTGGCCGCGCGCTTGTACCCGGCGAGCAGATTCGCGCCGTCGTCAGTCGCGATGAAGGATTGCAGCGCCTTGGCACGAGCAGCTACGCGATCCAGCCGGTCATCAAAGCCCGTTCCCCACTCGGTCGAAGCTTGCACCAGATCGTAACGCACGCCCTGATCGCGCAACTGAACACCGAGACGATCGTGCAGGAAATCCACCAGGACGGAGGCAAAACCAGTTTGGGGACTCTCATTCCAGAATTTCGCCGCATAATCGATGCGAAGCTTAATGTCGTTGGATTGAACCAGCCGCAAAACGCTCAGGCCCGCCCGCCTTAACGCGAAGGGATCTTTGGAACCGGTGGGCAGCTGTTCAATCTTGAAGAAGGCGAAGAGCGTATCCAGCTTGTCCGCCAGACTCACCGCAACTGTGACCGGCGCGGTGGGGACTTCGTCGCCTTGCCCGACCGGCTTGTAATGGTCGCGGATGGCGTCGGCGACCTGGGGGTCCAGCCCTTCTTCGCGGGCATAGTAGCCGCCCATGATGCCTTGCAGTTCGGGGAACTCACCGACCATTTCGGTGACGAGGTCGGCCTTGCACAGTTCCGCAGCCTGACGCGCGAGCGCCGGGTCGCAGCCGGGCACGATGCCCTCGCGCGCCAGCCATTCGGCCAGCTTCGCGACGCGCGCCACCTTGTCCGCGACCGTGCCCAGCTTTTCGTGGAAGGTGATCCGCTCCAGCTTTTTGGCGTGGTCGGCAAGGCGCGTCTTCTTGTCCTGTTCCCAGAAGAAGCGCGCGTCGGACAGGCGGGCGGCCAGCACCTTGCGATTGCCCGCGACGATTTCCGCGCCGCCGTCCTTCGCATCGATATTGGCGGTGCAGATGAAGGCGGGGGCAAGCTTTTCCGGCGGCGTCGCGCAGCACGAAATATTTCTGGTTGATGCGCAGCGTCAGCTGGATGACTTCCGGCGGGACGTCGAGGAACGCCGGGTCGAAATCGCCGATCAGCGGCACGGGCCATTCGGTAAGGCCCGCATTCTCGGCGACCAGCCCCTTGTCCTCTATGACGGTATAGCCCTTTGCAGCGGCGATCTCGTCCGCCCTTGCCGCGATGATCGCCTGCCGCTCCTGATGGCTGGCGATGACATGGGCGGCGCGCAGCGCGTCTGCATAATCGTCCGCCCCGCCGATGGTGACGGGACCGCTGCTGTGGAAGCGATGGCCCACGGTGTCGCGGCCCGATGCGATGCCGTCCACCTCCATCGGCACTACTTCGCCGCCCAGCAGGGCGACGATGCCCTGCAACGGGCGGACCCAGCGCAGGCTTTCGGTCGTGATGCTGGCCTTCCCCCAGCGCATCGACTTGGGCCAGGGAAAGGCGCGGATGACGGCGGGCACGGCTTCGGCCAGCACCTGCGCGGTCGGGCGGCCGGGCTTGTTCACCACGGCGAACCACACCCCGTCGCGATCCTGAAGCTGATCCTGCGTCAGGCCGGTCTTGCGCAGGAACCCCTCCAGCGCCTGCGCCGGCGCGCTGGTGCGCGGCCCCTTATGCTCCTCGCTCACCGCCGCGGTTTCCATCGGCAGGTCGCGCGCGATCAGCGCCAGGCGGCGGGGCGTCACGAAGCTGTCGATGGCCGCGGCCTTCAGGCCCGCCCTGGCAAGTTCGTCGGTCAGCAGGCGGGCCAGATCGTCCGACGCCTTCAGCTGCATGCGCGCGGGAATTTCCTCACAGCGCAGTTCGAGCAGGAAATCGGTCATGCCGCGCTCCATCCGGGGAAGCGGGCCGCCCAGTCGTCCGCATTGTGCTTCATCCATGCTTCGCAGCTGCCCTTTGCCAGATCACGCACGCGGGCGATGTAGCTGGCGCGTTCCTGCACCGAAATGACGCCCCGCGCCTGAAGCAGGTTGAACACATGGCTGGCCTCGATCGCCTGATCATAGGCGGCAAGGGGGACGCCGGCGGCAATGCTGGCCTGACATTCGGCCTCCGCATCCTTGAACCAGCGGAACAGCTTGTCGGTGTCGGCGACCTCGAAATTCCATTTCGACATCTGCTGCTCGTTGGCCAGGAACACGTCGCCATAGGATACCGCCGGGCGGTCGCCTACAGGATCGTTGAAGCGCAGCTCATAGACGCTGTCGACGCCCTGGATATACATGGCCAGGCGTTCCAGGCCATAGGTCAGCTCGCCCGCGACCGGCTTGCAATCGAAACCGCCCATCTGCTGAAAATAGGTGAACTGGGTGACTTCCATCCCGTCACACCACACTTCCCAGCCCAGGCCCCAGGCGCCCAGAGTGGGGCTTTCCCAGTCATCCTCGACAAAGCGGATGTCGTGCAGCAGCGGATCAATGCCGATGGCTTTGAGCGAACCCAGATACAGTTGCTGAAGATCGGGCGGCGATGGCTTCATGATCACCTGATACTGGTAATAATGCTGAAGCCGGTTGGGGTTTTCGCCATAGCGGCCGTCGGTCGGGCGGCGGCTGGGCTGGACATAGGCGGCGTTCCACGGCTGCGGCCCCAGGCTGCGCAGCGTCGTCGCCGGGTGGAACGTGCCCGCGCCCACGCGCATGTCATAGGGTTGCAGGATGACGCAGCCCTGCGCGCTCCAGTAGTCATGGAGCGTCAGGATGAGGTTCTGGAAGCTCAGGGGCTGTTGCTCGGCCAAGGCTTTCGCTCTGTCAAAAGGGGTCTGGAAATGCTGCACGCGCCCCTGCCCGACAGACGGTGCGCGGTCAAGTTTCCGGGCGGGCCGTTAACCCCGCGCGCGGCAAATCTTCCCGCCGTTAATCACCCGACAAGGCTTGTCTTGACACTATGCCGGGCCACAGGCAGCGAGGCGGCGCCCGCTGACCGGGCATCCGATGGGCCGGTGGCCCGTTTTGCGAAAGGACAGTCGATGCGGTTGGGACGCGGCTTTGCGGCGGTGATGGTGCCTTTCGGGCTGGCGATGGCGCTGCCCTTCGCCTTTCTGGCGACGCCCGCCACGGCACGCCCGGCCGCCGAGGCGAAGGTGCCCGATGCCGCCGCGCCGGTCGGCAAGCCGATCAAGGCCAAGCCCGGATTATGGGTGGTGAAGGATGCCGATACCACCATCTATCTGTTCGGATCGATGCATGTGCTCAAGCCCGAGGTTCAGTGGTTCGGCGGGCAGATCAAGCACGCGTTCGATTCGTCCGATGCGCTGGTGCTGGAAATGATCGAGCCGGAGCCGGCCGACATGCAGAAGCTGGTGGCGGCGATGGCGGTCAATCCCGATGGCCCACCGCTGACATCGAAACTGACCGAGGAGCAGCGCGCCGCCTATATCGCGGCGATGGACCGTATCAAGCTGCCCTGGCAGGCGCTGGAAACGCTCGACCCCTGGCTGGTCGCCGTCACCATGTCGGTCGCCCCTCTGGAAGGGCTGGGATATAAGAGCGACGCGGGCGTCGAGAAGGTGCTGACGCAGGCGGCGAAAGCGGAAGGCAAGCAGATAGAGGGGCTGGAAACGCCCGCGCAGCAGCTGGGCTATTTCGACGGCTTGCCCGAAGAACAGCAGATCGCGTTCCTGAACGCCACGGTGTCGGAATTGCCGGGCATGGAGAAGGAATTCAACGGGATGCTCAAGGCATGGAGCAAGGGACAGACCGACACGCTGGGCAGGCAGATGAACGAATCGCTGACCGCGACGCCGGAGCTGGCCAAGGTGCTGCTGGTCGATCGCAACGCGCGCTGGGCGGACTGGATCAGGGCGCGACTGGAGCGGCCGGGCACGGTGTTCATCGCGGTGGGCGCGGGCCATCTGGCCGGTGACAACAGCGTACAGGCGCAGTTGCAGGCGATGGGCATAGCCTCCACCCGGCTGCGCGGCCGCTGAACGCGGCGATGGCGCCCGTCCCGGCCTGTTTTGCCAAGCTGACGCGCGCGCTGCGCCCGATGCTGTCGGGCGTCGTCGCGCTGGCGCTGGCGGCGTGCGGCGGCGCGTCGAAGCCGGCGCAGGAGGACGCGCGCCCCGCGCTGTGGCTGGCGCGCAAGGGCGATCAGCAGGCCTGGCTGCTGGGCACGGTCCACCTGATCCCCGCCGATGCGCGCTGGGATGGCGGCAAGGTCGCCGATGCAATCAACGGTTCCCGGCGGCTGATCGTCGAGGCGGCGGAGATCGACGATCCGCAGGCCGTGACGGCGGTGTTCGCCCGGCTGGCGCAGACGCCCGGCACCCCCTCTCTCTCCCCCTATCTGACCAAGGCGCAGGGACAGAAGCTGCACGACCTGCTTCCCGCCCTGCCACCGGGCGTCGAGCCATGGGCCGCCGCGCTGATGCTGAACGCCGAACTGGACAAGCATCTTCCCGTGGCGACGGGCGAGGGCGTGGACCAGAGCCTGATCCGTCGCTTCCGCGACAAGGGGTTGCCGGTCGTCGGGCTGGAAAGTGTGGAGGAACAGCTTTCGGCCTTCGATGGCCTGCCCCTGCGCGTACAGGGCAAGCTGCTGGCGTCGACAATCGACGAGGCAGGGCAGTCCCCCGACGCGTTCATCGGCATGTATCGCGACTGGGCGAAAGGCGATGTGGCGCGGCTGGGCCGGTCGCTGAACGCCGAGCTGTCGGGGGTGGCGGAACTGCGCGCGCCGCTGCTGACCCGGCGCAACATGGCGTGGGATCATAGGATCGACGCGCTGATCGCGCCGCCGGGGACGGAACTGATCGCGGTGGGCGCGGCGCACCTGATTGGGCCGGACAGCCTGATCGCGCTGATGGAAAAGCGCGGCTGGCGGGTCGAGCGGGTGCAGTAAGCCCCCCTCGCCAATGCCAAAGACCGCGCGTGGGCCATGGCGCGGCGATACAATTTGCGACAAAGGCCGGGGCACTTTGTCAAACTTCCACGACATTGGGTGCGTAGAGCGTCCCACAACGACATCTTATTTTTCAGGGATATTTTCGTGAACCCACGCCGCTCCATGCTGATCGCCGCCCTCCTGATCGGCGCCGCGCCCTCTGCGCTCATGGCGCAGGACGCCGCGAGCGCGACACCGCAGCGGCCCGATGCGGAAAGTCCAGCGTCGCCCACCCCTGCCCCGGCGCGCGGCGGCGCGGGCGGTGGTGCAGGTGCCGACGATGAGATGGGCGACGACATCATCGTGACCGGCGGGCGGCTGCCCGGCGCGGTGCTGGGCGACATTCAGCCCGAACGGCAGCTGAGCGCGGCGGACGTGCGCGCCTATGGCGTCAACAGCATCTCCGATCTGGTGAGCGAACTGTCGCCGCAGACCGGGGGCAGCCCCGTCATTCTGCTGAACGGCAAGCGGATTTCCAGCTTCTCCGAAATCTCCGACCTGCCGAGCGAGGCGATCCAGCGGGTCGACATTCTGCCCGAACAGGTCGCACTGACCTATGGCTATGCGCCCACGCAGAAAGTCGTGAACATCGTGCTGCGCCGCCGCTTCCGCGCCGAACTGGCGCAGGGGCGTGGCGGCCTTTCGACCGACGGCGGGCGGGAAAGCGGCAGCCTGAACGCTGCGGTGATGCGCATACGCGGCGACAATCGCTTCACGCTGGACGTGAAATACAGCCGGGTGGCCGACCTGCTGGAAAGCCAGCGCGGGATCATCCCCACCCTGCCCGACAACGCGATCATCAGCGATCCTGACCTTATCACCCGATACCGCACGCTCAGCCCCGCGACCGAGAATGCGTCGATCAACGCGACTTATGCGCGCGCGCTGGGCGGCGTTTCGGCGAGCGTCAACGCGCGGGTCGCGCTGTCCGACAGCGATTCGCTGCAGGGGTTGCCGGCGCTGCGGCTGCTCCTGCCGGCGGGCAATCCCTTCACCCCCTTTACCGTCGATACGCCCGTCACCCGCTATCTGGAGGATCAGGCGGCGCTGGCGCAGCAGATCAAGGGGACGACCGCGCATCTGGGCGTCACCCTGAACGGCGGGCTGATGCCGGGCTGGCAATGGTCCTTCACCGGGGCGGCGGACATTTCCGATACCCGCACGGACACCGATCGCGGCTTTTCCCCCGCAAGCGCGCAGGCGTTGCTGAACGCGGGCAGCACCACCTTCAACCCCTATGGCCCGGTCGACCCCGGCCTGCTGTCCACGCGCCTGTCCGACAATGCGAAGGCGCAGACCCGGTCGGTGGTCGGCGACCTGTTGCTGAGCGGTTCGCTGTTCAAGCTGCCGGCGGGCGACGTGACGACATCGATACGCCTGGGCGCATCGGCCAACAGTTTCGACAGCCGTTCGGTGCGATCGGGCATCGTCGGCACCAACAACTACGCGCGGCAGATCGGCAGCGGTCAGGTGAGTCTCGACCTACCCCTCACCAGCCGGCGGGAAGGCGTGCTGGACGCGGTCGGCGACATTGGCGTCAATGTGAATGCGGGGATCCAGCGCCTGTCCGATTTCGGCAGCCTGACGACGCTCGGCTATGGCGCGCGCTGGACCCCGATAGAGGCGATCCGCGTGCTGGTGTCCGCCAATCAGGATCGCGCCGCGCCCACGGGGCAACAGATCAACGACCCGCTGGTGACGACGCCCAACGTATCGGTGTTCGATTATGCGCGCGGCGAAACCGTGTTCGTGACGCAGCTGTCGGGCGGCAACCTGAACCTGCGCGAAAGCGTGCGTGACCAGTTCCGGCTGAACGTCACGATCAAGCCGTTCAAGACGCCCAATCTGACGCTGGTCGCCAATTATGTGAACAGCCGCACGCGCAATCCGATTGCCGCCTTCCCCACGCCCACCCCGGCGATCGAGGCGGCGTTTCCCGACCGCTTCGTGCGGGACGCCGACGGCGCGCTGCTGTCCATCGACGCGCGGCCGATCAATTTCGCGCGGGCGCAGAGCGAGCAACTGCGCTGGGGCATGGACCTGTCCATTCCGATCAAGTCGCGCATCCAGAAGAAGGTGGAGGCGTGGCGCGACGCGGGCGCCAAGCCCGACGAAATGCCGCAGGAATTGAAGGACATGCGCGAGGCCTTTGCCGCGCGGGCGCAGCGCGAACGGGCGCGTGATGGAGAGGGCGGGCCGGGCCGCGACGGCGCCGTCCCCCGCCCCGCCGCCGGGCGGTCCCGGTGCTGGGCCCGGCGCTGGTTCTGGCGGGCCGGGTGGACCCGGCGGCCCCGGTGGCGGTCGCGGACCAGGCGGCTTTGGCGGATTTGGCGGTGGCCGGGGCGGCGGCGGGGGCGCTGGCGGGCATTTTAAGTTCGGCCTTTACCACACCTGGCACCTGACCGAATCGATCCTGATCGCGCCGGGCGTGCCGCAACTCAACCTGCTGAGCGGCGACGCCACGGGATCGAGCGGCGGCCAGCCCCGGCACGAGATCGAGGCGCGGGCCGGTTACAACAACAACGGCATTGGCGGGCGTCTTTCGGTCAACTGGGAAAGCGGCACGCATGTCGACGGCGCGCTCGGCGGCCTTGGCAATGGGACGAGCCGCCTGAACTTCGGCAGCCTGATGACCGCCAACCTGCGCCTCTTCGCCAATTTCGGGCAGATGCCCGCGCTGGTGAAGAACGCACCGTTCCTGCGCGGCGCGCAGGTCAGCATCGGCATCGACAATATCTTCAACGAACGGCGCAGCGTGACCGACGCGACCGGGGCGGTGCCTCTACGTTACCAGCCCGGCTATCTCGACCCCATCGGGCGGCAGGTGAGCATCAGCTTCCGCAAGCTGTTCTTCTAAAGCCCCCGCGCGCCCCTTGCTTTCCTGGCGATTTCCGCTATAGGCCCGCGCTTCCTGTCATGGTCATCCCTGGAGGCGTGGCGGGTTTGTTACATCGATATAGTCTGGAGACAGTTATGAGCGAAGTTCTCAACCTGTCGGCCGAGGCACGCGATCGGGCTGGCAAGGGAGCCTCCCGCTCTCTTCGTCGCGAAGGCCGCGTACCCGCCGTCATTTATGGCAACAACGAAGAACCCACCATGGTTCACGTCGAAGAAAAGCTGCTGAACAAGCTGCTGGGCACCGGCCACTTCTTCAACTCCGTGGTCATGGTCGAAGTGGGTGGCAAGTCCATCCGCACCCTGCCCAAGGATGTTGCCTTCCACCCCGTGAGCGACCGTCCGCTGCACGCAGACTTCCTGCGCGTGGGCGAGCACACGACCGTTCACGTCAACGTGCCGGTGCGCTTCGAAAATGAAGACGCCTCGCCGGGCCTGAAGAAGGGCGGCGTGCTGAACGTCGTGCGCCACGACATCGAACTGGTCGTCGACGCGGCCCATATTCCCGACGATGTAGTCGTCGACCTGACCGGCTTTGAAGTGGGCGATTCGATCCACATCAGCGCCGTCAAGCTGCCCAAGGGCGCGAAGACCGCGATCGAAGACCGCGATTTCACCATCGCCACGATCGTTGCGCCGTCTGCCCTGAAGAGCAGCGAAGGCGACACGACCAAGGAAGGCGAGGAAGAAGCAGGCGAATAAGCCTCTTCACGCCGGTTTCCGGTTTGAATACAGCCCCGTCCGGGCCGGGCCGCACGCCCGGTTCGGCGGGGCTTCCTTTTTTGCATGAAAGGCGCGTTGGCGATGCAGCTTTGGGTCGGCCTTGGCAATCCGGGTCCGCAATATGCGATGAACCGGCACAATGCCGGTTTCATGGCGGTGGACGTGATCGCCGACCGCTATGGCTTTTCCCCGCCGCGCAAGCAGTTTCAGGGCTGGACGCAGGAAGGGCGGATCGGCCCGGAGAAGGTCGTGCTGCTGAAACCCGCCACGTTCATGAACGAAAGCGGCCGCTCCATCGGGGAAGCCATGCGCTTCTACAAGCTGGAGGCGGGCGACGTCACGGTGTTCCATGACGAGCTGGACCTGACCCCGATGAAGGTGAAGGTGAAGCGCGGCGGGGGCGCTGCCGGGCACAACGGCCTGCGTTCCACCGACGCGCATATCGGCAATCCCTATCGCCGGGTCCGCATCGGCATCGGCCATCCGGGGCACAAGGACAAGGTGCTGGGCCATGCGCTCGGCAATTATCACAAGAGTGAGATCGAGCCGCTGACCGACATGCTGGCCGCCATCGCGGCGGAGGCGGAATGGCTGGCCAAGGGCGAGGACGCCCGGTTCATGAGCGAACTGGCGCTGCGGCTGGCGGAGGATTGAGGGAGCGAGGGCGAGCGGCAAAGGGGCGACCGAAGTGAGGCCGCCAGAACGCTCGACTTATCGCCTTCTAATCGACTTCCCTAATCATGCTGCAAGCTTGACCTGCATCAAGGCGAAGCCAGGTATGCATGTGACCTGTCACATAGCCCGACTGCGCCTTTGAACCGTCTCGACATCTGACCGCGATTATTCCGTCGCTACGTGGGACGGTGTAAAATGTCCCGAATGGCAAGGCATACATTTGTTGCACGCTTGGGGAACTGCCGCCGGTCGTTACCACAGCCGAGGTAATTTGCCCCGACCTATCGATAACCACCGCCGATCCCAAAATGCAAAACGTACCGTAGGCGAGCAGAATGACGAGCGCAGCACTCAAAGCACTCAATCGCAATGTGACTTTAGGCAGCTTCATTACATTGGGATATGCCAGTTATCTAATGATTTGAAACTGCATCTTTGTCCCCTGTACCATCGCCCCCCCTTCAATGCCGGAAGAACAGCGTGATCGATGCGATGTGGTTCATGCGGGATCGGCCGGCGGTCTGGTTGATATATTCGTTCAGATAGCCGATTTCCGCCGTCGACGCGCCGCCCAGCGGCAGTTCCAGCCCGCCGAAGCTGCGCACCCGGTCAAAGCCCGCCCGTGCGCCCCAGTCGGTATCGTTGAGCGCGATGAAGGGTTCGGTCCATAGCAGCGCGTTCGGCCCCTTGGCGTCCGTGCGCAGCGGCTTTTCGAAGCGGATCATCTGGCGCAGGCGCAGGCCCATGTCGTCGCCATCGGACCGCCAGCGCTGCTCGAAACGGGTGCGGCCGGACAGCTCGCCGCCAAATGGCCTGGCGATCTGCCAGCTGATCTGCTGAAAGCTGCGTTCCTCATTCACGTCGCGCGCGGCGTCGCGGGGCACGATGACATGGGCATAGCCTTGATACACGGTCAGCGCCGGACTGAGTTTCAGGCCGACGGCGCCGCGCAGCAGCAGCTGGTCCAGCCGGTCCACCCCGTCGCCGCTGCGCGGCTGCACCTCCGCGAAATAGACCAGCCGATCCTTGAGAGATCCCATGGCGGTCAGGTTGACCCAGACCTGCTGATCCTCACTCATCTGTGCCATCGCGCCGTTCGGGGCGGCGGCGAGGCAGGCAGCCAGGCTGGCGGCGATGGCGGCGGGCGGGACAAGGCGCTTCATGATCCGCGCGGGTAGCGTGCGATTGTTGCTGCGCCCTTTCCCGATCGTGACCAAGCATCGCCCATCATGCGGCTGGCCAAGCGGCCCCCAAGCCTGTATCGGCGCGCAAACTTTTTCGTATTTTTGAAGGCAAGAGCAAAATGGGTTTTCGTTGCGGTATCGTCGGCCTGCCCAATGTCGGCAAGTCCACCCTGTTCAACGCGCTGACCGAGACGCAGGCGGCGCAGGCGGCGAATTATCCCTTCTGCACGATCGAGCCCAATGTCGGCGACGTCGGCGTGCCCGACAAGCGGCTCGACGCGCTGGCGAAGATCGGCGGCAGCGCGAAGATCATCGAAACGCAGCTTGCCTTCGTCGACATCGCCGGGCTGGTGCGTGGCGCGTCGAAGGGCGAAGGACTGGGCAACCAGTTCCTGGCCAATATCCGCGAAACCGACGCCATCGTCCATGTGCTGCGCTGTTTCGAGGATGGCGACATCACCCATGTGGAGGGCAAAGTCGACCCGATTTCCGATGCGGAGACGGTGGAGACCGAACTGATGCTGGCTGATCTGGAGAGCCTTGAAAAGCGTGTTCCCAACCTCGCCAAAAAGGCGGCGCAGGGCGACAAGGAGGCGAAGGCCGCAGCGTCCGTCCTGGGCCAGGCGCTCGACCTGCTGCGCGATGGGAAGCCCGCGCGGCTGACCGTGCCCAAGGATGTGGAGGAGGAACGCCTGTTCGCGCAGGCGCAGCTTCTGACCAGCAAGCCCGTCCTCTATGTCTGCAACGTGGACGAAGCGAGCGCGGCGACCGGCAACGATCACAGCGCCCGCGTGTTCGAGAAGGCGGCGGCGGAAGGCGCGAAGGCGGTCATCGTGTCCGCCGCGATCGAAGCGGAAATCGTCACCATGCCGCTGGAGGATCGCGCCGAATATCTGGACGCCATGGGCCTTTCCGAAGCGGGGCTCGCCCGGATCATCCGCGCGGGTTACGAGCTGCTGAACCTCATCACCTTCTTCACCGTGGGGCCAAAGGAAGCGCGGGCGTGGACCGTGCAGAAGGGGTCGAAGGCGCCACAGGCCGCAGGCGCCATCCACTCCGATTTCGAAAAGGGCTTCATCCGCGCCGAAACCATGGCTTATGCCGACTATGTCCAGTTCAATGGCGAGGCGGGCGCGCGGGAAGCGGGCAAATGGCGCGCGGAAGGCAAGGATTATGTGACGCAGGACGGCGACATCATGCTGTTCCGCTTCAACGTCTGATCGTTCAGATACCCAGCCATTGAAGGCCGCCGGGCAACGGATCGGCCGAGAAATCGACCTGAAGCACCCGGCGACGGCGCGGACGGTGCGCCGCTTCGGATGCGTGCAGGATGGGCGTCGCATAGGCCCAGATGTCGCCCGCGTGCGCGAGGCAGGTCGCGGTGCCGCAGCGATCGACGGCGGCGGCGATGTCCGCCTCCGCCACCCGACCCATGGCGTGCGAGCCGGGCGCGATCAGCAGCGGGGCATTGTCGGCATCGACCGGATCGAGATGGATGCGCAGCGTGACCATGCGCTCAAGCAGATCAAAGGGCGGCGCGACGTGGAGCAGGCCCGCCTTCACCGTCCATGGGCCGAAGCCGGGGACCGCGATGCGTTGCCGCACGCAGATCGTTCGATCCTGATGCCAACCGAGTGCCCAGTTGGTAGCCGCGCTCTTGTCGAACAGGATTGCGCGCACCGCCATGCCGGGGCGGCCCAGGCACTCGCTGGCGACGCGGCCGATCGGCCCATCCGACGCCAGGAAAGGCGAAAGCGCCGGGATGCCGTGCAGGCGGCTGCCAGCGCGATCGGGCGGTAGATCGGCCAGGATGTGCAGCAGGGCCGCGATATCAGCCCCGCTTAACGCTTCGGGAAAATACGCCGCGCCATCGGCGTCGAATTGCCGACGGGCAAAGAGCGCGGCGGGGCCGTCCATCAGCAGGGCATTTGCGCGATCATGCGCTTGACGCCGTCCTTGCCGGCGCGGTCGGCCTCTTCCTTCAGAACTACATTTTCCTCGATCCGGGCGATACCGATCTTTCCGTCGCGGGCGCGATGGGCCATCACATAGCCGCAATAGACCGGCGCATTGGCGTAGGAGCCGACGAAATCGGCGGCGAGATAGAGGCCCGGTTCGGCAGCGCCCGCCGGATCGAGATACCAGCTATACTGGCGGATCGCGCGCTCCTTGAGCGGGCCGCGCAGGGAAACGCCCTCCATCCAATATTCCGCCGCCATGTTCGCGCGGGTGCGCAAAGTCAGCATGGCATAAGAACCGGTGCGGTCACCCTTGTCGCGCAGGGCAAGGAAGGCGTCGATCGCCTGCCGCATCGCCTGCGCAGTCTTCGGATCGGGCTGCCAGCCTTCGGGTGCGGCGCTTTCGACCATCTGGGGCACGCCATCGGGCGACGGGTCGATGGGCACGGTCGCCTGGGCATGGGCGGTCGCGGGCAGCAGCAGGGCAGCCGCGGCGGCGCAGAGGATGCGGCGAAGGTCAGGCATAGGCATAAGGGCCGCCCTGTTCGAGCGCGGCGCGATAGGCGGAGCGCGCATGGATGGTGTCGAGCCAGGCAATGATCGCGGGCCAGCGATGGTCCAGCCCCGCCCTGCCCCGCGCAGCTTCCAGCGGGAAGCTCATCATCACGTCGGCGGCGGTAAAGTCCGCGCCGGCAAACCATGGGCGGGCGGCAAGTTCGCTGTCCAGCCAGTCGAGATGGGTTGCGAACATCGGCAGCAGCTTGCCGCGCGCGATTTTCCCGAAAATGGGTATGCGGCTGACCACCAGCAGCGCGAAGAGCGGCGGCATCATCGATCCTTCGGCATAATGCAGAAAGTGGCGGTAGCGCAGACGCCCGGCATCGTCATCCGGCGCGCCCAGCCGCCCGCCGGCCAGATCGACCAGATATTCCGCGATTGCGCCGGTTTCCGCGACGACGCGGCGTTGGCCCTGCGCATCGACATGCTCGATCACGGGTGACTTGCCGAGGGGATGCACCCCGCGCAGTTCGGGCGGGGCGAGCATCGTTCGCTTGTCGCGGGCATAGCGCCGGACGGTATAGGACATGCCCAGTTCCTCCAGCAGCCAGAGGATCCGCTGCGACCGGCTATGTTCCAGATGGTGGACGATGATGGTCATGCTGCCCCTCTCCCGTAGTGCCGACTGTGCCCGCGTCGCGATGAAGTAAGCAAGCGAAATGCGGTGTGGAAGGGCAAACTTCACACTCTCCTGAGCGACGAAAACAGGGCGATGCGGCGCCTTCGCGCCGCGCCCTACCGTAATTCGCGCTGCACGTAAAAAGGCCCGCGCCGGTGGGATTCCGGGCGGGCCTTTTTCAAGTCTTGAGACGGGTCGATCCGGCCGCCTCCACCGTATGTCGGGTCAGGATGCTCCGGGGACTGGGGATCGCCGGAGCAGAGCCTGTTCGTGAAGTCGCTTATTCCTCGCCGTCGTCGGCGTCCGGCCCGGTCATCATCGCTTCGGCGATGCCGTCCTTCTGGCCGCGGATGGCGCGTTCCAGACGCTCCATCATTT
>JAXHOI010000033.1:0-14764 GCA_034519505.1 Sphingobium sp. | reverse complement strand
AAGCTACGTATTGTTGTCGAGCGAGGACATCGCCCATCCGCATGTCCTGGTGAAGGATACGCTGGCCGCGTTGCGCCTGATGGCGACGGCTGCCCGCAAGCGTTCGGGCGCGAAGATCATCGGCGTGACGGGATCGGTGGGCAAGACGGGCACCAAGGAAGCCCTGTTCCAGGCGCTCGATCGCTATGCGCCGGGTCAGACGCACCGCAGCCTCAAAAGCTATAACAACCATGTCGGCGTGCCGCTCAGCATGGCGCGCATGCCACGCGATACGCGATTTGCGATCTTCGAAATGGGGATGAACCATTCGGGCGAGCTTTCTGCGCTGACCCGGCTGGTCGTTCCCGATGTTGCCATCGTCACCGCTATCGCCCCGGCGCACATCGAATTTTTCGGCACCGAAGAGGCGATTGCCGAAGCGAAGGCGGAAATTTTCGAAGGGCTGGCCAAGGGTGGGACCGCGATCGTCCCGTTCGACAGCCCGCATGTCACGCGGCTTTATAATCGTGCCGAACGCCATGCTGCACGGCTGTGGACATTCGGTCGGGGCGTGGGCGCGGACGTGCGCGCGACAGAGGCGGTGCCGGTGCCGGGCCGTGGTACGCTGGTCACCGCGAAACTGCCGGGGGCGGAGTTGTGCTTCACGATCAGCGCAGCCGGCGACCATTGGGTGTCGAACGCGATGGCGGTGCTGGCCGCGGTAGAGGCGGTCGGTGGCGATCTTGCCCAGGCCGGTCTTGCGCTGTCCGAACTGCCGCAACTGGCCGGCCGCGGCGCGCGAACCATGGTGCCTGCCAAGGGCGGCGAGGCGCTGCTGATCGATGAAAGCTACAACGCCAATCCGCTGTCCATGGCGGCCACCATCGGCCAGTTGGGCAAGGAGAAGGCCGCGCGGCGCATCGTCGTGCTCGGCGCCATGAAGGAACTGGGCGATCAGGGTGCGGCGCTGCACGCGGGGCTTGCCGGGCCGCTGAACGACGCTGCGGTCGACCGGATCATCCTGGTCGGTGAGGAAATGACCCCGCTGGCCGACGCGCTGGCCGGAGGGCAGGCCGATGTCGTGCATGTCGAAAGCGTGGACCGGGCGCGCGCCGCTTTAACCGCCGACCTTTGCGGCGGCGACGCTGTGCTGGTGAAGGGATCGAACAGCGTGGGGCTGTCGCGGCTGGTCGCCGCGCTGACACCCGCGACAGAGGAAGTGAACTGATGCTGTTCCTGCTTGGACATATTCTGGGGTTCGAAGGTGCGCTGAACCTCGTGCGCTATCTGAGCTTCCGTGCAGGCGCGGCTGTGGCGACGGCTTTGTTCATCGGCCTGATCATCGGACCGAAGTTCATCGGCTGGCTGCGCGTGCGGCAGGGCAAGGGCCAGCCGATCCGCGCCGACGGGCCGCAAACCCACCTTGCCAAGCGGGGTACGCCGACCATGGGCGGGCTGATGATCCTGACGGCGCTCGCCGCCTCGGTCTTCGTCTGGATGGATTTCGGCAGCGTTTATGTCTGGGCCTGCATGTTCGTGGTGCTGGGTTTCGGGGCGATCGGTTTCCTCGACGATTATGATAAGGTGACGAAGGCCAGCCACAAGGGCGTGTCGGGCAAGGTCCGCCTGTTGCTGGAATTTGCGATTGCGGGGGTCGCCGCCTGGCTGATCATCGGCCAGAACGGCACCAACCTCTATCTGCCCTTCTACAACGGTCCGGTGATCGACATCGGTCCGCTCTATTACGTCTTTGCCGCGTTCGTGATCGTGGCGTTCGGCAATGCCGTCAACCTGACCGACGGTCTGGATGGCCTGGCCACCATGCCGGTCATCATCGCCTGCCTGGCCTTCACGCTGATCGCCTATCTGGTCGGCAATGTGAAATACGCCGACCTATCTGGGCATCCCGCACGTGCCGGGCGCAGGCGACCTGGCGATCTTAACCGGCGCGATCATGGGGGCGGGCCTTGCCTTCCTGTGGTTCAATGCGCCGCCCGCCGCCGTGTTCATGGGCGATACGGGCAGCCTGGCGCTGGGCGGCGCGCTGGGTGTCATCGCTGTGTCGACACATCACGAATTCGTGCTCGCCATCATCGGCGGCTTGTTCGTGGTGGAGGCGCTGTCGGTCATTATTCAGGTGTTCTTCTACAAGCGGACCGGCAGGCGGATTTTCCGCATGGCGCCGATCCACCACCATTTCGAACAGCTCGGCTGGCAGGAAGCCACGGTCGTCATCCGCTTCTGGATCGTGTCGATCGTGCTGGCGCTCGCCGGCCTCGCCACGCTGAAACTGCGCTAAGGGGGACATGCGCGGATGATCGTTTCGGATGTCTTTGCCGGCAAGCGCTACGCAGTGCTGGGGCTGGCGCGTTCCGGCCTCGCGACCGTCGCGTCGCTGGTGGCGAGCGGAGCGCAGGTGACGGCGTGGGACAGCCGGGAGGAAGCGCGCGGTGAAGTCGCCGACAGCGTGGCGCTGGCCGATCCGCTGGAGATCGATCTGACCGGGTTCGACGGCATCGTCGTGTCGCCGGGCGTGCCGCTCAACCGCCACCCCATCGCGGCGAAAGCGCGCGAGGCGGGCGTACCGATCATCGGCGACATCGAACTGTTCGCGCTTGCGCGGCCAACCCTGCCGCCGCATCGCGTCGTCGCCATCACCGGCACCAATGGCAAGTCGACGACGACCGCGCTGATCCACCACATCATCGAACAGGCCGGCCTGCCCACCATGATGGGCGGCAATATCGGCCTGCCGATCCTGGGCCAGTCGCCGCTGGAACCCAATTTGCGCGGGCCCGGCATCTATGTGCTGGAACTGTCCAGCTATCAGATCGACCTGACCTACAGCCTCGACTGCGATGTCGCCGTGCTGCTCAACATCACGCCCGATCATCTGGACCGCTATGACGGGTTCGAAGGCTATATCGCGTCGAAGGCGCGATTGTTCGCGATGCAGGGCGAGCCTGGCGTCGCGGTCATCGCTACCGAGGATGAACCGAGCCAGCGGATTTTCGCGTCGCTTGCGCGTGGCGTGCAGGTGACATCGGGCGATGTGAGCACTGCCGATCAGGCCCGCTGGCCCTCGCTTCAGGGGCCGCACAATGCGCAGAATGCCGCCGTCGCGGTTGCCGTGGGGCGGGCTTTGGGGATCGCCGATGCGGTGATCGATGCGGCGCTGGAAAGCTATGCCTCGCTCCCCCACCGCATGCAGCGCGTGGGCGAAGTGAGCGGCGTCCTTTACGTCAATGACAGCAAGGCGACCAATGCGGCATCGACCGCACCCGCGCTTGGTGCCTATCCGCCGATCGATGGCCAGCCGCGCATCCACTGGATCCTAGGCGGCGTGGCGAAGGCCGACCATCTGGACGAATGCACGCCCTATTTCGCCAATATCAAGGCGGCCTACACCATCGGAGAGGCCGGCCCGATGTTCGCCGACATCCTGCGCCCGCATATGAGCGTGGATGACAGCGAACTGCTGGCGACCGCGGTGCGCCGCGCCGCCCGCGTGGCGGAGCCGGGCGATGTCGTGCTGCTGTCGCCCGCCTGCGCCAGCTTCGACCAATTTCGGGATTTCGAAGCGCGCGGCGATGCGTTCAAAGCGGCCGTCGCCAATCTGGGCGTCGAACCATGATCGACAGGGGGCGCGGGGCGCATATGAGCGACTTTGACGAAACCGAAAATGATGTCCCGGTCACGCCGCCGGTGCTGCCGCAGCCGCTGCGCAAGCGCACCTTGCCGCGTGAGCGCACGGCGCTTGCCATCTGGTTCTGGGAAATCGACCGGGTCTTGCTGTCGATGATCGCGGTGCTGATCGCCATCGGCCTGCTGGCCGTCGCCGCCGCTTCGCCGGTCGCCGCTCAGGACCAGTCGACCAGCAAGGTTACGCTGTCGCCGCTCTATTTCTTCTACCGCCAGCTGTTTTTCGTCGGCCTTGGCGTGCCGGTGATGCTGGTGGTGTCGATGCTGCCCCGGCCGCAGGCGCGCCGCTTCGCGATGTTCCTGGCGGCCTTTTTCATGGTCATGCTGCTCGCCGTTCCGTTGATCGGCACCAGCGTCAACGGCGCGGTGCGCTGGATCGGGTCGGGCTGGGCACGGTTTCAGCCGTCCGAGTTCTTGAAGGCACCCTTCGTCGTCACCATCGCTTGGCTGCTTTCGCTGAAGCTGAAGGATCGCTCGCTACCCGTCATGTCGCTGACCTTCGTGCTGACCGCGCTGGTGGCAGCGCTGTTGATGCATCAGCCCGATTTCGGGCAGACGGTGATCTTCTGCGGCGTCTGGGCGATCCTGCTGCTGATTTCGGGCGTGTCGATGCGGATCATGGGCGCGCTGGGTGCAGGGGCGATGGGCCTGCTGGTGCTGACCTACCTGTTCTACGAAAACGGGCGGGAGCGCATCAACGCCTTCCTCCGCCCCAGCGTCGATGCCGCCGCCGGTCCGCGTCAGGAACAGCTGGCGCACAGCACAATCACCAATGGCGGCTTTTCCGGCCTTGGCCCCGGTAATGGCGTTGCCAAGGCGCATCTGCCCGAGGCGCATACCGATTATATCTTCTCCGTGATCGGGGAAGAATTCGGCCTGCTCGCCTGCATGGCGATTGCGCTGCTCTACCTTGCCATCATCACCCGCGTGCTGGTGCGCCTGCTGGACGAGGAGGATAATTTCATCATCCTGGCGACCGCAGGTCTTACCGCGCAATTCGGCCTTCAGGCGCTGATCAATATCGGGGTGAATGTGCAGCTTCTGCCGTCGAAGGGCATGACCTTGCCCTTTATCAGCTACGGCGGCTCCTCTATGATCGCTTTGTGCATCGGCGTGGGGCTGCTGCTCGCATTCACGCGGCGCAACCCATTCCTGTCACGTTCTTCCAACTATGTCGTGAAATGGAGCGGCAGATGAGTGTTTCCCGTCATTTCGTGCTCGCCGCCGGCGGGACGGGCGGGCATATGATCCCGGCCCATGCTGTGGCCGAGGAACTGATGTCGCGGGGCCACCATGTCGCCCTGATCACTGACGAGCGCGGTGCGCGTATTCCGGGCATTTTCGACAAGGCGTCGGTGCATATCCTGCCCGCCGGTCGGATGCAGGGCGGCCCGATGGGCTGGCTGCGCGGGGCGAAGTCGATCCTGGAAGGGCGCGCCATGGCCCGCCGCATGTTCGAGACATTTCAGCCCGCGGCCGTGGTCGGCTTCGGCGGCTATCCCGCGCTGCCCGCGCTGCTCGCCGCGCTGAAGGACGGGGTGGCGACCGCCGTGCATGAACAGAATGCGGTGCTGGGCCGCGTCAACCGCCTGCTCGCCGGGCGCGTGACGGCGATCGCCACAGCCTATCCGCAGGTCGACCGGCTGTCCGCGAAATATGCCGACAAGGTGCATCTGGTCGGCAATCCGGTGCGCGAAGAGGTGCTCGCCCTGCGTGAAGAAGAGTTTCCGCCGTTGACCGAAGAAAGCGTGTTCCGCCTGCTCGTCACCGGGGGCAGTCAGGGCGCGACCATCCTGTCCTCCGTCGTGCCCGATGGTCTTTCCATGCTGCCGGTCGGCCTGCGCCGCCGCCTTCAGGTGACGCAACAATGCCGCGCGGAAGATATTGAGCGGGTGCGCAAGGTGTATGCCGACCTCGAAATTCCGGCGGACCTTGCCACCTATATCGAGGATATGCCCGAAAAGCTCAGCTGGGCGCATCTGGTGATCGCACGCGCGGGTGCTTCGACCCTGGCGGAACTGACCGCCGCTGGTCGCCCTGCGATCCTGGTCCCGCTACCCAGCGCCATGGACGATCATCAAACCGCCAATGTGCGCGAGATGGTCGATGCGGGCGGTGCGCGCTCCATCCCGCAGGCGAAGTTCACGCCGGTCGAACTGGCCAAGCAGATCCAGAAAATGGCGCTGGAGCCGGGCGCGCGCTCTCCGAACGCGGCGCAGCGCGGCCTGGTCAACTGCGGACGGCCTCATGCCGCGCAGCGACTTGGCCGACCTTGTCGAGATGCCTGGGACCAGAGCCGATCATGGACGTGATCCGCGTTGGCCGTGAACGGCTTCGCGCCGCGCCTTGCCCAGCCAGTTCGGCGCCATGCCGGGCGGGAGAAGACCGAGGAACAGAGCGCGGCATGAAGGGCGTCGGCACGGACATCGGCACGATCCACTTCATCGGCATCGGCGGCATCGGCATGTCGGGCATTGCCGAAGTGATGCACAATCTGGGCTACACGGTGCAAGGCAGCGATGTGGCCGAGGGCTATGTGGTCGAAGGACTGCGCGCGCGAGGGCATCAAGGTGCATGATCGGCCACAAGGCCGAAAATCGTCGAGGCGATGCCGCCGTGGTCGTCACCTCCACCGCCGTGCGCCGCACCAATCCCGAAGTCGCCGCTGCCCTCGAAAACCGCGTCCCGGTGGTGCGCCGGGCCGAAATGCTGGCCGAACTGATGCGGCTGAAATCCACCGTCGCGGTGGCGGGCACGCACGGCAAGACGACGACGACATCGATGGTCGCCGCGCTGCTGGATGCGGGCGGGGTGGACCCGACCGTCATCAACGGCGGGATCATCAACAGCTATGGCTCCAACGCGCGGCTGGGCGACAGCGACTGGATGGTGGTGGAGGCGGACGAGAGCGACGGCAGCTTCCTGCGGCTGGACGGCACCATCGCGGTCGTCACCAATATCGATCCCGAACACCTCGACCACTACGGCGATTTCGACGGGGTGAAGCGCGCCTTTGTGGAGTTCATCCACAACGTCCCCTTCTACGGCGCGGCGGTGCTGTGCGTGGATCACCCGGTGGTGCAGGCGGTGATCGGCGCGGTGCGCGACCGCAAGGTCGTGACCTACGGCTTCTCGCTGCAAGCCGACATTTGCGGCGGTCAATGTGCGCCCAGTTCCGGGCGGCAACACCTTCGACGTGCAGATCGTGCGCCAGCGCGGACGGCTGACGATCCGCCGGATCGAGGGCGTGGAAATGCCCATGCCCGGTCGCCACAATGTCCAGAACGCGCATCGCCGCCATTGCTGTCGCGCATCGCAGATGGGCTGTAGCGACGAGGTCATCCAGCACCGGCTTTGCCAAGTTCGGGGGCGTGCGGCGGCGCTTCACCAAGGTCGGCGAAATCGCGACGGACGGCGGCGCGGCGACCGTGATCGACGATTACGGCCATCACCCGGTCGAGATCAAGGCGGTGCTGGCCGCCGCGCGCGAAGGGGCACGGGGGCGCGTCATCGCCGTGGTTCAGCCGCACCGCTTTACCCGCCTGCGCGATCTGATGGACGAGTTTCAGCAGGCATTCAACGACGCCGACATGGTCTATGTGACCCCGGTTTATCGCGCAGGTGAGGAACCGATCGAGGGCGTCGATGCTGACGCGCTGGTCGCTGGCCTGAAGCGCCGGGGCCATCGCCATGCCGCGACCATCGAAAGTGCCGACGCGCTGGCGCAGGCGCTCGCCGCCGACCTCAACGCCGACGACATGATCATCTGTCTTGGCGCGGGCGACATCACCAAATGGGCAGCGGGCCTTGCCGACGCCGTCGGTGCCCTGCGCAAGGAGAACGCCTGACCATGTTCGAATTCATGAACATCTGCATCGACATGCAGCGGGAGGTGCTGGCGGCGCAACAGCGCGGGCTGGACGCGATGAAGCATGGCGTCGACGGTATGGAGGCAATGGCCGACGCTTCCGAAGCCTTTGTGAAGGCGCAGCGGGCCAATGCGGACATGATGACCAAGTGGCTGTCCGTCTGGACCAGCAAAAAATGACGGCAGCGGCCGCTTCCTCCCTGTCCCATGACATTGCGATGCCGACCCCGCGCGGCAAGCTGACGGCGCACGCGCCGCTCGCGCCGCTGGTCTGGTTCAAGGCGGGCGGCCCGGCCCAATGGCTTTTTGAGCCGAAGGATGCCGGCGACCTTGCCGCGTTTCTGGCCGCGCTCGATCCGGCGGTGCCGGTCATGGCGCTTGGCCTTGGCTCCAACCTGATCGTGCGGGACGGCGGCGTGCCGGGCGTCGTCGTTCGGCTGGGCAAGGCGTTCGCGGCTGTCGAGCGTGCCGACGACCTCTCGCTGCGCTGCGGCGGCGGGGCTTCGGGCATTCTGGTATCGTCGACCGCGCGCGATGCAGGCATTGCGGGGCTGGAATTTCTGCGTTCGATCCCCGGCACCGTCGGCGGCTTTGTGCGCATGAACGGCGGTGCCTATGGCCGGGAAACCTGCGACATCCTGACTGAATGCGATGTGGTGTTGCGTTCGGGCGAGCGAGTGACGCTGACCAACGCCGACCTTGGCTATACTTATCGCCACAGCGCGCTGCCCGATGGTGCGGTGGTGGTGAGCGCGACCTTTCGCGGGCAGGCGGGCGATCCGCAGGCGATCCAGGCGGAGATGGACCGCATCTCCGCCGCGCGGGAGGCGAGCCAGCCGCTGCGCAGCAAGACCGGTGGCTCCACTTTCAAGAACCCAGACGGGCACAAGGCATGGGCGCTTGTGGATCAGGCGGGCTGCCGCGGCCTGATGCTGGGCGGCGCGCAGGTGAGTGAAAAGCACACCAATTTCCTCCTGAACCTGGGCGATGCGACCAGCGCCGACATTGAGGGGCTGGGTGAGGAAGTGCGCCGCCGGGTTCGCGAAAACAGCGGCGTCGAACTGGAATGGGAAATTCAGCGCGTCGGCCTTTCCGCCGACGACGCAGCCAAGGAGCAGCAATTGGGGGTGCGCAAGTGAGCCGGGGGCCATGGCATGTCGCGGTCCTGATGGGCGGCTGGTCGGCGGAGCGCTCTGTGTCGCTCACCAGCGGCGAGGGCGTGGCAAAGGCGCTGGAAAGCCGCGGGCACAGCGTCACGCGGATCGACATGGATCGGGACGTCGCGCTGCGCCTTGCCGAAGCGAAGCCGGATGTCGTGTTCAACGCCCTGCATGGCGTGCCGGGAGAGGATGGCACCATTCAGGGGCTGCTCGACATCATGGGCCTGAAATACACCCATTCGGGCCTCGCCACCTCCGTCATCGCCATCGACAAGCAGCTGACGAAAAGCGCGCTGGTCCCGCACGGCATCCCGATGCCCGGCGGCATGGTGGTGGACAGCGAAACCCTTTATCAACGCGACCCGCTGCCGCGCCCCTATGTGGTGAAGCCGGTGAACGAAGGATCGTCGGTCGGTGTCGCCATCGTGACGGACGAAGGCAATTACGGATCGCCCATCGGCCGCGACGTGGAAGGGCCGTGGCAGCATTTCGACGCGCTGCTGGCCGAACCCTATATTCGCGGGCGGGAACTCACCACGGCCGTGCTGGGCGACGAGGCGCTGCTGGTCACGGAATTGCGGCCCAAGTCCGGCTTCTATGATTTCGACGCCAAATATACCGACGGCATGACCGACCATATCTGTCCGGCGGACATTCCCGACGATGTCGCCGAACAGTGCAAGGCGATCGCGCTGCGCGCACATCAACTGCTGGGATGCAAAGGCGCATCGCGCTCCGATTTCCGCTGGGACGACAATCAGGGTGTCGCGGGTCTTTTCCTGCTGGAAGTGAACACCCAACCCGGCATGACGCCGCTCAGCCTGGTGCCGGAGCAGGCGGCGAAGCTGGGCATCAGCTACCCCGAACTGGTCGAACGCATCGTGGAGGCGGCGCTATGAGCGATGGAGTAAGGATCAAGCGCGGCAAGCAGGCGACCCGGCGCAAGCCCGCCAGCGGGGCCGGGCGACGCCCGCGCCGCGCGCTCAAGAAAATGTCGCGCATCGACAAATTCCTGGCCGCCCTGCCGGTCAGCGAATCGACCCTGCAACGCGCCGCCAGCTTGGCGATCGTCGGCCTCGTGGGTTCGGTGACGATCGGCGCGGCGATGTTCATGGGCCTGCCCGCCATGGCGCATCAGGAACTGGCCGAAGCCGCCGGAAAGGCGGGCTTTCAAGTGCAGCGCGTGGAAGTGCGCGGGGTCGAACGGATGGACGAAATGCGCGTCTATGACATCGCGCTGGGTCAGGTCGACCGATCGATGCTGGCGGTCGACATGGACGGCATTCGCGGGCAGTTGATGCAGATCGGCTGGGTGAAGGATGCGCGGATTTCCCGCAAGCTGCCCAGCACCCTGGTCGTCGACATCGTCGAGCGGCAGCCGGTGGCCGTGTGGCAGACCGGGGGACAGCTTCACCTGATCGATGAAGGCGGCACCGTGCTGGAGGGGGTGCAGACCGCCGCGATGCCCGACCTGCCGCTGGTCATCGGGCCGGATGCCAATCGTCAGGTGCATGCCCTCGCCAGTCTGATGGGCCATGCCCCGGCGCTCAAATCCATGCTGGCGGGCGCCACCTGGGTCGGCAACCGGCGCTGGGATCTGCGCTTTCAGTCGGGCGAAGTCCTCGCCCTTCCCGAAGGGGAACAGGAGTCGGCAAAAGCGCTTGTTGCATTTGCCCGAATCGACGGAGTAGACCGTCTTCTGGGCCGCGGCTTCCTGCGCTTCGACATGCGTGATCCCACGCGTCTCGTCGCGCGTGCGCCCAAGGATCAGCCGCTGGTTCAGGACAAGGCTGTGCGGGTCGAGGACGGTGAAAAGCCGGCCGCCCCGGCGAAGGAAGGCTGAAGAAACGCTCATGGCGCAACCCAGAGTCGAAAAGCTGATCACGGCGATCGACATCGGATCGTGGAAGGTGTCTGCCCTGATCGCGGGCAAGACCGACAGCGGCGAGCTGGCGATCCTGGGAACCGGGCAGCGCGAGAGCCGGGGCATGCGGCGCGGCTATGTCGCCGACATGGAACGGGTCGAAGGCGCGGTGCGCGAAACCATCGAGCAGGCCGAGCGCGTGGCCGGGACCAGCATCGAGGATGTGTGGGTGGGCTTTTCCGGCGGCGGCCTGGTCAGCGACATCGCGCAGGTCGAGGTGGAACTGGGCGGCGAACGCATTGAGCAGGCCGACATCGACGACCTGCTGGAGGCCGGGCGCGACAGCATCGATCCCGATGGCCGCGTGGTCCTGCATGCGCAGCCCGCCTTGTTCACGCTCGATGGCCTTACCGGCGTCAAGAAGGTGCCGATCGGCATGCACGCCAATCGGCTGGCGATGGACATCCACGTGCTGCTGGCCGACGGCGCGCCGCTCTCCAATCTCGAACATGCGGTTGGGCGCGCCTATCTGAACGTCAACGGCATCGTCGCTTCGCCTATTGCCACCGGGCTTGCCTGCCTGACCGAAGAAGAGCGCGATCTGGGCGTCGCCATCGTCGAACTGGGGGCGGGCGTCACCAATGTGTCGCTCCATGCGGGTGGCATGCTGGTCGGGCTGGCCAGCATCGGCGAAGGGGCGGCGGACATTACCGACGACATCGCTTCCGCCTTCGGCATCCGCCGCAGTCAGGCGGAGCGGATCAAATGCTTCTATGGCTCAGCGATGCAGGCGCGGCGCGACTATCGCGAAATGATCGAAATCGCGCCGATCACCAGCGAAGGCGAGGCGTCGGGTGCGGGGCGCATCACGCGCGCCGAACTCAACGCGGTGATCTGCGCGCGATTGAGCCGCCAGATGGCCGCCGTGGCGAAGGCTCTGGCGGGGCTTGGCTTTACCGGCGCGCCGGGGCGCGAGCCGCAGGTGATCCTGACCGGCGGCGGCGCGGAGTTGAAGGGCATGGCCGAATATGCCCATGGTGCGCTGGGCCGCGCGGTGCGGATCGGACGGCCCCGTGGCCTCACTGCCCTGCCCGAAGCGCATAGCGGGCCAGCCTTTGCCACGCTGGCGGGCCTTGCGCTTTACGGCGCGTCCAACCCGATCGATCTCAGGTCGATGGTGCCGGAGACGCAGACATCCTACAGACCAAAGGGTTCGCAGATGTTCCAGCGGCTGCTGGCGGCGTTTCGTTCGAATTACTGAAATGGACGACTATTGGATGAGAAGAAGGTTAAAATTTTCGTGATTCGGCCTAGCATATCGTGCATGAAGCGCATGACGAAAATGCTGCGGGTCGATGATGTCATGCAGTGTGGGGTAAATATAAGGGAGCTCGGAGCATGAGTATCGAAATCGGACCGCCCAAGGTCGACGAGCTCAAGCCGCGGATTGCCGTGATCGGCGTGGGCGGCGCGGGTGGCAATGCCATCGCCAACATGATCGCCGCGAATGTGGAGGGTGTCGACTTCATCGTCGCCAACACCGACGCGCAGGCGCTCAACGCTTCGCCGGCGGAACGGCGGATCCAGCTCGGGCCGCAGATCACCGAGGGGCTGGGCGCGGGATCGCGGCCGGAAATCGGTCGCGCGGCGGCGGAAGAAACCATCACCACGGTGGAAGAGGCGCTGAACGGCGCGCATATGTGCTTCATCGCGGCCGGCATGGGCGGCGGCACCGGCACCGGCGCGGCGCCCGTGATTGCAAAGGCTGCGCGCGATCGCGGCCTGCTGACCGTCGGCGTCGTCACCAAGCCCTTCACCTTCGAAGGGTCGCGCCGCATGCGATCGGCGGAAGCCGGCATCGAGGAGCTGCAGAAGCATGTCGATACCCTGATCGTCATCCCCAACCAGAACCTGTTTCTGGTCGCCAATCCGAACACGACCTTCAAGGAAGCGTTCCAGCTGGCGGACGAAGTGCTGCAGCAGGGCGTGCGCGGCATCACCGACCTGATGGTCATGCCCGGCCTGATCAACCTCGACTTTGCCGACGTTCGCTCCGTCATGGGCGAAATGGGCAAGGCGATGATGGGGACCGGCGAGGCGGAAGGCGATGGACGCGCGCTGGAAGCGGCGGAAAAGGCGATCGCCAACCCGCTGCTGGATGGCGTGTCGATGCGCGGCGCAAAGGGCGTCATCGTGTCGATCGTCGGCGGCGACGACATGCGCCTGATGGAAGTCGACGAAGCGGCCAACCATATCCGCGAACTGGTCGATCCCGATGCCAACATCATCTGGGGTAGCGCGTTCAACGAGAATCTGGCGGGCAAGATTCGCGTGTCGGTGGTCGCCACCGGCATCGACAACGAACAGTCGGCGCAGGCCGCTGCCCCCGCGCAGCCCGCGACGCAGGCTTTCTCGTTCCAGCGTCCCGCATCGCTGATCACGCCGGCGGCTCCAGCCGCACCGGTTGCGGCTCCTGTCGCTGCCCCGGTCGCGCCCGAAGAGCCGCTCGACCTGTCCGAACCGGTGGTCGACGAAGCGCCTGCCGAAATCCAGCTCGATCCGCCTTCGCCGATCAAGGAAGCCGATGCCAGCGCGCCTTTCGCGCCGCCTTCACCCGTGGCGACGGAGGATGAACTGGTGCTGGGCAGCAGCGAAGCGGCCACTTCGGCACCCACGCCCGCTACGGCAAGCCCGGCACCGGGTGGGCGCATCGGCCTTGGCGGAACGCTGTTCGAACGGATGTCCAACCTGGCGTCGCGCGGCGGTGACAAGGCCGCGGCACCGGAAGAGCCGACGGGCAATGTGGAAATCCCGCGTTTCCTCAATCGCCAAAACAATCAGTAAGCCGAACGGCTTGTCGAAAAACAGGGGGCGGGCGACCAGCGGGTCGCTCGCCCCTTTTCGATAAGGCAGGCCGCCTATGTAGTCGGGCGGTGCCGCCGCCGTGATGCCGTTGCATGTCGCAGCGGCGGGGCGGCTCATCGGAGCGCCCTTGCCCCCGGTTCCCATGGGCAATCCGCTTTGCTAGGGGGTGGAGCGTGAGAGCAAATCCTTTGAAGCTGCTGCTGGCGGCGTCCCTTATCGCACTGACCGTGCCCTTGTCCGGCCCCATCGGCGCGCAGGTCAATCCCGATCTCCCGCCCGCCAATGCGGCAGGGCCAGCCGGGGATCTGGGTCGCGCATTGTCGCGCCTCAACAGCGATCCGCGCAATATCGAAGCGCTGATCGCGGCAGGCGAAGCGGCGCAGGCGCTCAACGATCCGCGCGCCGCCGCCGGATTTCTGATGCGGGCGGAGGCGGTCGACCCCACTCTGGGGTAAGGTGAAGGCCGGGCTGGGCCGCGCGTTCGTAGCGCTGGAAAACCCGACAGAGGCGCTGCGCCTTTTCGATGAGGCGGAGAGGCTGGGCGCGCCGCAGCAAAGCTATGTCGCCGACCGTGCCTATGCTCGCGACCTCAATGGCGACAATGCGGGGGCGCTGGCCGATTATCAGGCCGCGTTGAGGCTGAAGCCCAATGATCCCACGCTCACCCGCCGTTATGCCATTGCGCTGGGCATCGGGGGTCGCTGGCAGGAGGCGGACAAGCTGCTCGACGGCCTGCTGCGCTCGGGCGACCGGGAGGCATGGCGTAACCGCGCCTTCGTGCTGGCGATGAACGGGCAGCAGGATCAGGCACGCCGGATCACGCAATCCACCATGCCCGCCCAACTGGCGAGCGCCATCCAGCCCTATCTCGACCGCATGCCGCTGCTGACGGCGGAGCAAAAGGCGAAGGCGGCGCATCTGGGGCAATTCCCCAATGGCATGCTGGCGCGCGCGGCCCCGCCGCCCGCACCGCCTGCCGCCGTCGCGACCGTTGCGGCCGCCGCGCCCAAGAAGCTGTCGCGCCGCGAGCGCGAAGCGCAACGACGCGCCGAATTGCAGAGGCAGGCCGATGCCCGCGCCGCTGCCGATGCTGCCGCTGCCGCCGCCCGTGCGCGATCGGCGGCGACGCTGGCGTCAAACGCCGCGCGTCCGCCCGCAGCGACGGTGAAGCCCGCTCCTGCGCCCACAGGTGCCGAGCCAGTGCGCAGTGCGCCGGCTGTCAGTGCGACGCCTTCGCCTACGCCTTCGCCGACTCCCTCAGGGCCAGTGCTTGAAAGCCGGGTCGTGGGCGGTGCGCAGATCGGGTCGACATCAACAGCGGTCCGT
>JAXHOI010000013.1:0-65007 GCA_034519505.1 Sphingobium sp. | reverse complement strand
GTAATGCTTCGTTCGGTTACGTATTGCTGATTCTATCGCCCATCCCGGCATCGTCGGCGATACCCTCCAGTTCAAGGTCGGCGATGAAGACGTGGCGCTGGAACTGGGCGCACTACAGGCCGGTAAATGGCTGAAGGCGCTGCTGACGCCTCCGCCGAGCCTGAAGGACAAGCTGGGGCTGACAAAGGGCGGGGCGGCCATGCTTGTGCGACCGATCGATGATCCGGCGCTGTGCACGGCGCTATTGGACGCGACGTGCAACGACCTTGCCCATGCGTCGATGCTGATCGCGCCGGTGGAGGGGCTGGCCGATCTGGAAAGCGCGCTGGCTTTGCACGCACGCGCTCCACACCTGCCGATCTGGGTCATCTATCGAAAGGGGGCCGCTGTCAGCTTCGGCGATGCCGCGATCCGCAGCATGTTGCGCGAACGCGGTTTTCGCGATTCGAAAAGTTGCGCTGTGTCCGACCGGCTGACGGCGACCCGCTATGGCTTGCCCCGCTGACCCGCCAATTTGCGCGACCGGTGCGACACCGCTTCACCCACGCGCGGCTTTGGGCTAGGCGATTCCGATTGAGGCGCGGCGACAAGGCTGGATGATTACTCTTTCCCTGACAGCGACGGTGATGCTGGGCGCGCTGATGGCCCTGTGGCTTGCGGGCGCGATCTGGGCGATCGCGACGGGGTGGAGCATGCGGCGCGTCGCTTCGCGCGGTCGCACGCAGGCTGACAGGCTTGCAGCGCTGCTCGAATCCGCACCCGCCATTCCGGTACTGGTCCGTGCCGATGGCCGGGTCGAAGCGCCCGAGCGTCTGCGCCAATGGCTTGGCAAGGCGGCCATGCCCGCTTTCATTTCCGAAGTAACGGCAGCCGATGGCGGCCTGACCCCCGATAGCGCGACGGCCTTCGCCAATGATCTGGTCGCGGCCCAGCGCGCGGGCAAGAGCTTTACCCGGCCGCTCGCCGCCGCGAACAGCCATCGCACCATGCTGGCCCGCGGGGCGCCGGCCAATCCGATGCTGGCGGCGCCGGGCGGCGTGATGCTGTGGATTTTCGACGTGACCGAAAGCCATTCGGAAATCGCGCAGCTGACCGGAGAGCGGGATGGCTATCGCGATGCCCTCTCCGCGCTTTCCACTCTGGTGGAGGCCGCGCCGATGCCGATGTGGCTGCGCGGGCCGGACATGCGGCTGAGCCTGGTCAACAGTGCCTATGTCCATGCGGTCGAGGCGCAGGATGCCGCGCAGGTCGTGCTGGAAGGTGTCGAACTGCTGGAGGCGCAGGACGGCATGACGCCTGACGCCGCCGCCCGCACCGCCGCGCAGGAGGGGCGCAGGCTGACCCGTATGGTGCCCGCCACGGTGCGGTCGGAGCGCCGGTCGGTTCAGGTCGTGGACGTGCCGGTCGGGGAAGCGGGCGTCGCGGGCTTTGCCATCGACATGCAGGAACTGGAGGAGGCGCGAACCAGAATATCGCCGGCTGGTGCATGCGCAGCGGGATATGCTGGACCGCCTGTCTTCCGCCGTGGCGCAGTTCGGGCCGGATCGCGGGTTTCAGTTCGCCAACCAGTCCTTTTTCAGCCTGTTCGGCCTGGACGTCGACCATCTGACCGCCGAGCCGGAGTTCGAGCGTGTGCTGGACCGGATGCGCGACGCGGGTAAAGTGCCGGAGAGCCGTGACTATCCCGCCTGGCGTGTGGAACATGGCAACTGGTTCCGCCGCACCGATCCGGTCGAGGACAACTGGCTGCTGCCCGATGGCACGCATCTGCGCGTGCTGGCTCAGCCGCTTCCCGACGGCGGCCTGCTGCTGATTTTCGAGGATCGCACGGAGCAGATTCAGCTTTCCAGCGCGCGTGATACGCTGCTGCGCGTTCGCACCGCGACGTTCGACAATCTGTTCGAGGCGATCGGCGTGTTTGCGTCCGATGGCCGGCTGTCGCTGTGGAACAGCCGGTTTCGCCGCATCTGGGGTCTGGAAGAGGAGCAGCTGGCCAAGCACCCCCGCATCGACCAGCTGATCACGATGGTCACGCCTTTGCTCTCCAGCGTGAGTCAGGCGGGCACCGTGCGCGAACTCGTCCGTTCCGCGACGGTCGAGCGCAAGCAGCGGGCCGGGCGCGTCATCTTCGCCGATGGCCGCCATTTCGAATTTGCCGCCATCCCCTTGCCCGATGGTAACGCGCTGTTCACGATGCTGGACGTCAGTGACAGCCGCCGGATGGAGCAGGCGCTGCGCGACCGGAACGAGGCGCTGGAGGAAGCGGATCGGGTCAAGACCGGGTTCGTGTCGAGCATGAGTTACGAGCTGCGCACGCCGCTGACCTCCATCGCCGGCTTCGCGGAAATGCTGGATGCGGGCTATGCCGGGGATCTGGGCGTTCAGGCGAAGGATTATGTCAGTGCGATTCTGGAGAGCACGCAGCGGCTTTCCGGCCTGATCGACGACGTGCTCGACCTGACGGCGGGAGAGGCGGGCGGACTACCCCTTGAGCGCAGCCCGGTCCGATTGCGCGTGGTGGCGGAGGAAGTGCTGGCCCGTTATCGCCCGATTGCCGAGCAGAAGAAGATCGAACTGGCCGTCACCATGCTGCCCACTCTGGGGAAAGTGGACGGCGACAGGCGCCGGATCGGGCAGGCGCTGGACCATCTGCTTTCCAACGCCATGCGCTACACCCCGGAAGGCGGCCGTGTGCTGGTGCATGGGGACGGGCACAATCGCGCCGCACGACTGGTCGTTTCGGACAATGGCCCCGGCATGGATCAGCGGGAGCAGGACCGCGCTTTCGACCGGTTCAGCCGCGCCGGGCGCGTCGGCCATGGCGAGGCGCTGGGCATCGGCCTGCCGCTGGCGCGCCAATATGTCGAGGCGCATGGTGGTACGCTCACCCTCGTGTCGCGGCCCGGTGAGGGGACCGCCGTCGCGATCGAGCTGCCGCGCAAGTGAGCGAGCCGATTATCCTGAACGACGAAGCGGCCACCCGCGCGCTGGGCGTATGGCTCGCTCCGCAGCTTCGTGCCGGTGACATCGTCGCGCTGAGCGGCGGTTTGGGCGTGGGCAAGACCACGCTGACCCGCGCGCTTCTGGAAGCGCTTGGCCTGGTCGGGGAAGCACCCAGCCCGACCTTCGCCATCGTGCATATGTATGAAGCGGGGGAAGTGCGCTTTCCCGTCGCCCATGCCGACCTCTATCGGCTCGATGGGCCGCAGGACGTGGTGGAACTGGGCCTTGACGAATGGCTGGATCATGGCGCGCTGATCGCCGAATGGCCCGACCGCCTGCCGGAGGCCTGGCAGCACGAAGCGCTCTGGCTGGAGCTGGTTGAGACACGCGACGGCGCGCGGGAGTTGACAGCGCGGGTTCCGCCTGCATGGAAGGACCGATGGTCGACACGATGATCCCGCCTGCGGGCGCACCCGATTTCCTGGCAGCACATGGATGGGCGGACGCCACCATCCTGCCTTTGGCGGGGGACGCTTCCTTCCGCCGATATTTCCGCGTCGTCGATGTCGAGCGCCGCGCCGTCCTGATGGACGCGCCGCCACCGCACGAAGACCCCCGGCCTTTCGTCAATATCGCCAGTTACCTGTCGGAACACGGCTTTGCCGCGCCGGCGATCCTGGCCAGCGATCTGGATCAGGGCTTGGTCCTGCTGGAAGATTTCGGCGACTTGCGCATGCGCGAATATGTCGACGCCTCGCCCGACCTGGAGCAGGACGTCTATGCCCGCGCGATCGATCTGTTGGGCGAACTTCACGCGTTCCCGCCCGCCGACATTCCGCCCTATGACGCGGCGGTCTATCATCGCGAAGTCGATCTGCTGACCGAATGGTTCGGCCCGGCGGCCGGGCTGGAGCTCGACCAGTCGAGCTATACCGCGGCATGGGATGCGGTCCTGCCGCTGCTGAACGAAGGATCGCCGACGGTCACGGTGCTGCGCGACTATCATGCCGAAAACATTATGCTGCTGCCCGATCTGGAGCGCAGCCACGGGCTTGGCCTGCTCGATTTTCAGGACGCGCTGGCCGGGCATCCGGCCTATGACCTCGTATCCCTGCTGCAGGACGCTCGCCGCGACGTGTCGCCGGCGATCGAGCGCGCGATGCTGGCGCGGTACCGCGCGGCGACGGGCGTGGGTGAAGGGTTCGATGCGGCCTATCATGTGCTGGGTGCGCAGCGGAATGCGAAGATCATCGGCATCTTCACGCGGCTGTGGAAACGCGACGGGAAGCCCCGTTACCTCAATTATCTGCCGCGCATGTGGGACTTGCTGGAACGCGATCTGGCGCATCCCGCGCTTGTCCCGGTGAAGTCATGGTTCGACGCCAATGTCCCGGCCAGCCACCGCCACGATGCGCTGTCGCATCTGGTCGCTGGTTGAAACGGACGGGAATCGGCAGGAACGATGGGTACGGCACTCGACACAGCCATGTTGATGGCGGCAGGCATCGGAAAACGCATGCGGCCGCTCACCGCGACGCGGCCCAAGCCGCTGGTTCGCGTGGCAGGCAAGCCGTTGATTGACCACGCCCTCGACCGGGTCGAGGCGGCGGGCATTACGAAGGTGATCGTCAACGTCCATTATCTGGCCGACGCGGTCGAGGCGCATCTGGCTACCCGCAAGGGACCGGCCCGTTTCGTGATCTCGGATGAACGCGCCATGCTGCTGGAAACCGGCGGCGGCTTGATGAAGGTGCGGGACGAACTGGGCGACAAGCCGTTCCTGTGCGCCAACAGCGATAATATCTGGGTCGACGGCCCGCAAAACAGCATCAACATGCTGGCTGACCTGTGGGACGATGCGCGCATGGACGCGCTGTTGCTGGTGGTTCCGCTGGCGCGGGCGCAGATGCATGGCGGGCCGGGCGATTTCCACATGGATGCCGATGGTCGCCTGACCCGGCGCAAGCCCGCTCGGGTCGCACCCTTCGTCTATACCGGCATTCAGATCATGTCGCCACGCCTGCTGGTCGATCCGCCGGGCGACGTGTTTTCCACCAATATCCTCTGGAACCGGGCCATCGCGCAGGGGCGTGCCTTTGGCGCGTCGCATCAGGGGCTGTGGTTTGATGTAGGGACGCCCGCCGCGATCCCGGTGGTCGAGGCGGAACTGAAGGTTGGCTGATCGCGGGCCGAACCTGTTCACCATCCCGGCGCACCGCGCCTTTGCCGATGCCTTTGCGAGCGGCGTGATCGCCCGGCACGGTGCCGATCCCGCCCATCTGGCGCGGGGGATCATTCTGGTTCCCAGCAATCGCGCCGGTCGCACGATCCGCGATGCCTTCGTCCGGCAGGCCGACGGGCATGGCACCAAGGGCTTGCTGTTGCCCCGGCTGGTGCCGATTGGCGACCCGGAACTGGACGAGCGCCTGGGCCATCTGTTCGACCCGGCGGGCGAAGGGGATGCCACCCCGCCCGCCATTGCGCCGATGGTCCGCCACATGCTGCTGGCGCGGTTGGTGCAGGATCAGTCGCCAGAGCCGGTGGACGCCGCCGAAGCGATGCGGCTGGCGCAGGCGCTGGGCAGCACGCTGGATCAACTGCACGTTGAGGGCGTCGATCCACGCCGCCTCACCGAAATTGAGGTCGAACAGGAACTGTCCGAACATTGGCAGAAGTCGCTGGCCTTCTTCCGCATCCTGCTCGACCGCTGGCCGGAGGTGCTGGCGGAGCGCGGCGAGATCGACCTGTCCGACCGGCGCAACCGCCTGCTGCGCGCGACCGCCGCGCGCTGGACGCGGGAACCGCCCGCCGGCTTTGTTTATGCCGCCGGCATTTCCACTACTTCGCCCGCCGTTGCGGCATTGCTGCGCACCGTCGCGCTGATGCCGACGGGAGCGGTGGTGCTCGCCGATCTGGACCAGAACCTGACGGATGAGGAAATGGGACGCCATCGGCCCCTTTCCACCCGACCCCGACACCGGGCGCAGGCGTCGGGCGCAGGAGACGCATCCGCAATTCGCGCTGAAGCTGCTGCTCGCCCGGATGCAGTTTTCACGCGGCGACGTGCGCGCGTGGAAATATGGCAGCGAGCATGATGCGCGGGCCGCGCGCGGGCGAAACATCTCCAACGCCATGCTGCCCCCGCGCCAGACGCGCAAATGGCGCGACCTGAAGAAGGGGGAGCGCGACCTGTCGGGCATCCGCGCGGCGGAGGCGGCGAACCCGGCGGAGGAAGCGCAGATGATCGCCATTGCCCTCCGCGGTGTCGCCAATCAGCCGGGCCGCACGGCGGCATTGGTAACGCCCGATCGCGGCCTTGCCGAACGTGTCGCCGCGCATCTGCGCCGCTGGGGCATAGAGGCGGACGACAGCGCCGGTCGGCGGCTTTCGGAATTGCCGCCAGGTACGCTGCTCACCCTCATCGCCACGGCAGCGGCAGAGAATTTTGCGCCGGTGTCGCTGCTCGCGCTGCTGAAACATCCGCTGGTACGGCGTGGGGACGATCGGCTGGACTGGCTGGAGCAAGTGCGCGCGCTCGATCTGGCGTTGCGCGGCCCGCGACCGCCAGCGGGGCTGGACGGCCTTGGCGGCTTCCTGCGTCAGGCGGGCGTGGCCCCGGCGCTGATCGCATGGTGGGACGACGTGGCGGCGCTGCTGCAGCCGCTGGCCGATGCCTTCCATCACGAAAAGGCGCGCACGGTCGATCTGATCGCGGCGGTGCGCGATGCGGCGGAACGGCTGAGCGGCGATGCGATCTGGTCCGGGCATCAGGGGCGTGCCGCCGCCGATCATCTGGCCGCGATCGAGGAGGCAGCGCCGCTGGGGCCGGACTGGATAGCGCCTGCCGGCTTCGTTGCCCTGATCGAGCGGTTGCTGGCCGACTGCGCGGTGCGTCCGCCGCAGGGCGGCCATCCGCGCATCGCGATCTATGGCCTGATCGAGGCGCGCTTGCAGCAGCCCGACCACATGATCCTGGCCGGCCTGAACGAAGGCACCTGGCCCGCCCTGCCGCAGCCCGATCCCTGGCTGGCGCCGGGCGTGCGCGCGGAGCTGGACCTTCCCGGCCTTGACCGCCGCATCGGCCTGAGCGCACATGATTTTTCCAGTGCGCTGGGCGCGCCCGACGTGCTCATCACGCGGGCGCGGCGCGATGCCAGCGCGCCCGCCGTCGCGTCGCGCTTCTGGTTGCGGCTGAAGGCCATGTCCGGCCCTGCCTGGCGGGAGGACATGCAACTGGGGAACTGGGCACACGCCATCGACGCCGCAGCGGAACTGCGGCCGGCGCCACGCCCGATGCCGCGTCCGCCCGTCGAGCAGCGTCCGCGCAGAATCTCCGTGACGGAGGTCGACCGGCTGAAGGCCGACCCCTATGCCTTCTACGCCCGCCGCTATCTGGGCCTGTCGCGGCTGGACCCGGTCGACGCCGATCCCAGCGCCGCGTGGCGCGGCACGGCGGTGCATGCGATCCTGGAAGCCTGGGCCAAGGAGGATGCCTGCGACCCGGCCCGGCTGGCGGAGCGCACACGGGAGACGCTGGCCGCCTCGCCCGTGCATCCAATGATGCGGATGCTGTGGTATCCCCGCCTGATGAGCGCGATGGAATGGATCGCCGACCGCGTTGCCCAAGACATGGCGCAGGGGCGCAAACTAGCCTTTGCTGAAGTCGCCGGAAAGCTGGACATTGCCGGCGTGACGCTGAGCGGCAAGGCGGACCGGATCGACCGCATGGCCGACGGCACATTGGCGATTGTCGATTACAAGACCGGCAAGCCACCCAGTGCGACGCAGGTGGCGGCGGGCTTCAGCCTGCAACTCGGGCTGATCGGCCTGATGGCGGAACGCGGCGTGTTCGATGGGGTGCCGGCGGGAACAAGGGCCGGCGCGTTCGAATATTGGACGTTGCAGAAACAACCGCGCAGCGACCAGTTCGGCCGCATGTCGTCGCCCGTCGACCCCACGGGCGCGAAGGGGCGGGTGAAGACCGACGATTTCGTCGCCCACGCGCGGGGGCATTTCATCGCCGCGGTCGAACATTGGTTGACGGGAAACGCGCCGTTCACCGCTAAGATCGAGCCGGATCTGCCAAGCTATGACGAATATGACCATCTGATGCGGCTGGAGGAATGGTATGGCCGCGCCGGGGGGCAATGAAGATGGCTGAGGGCGCACGCGAAAAGCCGCTGCCGTTGCGGCCCGAACAGATGGCGGCATCGGACCCGACCGGGCATGTGTGGCTGTCCGCCTCTGCGGGCACCGGCAAGACGTTTGTGCTTGCCGCCCGTGTGCTACGCCTGCTGCTGCGCGGGACCGACCCGGAAAATATCCTTTGCCTCACCTTCACGCGCGCGGGCGCGGCGGAAATGGCCAACCGCATCCACGACCGGCTCGCCAGCTGGGTGCAGATGGATGAGAACCGGCTGTTCGATGAGCTGGATGCGCTGGGCGAAGATGCCGGGCCGGACGCGCGCGACCATGCCCGCACCCTGTTCGCGCGGGTTCTCGAATCGACCGGCGGCGGCCTTCGCATTCAGACGATCCACAGCTTCTGCCAGCAATTGCTCGCGACGTTCCCGGTCGAGGCGGGTCTGGTCCCCGGCTTCCGCCCGCTCGACGAGCGGGAACAGGCGCTGCTGGCGCGCGAAACGCTGGCGGCGGTGTTGCAGGACGCAGCCGACCGGGACGACCGCACGCTGATCGATGCGGTGCAGATGCTGTCGATTCGCCTGGGCGAGCAGGAGGCGGAGAGTTGCCTCCTCGCCAGCGCGCGCGATGTGGATGCGCTCTCGCGCCTGCCCGATGACATCGCAGCCTGGCTGTTCGAGGGGCTGGGTCTGGGCGATGGCGACGTTGAAAGCATGATCGCTGCGGGCTGTGCCGACGACATGTTCGACGTCGCTTCGCTGCGCTGGATCGCGGCGCAGAATGCCGAATGGAAAAGCGCGCGGGGGCAGGAGCGGGCGGCGATCTGCCACGCCTGGCTCGCAGCTTCGGCGGATGAGCGCGCGGCAAGCCTGAAAGAACTGCACGGCGTCTGGGCAAAAGCGGATGGCGATCCGCGCAGCTTTGGGAAGGGGCAGGCACCGGCCGTCGACGGCTATGCCGAATATGCCATGCGCCTTTACGAGCGTTGCGCCCTGCTGCTGGAACTGCGTGACCGCGCCGCCTACGCCCGCTTCGCCGCTGCCGCACTACACGGCGCCCGCGCCTACGCGATTGCCTATCATGAGGCGAAGCGCGCGGCGGGCGCGGTCGATTTTGAGGATCTGATCGCGCGAACGGTTCGCCTGCTCTCCGTCTCCAACATGGCGCAATGGATCGGCTACAAGCTCGATCAGATCACCGACCATGTGCTGGTGGACGAAGCGCAGGACACCAACCGGGATCAGTGGGACATCGTCGACGTGCTGGTCGCGGAATATTTCGCCGGGCTGGGATCGAAGGACGGCAAGCTGCGCACCTTGTTCGCGGTGGGCGATTACAAACAGGCGATCTACAGCTTTCAAGGCACCAGTCCGCAGGCGTTCCGGGATGCGCGCGACCGTTTCATGGCGCGCGTGCTGGAAGCGCGTGCGAACGATCCCGACAATGCCGAGATCCGCGATATTCGCGAAGTATCGCTCGACCGATCGTTCCGCTCCACGCCCGCCGTGCTCGACGTGGTGGACCGTTTGATCGCCGATCTGGGCGGCGCTGCGCTGGGGCTTGAGGAAGGCGCGGTCCGCCACGACAGCGAACGGCGGCATCCCGGCGAAGTCATGCTTTGGACGCCGCTGGCGGCGCAGGGCAATGACATGGCGGACGATGAGGATGGGGGCGAGGAAGGGTGGGCCGCCGACCATGTGCGCGACCATGCCGCCGCCATCGCCCGGCAAATCCGCGTCTGGCTGGACGATGGCCTGTATCTTTCGGCGCAGGGGCGGCGCGCGCGGGCGGGGGACATCATGATCCTGGTGCGCACGCGCGGCGAACTGGCGCGGCTGCTGGTGGCGCGCCTGTATGAAGAGGGCGTGGCCGTCGCCGGGATCGACCGGCTGCGGCTCGACGCGCCGCTGGCCGTGCGCGATCTGCTCGCGGCGCTGCGCTTTGCGCTCCAGCCCGATGATGACTTGAACCTTGCCGCGCTGCTGGTGTCACCTCTGATGGCCTGGACGCAGGATGACCTGATGCACAAGGCGCCCCGGCCCAAGGTCAGCCTATGGCGGCATCTGCGCGCCGCCCACGCCGACGATCCCGCCGTCGCCGCACTCGCCGATCTGCTCGGCGGGGCGGATTTCACGACGCCCTATCGCTATCTGGAGCAGCTGCTTTCCGGTCCGCTTCAGGGGCGGCGCAAGCTGCTGGGGCGGTTGGGAGAGGAAGCGCGCGACCATATCGACGAACTGCTCAATCAGGCGCTGGCTTTCGAACAATCCGGCGCGCCCTCGCTCCAGCGGTTCGTCGACTGGTTCGACCGGGGCGACGTGGATGTAAAGCGTGAGGCAGCGGAGCAGGGCGGGGCGGTGCGCGTGCTGACCGTCCATGGCGCGAAGGGGCTTCAGGCACCCATCGTCATCCTGGCCGATGCGACTGCCGATCCCGACGCGGGCAACCGGCGCGAATGGACGCGCGCGGATCTGGGGTCGGGCCTGCTCAGCCTGCCGCCGCAATCGTCCAAGAAGATGTTCGGCCTGATCGGTGACGAACAGGCGCGGGCGAAGGCGGAGAGCGAGCGGGAGCGCTGGCGGCTTCTGTATGTCGCGCTGACTCGCGCGGAAGAGAAGCTGGTCATCTGCGGCGCGCTCGGCCCGAAGACGAAGGGGCAGGTGCCGGAGAAAAGCTGGTATGCTGCGGTCGAGCGGGCGATGATCGGACTTGGGGCGGAACAGCGGGAGGTGCCGATCTGGGGCAGCGCGCGGATCTGGTCCGGGCCGCCGGGCCTGCCGGAGCGCGCGGCTAAAGATGCAGCCGTGGAAGGCACCACCGGCGAGGCACCGCCCGCCTGGCTGTGGGAAGCCGCGCCACAGGAACAGCGTCCACCCCGGCCGCTCGCCCCATCCGCTGCGATCGAGGACGAAAGCGCCGACCCGCCGCCCAGCGCCGCCATGCGGGCGGCGGCCGAGCGGGGCCGATGCCTGCACGCCCTGTTCGAGCGGCTTCCCGCCTTGCCATCAGCCGAGAGACGGGCCGCAGCCGAACGCTGGCTGTTGCGGCAGGGCGCGATGGCCGATGATGCCGAGCGCGCGGATATTATCGATGCGGCGCTGCGCGTCATCGACGATCCGCGTTTCGCCGCGATCTTCAGCCCGGATGCGCTGGCCGAAGCGCCGGTCGTCGCGGTGGTGGGGGATCAGGTGATCGCGGGCACGGTGGATCGGCTGTGCATCGGGCCGGACAGCGTGATGGTGGTCGATTTCAAGACCGGGCGGCGCGCACCCCGCGACATTGGTGAAGTGCCAACGGCCCATGTGCGGCAGATGGCGGCCTATGTCGCCGCGTTGGAGGTCGTCTTTCCCGGCCGCACGGTGACCGCGGGCCTGCTCTACACCGCTGCGCCGCGCCTCATCGCGCTGGGTGAGGGCGACCTTCAGCCGCACAAGCCCGGCTTCATCGCAGCGCAGCACAATTTGTGACGGCAGGCGTTGAGAGCGGCGCTGCCCTGTCCTACATCCACATCAACTCAAGGAGACATCGCATGGCGAACACCAAGGCAGTGACCGACAGCAGCTTTCAGGCCGACGTTCTGGATTCCGACAAGCCCGTCCTTGTCGATTTCTGGGCGGAATGGTGCGGTCCGTGCCGCATGATCGCCCCCGCGCTGGAAGAAATCGCCGCTGAGCTGGGTGAGCAGGTCACCGTTGCCAAGATCAACATCGACGAGAATCCCGACGCGCCGACCCGCTATGGCGTGCGGGGCATTCCGACCATGATCCTGTTCAAGGGCGGCGAGGTGTCCGCGACGAAGGTCGGCGCTGCGCCCAAGGGGCAGTTGAAGAGCTGGCTGGAAAACGAGCTTTAAGTCGATTGCATAGGCGGCGGCCGGGGCGTTGTTCCCGGCCGCGTAGTTCAGCTGAACAGGATCTCCGCCGCGCTGTCCCAAAGACGCGGCGAGGATGCGCCGAGCAGGCCGGCTTTCCCATCCCCGACAAGATATGGCGTGCCGTCGCGATGTGACAGCCGCCCACCGGCTTCGTTCAGGAACAGGGCGCCGGGGGCATGATCCCATGGCAGCGCCCGTTCGAAGATAGCGATGTCGTTCTGGCCCAGTGCGATGCGGGGATATTGCTCCGCTGCGCAATTGGGAATGTCGACGGTCTGGAAACGCCCCTGCGCGCGGGCCAGGATGTCGGCGCGCACATCGGGCAGCATATATTTGATCGCCAGCGCAGCGATGGGCTGCGTCTCGCCGCTTTCCCGCGCGATGATCCGTTCCCCGTCGATCCAGGCACCCTTGCCCTTTGCGGCATGGCACATCCGGCGGGCGAGCGGATCGAATATCCATCCGGCCAATATCTCGCCATCCTCGACCAACGCGACCATGATGCCGAATGGCGGGTGAGTCCGGCAGCGAAATTGCCGGTCCCGTCGATGGGATTCGATGATCCAGTTCAGGCCGCAACCGACGCCTTCCAGAATGCGGGGGTCGGCAGCAACGCGCTTCCTCTCCCACAACTCCCGCCTCCGGCAGTATCGCGGCAAGACCGGCCTCCAGCCGTTCTTCGCTTTCCCGGTCGGCGATGGTGACGAAATCATCCGCCGCTTTCTCGCTGACTTCATCCGCGGCGAGGTTTTGATAGCGCGGCAAAACGACGTCGGCGGCGACCGATTCCATCAAGCGGGCTACGGGTGCGTATAGGGCGTGCATGTCAGGTCAGGGGGATCATGACTTGCGAGGCGTAGCCGGGCCGCTCACGCAGCCGCGCATACCAGCGCTCAACCATGGGCAGGCGGGGCGATCCACGTCGATCGTGAAAAATGTATGCGCATACACACCCATCGAAATATCGGCGATGCCGAACTGTTCCCCCGAAAGCCAGGGTGTTTCGTTCAGATAGCTCTCGACAATGCCCATCATTTGCCCCGCCCGCGCGCGCCGTAGCGAGCAATGCTTTCCAGATTGCGCTCCTCTGGCCGATGGCGGACCATGCCCAGAAAGGCGTCGCGCTGCGCTTCGGCGAAGCTGAACTGCCAATCCATCCAGCGATCGGCACGTGCCCGCGCTTGCAAATCCTGTGGCCAGAGCGCCGGGGCGTAACGCGCGGCAAGATAGCGCAGGATGGCATTCGATTCCCACAACACGAAGCCGTCATCGTCGATCGTCGGGACCAGGCTGTTCGGGTTCATCGCCAGATAGGCGTCGGTATATCCGAACTTTCCGCCAATATCGCGCCGTTCATGGGGCAGGTCCATTTCCTGCGCGGCCCATGCGACCTTCTTCACATTATGAGAATTGAGCCGGCCCCAGATGATCAGCATGGTTGTCAGCTCCGATAGTCCGCGTTGATCGAGATATAGCCATGGGTCAGGTCGCACGTCCACACCGTCGCCCGTCCATCGCCAAGGCCAAGGTCGACGCCGATGTCGATCTCCTGCCCTTTCAAATGGGCGGCCACCGGCGCTTCGTCATAGCCCTCGACCGCCAGACCGCCGCTCGCGACCTGCGTAGCGCCGAAACGGATCGCAAGCCGGTCGCGCTCGGCCGGTTCGCCCGCCTTGCCGACGGCCATGACGACCCGGCCCCAATTGGCGTCCTCACCGGCGATGGCCGTCTTGACCAGTGGCGAATTGGCGATGGAAAGCGCAATGCGGTGGGCGCTTTCGTCGCTGGTCGCGCCCGACACGTTGACGGCGATGAACTTCGACGCGCCTTCGCCATCGCGCACCACCAGATGCGCAAGCTGACGGCACAGATCGCTCAGCGCCGCCTGAAACGCATCGGCCCCCGCATCGTCCATCGACGCGAGCGGCGTGTTGCCCGCCTTTCCAGTGGCGAACGCGAGCACGGTGTCGCTGGTCGATGTGTCGCTATCGACAGTGATGCAGGAAAAGCTGGTGCGATTGGCGGCGGACATCATTGTTTGCAGCAGCACGGGATCGATGGCGGCATCGGTGAAGATATAACCGAGCATCGTCGCCATGTCGGGCGCGATCATCCCCGACCCCTTGATGATGCCGACCAGCTGCACCGTCCGGTCGCCGATGACGGCGCGGGTGACCGCGGCCTTGGCGAAGGTGTCGGTCGTCATGATGGTTGCCGCCGCCTCTTCCCAGGAACAGGGCTGCGCGGTGAAAGCGGCGTCCAGCCCCGCCTCTGCCTTGTCGATGGGCAGCGGCACGCCGATCACGCCGGTCGAACTGATGAAGACATCGCTCGGCTGGCAGGCGAGGTGCGCCGCCACACGCGCCGCGATCGCTTCCACGGCCGCACGGCCGCGATGGCCGGTGAAGGCGTTGCTGTTGCCCGCGTTCACCACCAGCGCCCGCGCCTTACCCAGCGGCAGGGCGTCCCGGCACCATTCGACTTCCGGCGATGGACATTTGCTTTTCGTTGTCACGCCAGCCACCGCCGTTCCCTCGACCAGTTCGATGAACGTCAGGTCGCATCGGTCCCATGTCTTGTATCGCGCGCGCGCCACGCGCGTCGTCACTCCGTCGATGGCGGGCAGGGTGGGGAAGGCGGCTGGGGCAAGCGGGGAACGGTCTGTCATGGGCACGCGCCTAGCCCAGATTTCGGCGCTGTGCAGCAGATAAATCCCCAACCGCGCGTTAACCCTCGTTCGTAACATGGCCGAAACGGCCCTTCCTTTACAGCGCTGACACTCGCTAGGAGAAGGTTCGTTATGGGTATATCCCTGATCATGGCTTCGGCCGCTGCCATGGCCGTCCCGCAGCCGCAGCCTGCCGTCATGAAGACGCCGGTTCTGCTTGTTCCCATCACGGCGTCGGTCGTCGCGGTGAAGGTTGCGATTTCCCTCGATGCGCAGGGCAATATCATTGCATGCCGCGCGCCTGATGATGCGCCGATGCCCGATTATTCGGCCAAGGTGTGCCCATCCTTCGCGATGCGCGGCAAGCTGAAGCCGCAGATGGACGATGCGGGCAATCCCGTCGCCGGCACGCGCATCATGACGGTCCGCTATCGCGGCGAATAAGGCTGCAGCTTGACCCGTAATCGTCGGCCCATCACTTTGGGTCGATGCAGGATGACCACATTCCTCCGACCAGCGGTCTTGGCCGCCGCATTCTCGAAGCGCTGCTTGTTGTCGCGATCATCATTGTCGGCGGTGTAATCGTCGGACTTCAGATTCAGGCACCTGTTCAACCGCCCGAGCAGCATGAATCCGACGAAGTCCTTCGTCCAACCACTCCTCCCCGCTTGGCTCCCGTTCCCGACCCGGTTCGCGCGCCGCAGGGGCAGCTTGCCGACCCAGAGGCTGGAGACGTAATACGGCTGCGACCAATGGGTGATCCGGCAGCATGGATAACAGCGGACGATTATCCGAATGTCGCCCTTCGCGACAACCCGCAGGGCGATACGACCTGCCCTGACTGTTGAGCCAGCGCTCGGGCATCCGGACCCGATGCGACATCCGGCAGAGCAGCGGACATGCGGCGCTGGACAATGCAGTCTGTCAGGCGCTGATGCGCCGCGCCCGTTTTTCACCCGGACGTGATCTGTACGGCAAGCCTGTGGGCGGAACATATTCCAGCCGTGTCGTGTGGCGGATACCCTGATCGTTTCGCACCTGTTCGGGAACTTGCGGCGAGCCGACGCTTTTGGTTGGACGAATGGCGGCGCAATCCCTATGTGCTGGCCTCTCGACTGAACGGACCCGTTTTTGGAACTGCTGCTGATCCTTTCTGCCATGGTGACTGCGCTGACCGGCGCAATCACGGGCGTGCGCGGTTCCGACGCACGCGCGCAGCAGAATATCGTCGCGCAGATTGTCATCGAACAGCAGCAAGCTGCGGTTGCGGCTCCATTGGAACGCCATCGACGGCTCTAGCCCTTGCTGGTTCCTGCCCTCGCCTGCCCGGCGTCGCGTTCGGCAAATTTCCGGCTGCGTTCGGACCGCGTTTTTGCCATTCCGGCGCATCTCCATCGCCTTTCCCAGAATAAGCCGCGTCGCGTTCAACATCTTCGCGCGCTGCGGCGTGCCCATTTTCCGACCTATACCGACATTCATTCGCGCTCCGGCTGCGTGCCGCACGCGGATACAGATATACAGGACACCAAAATGCTGGGTGGATTTGCCAAGGCCGTATTCGGCTCCTCCAACGACCGTTATGTCACAGTCGCTGCGCAAGATCGGTCGACAAGATCAACGCTTTCGAACCCGCGACTGCAGGCGCTATGAGCGACGAGGACCTTGCAGGCGGCAGACGCGTGAAGTTCCGCGACCGGCTGGCTGAGCGGTTCGAGACGCTCGACGACCTCCTGCCCGAAGCCTTTGCCACGGTGCGCGAAGCCGCCAAGCGCACGCTCGGCCAGCGCCATTTCGATGTGCAGATGATCGGCGGCATCGTGCTGCACCGCGGCGAGATTGCCGAAATGCGCACCGGCGAAGGCAAGACGCTGGTCGCGACGCTGGCGGCCTATCTCAACGCGCTTGAGGGCAAGGGCGTCCACGTCGTCACCGTCAACGATTACCTCGCCCGCCGCGATGCCGAATGGATGGGGCAGCTCTACAACTTCCTTGGCCTGACCGTCGGCGTGATCGTGCCCAACATGAACGAGAACAGCAGCGCCGCGACGCCTATGGCAGCGACATCACCTACGCCACCAACAACGAACTGGGCTTCGATTATCTGCGCGACAACATGAAGTATGAGCGCGCGATGATGGTGCAGCGGCCGTTCAACTTCGCGATCGTCGATGAGGTCGATTCGATCCTGATCGACGAAGCGCGCACCCCGCTGATCATCTCCGGCCCGACCGACGACAAGTCCGAGCTTTACATCTCGGTCGATGCGGTGGTCGAAGCAGCTCGACCGGAAGATTACGAAAAGGACGAAAAGCAACGCATCGTCATCCTGACCGAAGACGGCACCGAGCGGGTCGAGCGCGCTGCTGGAAGACGGCGGGCCTGCTCGCAGGGCGACAACCTCTATGATGTCGAAAACACGCCAGGTCGTCCATCATCTCAATCAGGCGCTGCGAGGCCAATGATCATGTTCCGGCGCGATACCGATTATATCGTCAAGGACGGCAAGGTCATCATCATCGACGAATTCACCGGACGCATGATGGACGGCCGCCGCTGGTCCGACGGCCTGCATCAGGCGGTCGAGGCCAAGGAAGGCGTGAAGATCGAGCCGGAAAACCAGACGCTGGCCTCGATCACCTTCCAGAACTATTTCCGCATGTATCCCAAGCTTGTCGGGCATGACCGGCACCGCGGCGACCGAAGCCGCCGAATTCTTCGACATCTACAAGATGAATGTCGTCACCATCCCGACCAACCGTCCGATCGCGCGCATCGACGACGAGGATGAATTCTACAAGAATATCACCGACAAGTTCGGCGCGATCGCCAAGACGATCCGCGAAGCGAACGAGCGCGGCCAGCCGGTGCTGGTCGGCACCGTATCGATCGAAAAGTCCGAATTGCTGTCGGAATTTCTGAAGCAGGAAAATGTGCCGCACAGCGTGCTGAACGCGCGCTTCCACGAGATGGAGGCGCATATCGTGGCGCAGGCCGGTCGTCTGGGCGCGGTCACCATCGCCACCAACATGGCGGGGCGCGGTACCGACATTCAGCTGGGCGGCAATCTTGAATTCCGCATGGATGACGAATTGCGCGATGTGCCCGAAGGGCCGGAACGTGACGCTGGGATCGAGCGGATCAAGGCGGAAATCGCCGCCGAAAAGCAGAAGGTGCTGGAAGCCGGCGGCCTGTTCGTGCTCGGCACCGAACGCCACGAAAGCCGCCGTATCGATAACCAGCTGCGCGGCCGTTCGGGGCGTCAGGGCGATCCGGGCCTGTCGCGCTTCTACCTGTGCCTGGATGACGATCTGCTGCGCATCTTTGGCCCCGACACGCTGTTTTCCAAGATGATGGAACACAACCTGGCGGATGGTGAGGCGATCGGCCGTCCAAGTGGCTGTCGAAGGCGATCGAAACCGCGCAGAAAAAGGTCGAGGCGCGCAACTACGACATCCGCAAGCAGGTCGTCGAATATGATGACGTGATGAACGACCAGCGCAAGGTCATCTACGAACAGCGCAGCGACATCATGGACGCCGAAACCGTCGACGATGTCGTGATCGACATGCGCCACGAAACCGTCAACGCGATGGTCGCGGACTGCTGCCCGCCGGGCAGCTATCCCGAACAGTGGAATGTCGACGCGCTGAAGGAGCGGGCCGCCGCGATGCTGGGCGTCGATGTCGACATCCATTCCTGGCTTCAGGAGGATCAGATCGACCCGGAACTGGTCGAGCAGCGCCTGTCCGACCTGTCCGACGCGGTCATCGACGAGAAGCTGTCGCAGGTTGATCCGGAAAGCTGGCTGATGATCGAAAAGTCGGTCCTGCTGCAAAGCCTGGATCATCACTGGAAGGAACATCTGGCGACGCTCGACGCGCTGCGTCAGGTTGTGCATCTGCGCGCCTATGCCCAGAAAACGCCGATCAACGAATATAAGCAGGAAGCCTTCGCCCTGTTCGAGCGCATGTTGGACAATATCCGGGAGGATGTGACCGGCACGCTGGCGCGGGCGCAGTTCCGCATGGCTGAGCCGGAATTGCCACCGATGGATATCGAATTGCCGGTGCTACCCGATTTCATCACCACCCATATCGATCCGCTGACCGGCGACGATAACAGCGCGGACCGCGATGCCGGGTCAATGGGGCTGGTGACGACGATCCTGCCGACCGCGCCGATGGCGGCGGCGGCACCGGTCGGCGACAATCCTTATGCCGGCATGGAAATCAGCCGCAACGCGCCATGCCCTTGCGGTTCGGGCAACAAGTACAAGCACTGCCACGGCGCGCTCGCCTGAGCCGCCTGCGCCTTCGCCCGATCGTTCCCCTAGATCAGCGGTAACGGTCGGGCGGGTGGCCGCGCCTATCTTGTACGGACGCGCGGCTTCATATCCGCCGGTATCTAAAATACCAGACTTCGTGCCCCTTGGCGCGGGCCTTCGCTTCATACCGGGTTTCGGGCCAGCCTGACGGGCGCACCAGAAAGTCCTTCGGTTCCTTCGCGAGCCATTCGAAGTCGGTCCGGTCCTTCATCATCATCAGCGCATGGGTCAGATAGACCGGGTGGTCGGTGCCGAACCGGAACTCGCCACCCGGTTTCAGCTTGGCTGCGATCATATCCAGCGGGCCGGGGTTCATCATCCGCCGCTTGGCATGGCGCGCCTTGGGCCAGGGATCGGGGTGCAGCAGATAGGCCATGGTAAGCGCGCCGTCCGGTATCCGCGCCAGCACCTCCAGCGCATTGCCCATATGCACCCGGACATTGCCCAGTCCCTTGTCCCGTACATGCAGCAGCGCGCCGACCACACCGTTCAGGAACGGCTCGCAGCCGATGAAGCCGTGGTCGGGCAGAAGATCGGCGCGATAGGCCAGATGCTCGCCCGAACCGAATCCGATTTCGAAGTGGAGGGGCCGGTCATAGCCGAACAGCCGCTCAGCCGTGATCGGCCCTTCTTCCGGCACGGAAATGGCGGGAAGCAGGCTATCGACCAGCTGTTGCTGGCCCGCGCGCAACTTATGGCCGGTCTGGCGGCCATAGAGGCGGTTGAGTGTGGTGGGGTCGCCGGATTTATTTGCTGTCATGGCGGGGCGGGTACGACACCGCCCCGCCATTTCCAAGCCGTCAAAACATGTGCGCCGTAGATCAGACGAGCTTTACGACCCTTTTCGGCTGGTGCCGTCTGATCAGGGGAAGGCGCGACGCCGTTGGCGACAGGGCAGGGCCATTGGCATCGCCAGCGCACTTGGTTGACGGTTGGATGGAATATCGGGCTTCAGGCGTGGGCGGCGGACCCCACGCTTATTTGCACTTGATGAACTTGCCCTTGGCGTCCTTGCACGGACCCTTGGCGGCGGGCTTCACACATTTGGTGAACTTGCCCTTTGCGTCCTTGCACGGGGGCGCGGCATGGGCCGCCGTAATCCCCGCAGCCGCCGACATCAGCGACATAGCAGAGAGGGTGGAGATGACGATCCTGCGCATGAGCCTTGCCTTCCGAATATCGAACAACATTGGCGTGCGGCGGCGCCGAGAGAGGAGGAAGGATTTCTCGGCCCCGCCGCAGAGATGCTGATACGCCCGGCGCGATCCTGATCCTAGTGAACTTATCGTCATGTTTTGGACGGACGGGCAAAGGTCGATGCTGCTTGGCGATGAAATGGAAACGGGGCCGAAGCGTTGGCTTCGACCCCGTCCAAATGACAGCGAAGGGCGGCGTGCCTTACAGCGCGGCCTTCAGGTCTTCGACCAGATCGGTGCGTTCCCACGGGAAGAACTCGCCTTCCGCGGTGCGGCCGAAATGGCCATAGGCGGCGGTGCGCTCATAGATCGGCTTGTTGAGGCCCAGATGCGTGCGAATGCCGCGCGGGGTCAGGTTGCCCAGCTTTTCGATCTTGCCGATCGCCGCTTCGATGGCGGCATCGTCCACACTGCCCGTCCCGTGGGTGTCGACATAGAGCGACAGCGGCTTCGAAACGCCGATGGCATAAGCCAGCTGGATCGTGCAGCGCTTCGCTAGGCCAGCCGCCACGATGTTCTTGGCGAGGTAACGGGTAATGTATGCGGCTGAGCGGTCCACCTTCGTCGGGTCCTTGCCGCTGAACGCGCCGCCGCCATGGGGGGCCGCGCCGCCATAGGTGTCGACGATGATCTTGCGGCCGGTCAGGCCAGCGTCGCCGTCCGGGCCGCCGATTTCGAAGCTGCCGGTCGGGTTGATGTGATAGACGGTCTCGTCCGACAGCAGCTCTGCGGGCAGGATGTCGGCCACGACCTTTTTCACATAGGCGTGCAGTTCGGCTTCCTTGTCGCCTTCGTCATAGCCCTTGGCATGCTGGGTCGACACGACGATGGCAGTGGCCGCGACGGGCTTGCCGTTTTCGAAGCGCAGCGTGACCTGGCTCTTGGCGTCCGGCTCCAGGAACGGCGCGGCGCCCGAATGACGATCCTGCGCCATGCGGTGCAGGATGCGGTGGCTGTAATACAGCGTCGCGGGCATCAGGTCGGGCGTTTCGTCGCAGGCGAAACCGAACATGATCCCCTGATCGCCGGCGCCTTCATCCTTGTTGCCGCTGGCGTCCACGCCCTGCGCGATATGCGCGCTCTGGGCATGAAGGTTGTTTTCGAAGCGGAAGCTTTCCCAGTGGAAGCCGTCCTGCTCATAACCGATGCGCTTGACGGTGTTGCGAACCGTCTTTTCGATTTCCTCCTGCGCGCCGGCGACCCACTCGCCATTTTCATACACGCCCTTACAGCGGATTTCACCGGCCAGGACGACGAGCTGCGTAGTGGTGAGCGTTTCGCAGGCGATGCGGGCTTCCGGGTCCTTGGACAGGAACAGGTCGACGATGGCGTCGCTGATCTGGTCTGCGACCTTGTCGGGATGACCTTCGGAAACGGATTCAGAGGTAAAGAGGTAATTGCTGCGCATAGGTTTGTTTTCCGTACCCTTCAGATTGCTGCTTTTCAGGTGGATTGGGCGCCGCGCCGTCGCGGTAGCCGATATAAAGAAATGTTTAAGTGAGGCATGCCTTAGCGCCGGACGCGCGCCGATGCAATGGCGAGCAGGAAAAACAGGCCCGCCAGCGCCAGCGGAACGACATTGCCGAACAGCGCGAAAAATGTCGGCGCGTGGGCCATCGGCAGGAACGCGTCGATGGCCCCGGCCTTGTAATGGGGCAAGCTGGCCTCGACGCCTCCATTCGCGTTTACCACCGCCGAAATTCCCGTTGGCGTCGACCGGATGACGGGCAGCCCTTCCTCGATCGCGCGCAGCCGCGCCTGCGCCAGATGCTGGGGCGGCCCCCATGCGCCGAACCAGGCGTCGTTGCTGGGGTTGAACAGGAAGTCGGGGCGATGCGCGCGGTCGACCACTTGGCCCGAAAAGATGATCTCGTAACAAATCTGCACGCCCATGTTCAGCGTCGGACGACCGGACGCCGCCGGCAGCGTCAGCGTGCGTGCGCCCGGTCCGGGCCAGAAATCGGCATCGCCCGGCACCAGTCGAGACAGGCCGATCCGCGAAAGGATGGGCCGCATCGGCAGATATTCGCCATAAGGCACCAGATGCGACTTGTCATATCGCCCGACCAGCCGGGCGTCCGGCGTCAGCACCCACAGGCTGTTGTTCGCGCCGACCAGGGTCTGTTCGACGAAAATGCCCTTGGGCTTCTGGTCGAAATAGACCTTGGTGCCTCCGGTCATCAGCAGGTCGTGGGGGCCGAGCAGCGCGGCAAGGCGACTGCGCCAGTCCGGCTCCATGTCCAGAAAGGCGGGAATCGCCGCTTCGGGCCAGAAGATCAGGCGGGGCCGATCCTGCCGGTCGATGCTCAACCCGGCGAGCTTGCGATAGTTGGTCAGTTCATAGGCCGGGTTATGCTTGTCCTGCTGCCCGATATTGGGCTGCACCACGCGGATCGCCACCCGCGTGTCGGCGGGGTGGGGATGCAGCACGCGCAGCAGATAGGAGCCAGCGAAAATCAGTAGGAGCTTCCCGGCGAATGCGGCAAGTGCGGGTAGCGAGCGCGCCTGCACAGCCCATGCCAGCGCCGCGCCGGTCAGGATCGCGACGCCCGACAGGCCATAGGTTCCGATGACACGGGACAGCAGCACCACGTCGGTCGGCACCCAGATGACGCCGAGCGGGTTCCAGGCAAAACCGGTAAAAACGGTCGCCCGCAGATATTCGCTGACGATCCAGCTACCGGCAAAAGCGAGCGGCAGGGTCAGCGCAGCGACCCGCCCGGCACCCCGCCGATCCCCGCGCAGGCGCGTCCATAGCCACCATGCGCAAAGGGTCGCCAGCCCCGGATAAATGGCAAGGTAGAGCGCCAGCGCGACCACCGCCAGATAACCCAGCCAGTGCGGCATCGCATCCTGAAAGGTGAAGGCGTGGGCGATCCAGTTGTTGCCCAGCGTGAAATAGCCCATGCCGAACCACCAGCCGATGGCAAAGGCGCGCTTTTTCGCGGCTGCGCGCTCCAGCAAGGCGAACAGCCCCGCCAGCGCGCAGAGCGTGACGGGCCACGCATCGAGCGGCGCGAAGCCGGTTGCGGCGAGCAGACCCGCGATCAGGCTGAAAAACAGCGGATGGGCGATTTTGGAATAGGTCGAGGACACGGTTGCTGCTAATGTCCGGTTTCACGCGCTTGAGCAAGCGGTCCGAAACAGAGACCGGCCGACGCCCGATTGAAGAGAGGATCGCCTGTTCATGCCCGTTTTCCGCCCGAAATCCGTCCTGACACTGCTGTGCGTCGGCATGATGACGCCGGCTGCCGCCTTCGCGGCACCGGCCCCGTCCGAAACGGTGCCCGGCGCGCTGCAATGCGTGGTTCTGACCCGCGCCGCCGCCGAGCAGCTTCAGGCCAGCCAGGGCGACAGCAGTGCTGCGCGTGCGCTGGGGATGAAGGCCAGCCAGATGGAGGAGCAATATCGCGCCAATGCGATGGCTGGCGGACTCGACCCGTTTCAGGTCGAAATCGCACTGGCGGCCGAACGCGAATCTTTCGATGCGCATCAGGCGGCCAAGCCTGGCGCGCTGCCGCTGGAACTGCGCGCGCAAAGCTGCATCCACACCGCCGACGCATCGGACGCACGGCGGAACTGACCAGGGTTACAGGGCAGAGGGACGGCTGAATCGATAACGCGGCAGGCCCGGCCATGACCAAAGCTTGACCGCCGCACGCTGCCCCGCCAGGCTTTAGGCCATGTCCACCATCCGGCCCTTTCACCTCGCCTTTCCCGTCCATGACCTTGGTGAGGCGCGCGCCTTCTACGGCGTGCTGCTCGGCTGCCGGGAGGGGCGCAGCAGCGACCGCTGGATCGATTTCGACCTGTACGGGCATCAGATCGTCGCGCATCTGGACGATGTGGCACCCCGGCGGTCTGCGCATAATCCGGTGGATGGCCATGACGTGCCGGTGCCGCATTTCGGCGTCGTGCTGACCATGGCCGACTGGGAAGCCCTTGCCGAACGGCTGAAAGCGGCGGGCATCCGCTTCGGGATCGAACCCTATGTCCGCTTCAAGGGGCAGGTGGGGGAACAGGCGACCATGTTCTTTCAGGACCCCAGCGGCAATGCGCTGGAGTTCAAGGCGTTCGGCGACGACAGCCAGATCTTCGCGACCTGAACGTCACGGGGCGGCGCGGCCGACCGCGCGCCCCTTGATGGCGATCAGTGCCCCCCAAGCGCCGCGGCGGCGCGGGCCAGTTCCTCGATCCGGGCGGGGTCGATCGGGCCGGATGGAATCACCCAGCTGCCGCCCACGCACTTCACGAACTTTTCCGCCAGCCAGTTGCCCGCCGTTTCGAACTTGATGCCGCCGGTGGGGCAGAAGCGCGCTTCGCCAAAAGGTGCGGCCAGCGCCTTCAGCGCGGGCAGGCCGCCGCTGGTTTCCGCCGGGAAGAATTTGAAGCGGTTGAGGCCCAAGTCCATGCCCCGCATGATGTCGCCCGCATTGGCGGTTCCCGGCAAGAAAGCCGTGCCACTTTCCACCGCGGCCTTGCCCAGCGTTTCGGTAAGACCCGGCGACACGATGAACTGCGCACCCGCGGCCAGTGCCTGATCCAGCTGTCGGGGGTTCAGCACGGTGCCCGCGCCGACGACAGCATCTGGCACGCTCGCCATTTCCCGCATCACTTCCAGCGCGACGGGGGTGCGCATGGTGACTTCCAGCGCCGGCAGGCCGCCCGCGACCAATGCCTGCGCCACCGGCACGGCGTCCTCCACCCGTTCGATGACCAGCACCGGGATGACGGGGGCCAGTTCCATGACCTGATCGACGGTAATGCTCATGCCTGTGTCTCCCGAAAAGCGGCCGCCGCGCCGAACAGTCCGATTTCCGCATGGGTGGCAAGGCGCACGGGAATGGTGCGCATCAACCCTTCGAACCGGCCCTTCGCGGTGAAGCGGGCGTGAAAGCTGCTGCTGGTCAAAAAAGTGCGCAGGCGCTGCGTCAGACCGCCGATCAGCACGACGGCATAGGGTCCCTGCGCCAGCGCAAGGTCGCCTGCGACCGATCCATAGCACATGCAAAACCGCTCCAGCGCGGCGCGCGCATGGGCGTTGGTGCCGTCGATGGCGGCGGCCCACAGTTCCGCATCGTCCATCAGCATCACGGGCTGATGATGCTGCGTGGCCAGTGCCTTGTAGAGGTTGTTGAGACCGGGGCCGGACACGATCCGTTCGGTCGACACGCGCAGGAACTTGTCACGCAGATAGTTGACGACATGGGTTTCGATGGCGTCGAGCGGCGCGAAATCCAGATGCCCGCCTTCCGTCGCGACGATATGCGGCACGCCGTCGTCATAGGCGATCATGCCGACGCCAAGGCCAGTGCCCGGCCCCACCAGCGTGACGGAGCCATCCTTGGGAAAGGGGCGATCCTCACCGAACAGCAGCGGCAATTCCTCCGGCGGCAGATGCGCGACGCCGTGCGCGACCGCCTCGAAGTCATTGACGAGGCGCAGTTGATCGACTTCCAGTTCCTGCGCCAGTGTCGCGGGTCGGATCATCCACGGGCTGTTCGTCAGCTTGATCTGATCGCCCTTGATGGCGGTGGCAAAGGCAATAGATGCGGCGCGGGGCAGTGCGTCGACCTCATCGGCGGCGAAGGCGCGCCAGCACGCGGCAAGGCTGGGATAATCCGCGACCTTGTACTTGCGCACGGTGCCAAGGCGCGGGGACGCGCCGTGCCCGACCTCCGCCAAGGCGAAGCGGGCGTTGGTGCCGCCGATATCGGCGGCGACGATCATGGTCATATTTCGGCTTCCATCGCGGCGAGCATCGCAGAGGCGCCCTTTTCCGCTTCGTCACTGGTGTTGCGCATGAACGCGAAAAGTTCGCGGCCCGTGTCATAGGGCGGCGGCGGGGGAACGGCGTCCAGCCGCTTGTCCCATTCCTCCGCACTGACCAGCGCTTCCACCTCGCCCCGCTGGGCGCACACGCGGACCATGTCTCCATCGCGCAGCTTGGCGAGCGGACCGCCGCCCAGTGCTTCGGGGGAAAGGTGAATGGCCGCGGGCACCTTGCCCGATGCACCGGACATGCGTCCGTCCGTCAGCAACGCGACCTTGAAACCCCGGTCCTGCAACACGCCGAGCGAGGGCGTCAGCTTGTGCAGTTCGGGCATGCCGTTGGCGCGCGGTCCCTGAAACCGCACGACAACCACGACGTCCTGTTCCAGCTCGCCCGCCTTGAACGCCGCCAGCACCGCGTCCTGATTGTCGAACACGCGCGCACGGCGCCTCGATCGTCCAGCGATCTTCGGCGACCGCGCTGGTCTTGATGATCGCGCGGCCCAAATTGCCCGCGAGCAGGCGCATGCCGCCATCGGGCTGAAACGGCTGTGCCACGGTGGACAGCATGCTTTCGTCCAGCGGCTTGTTGCGGGCGCAGCCTGCCCAGACCAGTGTCGTCATCGATCCAGCACCGGCGCTCGCTGCGCATAATCGGCCAGGTCCTTCGCGCGCCGACGGTCAGCACATCGCCGGTGCAGCAGGCCCGCATCCCAGCAGTTCGCGCACGACATAGCCGATGCCGCCCGCGGCGTGGAAATTGTTCACGTCGCCCGCGCCGTTCGGATAGACGCGCGCGAGCAGCGGCACCGCATGGCTCAGCTCGTCGAAATCCTGCCAGTCGATGATGATCCCGGCCGCGCGCGCGATCGCGGGCAGGTGGATCGCGTGGTTGGTCGAGCCGCCGGTCGCGAGCAGGCCGACCGCGGCGTTGACGATCGCCTTCTCGTCGACGCAGCGCGCCAGCGGGCGATAATCGTCGCCATCCCAGCCGATCGCGGCGACGCGGTGTGTCGCGGCGCGCGTCAGTTCCTGGCGCAGCTTCGTGCCCGGATTGATGAAGGCGCTGCCGGGCATATGCAGCCCCATCACCTCCATCATCATCTGGTTGCTGTTGGCGGTGCCGTAAAAGGTGCAGGTGCCCGCGCCATGATAGCTGGCCGCTTCGGCGTCGAGCAGTTCGTCGCGGCTCGCCTTGCCCTCGGCATAAAGCTGGCGGACGCGCTGCTTTTCCTTGTTGGCGAGGCCCGAGGGCATCGGTCCGGCGGGAATGAAGATGGTGCGGCAGATGGCCGAAGCGCAGCGCGCCGATCAGCAGGCCCGGCACGATCTTGTCGCAGATGCCCAGCAGCAGCGCGCCCTCGAACATCGCGTGGCTCAGCGCGACGGCGGTCGCCCTGCGCGATGTTGTCGCGGCTGAACAGCGACAGGTCCATGCCCGCCTGCCCCTGCGTCACCCCGTCGCACATCGCCGGCACGCCGCCCGCGACCTGCGCGGTCGCGCCGACTTCGCGCGCGAAGAGTTTGATCTGCTCGGGGTAGCGGCCATAGGGCTGATGCGCCGACAGCATGTCGTTGTAGCTGGTGACGATGCCGATGTTCATCGCGCCGCCCGTGCGTGATCGCGGGCTTGTCCTCGCCCGCGGCCGCGAAGCCGTGCGCCAGGTTGCCGCAGGACAGGTTGCCGCGGTTGGTGCCCGCTTCGCGCTGGCGGTCCATCAGGTCCAGATAGGCGGCGCGGCGCGGGGCGCTGCGGGCGATGATGCGGTCGGTGACGGTCGCGATGGTGGGGTGGAGATCAGTCATGACGTTCCGTCGCCTCGCGGCGGCGGGGGGCTGATGTCGTTGCACAGCAATGCAGAGCATGACCGATTGCGGCTCCCGGCTGCGCGGGCGCGACGTTCAGCGTCGATCATGCCAGCTCGCCCCGTCGCGTTCGATCAGCGCGATCGCCGAACTCGGCCCCCAGCTGCCCGCGGTGTAATTCTGCGGCGCCATGTCGACCTCGGCCCAGGCGTCGCGGATCGAATCGATCCACTGCCACTGCGCCTCCACCTCGTCCCGGCGCACGAACAGCGTCTGATCGCCCTCGCATGAAGGTCGAGCAGCAGCCGTTCATAGGCGATCCGCCGCCGCTCGCCGGCGAAGCTGTGCGAGAGCGACACGTCCATCGTCACCTCTTTCAGCTTCACCCCGTCGCGGTCGAGCCCGGGCTGCTTCGCCATCACCTTGACCCGGATATTCTCCTCGGGCTGGAGGTTGATGATCATCGCGTTCGCGTCGAGCTTGCCCGCACCGACGCGCGCGAAGATGTTGTGCGGCACCGGCTTGAACTGGATCAGCACTTCCGACTTGCGCTCGGGCATCCGCTTGCCGGTGCGCAGGTAGAAGGGCACGCCCTTCCAGCGCCAGTTGTCGATATAGGCCTTGATCGCGACGAAGGTTTCGGTGTTCGACGGCTTGCCGAGCTCGTCGGCATAGCCCGTGACCGCGCCGCCATTGACCGCGCCGCTGCTATACTGGCCCTTGACGCTGTGCGCCTTGACGTCTTCGGCGGTCAGCTTGCGCAGCGACCGCAGCACCTTGACCTTCTCGTCGCGCACCGCGGTGCTGACACGCTGGCGGGCGGCTCCATCGCGATGATCGACAGGATCTGCAGCATATGGTTCTGCACCATGTCCTTCAGCGCGCCGACCCCGTCATAATAGGAGACGCGGCCCTCCAGCCCGACGGTTTCGGCGACGGTGATCTGGACATGGTCGATCGCCTGCGCGTTCCACAACGGCTCGAACAGCATGTTGGCAAAGCGCAGCGCGAGCAGGTTCTGCACCGTTTCCTTGCCGAGATAATGGTCGATGCGGAACACGCGGTCCTCGGCAAAGGCGTCGCCGACCTGTTCATTGACCTCGCGCGACGAGGCGAGATCGTGGCCGATCGGCTTTTCCATCGCGATCCGCGTGTTCGGCCCGACAAGTCCCGCGTCCGCCAGCCCCTGCGCAGTGGGCGCGAACAGGGAAGGGGGCGTGGAAAGGTAGATCGAAATCCCCTTGTCCATCCGGCCCTTCACCCGCTCGGCCAGCGCCGCGAACTGCTTCGCGTTGCCCGCCTCCACCGGGGAATAGAGGATCATGCCCATCAGTTTCTGGGCAAGCGCCGGTTCGTAGCGATCCTCAAGAAAGGTCTTGAGCGATCCATCGATGTCCGCCCGGAACGCGGCGTCGTCCATTTCCGTGCGGCCGGACGCCAGCACGCAGAAATCGTCGGGCAACAGGCCGTCGGAAAGCAGGTTGTAGAGAGATGGAAACAGCATCCGGTGGGCAAGATCGCCCGTGGCGCCAAAAATGATAAGCGTGTGCGAAGGCTCGGCCAAGGACTACTCCCTTACCCTTCAAAAGACATTCATGATCTGCACGCGAGGCTCCGCTTATAGAGCATCGTTCGGACCCTGCAACCGGGCGTCGCAAACTTATCCTTCACGGGGCCGATGAATAGGAATGCGTGAAGCAGTTGCGCAGTCCGCGACGAGCCGCTAGGAGGCGCGCTCGCTCGGGCTGCCCCTGTGGCGAAATTGGTAGACGCATTCGACTCAAAATCGAACGCCGCAAGGCATGCTGGTTCGAGTCCGGCCAGGGGCACCAGAGTTTTTCCGCCAGCAACGCCCGCCAACGGGAACAGTCCGCATATGGCAGAGATCATCAATCTTCGTCTGGCCCGAAAGGCCCGCAAGCGCGGCGACGCCGAACGGCTGGCGGCGGAAAATCGCGCAAAGTTCGGCCAGAACAAGGCGGCCAAGGCGCGCCAGCGGCAGGAGGCCGAGCGGGCGCAGCGCACGCTCGACGGTGCGCGGATCGGCGATAGGCCGGACAAAAGCGGCGAATAGTCGCTCCATGCAACTTTCCTTCCCACCTCCGCGCAAAATGCTCTAACGGCCCATCCCATGTTGACGATCAGCGATGTGACCGTGCGCCTGGGCGGGCGAACCATTCTCGACCGGGCAAGCGCCGCGCTGCCCGCCCGCAGCTGCGTCGGCCTCATCGGCCGCAACGGCGCGGGCAAGTCCACCCTGATGAAGGCGATCATCGGTCAGATCGACCCGGACGATGGCAGCATCGACATGCCGCGGGGCATGCGGCTTGGCTATATCGCGCAGGAAGCGCCCCATGGCGACGCCACCCCGTTCGACACGGTGCTCGCCGCCGACACCGAGCGCGCCGCGCTGATGGAGGAGGCGGAAACCTGCGTCGACCCCGACCGGCTGGGCGACCTGCACGACCGGCTGATCGCCATCGACGCCTATACCGGCCCGGCGCGCGCCGCGCAGATCCTCACTGGCCTCGGCTTCGACGAGGAGATGCAGCAGCGCCCGCTCGACAGCTTCTCCGGTGGCTGGAAAATGCGCGTGGCGTTGGGCGCGTTGCTGTTTTCGGCGCCCGACCTGCTGCTGCTCGACGAGCCTTCGAACCACCTCGACCTGGAAGCGACGCTGTGGCTGGAAAACTTCCTGAAGGATTATCGCGGCGCGATCCTGGTCATCAGCCATGAACGCGACCTTCTGAACAATGTCGTCGACCATATCCTGCATCTGGAAGGCGGCAAGATCACGCTTTATCCCGGCGGCTATGACGCGTTCGAGCGTCAGCGGGCCGAGCGGCTGGCGCAGATGGAGGCGGCGCGCGAGCGGCAGGCGGCCGAGCGCGCGAAGCTGCAGGACTATATCGCCCGCAACAGCGCGCGCGCCAGCACCGCCAAGCAGGCCCAGTCCCGCGCGAAGGCGCTGGCTCGGATGCAGCCCATCGCCGAAGTGGCGATCAAGGACCCCACGCTGTCGTTTGACTTTCCCAAGTCCCGAACCGCGCTGCGCCCGCCGCTGATCACGCTTGATCTGGCGAGTGTCGGCTATGCGACCGGCAAGCCCGTTCTGAAGCGGCTCAACCTGCGGCTCGATCCCGACGACCGGCTCGCGCTGCTGGGCCGCAACGGCAATGGCAAGACGACGCTCGCGCGCCTGCTGGCCGCGCAGCTGACCCCGATGGAGGGCGAGATGTCGTCCTCCGGCAAGATGCAGGTCGGCTATTTCACGCAGTATCAGGTCGAGGAGCTGGACCCGGACGACACGCCGCTCGAGCATATGTCGCATCTGATGAAGGGCGCGACACCGGCCGCCGTGCGCGCGCAATTGGGTCGGTTCGGCTTTTCGGGTAACAAGGCGACGACGCAGATTGGCAAGCTGTCGGGCGGAGAGCGTGCGCGGCTGGCGCTGGCGCTCATCACCCGCGACGCGCCGCACCTGCTGATCCTGGACGAGCCGACCAACCACCTTGACGTCGATGCGCGCGAGGCGCTGGTGCAGGCGCTCAACGCCTATGAAGGCGCCGTGGTGCTGGTCAGCCATGACCGGCACATGCTGGAGCTCACCGCCGACCGGCTGGTGCTGGTGGATGGCGGGCGGGCGCAGGAATATGCCGGGTCGCTTGGCGACTATACCGATTTCGTTCTGGGTCGCCGGACGCCGGAAAAGGATGGCGGAGGGAAAGGCGCGAAGCTGGACAAGAAGGCGCGCGACGCCATGCTGGCCCAGCGCAAGCGCGTCCGCGATGCAGAGGCGCTGATCGCGAAGCTGACGGGCGAGCGGGAGGCCATCGATGCGGCGCTCGCCGATCCGGCCAAGGCGCGTCCGCCGCTGAAGGATCGCAGCATGGGCGACCTGATGAAACTGCGCGCGGGCGTTGCCGAACGGCTGGAAGCGGCCGAGCTGGAATGGCTCGACGCCAGCGAGGCCGCCGAGACGGCTTGACGGCACGCTCCCGTGGATAAGGCGCAGCGAAGGGAATTCGCTGTCCTACAGCGCTGCCCTCGTGGTGGATGGCGGCCATGACTTCCCTCGCTCATCCCGCCTCCGCTTGCCCTGCGGGCACGACCGCTAAAGGTGACATAAGGTTACAAATTCACGCGCTTTGCGGGAATTTGGTCACCTTAAGGCGAGATAGGGCCACGCCCGTCCGTTCTTCGGTCGATCGGGCAGGGCGGTGCCCTGTCGCGAATCTTCTCTCGTCAAGTGTTTGCGATTGCTGTAAAAGCGCCGTCACATCGCGGTCGCACAATTTCGGGGCGCAAGACCAGCCGGCAACCGGCGGGCGCCCATTGCATAGCGGGAAACAGGCGATGCTGGATATCAAGAGCGGCGTGCTGCGCCGGAACAAGCAGGCAGTCGAACAGATCAAATCGAAAAATGTCGGCAAGAGCTTCGGTTCGCCGCCGAAAATCGTCATCATCCATTTTACCGCGGGCGGATCGGCCCGGTCCTCCGCCAACTGGTTCGCCAGCGCCGCCAACACCAACTCGTCGGCCCATGTGGTGATCGAGCGCGACGGGTCGATCATCCAGTGCGTGTCATTTGAAAAGATCGCCTGGCATGCGGGCAAATCCACCTGGGGCAGCCTGTCGGGGCTCAATCAATATTCCATCGGCATCGAGCTCGCCAACTGGGGCGCTTTGAAGGGGGCCGGCGGTGACTGGGTGAATGGCGCGGGGCAGCGGGTGACCAATCCCTTCATCGGGGTGCATCGCAACGGCAATCCCAACGGCTCGCGCACGCCGATCGGCTGGGAAATCTACCCGGAGGCGCAGTTCGATGCGGCGGTGGAACTGGTCGCCGCGCTGCGCGCCAGCTATGGTGTCGACACCATCCTTGGCCATGACGACATCGCGCCGACCCGCAAATGGGATCCGGGTCCAGCCTTCGACATGGCCCGTTTTCGAAGCCGCGCCTTCGGCGACCGGCGCGACGATGGCGCGAACATCGTGCTGGTGAACGCGCCCAACGGCCTCAACATGCGGGCAGGGCCGGGGCTGGACTTCGCGATCATCGCATCGCTGAAGGACAAAGCGCCGCTTGAGCCGATCGGCCAGAACGGCGTCTGGCTGGAAGTGTCCGTGCTCGACGCCGCCGGCCTGCCCAAGGCAACCGGGTGGGTGCACAGCCATTATGTGAAGGCAGGCTGAGGGGCGCGGGCACTCCAGCACCGCGCCCGCTCGCCTTTACGGTTGCGGTGCGGTTTCCGGCTGCGGAGTTACGGCAGGCGCGGTAACGGCGGGCTGCGCCGATGCGGGCGCCGGGGTTGGTGCAGCTTGCGGCAACAGGTGCCGCCCGCCGCTGGCGTCTGCTTCAGCGTCGGCACCACCGGCGGCGGCGCGATCGGGCGACCGCGCAGCGCGTCGATCTCATCCTGACGGCTTCTCAGGTACAGGTCGCGCGACGCGGCATAGGGGTCGGGGCTGTTGCGGATCTGCTCGTGCGTTTCCTCGAACTCGGCGCGGTCGTCCAGCTGGCCGAGCAAGGTGGCGGGGATCACAAACTTGGGATCGTTGAACGGCTTACCCACGGCAAAGGGCAGCAGCAGCCGGTCGATGCCATCGCCGATCAGGTCGCGCAGCGTCGTCGGCCCGACCAGCGGCAGGTAGAAATAGGGGCCGGGGCCAACGCCATAGAAGCCCAGCGTGTCGGCAAAGCCGTTGGGGCGATAGGGCAGGTTGAACGGCTGCTTCTTCGCCACGTCGAACACCCCGGCAAAGCCGAGGGTGGTGTTGACGGTGAAGCGGCCGAGCGTCTCGAACGCCTTTCCGATCTTCAACTGCAAGAGGAAGTTTGCAAAAATAAACGGTTCTTCCAAGTTGTTCAGGAAATTGCGCAATCCCTTGCGCACCGGGCTGGGCAGCCCTTCCTTATAAGCCTTGGCGACCGGCCCGACGACGGCATCGTCGACCGCCTGCATCGCCTTAAAGCTGTCGGCGTTCAGCTGTTCCAGCGGATCGCCCGGAATGGATTCGCGACCCGTGACGACAATGGCGTTCTGATCGCCCGCGACCTGATCGGCGGCGGTCGGTGTCGAGGGGGGAGCGGACGCGGGTGCCTGGCCCGGTGTCGGGACCACCGGCGGCGGCGTGGCGGGATCGAGAGGCGCTGGCGCGGCGGCGGCGGGTGCCGCCTGCACCAGCATGACGGGCGGCGCATAAGCGGCCGGGGCGGTCTCGTTGGCGGGCAGGCTCGCCTGCCCCGCGGCGATCAGGGCAGCGCCCAGCAGCGGCAGGCTCATGCGGGCCGGCTCCCGCCCAGTGGCGATTCGCGATCGAAAAGATATGTCATGGGCAGCCCATGGCCGCGCCGGGCTGTCCGTCCGCTGAATGGCAACGAAGTCGAATAGGTGATGGCAGCCTGGCCAGCCATGATATGCGTTTCCCCCTTGTCGGATAGCGGTCCCCTGACCCGAAGGCCGCCGATTTTCCGGGTAAATGTTTATGCCGACCCGCTGTTCCCGAAATGCGCGGCGGGATCGAAAAATTCAAGAGGGGCGGGTGATTATGTGACGGCTGTGTCACGATACGTTCTGAGCGCGGTCTTCGTCAGGCCCCGGTCAGCCGCTCCGGGTAAACCGGTCGTTGCCAATATTGACCATAGGCAGCCGGAAAAAGGCTCGTTAGTCTTTCGGATCGCCGCGACATCAAGGGAGCCTCCATGCCGCAGAAATACAGCAGGATCGCCATCACGCTGCACTGGCTGATCGCATTTGCCATCCTTTTCCAGATTTCACTGGGTTGGGGGCTGGAGGATCTGACCCGCGCGCAACGCTTTGCGCCGATGCAACTGCACAAGTCGGTCGGCATCACCATTCTGCTGCTGTCCGTTCTCCGGGTTCTCGTCCGCTTCTGGAAGCCGCGCCCGCCTGCGACGGAGGGCGGCTTGACGGGAATGCTGGCAAAGGCGGTGCATGTCCTGCTCTACGGCGTGATGCTGGGTGCGCCCCTGACGGGGTGGATGATCGTATCGACCTCGAAGCTGAAGGTGCCGACGCTGCTGTTCGGCGTCGTGCCATGGCCGCGCTTGCCGCTGCCGCAGGGATTGCATGATCCGGTGGAGGGCATTCACGGTGCCCTAGCATGGGTGACGATCGGCCTGCTGCTGCTGCACGTGGCCGGTGCCATTCGCCACCATATGATCCTGAAGGATGGGCTGATGTGGCGCATGACGCCCGGCCGGTCGGGCGTCGCGATGGCGGGCGTCGTCCTGTTCGCGCTGAGTGGGCTGGTCGTTGGCAAGGCGATTTTGCCCGCCGGCGGGAAGAAGTCCGAAACGGCGGAAGCCCCGCCTGCAGCGGCAGCCAATGCGGTCGCAAACAGCACCGAGGCGGCGGCCGACGATGATGACAATGCTGCCGCACCCGTCAGCAATGCGATTGCCAACGTCGCCGAGGCGGCCGCAGGGCCTCCGCCGAGCTGGACCGTGCTGCCCGGCGGCCGTCTGGGCTTCACGATCGCCAATGGCGAGGAAACGATCCGGGGGAGCTTTGGCAAGTGGACGAGCAAGATCGTGCTTGATCCCGATCACACCGAAACGGCGTCTCTCGCGATCGACATTGATCTGAAAAGCGCCAGCCTTGGCGACAGTTACAAGGACGACATGATCGGCAACAGCGACTTTTTCGCCACCGCCGACCATCCCAAGGCGACCTTCCGCTCGACCCAAGTGACGCGCACGGCACCGGGTCGCTACCGTGCCAAGGGCACGCTGAACCTGAAGGGCGTCAGCGCGCCACAGACGATCGCCTTTACGCTGAGTGGTGAAGGGATGAAGCGTAAAGTCGCGGGGAGTGGCACGGTTGCGCGTAAGACGTTCAATGTCGGAACGGGAGAATCGGGTGAGGGGCTGGCCCCCAATGTCGCCATCGATTTCTCGTTCAGCGCCACGGGCAAGTAATCGCGTAGCCGATGCCCCAAAGGGCAGGGGTGGCTTTTGCGCCGTGTGTTGCCCATATCGGCGGCGCAACAAGATGGAATAGACAGACGATGACTGAGCCTGTGCTCGACGATGGCGACTTGGTCGCGCCACCGTCGAAGATCGATGTTCCCCAGGATGTTCAGGATGCCATCCGCACGCTGATCCGCTGGACGGGTGATGATCCCGACCGGGAAGGGCTGCTCGACACGCCCAAGCGGGTGGGACGCGCTTGGCGGGAATATTGCCAAGGCAATGCCGAAGATCCGGCCTATCACCTCTCCCGCATCTTCCACGAAGTCGGCGGCTACGACGAAATCGTCCTGCTGAAGGACATACCGTTTCAGTCGCACTGCGAGCATCATATGGCACCGATCACCGGCGTCGCCCACATCGGCTATCTGCCCGGTGATTATGTTGTCGGCATATCGAAGCTGGCGCGCGTTCTTCATGCCTTTGCCCGTCGGCTGCAGGTTCAGGAACGGCTGACCGCGGAGGTTGCCGACTGTATCTGGACCCATCTGAAGCCGCAGGGTGTGGCCGTTGTTATCGAAGCGACACATGGTTGCATGACGGGGCGCGGCGTGCGAACCCATGGCGTCACCATGACGACAAGCCGCATGATGGGCGTATTCAGGGACGATGAGAAGAGCCGTAAGGAAGTGCTTCGGTTGATGGGGAAATAGGCATTGAGTTCGCTGGCGCTGATTACGGGGGGACATCGGCGTTTGGGCGGCGCGATTGCCGCCGGGCTGGCGCGTGCGGGCTATGCCATCGCGATCCACGGTAGCCATGATGTGAAGCCCGATCCCGATCTTGCACGTTCGCTGGCAGACAGTGGCGTCGAATGGAAGGGCTTCGTCGCGGATTTCGTCGACCTCGACAGCGCGGGCGAATTGGTGGCCGATGTCAGCGCCGCCTTTGGCCGTGCGCCGGACCTTCTGGTCAACAGCGCGTCGATGTTCGGGCAGGATCGGCTGGAGAACGTGCAGGCCGACGACCTGATGCGGCATTATGCGGTGAATTGCGTCGCGCCGGTTTTGCTGACCAAGGCGTTTGCGAGCGTGCCCGCCGGAATGCTGGACCGATCGATCGTCAACATACTCGACCAGCGGATCGTCCATCCGCATGGCGACCAGCTGGCATATACGCTTTCCAAGCAGGCGCTGGCCGGCTTCACGCAGACGATGGCGCGGCAACTGGCGCCCGCCATCCGCGTCAACGCCGTGGCCCCCGGCCTCACCATCCGCACCGACGATTATGACGATGCGCTGATGGCCCGGCTGACCGGCGAAATGCCGCTGCACTGCCTGTCCGCGCCGCAGGATATTGCCGATGCCGTCCTCTATCTCGCGCGCGCGCAGTCCGTCACGGGGCAGACGATTTTCGTCGATGGCGGCGCGCATCTGAAGTCCTTTTCCCGCGACTTCATGCATCTTTAGGGCCAGCACGCCCGCCGATCCCAACGATATGGTAACGCCCCTGCGCTAAGCCGCTGGGCATGACGCAGGCGCGTGAGACATTGCTGGGTATAGAGGGCGCGCGTGGCGTCGCGGCATGTGCTGTCGTGCTTTACCATGTCTCTCGCCATGTCGATCAGGCGTTCGGAGCGCCGCTGCTGCGGGCGCTTTTCCAGCCTGGCCATGCTGGCGTCGATCTGTTCTTTCTGCTGTCCGGCTTCATCATTGCCCATGTCCATTCCGGCGACGTGGGGAAGGGGGCAAAGGAACCTGCGCGGATTATGCACTATGGCTGGCGGCGGTTCAGCCGGCTGTTTCCGATCTATTGGATAGCGCTGGCCGTAAGCCTGACGATGGGGCTGGCGGCGGGTCATCCGCCGCCGGACGTTGCGCGATTGCTCTCAGCATTGCTTCTCCTGCCCGCCGATGCAGAGCCATTGCTGGGCGTTGCGTGGACGTTGCAATATGAAGTGGTGTTCTATGTCGCGTTCGCGCTGTTGATTTTCAGTCGTCCGCTAGGATTGGCGCTGTTTACCGGCTGGGGTGTCGCGATCCTGTTGGGGTTGGCGGGAGTCGCGCATCTGCCCGGACCGGTGCAGTTCGCCACGGCCTATAACCTCGAATTTCTGGGCGGCATGGCGATTGCGCTGGCGGTGCGGCGTGGATGGCTGACCCAGCCCAACTTTATGACGGCCTGCGGTCTGTCGGGGATTCTGGCTGGGGGGATTGCCGAGGCGACGGGCTGGCTGGATGGATATGGTGCCGCAGCGCGCGCCGCCTACGGTGTGCCATGTGCCCTGTTGATCTGGGGGCTTGTCGCACGGGAGCAGCGTGGCCCGGTCGCCGTGCCCGGATGGCTGCGCATGTTGGGCGGTGCATCCTATTCCATCTATCTCTTCCAGTTTATCTGGATCGGGATAGCGTGGAAGCTGTTGCAGTTGACCGGCATCGACCGGACCGCCGGCGCAACGGGATGCTTTGCACTGCTGTCGGTAGCCGGCATCGTCGGCGGAGTCGCCACTGCGCAAGGGATAGAAAAGCCATTGCTGGCGGTCATGCGCGGCCGGCGGGCAGGTCGCGCAGTCGCCCTCGCGGCATAGGGTCAGCCGCTGTGTTGCAGGCTTCAAGCCCGCACGATCATCGCACGATCCCGCGATAGGTGATCTGGCCGCTGGCGCCCGGCTGTACCGGAGCGGACAGGCGGATGCGCACATGCGTCACCCGGTCCGCCGAAATTGGCTTGGGCACGCCGTTGCCGGTCAGGCGGTAGAGGCGGTCGAGAGCGCCCCAGTTGCGTCCCCCGTCGACGGACACCTCGACCGGCTGCCGGGGATTGTCCTGATAGCGTACCGTGGCCGGAAACGGGACCGTGATGACGTAGCCGTTGACCGGGTCCGGCGCGGCATTCCGATAACGAACCACGAACACCAATCGGTCGCCGCGCACCATTTGAGAGGCCGGAACGAGCGCCCGGCGGACAGCGCCATTGCCGTCCGACTGCACGACTTCCTTGAACACCTGTCCGCTCAGCAGCAATTGACCGCTTTCGGCCGCGCGAAGCGGCATGATAGCGAACAGGCTGGCGATGACGGCGACAGGCGCTGCCTTCAGGATCGGATGTGGCAAGGTCTTGGCGTCTCTCGGGTTGTTTGTCATGCGTTGGGGGAATTCTAGCGGGGGTCTGCCAACATATGGTTAAGCCCGCCCCTCCAGCGCGATTGACGCTCTGACCGGGGCCGTGCAAGGGTCGGCGCATGAACCGTGAGCCAGGACAAGAGACAGTGGAGTTTGGTCGCCAGCGGCTGCTCGCCGCGCTGGTCCTGATCGCCGGGATCGGGCTGTTTCTCGCGCTGCCCTTTGCTCTGCGGGCGGGTGCGGAATTCTTCCTGCCGCTCACTGCTGCGCTGGTCGTCGCGATTGCGCTGGTGCCGCTGCTGGAATGGCTGGAGAGGCATCGCATTCCGTCGGCGCTTTCGGCCTTTGCGGCGGTGGTCCTGTTCCTAGTGGTGGCCAACACCGCGCTGGTGATGATCGTGGTCCCGGCGACTGACTGGTTCCGCCTTCTGCCGCAACGGATTCCGAAAATTCAGGCGAATCTTGCGCCGGTGATCGACGCCTATTCCCAGTTGCAGCGGTTCATCGACGACACGGTGCAGATGATTGCCTCTGCTCCCGCGCGTGCAGCGGCACAGACCGGGACGGCGGAGCCGCCGCATTCGCTGCTGCAACTGGCCGCGACCTCGGCGCCGAGTGCGATCATCCAGATGTTCTTCGCGCTTCTGGTCGTCTATTTCTTTCTGTCGGGTTGGACCCGCCTGCGCCGCGCGACGATCAGCAGCCGGGGCAGCTTCGATGGCGCTATGACGATGGCGCGGGTGATCCAGAATGTCGTCGACGCGACATCGGCCTATGTGCTGACGATCACCACCATCAACCTCAGCCTGGGGCTGGCGACGGCGATCATCCTGCGCCTGATCGGCATGGAATCGCCGATGATGTGGGGCGGCATCGTCGCGCTGCTGAACTTCATCCCCTATTTCGGGCCGATCGTCGCCGCCATGCTGCTGGGGCTGGGCGGCCTGATGATCTTCGACAATATCTGGCTCGCACTGACGCCTGCTTTCGTCCAGATCGGCTTTCACCTGGTCGAGGCCAATGTCGTGACGCCCACGATATTGGGCCGCCGCCTGACGATGAACCCGCTGCTGATTCTCGTGTCGTTGAGCTTTTGGGGATGGGTGTGGGGAACGCTCGGTGCATTGCTGGCGGTGCCGTTGCTGATCATCATCCAGACAGTTGCGGCGGCGGCGGGACGGCCCGATATCGCCGGTTTCCTGTTCGAGGCGGGAACGCTGGTACGGGGGCGCACGACCACCTCCGACCCCGCCGTCACACAAAGTTCATCGGACGACGAGAGTGCTGTTGACAGGTCGTCGGGCCGCTAGTAGTTGCCCGGCCTCACGCTTCGAGCGGGTGTAGCTCAGTTGGTTAGAGCGCCGGCCTGTCACGCCGGAGGTCGCGGGTTCGAGCCCCGTCACTCGCGCCACTTCCTACTTGAATAGGAAGTCGGTTTCCCCCGTAAAACGGTGATGCGAATGCTGTGTGCCTGATGCGGGTGTAGCTCAGTTGGTTAGAGCGCCGGCCTGTCACGCCGGAGGTCGCGGGTTCGAGCCCCGTCACTCGCGCCATCGCAAGGGATGGCCCCGTTCCCGATCATGCGGAAACGCCGATATCGATAACGAAGATCAGTTCTTCGTGATGCCGCTGCCTCGGTTGCGTTTCAGCAACTCTTCCAGCGCTGCCGGATCGATCGGCGTGTCGAACTGGCAACCGGCTTCCAGGTCATCAACCCACATCACAATGGCTTTCTTGCGCTCCTGCCCGGGAATGGCGATGCCGATGGTGCTGCGCTTGGTGAGCGGGGAATAAGTCTGCACCCGCGCGCCATGGATCGAGATGTCGAGCACCCGGCATATCCCGCGCGAGAAGGTTTCGCCGTCGATTTCAACTTCCATGGCTACCGCCGCGCGCACCGACCGGCGGCGCGATTCGGTCCTGATATTGATTTCGGCCGAAAAAATCGGCGGCTCGTCTGCCATGATTTGTTACAATCTCAGGCTGGCGCGCAAAGTCAATCGCGCCACCGCCCGGTTTCCATCCAGCGAAGCAGCGGTTTCATGGGCGCGAACCAGATGATGCCCGCAAACCCGTAAAGCAGCATCTGCGCCACGAAGGGCAGGGTGGCGATGCTTTGCGAGAAGCTGGCCACGATCACCGCCCAGATGGCGATGATAGACAGGATGGCGATGATGCCAAAGGGTTTGCGCCAGCTGGGGGTCATTGCGCATCTTCCCTTTCGATCAATGCCCGTTCCGTCAAGACAAAGTGCAGCGGATAGTCCCAGCTTTCCAGCGGTACGTGCGCGACCTGCTGCACGGACCAGGCAAGGCCGATGCGCAAGGCGTCGGGGTAGCGCGCAAAGACGCGATCATAATAGCCGCCGCCCTGACCCAGGCGGGAGAGCGTGGCATCGAATGCCACCAGCGGCGTGAAGATGACGTCGGGATCGGCCATCGGGGCGCTGGCAGGTGGCTGGGGAATGTCGAACGGGCCGGGGACCAGATCGTCCTCCGGCTGCCATAAATGGAAATCCATCACGCCTACTTCCTGGCTCACGATCGGCAGCGCAACCGAAAGGCCGAGCCGCCGCAACGCATCGGCCAAGCGAAGCGCGGGCACCTCGCTACCCATGGGCGCGTAGAGCGCGGCAACCGAACGCCCTTCCAGCAGCTTGACCACTGGGCTGGGCAACGCGCGAAAGGCGAAGCGCCCAGCCGTGATGTCCAGCCGATCGACGAAGATGCGGCGCTTTGCCCGCATTTCGCGACGCAGCGCCCGCTTGTCGTCGATGATACTCATGCGGTCCTGACTGTCTGACGGTGCGACGGTGCGCAAGATCGGCACCAAGGGGCGGGTGGCGGGACCGCCTTGGTCGTTAGCTGGAAAATCCTCTGACGCCTCAACGTCAGGTGGGGACCATGTAAGTCGAACCAGGATCCGCTCAGAGACAGCCCCCTTGGATGTGATATCGCCTCAGGGATGTTCGCAAAAGCGCGTGCCAGGCAGTACCCGCCGTCGGTGGATTTAGGTGTTGGCGGGCGTTGCCGCAAGTCTTTGTGCGACAAGTTCCATCCGCGTCGCCAAACTGTCGAGTGCTTTCGCGATGCCGGGGTCGATAGCCGACTCGGTGGGTGGCAGGTTCAGTTCCGGCGCGACCGGCTGAGCATTGCGCAATTCCTCCCGCGCTTCGTTGAGCGCGTCGGCCAGAAAGATGCCGGCAAACAGCAGCAGTCGATTTTCGGTCAGGCCGGGCGCAGCCTGCTTTGCCTTTGAAACTTGTTGATCGACGATCGCCGCGAGCGAGATGAGGCGCGGCTCCTCCCCATCGCGGCAGGACATGGGATAAGCGCGGCCGCCTACGTGAATGGTGATTTCAGCCACGTTCCGAACCCTTCAATTCCACCAGCAGCTTGTCCAGCGCGCGCAGCGCACCGGCAACGGTCTCCCGGTCGGCCAACCCCTCCTGATCGGGCGGGGCGTCGGTGGCAGCCGTTGGCGCAACGGGCGGGGGCGCCGGTTGCGGGCGATCCAGCGCCAGCTCGATCTGCGAAAGAGCGCGTTCGATACGCCCGATGGCCAGCTTGATGGTCTCTGTCCCCATGGCCGCATTGATAGCATGGGATTTTCCTTTGGCAAAAGTGCCGGGCAGGGACATTCCCGGCCGGGTCCGGTTGACGCTGCCTCTCGCAGCGCACAAATGGACCCCGACTCGCGACTCGCGCATGTTTTTACTTCACGCGCCATCCCGGCGCCCTACGGCAGGATCGCAGAATTTAAGATGACTGTTCCCGCGAAAAGGCTCGCTGATGCCATCCGCGTTCTGGCCATGGACGCTGTTCAGGCCGCCAATTCAGGCCATCCAGGCATGCCGATGGGCATGGCGGACGCGGCGCTGGTGCTGTTCCGCGACCATCTGAAATTCGACCCCACCGATCCGCATTGGGCCGACCGCGATCGCTTCGTGCTGTCGGCGGGCCATGGTTCGATGCTGATTTACGCGCTGCTGAATTTGACCGGCTATGCGCGTCCGACGATGGACGACATCCGCAATTTCCGTCAGCTGCACAGCCCCTGCGCCGGTCATCCGGAAAATTTCGAGCTGGCGGGGGTGGAAACCACTACCGGCCCGCTGGGGCAGGGACTTGCCACGGCGGTCGGCATGGCGATGGCGGAGCGGCACTTGAACGCCGTCTATGGCGATGCGCTGGTCGATCACCGCACCTGGGTGATCGCGGGCGACGGATGCCTGATGGAAGGCATCAACCACGAAGCTATCGGCCTGGCCGGGCATCTGGGCCTTGGTCGCCTGAACGTCCTGTGGGACGATAACAAGATTACCATCGACGGCGCGACCAGCCTGTCCACCAGCGAAGACGTGGCTGCGCGCTACACGGCGACGGGCTGGCATGTCACGAGCTGCAACGGGCAGGACGCGGACGATGTCGCGCGCGCCTGTCGGAAGCCGCTGCCGACCCGCGGCCCAGCCTGATCCGCTGCACCACCGTCATCGGATATGGCGCGCCCAACAAGCAGGGCACATCGGGCGTCCACGGCTCGGCGCTCGGCACCGGCGAAGTCGCCGCCGCGCGGGAATTTCTGGGTTGGAGCGACGAACCCTTCGTCATTCCGCAGGATGTGGCCGACGCCTGGAAGGCCATCGGTGCCAAGGGCGCAGCGACGCGCGCGGCATGGTCCGAACGTCTGAATGCTTCGGCCAGCAAGGATGATTTCCTGCGTCGCATGTCCGGCGACCTGCCGGCCAGCTTCAGCATGGCCGACCATATCGCCGCGCTGCAGGCCGATCCCAAGCCGATCGCCACGCGCAAGTCGAGCGAAATGGCGCTAGAGGCGATCAACGCCCAATTGCCAGACACGGTCGGCGGGTCGGCGGACCTGACCGGATCGAACAATACCAAGACGAAGACGACGACCCCGTTCGGCAAGGACGATTATTCCGGTCGCTACGTCTATTACGGGATTCGCGAATTCGGCATGTCCGCCGCGATGAACGGCATGGCGCTGCACGGCGGCGTCATCCCCTATGGCGGCACCTTCCTGGTATTTTCCGACTATTGCCGGGCCGCGATCCGTCTGTCGGCGCTGCAACAGACGCGCGTCGTTTATGTCATGACGCATGACAGCATCGGCCTTGGCGAAGACGGTCCGACGCACCAGCCGGTCGAGCATGTGATGTCGCTGCGCATGATCCCGAACCTTGGCGTGTTCCGCCCCGCGGACGCGGTGGAGACCGCCGAATGCTGGGAACTGGCGCTGCGGAGCGCCGATGCGCCATCGCTGTTGGCGTTGACGCGCCAGAACCTGCCGCTGCTGCGCACCGAAGGGAGCGAGAACCTGTCCGCCAAGGGTGCCTACCGCCTGAAGGCCGCGCAAGCCGCGCGCAAGGTGGTGCTGCTCGCCACCGGATCGGAAGTGGAAACGGCACTGTCAGTCGCGGCGAAGCTGGAATCCGACGGCATCGGTGCCGATGTCGTGTCCATGCCGTGCTGGTCGCTCTTCGACGCGCAGGATGCAGCGTACAAGGCCGATCTGCTTCCCGCAGACGCGCTCAAGGTTTCGATCGAGGCTGGCGTCACCTTTGGCTGGGAACGCTACACGGGCCTCGATGGCCTGCGTTTCGGCATCGACAGTTTTGGCGCATCGGCTCCGGCCGAAGTGCTGTTCGACCATTTCGGCCTCACCGCCGACCACATCGCGCCGAAGGTCAAAGCGGCGCTCTAAGCAATAGACCAAGGAGGCAAGTGCAGTGGCTGTCAAAGTAGCTATCAACGGTTTCGGACGTATCGGTCGCCTGGTGGCGCGCGCCATCCTGACGCGCACGGACCACGACCTTGAACTGGTCGCGATCAATGATCTGGGCGACACGAAGTCCAATGCGCTGCTGTTCAAGCGTGACAGCGTCCACGGCAATTTCGCGGGCGACGTTTCGGTCGATGGCGAATTTCTGGTCGTCGACGGCAAGAAGATCAAGGTGACCGCCGAGCGCGATCCCGCCAACCTGCCGCACAAGGACTTGGGCGTCGAAATCGCGCTGGAATGCACCGGCATCTTCACCACCAAGGACAAGGCTAGCGCGCACCTGACCGCTGGCGCCAAGCGCGTGGTCATCTCCGCGCCCGGCACCAATGTCGACAAGACCATCGTGTTCGGCGTCAATCATGACCAGCTGACCGCCGATGACATCGTCATTTCCAACGCCAGCTGCACGACCAATTGCCTGGCTCCGCTCGCCAAGGTGCTGAACGATTCGATCGGCATCGAAAAGGGCTTCATGACGACGATCCACAGCTACACCAACGACCAGAACACGCTGGATCAGCTGCACAAGGACATGCGCCGCGCCCGTGCTGCCGCGCTGTCGATGATCCCGACCACCACGGGCGCCGCCCGCGCCGTGGGCGAAGTGCTGCCCGAACTGAAGGGCAAGCTGGACGGTTCGTCGGTCCGCGTGCCGACGCCCAACGTGTCCGTCGTCGACCTGAAGTTCATCGCCAAGAAGGCGACCAGTGTCGATGAAGTGAACGGCCTGCTGAAGGCCGCTTCGGAATCCGGCCCGCTGAAGGGCGTGCTGGGCTTCTCCGACGAGCCGCTGGTGTCGATCGACTACAATGGCGACCCGCGCAGCTCCACTGTCGACAGCCTGGAAACCGCAGTGATCGATGGTACGCTGGTGCGCGTGCTAAGCTGGTATGACAACGAGTGGGGCTTCTCCAACCGCATGATCGATACCACGGGCGTGATGGCCGGCTTGCTCTAAGCGCCGTTGCAGCCAATAAGATGATGTGAAATCCGGCCCGGCATCGTCCGGGCCGGACCGTGGTGAGACGGGGCGGGCAGTCCGAACGGGTCCGGGCGCGCCATCCAATGGGGAGAAGCAGGACGATGCGCGCATTCAAGACCCTGGACGACATGGGCGACCTGACCGGCAAGACGGTTCTGGTTCGCGAGGATCTGAACGTCCCCATGCAGGACGGCGCGGTCAGCGACGATACGCGCCTGCGCGCGGCGATGCCGACCCTGCTGGAGCTGGCGGATCGCGGGGCCAAGGTGCTGATCCTGGCGCATTTCGGACGGCCCAAGGGTCAAAAGAACCCGGAAGTGTCGCTCAGCCTTGTGACGCGCGCCTTGTCTGGCGTGCTGGGTCGGCAAGTGCAGTTCATCCCCGATTGCGCCGGTGAGCGGCGGCAGCCGGGATCGCCGTGATGCGTGGGGGCGACATCGCCATCCTGGAAAACACCCGTTTCCATGCGGGCGAGGAAAAGAACGACCCGGCGCTCGCCGACGCCATGGCGGCGCTCGGCGATTATTACGTGAATGACGCCTTTTCCGCGGCGCATCGCGCGCACGCATCGACAGAGGGACTTGCCCATCGACTGCCGGCCTTCGCTGGCCGCTCGATGGAAAAGGAACTGGACGCGCTGGAAGCGGCGCTCGGTAAGCCGGTGTCGCCGGTCGCAGCAGTCGTGGGCGGAGCGAAAGTGTCCACCAAGCTCGATGTGCTGCAAAATCTGGTGGAAAAGGTCGATCATCTGATCATCGGCGGCGGCATGGCCAACACCTTCCTGCTGGCGCGTGGCGTGAACGTGGGCAAATCGCTGTGCGAAAAGGATCTGACCGACACCGCTGACGCCATTATGGACAAGGCGGACGAGGCAGGCTGCACCATCCATCTTCCCTACGATGTGGTCGTGGCAAAGGAATTTGCGGCCAATCCGCCGTCCGTCCGGACCTGCAACGTGCATGAAGTCGCGGACGACGAAATGATCCTCGACGTCGGACCAGCGGCCGTAGAGGCGCTGGGTGATGCGCTCAAGAATTGTCGCACATTAGTGTGGAATGGTCCGTTGGGCGCGTTCGAAATCGCGCCGTTCGACGCGGCGACCGTGGCGCTGGCAAAGACTGCCGCCGCGCTGACGAAGGAAGGGTCGCTGACATCGGTGGCCGGCGGTGGCGATACCGTCGCGGCGTTGAACCATGCTGGAGTCGCGGCGGACTTCACGTTCGTTTCGACGGCGGGCGGTGCCTTTCTGGAATGGATGGAAGGCAAGGAGCTTCCCGGTGTCGCCGCACTGATGCAGGGATGAAGCGATAGTCCCGGACGGTCGGTTGTGCCAGTCCGGGAAAGATGCTGCATTGCGGCATTGCCGCTCAGTCGCTATCGGCTTTCCAAGCATCGCTCGATGCGTCCAGCCGGTGCATGCGGCCCGGCGTTCCGTTTCACGGCGGATGACAGGAATCTAAAGGCCTGGCGTGCCAGCCCCATGGCGCGCGTTCAAACGAGGGTATGTGCAGATGCTCTATGACGACATGAAATCGAAGATCGCGACCGGCAACGGCTTTATCGCTGCGCTGGACCAGAGCGGCGGCTCCACGCCCAAGGCGCTCAAAGGCTATGGCGTCGAGGAAGGCGCGTGGAACAGCGAAGAAGAAATGTTCGGCCTGATCCACGACATGCGCAGCCGGATCATCACCGCGCCCTCTTTCACCGGTGACAAGGTGATCGGCGCGATCCTGTTCGAGCGCACGATGGACGGCATGGTGGACGGAAAGCCGACGCCCCAGGCGCTGATCGAGCGCGGCGTGGTGCCCTTCATCAAGATCGACAAGGGGCTGGAGGACGAACAGAACGGCGTCCAGCTGATGAAGCCGATGCCCGAACTCGACGCGCTGCTCGCGAAGTCGAAGGCGCTGGGCGTGTTCGGCACCAAGGAACGCTCGGTCATCAACCTTGCCAATCGCGAAGGCATCGCCGCCGTCGTCAAGCAGCAGTTCGAAGTCGGTCGCCAGGTGCTGGCCGGCGGGCTGATGCCGATCATCGAGCCGGAAGTGAACATCAAGAGCCCGGAACGCGCCGAGGCCGACCAGATCCTTCTGGAAGAAACGCTGAAGGCGCTCGACGCGCTGCCCGACGGCGAGCAGGTCATGCTCAAGCTTTCGCTGCCTGCCAAGGCCGGCCTGTTCGATCCGCTGGTCGAACATCCCAAGGTACTGCGCGTGGTTGCCCTGTCGGGTGGCTTTGCGCGCCCCGAAGCCTGCGTCGAACTGGCCAAGAACAAGGGCATCATCGCCAGCTTCAGCCGCGCGCTGTTGGAAGACCTGCGTCACCAGATGAGCGACGCGGAGTTCGACGGTTCGCTGGGTGGTGCGATCGACGAAATCTATGGCGCTTCGACGAAGAAGGCTGCCTGATGTCCGGGGTGGGCGCGAAAGCGTCCGCCCTCGCCATCCTGTTTGTAGAGGCCGTTGCGTCATGACCGACGCAGCGGCCTTTTCCTATCACCGGTCGGTAGCGCCGATGATGTGGGTGCTGGCCGTCCTGATCCTCATCGAAACAAGCGTACTGCACTTGATGCTCGCATTCTGGTGGCCGCGCGTGGCGCTTGCGCTGTCGGCGATCAGCTTGCTCACGCTGTTCTGGGTCGTGGCGATGATCCGGTCATTCCGCGATATGCCAGTGCTGCTGAATGAGAACAGTCTGCTCATGCGGGTCGGTAAGTTGCGTGAAGTCCGCGTCGACCGCGACGATATCCTGCGCCTCCGTTCGGACTTCGCGGCGCGTGAAGTGAAAACGAAAGATGTGCTGAACCTGGCGCTGATCGCCTATCCCAATGTACTGATCGAGCTGCGGCAGCCGGTTCGTGTAGGCCGCCGACGGGCGGTGCGGGCCATCGCGCATCGGCTGGACAATGCACCGGCTTTTGCAGCGGCCCTTTCGCCGACCGTGGTAAGCGGGTAGGGGCTGGTCCCATGACGCTGCCCGACGATGACGAACTGACGCTGGACCCGCATTTTGCCGACCGTTTCGAACGGGACGGTAGCCGGCCACCCTGCCAGCTCTACCTGATTTCACCGCCTGCGATCGAGGCGACCTTCGCCGACGCGCTAAAGGCGGCGTTGGCGCACGGCGGCGTCGCCGCGTTTCAGCTGCGTCTCAAAGGACCGGACGAGCATGCCATTGCCCGCGCGGCTGAGCCGCTGCAGAAAATCTGCGCGGACCATGAAGTGGCCTTCATCGTCAACGACAGCATGGCGCTGGCGAAGCGACTGGGCGCGGACGGCGTGCATCTGGGACAGGGGGACGGCGACCCGCGCGATGCGCGCGCGCTGCTTGGCCCCGCTGCACAGATCGGCGTTACCTGCCACGACAGCCGGCATCTGGCGATGGAAGCAGGAGAGGCTGGCGCGGATTACGTCGCGTTCGGGGCATTTTACCCCACGGCGACCAAGGACACCACGCATCGCCCCGATCCCTCGATACTGAGCTGGTGGACAACCCTGTTCGAGCTGCCTTGCGTCGCGATCGGCGGGATCACCGCGCAAAACGCTGCCCCGCTCGTTCGGGCCGGCGCCGATTTTCTGGCTGTGAGCGGCGCTGTATGGTCGCATTCCGGTGGCCCGGCGGCAGGCGTCGCTGCTTTCGACGAGGTTTTGAAGGGCTGATCGCAGCCAAATCCCGCATCGGGCGTTTCGCGAGGGACCGACACCGATAGGGGGGATGACCTTGCGCCTAGCCTGCTGTTTGATCGTATCGCTCGCGCTCGCGGGTTGTGAACGGAGTGACGCGCCGACGTCCAATGCGGCGAAGTCTAAACCGGTTCAGACTGCACGGCCGACAGACGACCAGCGCTTTGTCGACATGAAGGATGCGGGCGAGCAACCGTCGCCCCAGTCGCCCCTTCATTTGCAGGTTGTGCTCGATCGCCTCGGCTTCGCGCCGGGCGTGATCGATGGCGAGGAAGGGCGCTTCCATGACGAGGCGCTGCGCGGCTTTCAGCTGTCGCGGGATCTGGCTGAAACTGGCAAGCGGGACGAAGAGACGAAGAAGGCGCTTGCGCAATGGGATCGGCTGCCCGCCCTTCGCGCCGTGCGGATACCCGCCGGGTTCGCCAGGGGGCCGTTCTTTGCCGACCTGCCTGCGCGGACGGCGGATCAGGCACGCTACCCCGCGCTGGGCTATCGGAATTTCCAGGAAAAGTTGGCCGAGCGATTTCATACCAAGCCTGAACTGCTCGCTCGGTTGAACCCGCGCGCGACATGGCGGGCCGGCGAGGCCATTCGCGTGCCCAATATCGCGGAAGCCGACGTTGCCGGTGCGAAGGGAGAGGATCGTGGTTGGCCGCAGACCCTCGCCATGCTGGGTGTGTCAGCCCGGCAGCCGCAGGCGGATCATGTCGTGGTGGACAAATCGGACCGTTTGCTGCGGGTGTTCGATGCACAGGACCGGCTGATCGCGCAGTTTCCTGCCACGATGGGCAGCGCGCATGACCCGCTGCCCATCGGCAAGTGGACGATCAAGGGTGTCAGTTGGAACCCGCCCTTCCACTTCAACCCCGACCTGTTCTGGGATGCCTCCTCAAAGGATGAGAAGGCGGTGTTGAAACCGGGTCCGAACGGGCCGGTGGGTGTTGTGTGGATCGACCTGTCCAAACCCCATTACGGCATTCATGGGACGCCTGAGCCAGAGAATATCGGGCGTAGCGAAAGCCATGGTTGTATTCGCCTTTCCAACTGGGATGCGGCGCGGCTGGCGCAGATGGTCAAGACCGGCGTACCCGCCATTTTCCAGCCTTAGGAACAGCGCAAGCGTGGGCGGCGCCTTACGCTTGCCCGCGCCGGTCAGGCCGACTGGCTACGAAAATTGGCGAGCATCGCCGCGATTTCGTCCAGCGTGGCCAGTCGGCTGCGCTTCAATGCTTCCGCTCTGTCGTCGGAGGCCGGCTCGATTTCCGCCTCGATGCGATGCACTTCCTTCTCCAGCGTCTCGAACCGATCGGCAAGGGCGCGGAAATGCGCGTTGTCCAGCTTGAGCGCGTGCAGGGCGTCGGCGTCCTTGGGAAACAGGCTGTGCAGCGTGTCGCGAATGTCGGTGGACATAAGATCTCCTCTTCAACGGTCGAAGGGGTAGTGGACCAACAGCACACAGCCATCCTTGACGGCGGTCAAAGCGCGAGCGCTCTTGCCGAAAGCCGTGCCAACCGCTAGAGGCCCGCACCGGCTCTTTTCCAACTTGAACATATAGGCAGGCGCGCGATGAAGATCAGCGGCGTGGACATTCGTCCCGGCAACAATATCGAATATGAAGGCAGCCTCTGGCGCGCCGTGAAGATTCAGCACACCCAGCCCGGCAAGGGCGGTGCCTATATGCAGGTGGAGCTGAAGAACCTGATCGACGGGCGCAAGAACAACGTCCGCTTCCGCTCGGCCGAAACCGTCGAGCGTATCCGCCTCGACACCAAGGACTTCCAGTATCTCTATCCTGAAGGCGACATGCTCGTTTTCATGGATACGGAAACCTATGACCAGATTTCGCTGCCCGCCGACCTGGTGGGCGATGCCGCCGCGTTCCTTCAGGACGGCATGATGGTGCTGCTGGAAATGTATGAGGAACGCCCGATTTCCGTGCAGCTTCCCGAAACGGTTGAAGCGACGGTGGTGGAGGCCGACGCGGTGGTGAAGGGGCAGACCGCCTCGGCCAGCTACAAGCCCGCCATTCTGGACAACGGCGTGCGCGTCATGGTTCCGCCGCACATCGTCACCGGCACGCGCATCGTCGTCGACGTGTACGAGCGCGAGTATGTGAAGCGGGCCGACTGATCGTCCGCGCTCGTTTCGCTATCTGATCCAAGTCAGCCCCGTCCGCTGTCGGACGGGCCGAAGGAAGACAAGAATGGTATCGCACTCAGGCCTGCTCACCGTCATGGAACGCGCCGCCCGCAAGGCGGGATCGCGGCTGCGGCGGGATTTTGGCGAAGTTGAGCATTTGCAGGTTTCCCGGAAGGGGCCGGCAGACTTCGTGTCCAAAGCCGATGAGCAGGCGGAAAGGACGCTGTTCGACGAGTTGTCGAAGGCGCGGCCGGACTGGGGGTTCCTGCTGGAGGAAGGCGGCGAGGTGATCGGCGACACGTCGAAGCCCCGCTGGGTTATCGATCCGCTCGACGGCACTACGAACTTCCTGCACGGCATCCCGCATTTTGCGATTTCGATCGCGGTGCAGGAGCCTAAGCTGGGCGGTGGCTGGGGCGAGGTGACCACTGGTCTCGTCTATCAGCCCGTTACCGACGAGAGCTATTGGGCGGAAAAGAGTCGCGGCGCATGGCGGCACGACCAACGCCTGCGCGTTTCGGCGCGCCGCGACCTGGCCGACTGCCTGATCGCGACCGGTATCCCGTTCATGGGCCATGGCGACATGGCGCAGTGGAGCCGGGTGTTCGGGGCGGTTGCGCCCTCGGTGGCCGGCATTCGCCGTTTCGGGTCGGCTGCTCTCGACCTCGCCCATGTGGCGGCCGGGCGTTATGACGGGTTCTGGGAAAGCGGGCTGAAGCCGTGGGATGTATCGGCAGGCATCCTGCTTGTGCGCGAAGCGGGCGGGTTCGTCACCGATTTTCGCGGTGGCGATCAGCCGGTTCAGCGCGGCGAAATCATCGCCGGCAATGACGCCATTCACAGCAAGCTGCACAAGCTGTTGGCTGGCGCCCTGCGCAACGCCTGAGCGCATCCTACTTTGGTCCTTAAAAGGCCGCGAAACACGTCCCTTCGGGAAGGTTTTCGCGGCCTTTTTCGTTTCCGCGTCATTGCCGAAACAAAACTGCACTTATTGCGATTCATTATCACCGTTCGGAGCCTTGCTTCGCGGGTGCAGCAGGCCTAAAGCCCCCGAAAGACACCGCGAAACGGGGATTCACATTGGTCGATCTTTCGCAATATCTGCCGATCCTGCTGTTCCTTGCCGTGGCGCTGGGACTGTCGAGCGCATTCGTGTTCCTGCCGATCGCGGTCGGCCGGCTGACCGGCTCTCACAAGCCCAACCCGGACAAGCTGGCGGAATATGAATGCGGCTTTCCCGCGTTTGAAGATCCGCGCAGCCAGTTCGACGTGCGCTTCTATCTGGTCGCCATCTTGTTCATCATCTTCGACCTTGAAGCTGCGTTCCTGTTTCCCTGGGCCGTAAGCCTGAAGGAAATCGGCTGGGCCGGGTGGTTCACGATGATGGTGTTTATCTTTGAGCTTGTGCTTGGCCTTGCCTACGCCTGGAAGAAGGGAGCCCTGGATTGGGAGTAGAACTGACCCCGGTGCTTCCGGCGCGATTACGCAGCCCGACGCCGATTTCTTCAACGCGCTGACCGGCGAAGTGAATGACAAGGGTTTCCTTGTCACCTCGACGGAAGAGCTATTTCAATGGGCACGCACCGGTTCGCTGTGGTGGATGACCTTCGGCCTCGCGTGCTGCGCGGTCGAGATGATCCACGTCAACATGCCGCGTTACGACATGGAACGTTTTGGCGCAGCGCCGCGTGCGTCCCCGCGCCAGAGCGACGTGATGATCGTTGCGGGCACGCTGTGCAACAAGATGGCCCCTGCGTTGCGCAAGGTTTACGACCAGATGTCGGAGCCGAAATATGTCATCTCCATGGGCAGCTGTGCCAATGGCGGCGGCTATTATCACTACAGCTATTCCGTGGTGCGCGGATGTGACCGGATCGTGCCGGTCGACATCTATGTGCCGGGATGCCCGCCGACTGCCGAAGCGCTTCTCTATGGCGTGATGCAGTTGCAGCGGAAGATTCGCCGGATAGGGACGATCGAGCGCTGATATGACGCATTCCGCTCCGAAAATCGCGGTTATCGATGGCATTGCTGACGAACTTCGCGCCACGGTCGGCGACAAGCTGATCCACCTGAAAGAGGCCAATGATGAAGTCGGCCTTTGGGTGCAGCGCGACGCGCTGGTCGATGTGATGACCGCGCTGCGCGACAAGGCGCAGTACCAGCAGCTTATGGAGATTGCGGGCGTCGACTTTCCCGACCGTGCAGAGCGGTTCGAGGTCGTTTATTGCCTGCTCAGCCTGACGCGCAACCATCGCATTCGCGTGCATGTGCAAACCGACGAGGATCATGCGGTTCCTTCCGTCACGGGCATCTGGCCTGTGGCGGGCTGGCTGGAACGCGAGGTGTTCGATATGTACGGCGTCGCCTTCGCCGGCAATGCCGACCTGCGCCGCATCCTGACCGATTACGGGTTCAAGGGCCATCCGCAGCGCAAGGACTTTCCGCTGACCGGCTATGTCGAGCTGCGTTATTCCGAAGAAGACAAGCGCGTGGTCTATGAGCCGGTGCGCCTGGCCCAGGATTTCCGCAGCTTCGATTTCATGAGCCCGTGGGAAGGTGCCGAGTATATTCTGCCTGGCGATGAAAAGGCCGCAGCACCTGCTCCTGCCACCGCCCCGCCGCCTGCGGCTCCGGTCGCCAAGAAACCCGAAGCGGCCGGTGCGCCGACTCCGCTGAAGGCCGACGAGATCGCCAAGCCGGCTGTGTCGGAGGCGAAGACGCCCAAGACGACGGACAAGCCGTCCGACACGGGGGCTGGCGAACCGGCGAACAAGGTTGCCGCCAAGCGGTCGCCCGCGAAGAAGAAGACGGACAAGGCCGGGGCCGTGCCAGAAGCAACCGCTACGCCCGAACCTGCGCCCAAGCCAAAGCGCACGCGCAAGCCGAAGGGTGAAGCCTGATGGCAGACTATCTGGAAAAGCTGGACCATGTGACCGACGCGGCGGACCCGTCGATCGGCGACACGGAAATCCAGAACTACACGATCAACTTCGGCCCGCAGCATCCGGCGGCGCACGGCGTGTTGCGTCTGGTCATGGAGCTGGACGGCGAAATCGTCGAGCGTTGCGATCCGCATGTGGGCCTGCTGCACCGCGGCACCGAAAAGCTGATCGAATATAAGACCTATCTTCAGGCGCTGCCCTATTTCGACCGGCTGGATTATTGCTCGCCGCTCGGCGATGGAGCACAGCTATGTGCTGGCCGTCGAAAAGCTGCTGGATCTGGAGGTTCCGGTGCGCGCGCAATATCTGCGCGTGCTGTTCGCCGAACTGACCCGCATCTGCAACCATATGCTGAATCTCGGCAGCCATGTCATGGACGTCGGCGCGATGACGCCGAACCTGTGGCTGTTCGAAATTCGCGAGGATTGCCTGAACTTTTTCGAGCGTGCTTCGGGTGCGCGGATGCACTCGGCCTGGTTCCGTCCGGGCGGCGTGCATCAGGACGTGCCGTTGAAGCTGCTGACCGACATTGCCGACTGGCTGGACGACCGCCTGCCGCGCTTGTTCGAGGATGCGATCAGCCTGGTGGCGGACAACCGCATCTTCAAGCAGCGCAACGTCGACATTGCCGTTGTCAGCAAGGAAGATGCGATCCGGTGGGGCTTTTCCGGCCCGATGCTGCGCGGTTCGGGCATTCCGTGGGACATTCGCAAGGCGCAGCCCTACGATGCCTATGACCGGATGGAGTTCGACGTGCCCGTCGGCACCGCGTTCGATTGCTATGACCGCTTCATGGTCCGGGTCGAGGAAGTGCGTCAGTCCGCCCGCATCATGAAGCAGTGCTTGCAGCAGATGCCAGAAGGCCCGATCGCGTCGCTCGACCGCAAGGTGGTGCCGCCCAAGCGCGGCGAGATGAAGCGCTCGATGGAAGCGCTGATCCACCACTTCAAGCTCTATACCGAAGGGTTCCACGTTCCGGCCGGCGAAGTCTATGTCGCCACCGAAAGCCCGAAGGGTGAATTCGGCGTCTATCTGGTGAGCGACGGGTCCAACAAGCCCTATCGCTGCAAGATCCGTCCGACCGCCTTTTCGCACCTGCAGGCGATGGACTTCATGATGAAGGGCCACATGCTCGCCGATACGACCGCCGTCCTTGGTGCGATGGACATCGTGTTTGGGGAGTGCGACCGGTGAGCGGGGATGAGGTCGCGATCGCGGTCGAGATGATCGATCGCTACAACGCACAGGACGCCGACGCCTATGTTGCGCTGATGACCGATGATGCCTGCGAAGCGGGCTATCGCGGCGCAGTGCTGCGCGAGGGCAGGGAAGGGGTCCGTTCGGGGCTGAAGGCGATGTTCGCGCAGTTCCCGCAGAACCGCGCCGACATCCTGTCTTCTTATGCCTTGGGCGACACGGTCGTCCTGCATGAGAAGGTCGAGCGCGCGCCGGATGGTGAGAAATTCGAGGTCATGTCCATCTATTCGTTCGAGGGCGACAAGGTGTCGCGGGTGGAGTTCATTCGTTAATGGCGGACGCAGTTCATATTCCGGACGAAGCCGAAACCCGCGCGCGCTGGGGCAATTTCGCCTGGACGGCGGAAAATGCCGAGCAGGCGAAGAATGTCATCGCGCGCTATCCCGAAGGACGCCAGCAGTCGGCGGTGATGCCGCTGCTCGACCTTGCCCAGCGGCAGGTCGGTGCCGAAACCAATACGCAGGGCTGGTTGCCCGTGCCGGTGATCGAATATATCGCCGCGCAACTCGGCATGCCCTACATGCGTGCCTATGAAGTCGCGACCTTCTACACCATGTACAATCTCGCGCCGGTCGGCCGCTATCATGTGCAGGTGTGCGGCACGACGCCGTGCATGTTGCGCGGATCGGACGACGTCCTGGCCGCATGCAAGAACAAGGGCCTGATCAAGGGGCGCACGACGCCCGATGGCCTGTTCACGCTGACCGAAGTCGAATGCCTGGGTGCCTGCGCCAACGCGCCGATGGTTCAGATCAACGACGATAATTTCGAAGATCTGACCTATGACACGATGAGCGCGATCATCGACGATCTGACCGCCGGTCGCCAGCCCAAGATCGGCCCGCAGATCGATCGTCAGACCAGCTGCCCGGAGGGTGGTCCGTCCAGCCTGCCGGAAATGGTCGGCGAAAACCATGACTATCGGGGACAGTGGTAATGTCTGAGGTCATCGCACCCCTTGCGGACAAGGACCGCATTTTCACCAACGTCTATGGCTTCCAGGATTGGGGCATCGACGCGGCGATGAAGCGCGGCGATTGGGACAATACCAAGAAGCTGCTGGAAATCGGCCAGGACGCGATCATCGAGAAGATCAAGGCGTCGGGCCTTCGTGGTCGCGGCGGCGCGGGTTTCCCCACCGGCATGAAGTGGAGCTTCATGCCCAAGGAAAGCCGTGATGGTCGTCCCAGCTTCTTGGTTATCAACGCCGACGAATCCGAGCCGGGATCGTGCAAGGATCGCGAAATCATCCGCCACGATCCGCACAAGCTGATCGAGGGCGCGCTGGTCGCGGGCTTCGCGATGCGCGCGCGCGCGGCCTATATCTACATCCGCGGCGAGTTCATTTACGAGGCAAAGGTCCTCTTCGCCGCCGTCGAGCAGGCTTATGCCAAGGGATTCCTGGGCAAGAATGCCTGCGGTTCCGGCTATGATTTCGACGTCTTCGTTCATCGCGGCGCGGGCGCCTATATCTGCGGCGAGGAAACCGCGCAGATCGAAAGCCTGGAGGGCAAGAAGGGCCAGCCGCGCCTGAAGCCGCCTTTCCCGGCGGGCGCGGGCCTTTATGGCTGCCCCACCACGGTCAATAATGTCGAATCCATCGCCGTCGGCCCGACCATCCTGCGCCGCTCGCCCGAATGGTTCGCCAGCTTCGGCCGCGAAAACAACAAGGGCACCAAGCTGTTCCAGATCAGCGGGCATGTGAACAAGCCCTGCGTGGTCGAGGAAAGCATGGGTATCAGCTTTCGCGAACTGATCGACCGGCATTGCGGCGGCATTCGTGGCGGCTGGGACAATCTCCTCGCGGTCATTCCGGGCGGCTCTTCGGTGCCGCTGGTGCCGGCCAAGGAGATCATGGAAGCGCCGATGGACTTTGACGGTCTGCGCGCGCTGGGATCGGGCCTTGGCACTGCGGCGGTCATCGTCATGGACAAGTCGACCGACATCGTCCGCGCGATTGCCCGCCTCAGCTACTTCTACAAGCATGAAAGCTGTGGTCAGTGCACCCCATGCCGCGAAGGCACAGGCTGGATGTGGCGCGTGATGGAACGGTTGCGCACCGGTGAGGCCGAGCAGGGCGAAATCGACATGCTGTTCGAAGTGACCAAGCAGGTCGAGGGCCACACCATCTGTGCGCTGGGCGATGCGGCGGCCTGGCCGATCCAGGGTTTGATCCGCCACTTCCGCCCCGAAATCGAGCGCCGTATCGCGGAGAAGAACGGCGGCCCGGCCCCGGTAATGGAGGCGGCAGAGTGAAAGCGGCCGTCACAGCCCTGATTTTGACGATGCTTGCACCTGCTGCGGCGGGCGCGCAGACGTTCGTTCCCAAGAAGATCGTTCTGGACGATTTCGGGGCCTGCATTGTCCGGCAAGCACCGAAACTCTCGGTGAAGCTAATGGCCACGCCACTTGGAAGTGTGGAAGAGCGCAGCCTTGCTGAAACGCTGGCGAAGGCAAATAATCAGTGCATTCGCGGTCGCGCTTATTTGAGCGGCCGCGTTGGCGCGCTGCGAGGGTCCGTCGCGGAAGCACTTTTCGCGCGCGATCAGCATTTGCTGCTGGTGCTGTCGAATAAGGGCAAGGCATTGGCAACGCGCGCGCCGGAGGCTCAGGGGCGGGCGTTCGCGATCGGCTATGCCACTTGCCTGGAAGCAGCGGACCCCAGGGCGACAGCCGGCTTCCTGTTGACGGTGCCGACGACCGATGACGAACGGAAAGCCTTTCTGGCTTACGGCAACTCTTTGAAGGACTGCATGCCCACGGGTCAGGCTTACAAGGTGGATATAACCGACATTCGCAATCATGTCGCGGCGATCGCCTACCGCGACGTTATGCCACAAACGAAGGGCTGATCGATGCCTAAGGTCAAAGTCGACGGCGTAGAGATTGAGGTGCCGGCTGGCGCCACCGTGCTGCAGGCGTGCGAGCTTGCCGGCAAGGAAATCCCGCGTTTCTGCTATCATGAGCGCCTGTCCATCGCTGGCAACTGCCGCATGTGCCTGGTCGAAGTGAAGCCCGGACCGCCCAAGCCGCAGGCTTCGTGCGCGCTGCCGGCGGCGGACAATCAGGAAATCTTCACGTCAACGCCGATGGTGAAGAAGGCGCGCGAAGGCGTGATGGAGTTCCTGCTCATCAATCACCCGCTCGATTGCCCGATTTGCGATCAGGGCGGCGAATGCGACCTTCAGGACCAGTCCATCGCCTATGGCAAGGGCGCCAGCCGCTACCATGAGCACAAGCGTGCGGTGACCGAGAAATATATGGGCCCCATCGTCAAGACGGTGATGACCCGTTGCATCCAGTGCACCCGCTGCGTGCGCTTTGCCGAGGAAGTTGCCGGGACCGACGAGATCGGCGCGATCTATCGCGGTGAGAACATGCAGATCACCACTTATCTGGAACACGCCGCCAAGAGCGAGCTGTCCGGCAATGTGGTCGATTTGTGCCCGGTCGGTGCGCTGACCAGTCGCCCCTATGCGTTCGAAGCGCGTCCTTGGGAGCTGAAGAAGACGCTGGCCATCGATGTCATGGACGCGGTGGGTACGAACATTCGCCTCGACAGTCGCGGGCGGCAGGTGCTCCGCGCGCTGCCGCGCATCAATGAGGATGTGAACGAGGAATGGGCGTCGGACAAGACGCGCCATGCCGTCGATGGTCTGATCCGCCGTCGCCTCGACAAGCCCTATGTCCGCAAGGACGGCAAGCTGGTGGAAGCAAGCTGGGCGCAGGCGTTCGCCGCGATCGGAGAGGCCGCGAAGAAGGCCGGTCCGGGCGTCGCGGCTATTGCGGGCGATCTGGTCGATTGCGAAACCATGTTCGCGACAAAGAAGTTGGTCGAGAGCCTGGGCGGTTCGCTGTTCGAAGGACGTCAGACCGGCCTTGCCTATGACACCAGCAGCCTTTCGGCGCTGAATTTCAATACGACGATCGCGGGCGTCGAAACCGCTGACGCGATCCTGCTGGTCGGCACGAACCTGCGCTGGGAAGCGCCGCTGGTGAACACCCGCGTGCGCAAGGCGATCAAGCGCGGTGCGAAGGTGTTCGCGATCGGTGAGCCGACCGACCTCAGCTACAAGGTCGAATGGCTCGGCAACGACCTGTCGCTGCTGACGGAGCTGCCCAAGGCGGTGGCGGAAGCGTTCGGCAAGGCGGAGCGTCCGGCGGTGATCGTGGGCGGCGGCGCGCTGGCCGTGGCCGGCGTGCATGGCGCGACGCTGGCGCTGGTCGATAGCCTGGGCCTCATCAAGGATGGGTGGAACGGCTATAACGTCCTGCATTTCTCGGCGGCGCGCATGGGTGGCCTGATGCTCGGTTACGCTCAGGACGGCGGGATCAAGGCGCTGGCTGAAAAGAAGCCCGGTTTGATGTTCCTGCTGGGTGCCGACGAAGTGCCGTTCGACCTGTTTGCAGACACGTTCAAGGTGTTCATCGGCCATCATGGCGACAAGGGCGCGCATGCCGCAGACGTCGTGCTGCCGGGCGCTGCCTACACCGAGAAGAACGGCACCTATGTGAACCTGGAAGGTCGGGTCCAGCGCAGCGAGAAGGCGGTGTTTGCACCAGGCGACGCGCGGGAAGACTGGTCGATCCTGCGCGCGCTTTCCGAAAGCCTGGGCAAGACGTTGCCGTTCGACGATTTCGCCGGGCTGCGCGCGGAAATGGCGCTGGCCGTCCCGGAACTGGGTGTCGAGGGGCTGGCGCATTATGGCTGGTCCGCGCCCAAGCTGGACGCCAAGCCGTCCGGTCCGGTCGGATACCCGATCAGGGATTTCTACCTCACCAACGCCATCTGCCGCGCCAGCCCGACGATGCAGCAATGCTCGGCCGAACTGGTCCATGGTGAAACCTTCGCGGAGGCCGCGGAATGACCGCCTTCTTTCAGCAATTGCTTGGCACCGGCCTTGGCTGGTTCGTCGGCAACCTGATCTTCATCCTGCTGATCGCGCTGCCGCTGATGCTGGCGGTTGCCATGATCATCTATGCCGATCGCAAGATCTGGGCGGCGATGGCGCTGCGGCGTGGCCCGAACGTGGTCGGCCCCTTCGGCCTGCTGCAAAGCTTCGCTGACGGTTTGAAGGTGTTTCTTCAGGAAACGATCATCCCGTCTACGGCCAATCGCGGACTGTTCCTGATTGCACCGATCATCACCTTCACGGTGGCGCTGATGGCATGGGCGGTGATCCCGTTCAACGAAATGGCAGTGCTGGCGAACATCAACGTCGGGCTGCTCTACATCCTCGCGATCAGTTCGCTCGGCGTTTACGGCGTCGTCATTTCGGGTTGGTCGTCGAACTCGAAATATCCCTTCTACTCTGCGATGCGCGCCTCTGCGCAGATGATCAGCTACGAAGTCTCGATTGGCTTCGTCCTTATCACCGTCGTGCTGTGGTCGGGCAGCTTCAACCTGCCGACCATCATCGACGCGCAAAAGGGCTATTACGGGCTACTCAACGGCCATGGGTTCAATCCGCTGCTGTTTCCGATGTGGGTCGTGTTCCTCATTTCCGCGATGGCGGAAACCGCGCGCGCGCCGTTCGACCTTACCGAAGCGGAGAGCGAACTGGTCGCCGGTTATCAGACCGAATACAGTTCCATGGCGTTCGCGCTGTTCTGGCTTGGCGAATATGCCAATGTGATCCTGATGTGCGCGCTCAACGCCATCCTGTTCTGGGGCGGCTGGCTGCCGCCGCTCGACATCAAGATCCTGTATCTGCCCTATGGCCTCAACATCCTCTGGCTGTTCGCGAAGATCCTGTTCTTCTTCTTCGTGTTCTCCTGGGTGAAGGCGACGGTTCCGCGTTACCGCTATGACCAGCTGATGCGGCTGGGCTGGAAGATCTTCCTGCCGCTCTCGCTCTTCTGGGTCTTCATCGTGTCGGGCTATCTGATGCTCACGAGGTATTCCGCATGATCGCTTACTGGATCAAATCCTTCACGCTGTGGGAGTTTGTGAAGGCGCACTGGCTGACCTTGAAGTATTTCTTCAAGCCCAAGGCGACGATCAACTACCCGTTCGAGAAGAACCCGCTTTCCCCGCGTTTCCGCGGCGAGCATGCCCTGCGCCGCTATCCCAACGGCGAGGAGCGCTGCATTGCGTGCAAGCTGTGCGAGGCGATCTGCCCGGCGCAGGCGATCACCATCGAGGCCGAGCCGCGTGACGATGGCAGCCGGCGAACCACGCGCTACGACATCGACATGACGAAGTGCATTTATTGCGGCTTCTGTCAGGAAGCTTGCCCGGTGGATGCGATCGTGGAAGGCCCGAATTTCGAATATGCGACCGAAACGCGTGAGGAGCTCCTCTATGACAAGGCAAAACTGCTCGCCAATGGCGACAAATGGGAGCGCGCGATTGCGGCGAACCTTGCCGCCGATGCGCCCTATCGTTAAGCGCGCGCCTAAGGGGACGATCACAACGTGATCCAGACCCTTGCCTTCTATCTGTTCGCGACGCTGGTGATCGCCAGCGCATCGCTGACGATCTTCGCGCGCAATCCAGTGCATAGCGTGCTGTGGCTCATCGTGGCGTTCTTCAACGCGGCCGGGCTGATGCTTCTGCTGGGCGCTGAGTTCATCGCGATGCTGCTGGTCATTGTTTATGTCGGCGCGGTCGCGGTGCTGTTCCTGTTCGTCGTCATGATGCTGGACATCGATTTCGCCGAGTTGCGCGCCGGTTTTGTCCGCTACTTGCCTTTCGGCGCGCTGATCGGCTTCGTGCTCGCTGGCGGAAATCGATCATCGCGGTCGGCGCGTGGAGCGCGGGCACGGTATCGGTCTGCAGCGCAAGGGACGGCTCCGGCGTCGCCGGACCGTGACCAATATCGCAGGCAATCGGCGCCCTGCTCTACACCCGCTACATCTTCCTGTTCGAGGCGGCGGGCCTTGTCCTGCTGGTCGCAATGGTGGGCGCGATCGTGCTGACCCATCGCGGTCGCGGCGGGGTGCGCGTTCAGAATATTTCCCAACAGAACCGCCGTCGTCCCGAAGACGCGGTGCGCAACATGACGATCAAGCCGTCGGGCGCAGGGGGTGGAGTTGTGATTGGGCTCGCACCATTATCTGGTCGTTTCGCGCGATCCTGTTCGCGCTCGGCGTCCTTGGCATCATCGTTAACCGCAAGAACGTCATCATCATCCTGATGTCGATCGAGTTGATCCTGCTCGCCGTGAATATCAACCTGGTCGCGTTCAGCGCGTTCTCTGGGCGATCTGGTCGGCCAGGTGTTTAGCCATGTTCGTCCTGACCGTCGCCGCGGGCGAAGCCGCCATCGGGCTGGCCATACTTGTGATCTATTTCCGGGGCCGCGGCACAATTGCGGTGGATGACGTCAACCGGATGAAGGGGTGAGGCCTAACTGATCGATAGCTCCATTCATCCTGGATCGTCTTCCTGCCGCTGCTGGCGTCCGCTATTGCGGGCCTTGGCAACAAGGCGATCGGCTTTCTGCCTGCAAAGCTGGTGACGACCGGCGCGCTGTTCGCCGCGTGCGCCCTTTCCTGGCCGATCTTTCTGGCAGTTTCCTGACGGGCATGCGCAGAACCGCACGGTGGTGACCGGTGCTCGACTTGGATCAGTTCGGGCAGCTTCGACGTCTCCTGGGCGCTCCGGGTCGACACGCTGACCGCCACGATGCTGGTTGTCATCACCAGCGTCTCAGCGCTCGTCCACTTCTATAGCTGGGGCTATATGGAGGAAGATCCGGATCAGCCGCGCTTCTTCTCCTACCTCTCGCTCTTCACCTTCGCGATGCTGATGCTGGTGACCGCGAACAACCTGCTGCAGATGTTCTTCGGCTGGGAAGGCGTGGGCCTTGCATCCTATCTGCTGATCGGTTTCTGGTTCAAGAAGCCCAGTGCCAACGCCGCCGCGATGAAGGCTTTCGTCGTCAACCGCGTCGGCGACCTTGGCTTCATGATGGGCATTTTCGCGACCTATCTGGTGTTCAACACCATTTCGATCCCGGAAATCCTGGCCGCTGCGCCATCGATGGCGGGTTCCACCATCGGTTTCCTTGGCCATCGCTACGACACGATGACGGTGATCTGCCTGCTGCTGTTCCTGGGCGCCATGGGCAAGTCGGCGCAGCTCGGCCTGCACACCTGGCTGCCTGACGCGATGGAAGGCCCGACGCCCGTGTCGGCGCTGATCCACGCGGCGACCATGGTGACCGCGGGCGTGTTCATGGTGTGCCGCTTGTCGCCGATGTTCGAGACGAGTCAGGTCGCGATGTCGGTCGTGACGATCGTGGGCGCCGCCACCGCGCTTTTTCGCCGCAACGATCGGCACGGTGCAGACGGATATCAAGCGCGTCATCGCCTATTCTACCTGTTCGCAGCTGGGCTACATGTTCTTCGCTGCTGGCGTCGGAGCCTATGGCGCGGCGATGTTCCACCTGCTCACGCATGCCTTCTTCAAGGCGCTGCTGTTCCTGTGCGCGGGTTCGGTCATCCATGCGATGCACCATGAACAGGACATGCGTTATTATGGTGGCCTGCGTAAGAAGATCCCGATCACCTTCTGGACGATGATGATGGGTACGCTGGCGATTACCGGCGTCGGCATTCCCGGCACATCGTTTGGCTTTGCGGGCTTCTTCTCGAAGGACGCCATTCTGGAGAGCGCCTACGCCGCTGGCGGCCATGGCACAGGCGCGTTCTTCGTCGGTGCCTTCGCCGCGCTGCTGACCAGCTTCTACAGCTGGCGCCTGACCTTCCTCACCTTCTATGGTGAGCCGCGCTGGGCCGCGTCAGAGCATATCCAGCACGCGGTGCATGATGCCCACGGCCACGGTCATGACGATCATGGGCATGACGACCATGCCGCAGCGCATGCACATGACGACCATGGCCACGCCCATCACGCTGATCATCAAGCGACGGGCACGGCGGGCTACCACCCGCATGAAGGGCCGATCTTCATCCTGTTGCCGCTGCTGATCCTCAGCGTCGGCGCGGTGCTGGGCGGCTTTGCTTTCCACCATCAGTTCGTCGGGCCGGAGCATGGCGGCGAATTCTGGAAGGGCAGCCTGGTGTTCAACGAGCATCTGATGCACGCCAGCCATGAAGTGCCGACCTGGGTGAAGTGGACGCCTTTCGCGGTCATGCTGACCGGCCTGCTGCTCGCCTATGCCGCCTATGTCCGGTACAAGGACTGGCCCAAGCGCTTCACCGACACTTTCTACCTTCTGTACGACTTCCTGTTGAATAAGTGGTATTTCGATGAGCTGTACAATCTGCTGTTCGTGAAGCCCGCTCTGGCCGTCGGCCGGTTCTTCTGGAAGTTCGGTGACATCGGCTTCATCGATCGCTTCGGCCCGAATGGGCTGGCGGCGACGGTCAAGGCCGGTGGTGGCGCCACCCGCAAACTGCAGTCCGGCTACCTTTACAGCTATGCGATGGTCATGCTGATCGGCCTTG
>JAXHOI010000034.1:0-153910 GCA_034519505.1 Sphingobium sp. | reverse complement strand
GACGCGCTATTTCGACATCCACCATACCGCCGACGACACGCTGGACAAGATCGACCTGTCGCAACTGCGCCAGAATGTCGCAGCCTGGGTCAGCGTACTGGCGATCGCGGCGAACGCGCCGGAACTGGACCCGGCCGCGCTGGGCAAGTGAAGGCCACGCCAACGGTTCGTCGCAAATCGGCAAATCCGTTCGAGTGATTCGGGCGGATTTTCCCTGCACTTTCTCTACCGCGCACTCCACTCGTCGCATTTCGGTTTTCGCGCGGTTCGGCCATTTCTTCGCGTTAATGGCGCAAAACCCAACTTTTCCGATAGACAACAGCTCGTCGCAAAACGTCGTTGTTACACTATCGTCAAAAACCGTTTGACCTATGCGCGCCGGACGCTAATTCGGGGCCCTCGCAAGCGCCGAACGGGTCGCGGGCGAGACATGTGCTATGGGAGCCTATTGAGATGAACAAGTTCGCAATCGTCGCTGCGGTGGCCGGCCTGATGGCTCTCGCCGCGTGCAGCAAGCCGGCGGAAGAAGCCAACAACGCGTCGAACAACGTCGTTGAAAACGCCGTCGAAAACGTTTCGAACAACGCCGTTGAGAACGTGATGAACGCGACCAACGCGACCGAAAACACCACCAACGCCGCCAACGCGATGTAATTCGCGTGGCGCTCGCGCTCGTCGCGGGTGGCAAAAGAAGAGGGCGGGCGCCGATATGGCTGCCCGCCCTTTTTCGTGTCCGCTGATGATGGGCCGCTGATGCTGGTGCCGGATCAGCCCTTGTCGGCGTAGATCATCCGGCCTTCGCCCAGTTGCCCCATGATTTCCGCCAGCATCGGTTCAGCAAAGGCGAAGCAGCCCTCGCTGCGGCCAAGTTTGCCATAGCGGGCGACCATGTCGTCATTCGCGTACCATGCGCCATGGATGACGATGGCGCGTTCATAGGCGTTGCTGTTGGTGGGATCGAGTCCGTTGAGGCGCCGGGAATGCCCATTGCTGCCTTCATAAGTGCCGCCGGTGACATAGGCCCCGCGGGAGGATGCGGCGGAACCATCGACATTGCTGAACCGCTGCAACCAGCCGCTATGCGCCGGGTCCGAACCACGGCCATGGGCCACGCGATAGGATGTCGTCATGCCCGCCGCGAGATCGACGAGGAAGAAGCGTGCCTCCGCCGACGGTCGCGAGAAATCGGCGATGGCAATCCGGTCCCGATGGGCGATGCGCCCGGCATGGGTATCGAGCGACGCCTTCGCCCGATCCAGCAATGCCTGCGGCATCCGCTTGTCCACATCGGCCCGCGCCATGGCAGGCACGAGCATCAGCGAGCCGGCACCTAGCGCGCCCGCCAGAAATTCACGGCGATGAAATCCGTTCATGTTGCGACACCGTTTTCACTGTCCCGGCACTGACCCCAGTCCCGCGAACACCCCATATGGCGACGCAATTCCCCCGCCGCTCAATGGCCCTGCATATCAGACGGATGGTTATCGGAGAATTTACGACCCGAACGGTCCGTCTCAACATTCCACCACATTAACGGCAAGTCCGCCCAGACTGGTTTCCTTGTACCGGCTCGCCATATCCTCTCCGGTCTGGCGCATGGTTTCGATGACGGCATCCAGGCTGACGATATGGCGGCCATCGCCCTGCAGCGCGAGATAGGCGGCGTTGATCGCCTTGACCGCGCCCATGGTGTTGCGTTCGATGCACGGGATCTGCACCAGGCCGCCGATGGGATCGCAGGTGAGGCCGAGATTATGCTCCATGCCGATTTCGGCGGCATTTTCGATCTGCCGTTGGTGCCGCCCAGCACGGCGGCAAGCCCCGCCGCCGCCATGGAGCAGGCGACGCCGACTTCACCCTGACACCCCATTTCCGCGGCGGAGATCGATGCGCGCTTCTTGTAGAGAAAGCCGATGGCGGCAGCGGTGAGGAGGAACGCCCGCTCCCCCTCCCGATCCGCGCCGGGAATGAACTTGGTATAGTAACGCAGCACCGCCGGAATGACGCCCGCCGCGCCGTTGGTGGGGGCGGTGACGACGCGGCCGCCAGCCGCATTCTCCTCGTTCACGGCGAGCGCGAACAGGCTGACCCATTCGAAGATCGCGGCGGGCTGCATCCCCTCCCCACCCGCGGCGCGCAGGCGGGCATGGATGGCGCGGGCGCGCCGGCGGACCTTCAGCCCACCCGGCAGCATCCCTTCCTGACGCAATCCGCGATCGATCGACGCATTCATCGCGTCGATCACCCGATCCAGAAAGCCGGTCGTATCGGCACCGTCACGCCAGGCACCTTCGTTGCGGGCGACCAGGGTGGCGATGCAGAGGCCGGTTTCCTCGCCCCGCTCCAGCAATTCCTGCGCCGAGGAGAAGGGATAGGGCTGCACGACATTATGGCCCAGCCGGTCACCCCCTTCTCGCGGGGCACCGTCCATCACCGCGCCGCCGCCGATGGAGAAATATTCGCGGACGATCGGCGCTTCGTCGTCGGCAAGCCAGGCGGAAAAGCGCATGCCGTTGCTGTGCTGTTCCAGAAACTCGCCCATGTGGAAGATGAGGTCGCTGGCCTCGTCGAACGCGATTTCCTCACCGGCAAAATGCAGGCATTTGCTGGCCCGGATGTCCGCGACGATGGCGGCCATGGCGTCGGGGTCGACGCTTTCCGGGCTTTGTCCGCACAGGCCGAGCAGGATGGCGCTGTCGGTGGCATGGCCGCGCCCGGTCAGGGCGAGCGAGCCGAACAATTCGCAGCGCACGCGCACCGGCGTTGCGGGCAGCGATTCCATGAACATGCGCGCGGCCCGCATCGGGCCGACGGTGTGCGAGCTGGAAGGGCCGATGCCGATGGTGAAGAGGTCAACGACGCTGATGGCGGCGCTGCTGTCGATCCGCGAGCGGGGGCGGGATCGGGAAGCCGTTTCGATCATGCCCGAATATCAGGCCGCCGCGAGATTTCGTCAACCACGCAACAAAATAACAGTCAGTCCGCCGCGTCCTTCCCCGCTGGGCCGGCGGCGGGTTTGGGTGGCGCGTCAGTCGCGGTTGCCGGATCGGCGGGCGGGGGCGCTGGCACCTCCATATCCACGCGGCGATTTTTCGCGCGTCCTTGCGGATCGTCGCTGCCGTCCAGCTTCGCATTGGGGGCGATTGGTCGCCGTTCGCCCAGGGCAATGGTGGTGATGCGATCCTTCGCCACGCCCTTTTCCACCAGATAGTCGCGCACGGCTTCGGCCCGGCGCATCGACGCGGCGATATTGTCCGCGTCACTGCCCTGACTGTCGCTATGCCCGCGCAGGATGATCGGCCCGCCCGCCTGCATCGCCGGCTCCGCCAGCAACGCGTCGATGGTGGCGCGGCCCGCATCATCCAGCTTCGCCCCGGACGTTGCGAAGGAGATGGTGGCCGCGATGGGACGGATCGCGGGCTCGGGTGCCTGCTCCTCGACGATTTCGGGCCGGATGATCGATTTTGGTTCGGCAGCGTTGGCAGCCACCGCTTCATTCGCCACCGACATGGCATTGTTCGCGGCAAGTGCATTGTCGTTCGTCGATCCGTCGCGGTCGGTCGAACCGTTGCACGCCGCCAGGCCAAGGCAGGTTGCCAGCGTCATCCATCGCATCATCTCACCCCTCCCCAATCTCGGCCAGCGCCTCGGCCTTGCGCCGCGCGGCCCGCTGAACCTTGGGCACGAAGGATAGATCGTGTCCCCCGGCTGCGGCGTCGGATGCGACGCATGCGTGAAGAAACGCAGCGTCCCGTTCTTGCGCAACAGCATCAACAGGTCCGCGCCCGGCGGCAGGTCCGCCTGCGCCTCTTCAAAGCCATATTGTTCGCTGATCCGGGTCTTGCGGAAGGTCCAGCCCTGCCGCTCCCGCTCGGTCAGTTCCTCCACGCCCAGTCCAGACGCGAACAGCGCGCGCCCGCGCAGCGACTCCGGTAGAGCGCGCGGATCTTCGTCATCGCTCGCGTCGCCGAGCTGATAGACGTTGTCGCGCCCGATCTCCGGCGCGAATTCGTTGCAGACCAGCGCGTTATAGGCTTCGTTGTCGGATGTGGCGGCCAGCACCTGATATTGGGCAAGGTCGAGCCGCTCCTCCGTCGCTTCGGCCAGAATTTCGCCGTGATAGGTAGGGATGCCTGCCTGCCGGGCCGGGGCCAGCCTTTGCCAGCTGGTATCCGCGATGGTCACCGGCACCTCAAGCTGGCGAAGCTGCTCGGCCAGCGACAGGCTCCATTGCGTGCCGCCGACGATCAGCAAACCTGGCTGGGTCGCGCCGGTGACTTTGAGCAGCCGCGCGACCGGGCGGATCGAAAATCCGTGCGCGACGATGGTCGCCACCACGACGGCAAAGGACAAGGTGACGAGGATGGACCCGTCGCCATAACCCAGATGATCGAGGCGCAGCGCGAACAGGCCCGAAATCGCGACCGCCACGATGCCGCGCGGGGCGATCCAGGCGACCAGCAGCCGCTCGTTCCACGGCACACGGCTGAAGGCGAGGCTGAGCAGCACCGTCGCGGGTCGCACCAGGAACAGCAACGCGGCAAGAAACGCCAGAAAGCGCCACTCGAACTGCCGCAGCACATGCAGGTCGAGCGAGGCCGACAGCATCACGAACACCCCGGAAATCAGGATGACGGTGATATTCTCCTTGAACGGATGGATGTCGCGCAGGGAATCGAGCCGCATGTTCGCCAAGGCGATGCCCATCACGGTGACGGCCAGCAGGCCGGTTTCCTGCTGAATGCTGTTGGAGAGGACGAACGCGCCGATCACTGCGACCAGCAGCACCGGTGCCTTCAGATATTCGGGCACATGGCCGCGTGGAAAAGCCCAGCCGACCGCGCGCGCGCCCAGCCAGCCGATCAGCCCGGCGACCAGCGAGGCGGCAAGCAGCGAACCGATGACGGTGAGCAACGTGCCGCCTTCGCCCACGCGCCGGATATATTCATAGGTCACGACACCGCACAGCGCGCCGAACGGATCGTTGACGATGGCTTCCCATTTCAGGATCGCGCGCGGGCGCGCCGCCACGTTGCTCTGCCGCAACAGGGGAAGCACCACGGTCGGCCCGGTCACCACCAGAATACCGGCGAACAGGATCGCCACCGGCCATACCAGTCCGGCGATGTAATAGAGGGCGAGCGCCCCCAAGGCCCAGCCGATCGGCACGCCGAGCGTGACAAGGCGAATGACCGCCCCATCGGTGCGGCGCAATTCCCGGAAATTGAGGCTTAGCCCGCCTTCGAACAGGATCAGCGCAACGGCGATGGACACCATCGGCTCCAGCAAGTCGCCGAACGTATGCTCCGGGTCGATCAGGCCGGTGACCGGCCCGGCGATGACCCCGGCAGCCAGCATCAGCGCAATGGCGGGCCAGCCCGTGCGCCATGCGATCCACTGCGCGCCGATGCCCAGCCCGCCGATCAGCGCAATGACAACGGCCTGATGTTCCATGCTTCCCCGTTTGTGCGACCTGCCCTTGATCAAGCAAATGCACGGGGGACCGGATAGGTTCCGTTTGCGTAATGGCCGGCCCTGCGGGACGCTACCAGGACAAGCCGACGGACAGGCTGGCTTCCCGCGGGCGCAGCGGCGTGAACTGCCGCATCGTGGACAGCAGGAAAGGGTTGCCATAGGCAAAGCTGTCGGCCGAGCTGTCCAGCAGATTGTCGACCGACAGGCCAAAAGTCCACGCGCCGCGCTTCATGCTGGCATCCAGCCCCAACAGGGCATAGTTCCCCATCGAGCGGTCAAGCCCCGGATCGAAGCTGAGCCGCGCATGCCCGACATAGTTGACCGTGCCGCGCACTTTTCCGTCCCATGGGCCAATCGCGATGCTGCGCGCCAACGCCAGCCGTCCGGTAATGCCGGGGATGGTCGGCAATCGCCGGTCGTCGCTCGCGACGAACCCTTGCGCGGGCTTGCTGAGCAAGGCGCTCTGCAACACGCCGCCCGCCACCAGCGACCATTGCGACGCGAAATTCCAGTCGACCGACAATTCCCCACCATAGATGCGTGCGGTGCCGACATTGCGCGTGCCGATCAGTCCGCTGGGCAGGATATAATCGGACTGCACATGCGACCAGTTCGTCGCATAGCCATTGAGGCTGAGCTTCAGCCGATGACCGTTGCGCCGCCACCCGACCTCTGCCGTCTGCAACTCGTCGGAGCGGAATTGCTGGATCGTTCCGCTGACATCCTGCGACAGGCCGCCGGGGCGCAGCGCGCTGGCATAGCGGGCGAACAGCATGTCCCGCTCATCCAGATGCCATGCAAGACCCAGGGAGGGGGTGATCCCGGTGCGCCGACGCAGGACGTCGCCCCTGTCCTCCCGCCCGGCGCGTTCCTCCTCGATCCGCGAATGGAACAGGCGGCCACCGACGGACAGGTTGAGCCGATCCGACAGGTCGATGCGCACGTCACCGAACAGTGCCGCTTCCTGCGCCAGTTGATCGGTGGAGGCGGCACCAACGCGCAGGCCGGTCGCATCGACGAACGCACCGTTCGTTACATTATGCGCGTCGAGATAGGACAGGCCGACAAGCCAGGAATAGCCCGCACCGGCATCGGACAGGCGCAGTTCATGGTCGAGCAGGCGGTTACGGCGCGGTTCTTCATAAGCGACCGGCCCCGACAGGCCGACCGATGCGGCGACGGTGCTGGCGTCCAGCCGACTGCTGACTTCATGGCTGACGAGGTTCGTCGCCAGGCTCAGGTCGACCGAGCCGAGCTTCCCGCCGATGCGAACCGCACCCAGGAAAAGGTCGGCCTCATTGGGTTCGGGCAGTTGCGCAGGGCGCGAACGCCGGTCGGCGGCGAACACATATTGGCTGTCGGCGACGTTCTGAGACTGCGCCGCGCCGAGCAGGTCGACGGACCAGTCCCCCAGCACGGCGCGCAGGGCAAGCCGCCCGCCGGCCACGTCGTTGTGATTGATGTTGCGCCGGTCGCCAGCTTCGATCCACCCCGCATCGCGCGCGCCATAGGCGACGATGCGCACCGCCAGCTTTTCCGCCAGCAAGGGCACGTTGGCGATCGCCTGAACATCGCCGCCCGCCGCGCCATGGGTCAGCAAGCTGCCGGATGCGGAGATCGCGCCGCCCAGATCGCCGGGATCGGGCGGCCGGGTGACGATATGCAGCACACCGCCAAGCGCTCCGGTGCCATAGAGCGCACCTTGTGGCCCTTTGAGCAGTTCGACCCGATCCACATCGACCAGCCGCAGGTCGGGATCGGGTGCGCTGTACGTCACGCGCGCGTCGTTCAGCAGCACGGCGACGGTGGACTGGCTGTTACCGTTGAACGGGCTGTCGGCAATCCCGCGAATGAAGGCGCGGTTGCGCCCCGGCCCCAGGTTGGTGAGGGTCAGGCCGTCCAGATCGCGCGCCAGCTCCAGCGTTGAGGGCAACAGGTGCTGCCCCCTCCTCCCCCGGCGCATGGACGACCGATATGGCGATGGGAAGCGATGACAGCGGCTCTTCCCGCTTTGCCGCCGTCACGACGATGTCGTCGCCTGCCACCAGCGACGGGCGCGGTGCCGGCTCAAGGCGTGGATTCGGCGCTGGTGCCGGCCTCGCCATCGGCAGCCTTTCCAGCCGGAAAGCGGCGGGGCCAAGCTGTCGCGCGACAAGACCGCTGCCGCGCAGCAAGCGGTCGAGCGCCTGCGCCGGAGACATGCTGCCGCGTACAGCAGGCGTGCGGCGCGGCGGCAGATTACCTTCAAAACCGATGGAGATGCCGGTCTGTCGCGACAGCAATGTCAGTGACTGCGGAAGCGTCCCTGCGGGAAGATCGATGCCGGGCGCGCGCACCTAAGCCTTGTAGCACCCGGCGCGAGCTTGTCCAGCGGCCGCCAGCGTCCAGCAGCACAGCCCCATCGCTCCGGCTCGCGCGAAGGCCCATGATCTGCGCGACATCCTGAACAAGTTTACCGCCGTCCCCAACCACCAGCACGCCGGAGAAGCGCCGCCCCGCGACCGCTTCACCCACTTTCACCTGCTGGCGTCCATAGCGGGAGAGATCGGCCGCGACCAGCGAAAGCGGCACATTGTCATAGACCAGGCGACCGGCGCGCCAGCTGCCCACATTGCCAGGTTCAACCGCTGCCAAGTCGCCCGTGCCCGAACGGTCGTCGACCACCAGTTGCCGCCCCGCGGTCAGCCATGGCTGCCCGCCCACATTACCCGGCGCACGACACCTCCGCCACGGCCACGCGCACGGTGCCAGCCGATTGCAGGATGTCGAAGCGGGTGCCGATGTCGTAAATCTGCTGCCCGCCCGCGCGGATCGTCATGGGACGTTCGGGGCGATGGCGAATGTCGAAATAGGCGCTGCCTTCCAGCTGCATATCGTTCTGATCCTCGCCCGCCACCCGCAGGTGGCTGAACGGAGCGAGCGCGATGCGAGACCCGTCGGCGAGGGCAATCTGCTGCGTCTGCCCGGCGGCGGTGCGATAATCCTGCACCGGATCCTTCCCCGACAGCATCGGCAGCCCGATGGCAAGCGCGAGCGCTGCGGCGATCCCGCCCCCCGCAAGCCATTTGCGCGCCGGGCGGACATAGGGTTGATGCGCCTGAGCCGTGGGCGAGAGGATCGCGTCGATCTGATCGCGATGATCGTCGATCCGCGCGTCGAGCAACGCCACCTCGTCAAAGGCAAGGCGATGCGCCGGGTCCGCCTCCAACCAGACGGTGAAGCCGTCCCAGTCGAAGTCGTCATCCTCCTGCTTGTGATGCCAGGCCAGCGCCTGGTCGAAAATCGCGTCGCTCATCGTTCTACACCATTGCAGCCCCGGACCTTGCCGGCTCCACATTCCCCTTGTGCCTGTGACGCCACAACCATCGCGCCACCTCAGTCCGTCAACGCGCGGCGGAGATATTTCATCGCCACCGCCATATGTTTTTCCACCCCGCTGCGGCTGATGCCAAGCCGCTCGGCCACCTCGCCATGCGAAAGGCCGTCGATCTTATGCAGCTGAAACGCGCGTCGCGCGCCTTCGGGAAGATTGGCGATGGCCGATGTCAATCGCGCCACCTCTTCCCGTTCCTCCAACGCCTCCTGCGCGTTTGCGCGGGTATCCCGCGCCTCCTCGTCATGATCGGAAGCGCCCATTTCCAGCTGCGTCCAGGCGCGGTCGCGCTGTTCCCGCCGACGACGGGCGCGCAGGCGATCAAGCACCAGATTCTGCGCGATCCGGTAAAGATAGGCGCGGCCATTATCGACAGGGCCGATGCCGCCGCCGCGCAGCCTAAGCCAGACTTCCTGCACGATGTCCTCAGCCTCGGCCGCGCTGCCGGTACGGGCGGTCAGGAACCGCAGCAAGCCAGCGCGATGCTCGGTATAGATCTGTTCCAGCCCCTGCGGACCCTGCATGTCGGCCATCGTCACCGTCTCATTCGCACGGCGCGTCATCCGATGATGCGACAGGTTTTGCAATGACTTTGATCGCGCGCGGTCAGGTCGCCGGATCGGCCCTGACCGCATGGCCGACCATGCCGATCACGCCGCCCCCTACATCGTGCAGGTCGATGGCAATGTCGCCCGGCCCGAAACCGGCAGCCAGCAAGGCATGACGCAGTTCCAGCGCGGTGATGTGGCTGTGCGTATCCTCCTGCGCGAACTTCCATCGGCGCATGCTCTGCGCATCGGTGGCATAGATCGACAGCCGCCCGCCCGGTGCCAACAGAGCGCGCAACTGCGCCAGCATGGCCGGACGGTCCGGCCGTGAATAACGTTGGACGCAAGAATGCCGTCGAAACTGCCGGGCGGATAGGGCAGCGCGACGAAATTCCCGGCGGTGAGTTGCACCCGCCCGGTCGCCAGCGCCCGGCGGTTCAGCCGTCGGGCCTGATCGATCATCACCGCCGACTGGTCGAACCCATCCACCCAGCCTGCCCTGGCGCGCCGCGTCATCACGCGAATGGCCTGTCCCGACCCGCAACCCAGGTCGAGCAGCCGGTCGCCCGGACGGATCGCCAGCGCATCCAGAGCAAGCGTACCGTGGGCCGGCGATTGGCGATGCGCATCATGCGCCCGACCAGCCGCCCTGCCCAGCCCGTGGGGTTACGCAGTTGCTGCCCCAGCCCGTGCCAGACCTGCCCGCGCAGCCCCATCGCAGCGTCAGCCACGAATGTGCGACTGCACTTTCGCGAGTAGCGCACGCGCTTCCACCCGGCGGCCCGCATCCCACACCGGGCGGCTGGTATCTGGCGCTGCCTTCAGCGCGCGTTGCAGATAGTTGCGGGCGTTGGTGTAATCGCCCTGCGATGCCAGGAAATCGGCATAGAAGAAGTTGGAATCCAGCCCGTCGGGGTCCAGCGCCAGCGCCGACTTCAGATAGTCGCGCGCCTTTGAACTGCTGCCAAAGCCGAGCGGGAAGCCCGGCACCTTGTAATACAGCACGCCCAGGCTCATCGCCACGCCGCCATTGGCCGCACGCGGATTGATGGCGGACGCGCGCTGCAGAATGTCGCGGGCGGAGGTCGCAAGGCCAAGCTGACGGAACACGGTGGCGCGTGCCGCCTCCTCGCTGGTCACGATCCCCTGCCACAGCAGCGGTTCGGCCTGGCCGGGATATTTGGCGACGACGGCTGCTGCCTGCGCCTGCAGCTTGTCGAGCTGCTGATATTGCTGGTCGCGGTCGCGGACCTGATATTTGATGCGCGCCCATTCATTGTTGATGCGCAGCACCTGCGCATCCATGGCGGGATTGTTCGACGCCTGCGCCGCGCCGGTGGAGAGCAGCAGCGCACCCAGCGCCGCCGACAGACGAATGGCCAGAGATTTTTTCATGATGACATCCTTTCCATATTCAAGCTGAGAAGAGAGAGCGCGCCTTGACCGCCTGCCCCGACAGGCCGGCGTCGATCAGGCGGGGGAACAGGGCGTTGAGCCGGGTGAAGATGCGTTCGCGAAAACCGATGGACAGTTCGCGGCGGCGGGCGATCGCCGCCTCCACGATCTGCCGGGCGACATGCTGGGGATCGTCGGCGGTCATGCCGGTCATCGCCATGAAGCGGTTGACCTCCGCATTGTTGAAGGCGGTGCGCACGGCACGGGGCGCGATGTAGGTTACGGCGATGCCCATGCCCGAAAGCTCCCGCCGCAGCCCCTCGCTAAAGCCCTTCAGCCCCGCCTTGCTGCTGGAATAGGCCGCGAAATAGGGATAGTTGATCGCGCCCAGCACCGATCCGACATTGACGATCTGTCCATCGCCGCGCGCCTGCATCTGCGGCAGAACGGCGCGGGTCAGCGTGACCGGCGCGATCAGGTTGACGGCATAACCCAGCCAGATGCTCTGCGCGCTCTGCCGCTCGGCGGGGCCGAAATACTGGATGCCCGCAATGTTCGCCAGAATGTCGACGCGGCGGCCGGCGAGTTGCATGCTCAATTCCTCCAGCCCCTGCGGCGTGGAAAGGTCGGCGACGATGCTTTCGTCGCACGCTTCGCACGGGACCCGGTCGACGCCGGTCACATGCGCGCCCTCCGCCCGGAAAAGCGCGCAGACCAGCGATCCGATGCCGCCCGCAGCGCCAGTGACGACCAGCTTTCGCCCCTCAAGCCGCGACATCGTCAACCTCCATGGGGATGGCGGCGAACATCGCGCCGAACAGGCCGAACATGTCGTTGGCCATGGCGATGATCGCCCGCTGGTCGTCGGCATCGTCGATCCGGTTCATCAGATTTTCGAAGAAGCGCAGATGGTCCTGGTCCAGCGCGCCGTGGGAGTTGAGATAGGTGAACGCCTGCGGCGGCAGGCCGAGCGTGCGGGCAACCGCGGCCGCGCCCTGGCTCGCCATGGCGACGCTGGTGCCCTCCAGCACGAATACCATGCCGAAAAAGGCAGCCGGATTGCCGGTGCGGATCGTGTGATAGGCGTGATCGACCATCGCCTGCGTCGCGGGATAGGGTGGCGAGCCAGCCGCTTCCTGCGCGCTGCCGCCCGCTGCCGCGATGTCGTTCAAGATCAGGCTTCGTGGCCGGTTTCCTCTTCGATATATTCGTCGAGCGCCTCGATCAGGAAAGGGTGATCCGCCAGGCGCGAGCGCGCCTCCTGCATCAGCGGCACTGTGTGGCGCACATGATGAAAGGCCTGGGTCAGATAGGCGATGTACGTCGCGCGGCTGATCTTGCCCGACAGCCCGGCCAACAGTTGCGGCACGGCGATCATGCGGGCCTGCGCCGGCGCGGTTTCGCGCACCAGCCGGTCATAGAAGGGCATTTCGTTCGTCTCCTGAAGATGCGCAGCGGAGATGGCCGCGCGGCGCAGGCGGCCGTTTCCGGTCAACAGGCCGTTCATGGGCGTAAAGGGAGGCACCATGCGCCAGCGCGCGATACGGGCATAAGCGGGCAGCGTCAGATTGGCGGCGGCCACCGCAGCGCCAATATCCACGTCCGCGCCGCGCGGGACGATCAGCGCCCCAAGTTCCGCCTCGCCATCGCCATGCACCATCGCCTGAAAGATGCCGGGTTGGGCCAGCAGCGCGCCCTCCACCCATTCGGGCGAGATATTGCGCCCGTGCGAGGTGATGATGAGGTTGGACTTTCGCCCCTCGATCCACAGTCGGCCGTCCGCGTCCAGCCGGCCGATGTCGCCGGTGTGAAACGGCCCACCGGCGGTCTCGCCGCCCAGAATGCCTACCCGGCACGGCCCGTCGATGACGATTTCGCCATCCTCCGCGATGCGCAGGCGATTGACGCCGATGGACCGGCCGACACTGCCCCGCCCCGCCGGATCGCCATCGTCCAGAGACACGACCGACGCGCATTCGGTCAGGCCATAGCCCTGACGCACCGGCAGCCCCAGGGCAGCCGCGCGATCGAGCAGGGCCGGGTTCACCCGCGCCCCGCCCACGGCGACCAGCGTCAGCGCGGGAAGGCGCAGCGACTGCGCCTCCATGACGGCGACCAGGCCGGCCAGATATTCCGGCACCAGGATCAGCGACGTGATCCCCTGTTCCGCGATGAACCGGCCCATCCGCGCGAAATCGGGCAGGAAAGGGTTGGCAAGGCCGACCAGCGACTGCGACGGGGCGACATAATGTCCGCCCGCCAACATCGTCCCATAAAGCCCGGCGATGTTTTCCAGCAGGATACCCGGCGGCAACAGCGCGAGATGGCGACCGGCATGGGCGATACTCAGATGATCGACCACGCCCTGCGCCACGGCCAGCATGTGATCGCGCGACAGGCAAATCCCCTTTGGCGCGCCGGTCGAGCCGGAGGTGAAGCTGATTTTCGCCGTTCCGGTCGGCAGCGGCACCGCCGGGCCAGCGACGAAAGCCGTCGATGTCGACCTTTCCGCACCACCATCCAGCACGCCGATCGCGCCGCTGACCGACAGGGCATGCGCGCGCTGTTCCACAGAGAAGAAGGATGGCAGCGGGATCGCCGGGATCCCCGCTTCCAACAGGGCCATGTCGGCCAGCGACAGCGCCACGCCCTGATCTAGAGCGATCGCGACCGGGCGATCAGTCGGAAAACTGGCGCGGTAGGATTGGGCAAGGGCATCCAGCCGCTCCGCCAGCGTCGCCCAATTCATGTCCTGCCCCGCGCCATCGCTCAGCGCGATGGCATCCGGCTTTGCGCTCGCATGGGCACGGATGGCGTCGAGCAGGGCGCTCATGCGACCGCCCCCATGCGCTCGCTGCGCCCGACGAAGCGCGCCAGCCTTTCCTGACCCGATGCGATCAGGCCGGCGCACAGGCGCGGATCACGGGCGTAATAACGTCCCCACTCCATCGCTTCGCCGCCCAGCCGCGCCGGATCGGCCGGAGCCAGTTCCACGATCGCCACGCCCAGCCGGCGGAACATGGTGCGCAGTTCGCGCGTCAGCACGGCGACCGCGATTTCCGCCTCTCCGCCCAGATCATTGGCCGCCTGTGCCCACAGGCGCACCATGGCGGGGGCGTTGTCCGCGGCCAGATTGCCGATCTCCACGATATCGGCGCGGCTGACCGGGCGGGAGAAGCGCGGAGCCAGCAGTTCCTCGATCGGCTGGTCGATATAGCGTTCGAGGAACAGCGGCCCGCAATCGGCCCTGCGATAGCCGAGCGCCGCTGCGACTTCATCGCCGCGCACGTCCGTCGCGAGCGTCGCATAGTCGATCCTGGGACGCGCACCGTGTACGTCGGCATATCGGCGCACGATCAATTCCTGGGCTTTGCTGTGGGTCAAGATAATCTCCTGTCTTGACCGTGGGACGACGCGCCGCTGCCATCACCGCAGCTATGGCTTCCAAATTTTTCGCTGAATTCCGTTATTTCTGGCTGCACTTTGGAAAATTGGATAATTTGCCATCGGCCAACTGAGGTATTGGCCGGGCGGTGACGTCTCAGCCGTGGGAGGACTCTGTTCATGTCAATCAAACGCACCGCTTTGGCCGCGACCGCCGCCATAACGCTCGCTGGCGCTGGCAGCCCTGCCTGGGCCGGAAACAAGACCTGGGACGACGCCAGCAGCATGGGCCGCGACGTGCTGGTCGGCGCGGCCATCGGCGTACCGGCCGTGCAGGGCGACTGGAGCGGCGTGTTGCAGGCGGGCGGCAGCGTTGGCGCGGCTGGCGCGATTTCCTATGGGCTGAAGGAAGCGTTTCCCGAACTGCGCCCGGACGGCAGCGACCGCAAAAGCTTTCCGTCCGGCCACACCGCTGTGTCCTTTGCGTCAGCGGCAACCTTGCAGAACCGATATGGCTGGCAGGCGGGCGTTCCCGCGCAGTTGCTGGCGCTGTTCGTGGGCGTGGCGCGTGTGAAGGCGGACAAGCACCACTGGTATGACGTCGCGGTTGGCGCCGCGATCGGCGAGGCATCCGGCTTCCTCATCACCTCGCGCCGGTCCGGCAGGGTTCAGGTGTTTCCCTGGGCCGACAGCCGGGGCGGCGGCGTTTCGATGGCAATGCGCTTCTGAAGCAATGTCGAGATTGGCGCAAACGTCTTTCGCATGACGGGCGGTGGTCGGGGAGACAGGATTCGAACCTGCGACATCCTGCTCCCAAAGCAGGCGCGCTACCAGACTGCGCTACTCCCCGCCCCGCACCGCGGACCGATAGCCGGCGGCAAGACGAAGCGCGCACCTATCCAAAAGCCGCGGGCAAGACAAGGACGAAACGCCGTACCGACCTCGCCGCCGACGGATAGTCCGCCCCGGTCCCTTTCTCAGAGCTTGGCCGCGTAGAGCAAACGACCGGGGCCAAGCAGGCCGAGCACCTGCGTGACAAGGTGCGGGGCAACGACGAAGCAGCCGTTGCTACGGCCGACTTTCCCCCATGTGGCAACGTGATCCTCGCTGACATAGGGGGCCGAATGAACGACGATGGCCCGCATGTCGGCGTTGTTGTTCGTGGGGTCGAGGCCAACGAGCCGCATGGCCGCGCCATGCACGCCATCATATACCTCACCCGAAACATAGGCGCCCTGACTGGTCGCGAGCGAATTGGGTTCGTTCGAGAAGCTTTGCAGGAAACCGGAATGGTCGGGGTCCGACCCCAGGCCATGGGCGACGAGGTAGGACATTGCCCTGCCCGCCTGCAAATCCACGATGTGGAAGCGATACTGGCTGGACGGCGCGCTGAAATCGGCCAGCGCCACGCGGTCGCGCTGAGCCACCGCGGCACCGTTCGCATCGAGCGCGGCGCGGGCACGATCGAGCAAGGGCGCGAGCGAAGCCTTGAGCGCTCCGGGCGGCAGGGTCGGCGGGACGGCGGGAATATCCTGGACCGTAGGCCGCATTTCCGCTGCCATCGCACGGCCGGCCAGCGTGGCGGGCAGTATGGCCGCGCCGGCCACCGCGCCCGTGTGCTTCAGGAAGGAACGACGATCCATAGGCCGCCGATCAATTATGCGTCGCGTTGTTGGCGGCACCGCCCGACTTCGTTTCCGCGTCGTCGGACAGGCGGCTGGTCATGCCGGACGCCTCGGCATCCTCCTGAATCTGCTGCTCATCGCTCAGCTTGGGCGGAGCCATGCGGTTGGTCGGCTCCACCATGTTGACCGGCGCGGCGGGGGCTTCGTTCACCATCTCGATGTCGTTGGACACGACATTGCCCATGTCGGAGAAATTGGTTTCCTCATTATCGGCTGGCTTGGGCGGGCCACCGCACGCGGAAAGCGCCAGCGTCAGGCCCAGCGAGAATATGATCGTCTTCTTCATGTCATGCTTCCTATGATGCCGTCACGGCCGCCTGTGCGCGGTTTTCCGACGCTTCGATCTTGTCGGCGAGCAACTTGTCCCAGCCATAGGGATCGTCGCGAAAGCCGATGCTGCCATTGGCGCTGGCGAACGCCGTCCAGTACAGCAGATAGACACTGACTTCCTTGGGCAGGGAAACGCGCTGCGTCTTGCCCGCATCGATCAGCGTCTGGATGTTGCCCGACAGCGCAGGATCGTCCTGCACCATCAACTCGGCCAGCGGCACCGGCTTTTCCAGCCGCACGCAGCCATGACTTGCCAGCCGGTCATAGCTGCTGAAGCGGGCACGGGCGGGCGTGTCGTGCAGATAGACGGCAAAGGGATTGTCGAAATCGAACTTCAAACGTCCCAGCGCGCTGTTCGGCCCGGCTGGCTGCACGATGCGTTCGCCGCCATCGGGCGTCTTGATGATCTTGTAACCCTGCGCCTGAAGCGCACCGCGCCCCTTGGGCCATAGCTCCTTCTTGGCGATGGAACTGGGCACATTCCAGGGCGGGTTGACCACGATCGAACGGATGCTGGACACCAGCATCGGCGTTTCATTGCCTGGCCGCCCGGTGACCGCGCGCATCGAACTGACCGGCTCATCCCCCTTGAACACGGTCAGCACGGCAGCGGCGATGTTCACCTGAACCCGGTCGGTCGGCAGTTGCGCCGGCAGCCAGCGCCAGCGCTCCATATTCGCCGTGATGGCGTCGATCCGGCTGCTGACAGGCACGTTGAGCGCCGCCAGCGTCCGCGTGCCAAGCCCGCCGGTCGGCTCAAGGCCATAGCGCTTTTGCGCACGCTGGATGGCCGCACCGATCGGCTCGTCATCCGTGACGCTGTCGTCCTCAAGCTTCAGTCGCTTGCGAATCTCTGCCGCGCTGGAACTGGCGGCAAGCGTGCCCCAGCCGCCGGCTGCCTTGATCTTCTGATACTTCTCCAGCCCGCGCCGCAAGCCTTCATAGCCGGAATAGCGCGGCGTCAGATTGCTGCTCCACTGCTGCAGGCGATCCTGCTGGACGGCCTCTGCGAAGGCGGGCAACGGGTCGTATGGTGCGGGCCGAAGCGCCCATATCTGCAGAAAGTCGCCCTCTCCGATCCGGCCGCTGTGCAGCGCCCGCGCATGATCGAGCGCCGCGCGGACCAGCGCGTCGCCGGACAGCGACTGCAATCCCGTGCGGGCGCCGGTCAATCCCTGCTTGGCCCCGTTTTCCAGCCAACTGCGCAGGAACGCCGCCTGCGCGCTGCTGACCTTTGGCAGGACAATCGTCGGTTGGACGACCGGCGGCGGCACGGCGAGCGGCGGCGGCATTTGGGGAGCCGGCACATTTGCCTGCTGCGCCAGGGCAGGCGTGGCGGCGAATGCGATGGCGGGCAGGAGCGTGACACGAACGATATGCGAAAACATGCCTCCGGCTTACCGGTTGTGCCGCCGCAATTCAAACGGAATGCCCAAATTTCCGGAGATATATCGCCGGAATGCAGCCAGACGCCCGCGTCCGAACGATCCGGAACGGGCCAATCGCCTGGCCCTTGATAACAGGCCGTTAAGCATATCGATTTAGAGGACAGTAACGGCGAAATGCCATGGGATAGGTCTATTGCAATTCGGGACGACGATCATGTCTTGGGCCATTTACGCCATTGCCGGTTTCTTCATCCTCAGCGGGTTTTCCGCGACCGTGCTGATGGTCGCCATCATGGCGGGCGCACGCGAGGACCGCGCGGTGCTGGCCGCGACGGGTGTGCCCGAAGGGCTGACGGCGCGCGAATTGCAGGAACATCTGCTGCGCGGCGCTGGCTTCGTCGAGAGTGCGGAAAGCGTGGCAGTTGCGCCCGCCAAGGCAAAGAAGAGCCGCCGCGCCGCCTGACGGCGAATCGCAACTGTCATCGCCAAGCCAACCGCGAGATTCGACAGCATCGGCCGAAAATGCCGACGCTTCTGGCGAAATGACGCCATAATAACGCACAGAAATTCGGTCCCGCGATTAACCACGCAATCTGTTGATTGATGGCAGCTCGTGCTGCGTTGGGCGATACTGCCCTCGCCCGCTTCCTTCGCACTTGCAAAAAACCCGGTTGACCTGTCCCGACAAAGATTGTTGGGGTAACGCCCGTTCGTGTCGATCCGCCTGTGCCCGGTGTACAAAGGCATGGAGCGACAGCGAGCGGCCCGATCAACAGCAGAGTTGTTCCAGATGAAAATCGCGGTTTTCGGCCTTGGTTATGTCGGCTTGTCCAATGCTGTGCTGCTTGCGCGGCATAATGATGTCTATGCTGTGGACATTTCGCCTGAACGGGTCGCGATGCTGAACGCACGCAAATCGCCGATCATCGACAAGGAACTGGAAGCGTTCCTGGCCAATGAAACCCTTTCATTGACCGCGACACTCGATCCTGCCGAAGCATTTGACGGCGCGGAATATGTCATTGTCGCGACGCCGACCAACTATGACGCCACCACCAATAAATTCGACACGTCATCGGTCGAAGCGGTCATCAAGGCTTGTATCGCCGCCAATCAGCAGGCGACCATCGTCATCAAATCGACCATCCCGGTCGGGTTCGTCGACGATGTCCGGGCGCGCTACAACACCGATCAGGTGATTTTCAGCCCCGAATTTCTGCGTGAAGGCCGCGCCCTGTACGACAACCTTCACCCCTCCCGCATCATCGTGGGCGAACGGTCCGAGCGTGCCCGGATTTTCGCGGACCTGCTGGCCAGCAGCGCGGAGAAGAAGGATATCGACATCCTGTTCACCGGCGCGCGGGAGGCAGAGGCGATCAAGCTGTTCGCCAACACCTATCTCGCCATGCGCGTCGCCTTCTTCAACGAACTCGACAGCTATGCGATCAGCGGGGGCATGGACACGCGCGACATCATAATGGGCGTCGGCCTCGATCCCCGGATCGGCATGCAATACAACAACCCGTCCTTCGGCTATGGCGGCTATTGCCTGCCCAAGGATACCAAGCAGCTGCTCGCCAATTATTCCGAAGTGCCGCAGAACCTGATCCGCGCTATCGTGGACGCCAACAGCACGCGGAAGGATTTCCTGGCCAACCAGATCATCGAGCGCAAGCCCCAGACCGTGGGCGTGTTCCGACTGGTGATGAAGGCCGGGTCGGACAATTTCCGCCAGTCGTCGATCCAGGGGATCATGAAGCGGATCAAGGCGAAGGGCATCAACGTCATCATCTACGAACCGGCAATGAGCGAGGACAGCTTCTTCGGTTCGAAAGTCGTTCGCGATCTCGATGCTTTCAAGGCGCAGGCCGACATCATCGTCGCCAACCGGATGACGCCCGATATAGCCGACGTGCAGGAAAAAGTGTTCACCCGCGACTTGTTCGGATCGGACTGATTACGAAACGATCCGCCTTTTCCGCGAAATCCAGAAAAAATTCGTCCGGTGTTTGCGCGCACAAGCAGTTGACGAAAGGCGAGTTTTATTTTTGCAATTGCGAAATAGATCGTTTGCCCATCTAATCGCCCATGATTTAGTAATGAAAATGCGCAATTGGGTCCCTTCGGGGAAGAGGATGGTCTGACCGGCCACTCGATGTGGCCGAATGAGGCGAAGACGCGAGACGATTTTTAGGCAGGGCTGACTTCGCATCATGCAACAGATGACGCATACCGGCTTCAAACCGAGCGGCCCTCGCCCGCGTGGCGGCAAGGCCAGCCTGCTGCGCGTTCGCCTTTACATAATGCTCATGGCGCTGGATCAGCTGTGCATCCTCGCGGGCTTTTCGGTGTCGGAATTGTTCCGCGATTATCACTGGATGAGCGGCGCGGGCATGCGGCTCGTCTATCTGGTCAACCCGCTCTACCTGACCCTGGCGCTGATGTGCGAGGGCTACTCGCGCGCGGTGCTTGAAAACAGTGCGCGCAGCATCGGCCGGGCGATCCTTTCGATGTTCGTGACATCGGGCGCGATCATCGCCGCCATTTTCCTGTTCGGTGCGAGCGAGGATGTGTCGCGGCTTGGCGTCACCGTCGGCCTCGCGATGTCCCTGCTGTTCCTGGGCATCGCGCGGGGCCTGTTCGTCCGTTTCGTGCGGACGCGCTATGGATCGACCGAACTCAAACTGGTCATCATCGATAGCCCGGATGTCCCGATCGAACGCTATGCCGGCCATGACGTGATCGATGCGCGCGCGCTCGGTTTGCAGGCCGACGTCGCGGACCCCATGAAAATGCATGAGCTGGGTCAGGTGTTCAGCACCTATGACCGCGTCATCGTGGATTGCACGCCCGAACGCTGCGACGATTGGGCATTGGTGCTGAAGGGCGGCAATGTGATCGGAGAGATCGTCCAGTCCAACCTGCGCGACATGGGGGCGGTCGGCATCGGCCGATTCGAAAACACGAGCACTCTGGTGATCGCCCGCGGACCGCTCAGCCTGCCCTCGCGCATCCAAAAGCGGGCATTCGACCTGTTTTTCACGATCCCGGCCATCTTCGCGCTGCTGCCCCTGCTGGCGCTGGTGGCCGTCGCGATCAAGCTGGACAGCCCCGGACCGGTGCTGTTCAAGCAAAAGCGGATCGGGCGCGGCAACCGCATGTTCAACATCTTCAAGTTCCGCAGCATGCGCACGGACCTTCTGGATCATCAGGGCGCGCGGTCGGCGAGCCGGGATGATGATCGCATCACGCGCGTCGGGCGATTGATCCGGCGCACCAGCATCGATGAACTGCCGCAGCTGTTCAACGTGCTGCTGGGCGACATGAGCATTGTCGGCCCCCGCCCTCATGCCCTCGGCTCGCTGGCCGGCAATCAGTTGTTCTGGGACGTGGACCGGGAATATTGGTGCCGCCATGCGCTGAAGCCGGGGATCACAGGACTGGCGCAGGTCCGCGGTTTTCGCGGCGCCACGCATCATATGAGCGACCTGCAGAACCGTCTGGAGGCCGATCTGGAATATGTGTCGGGCTGGACGCTGCTGCGCGACGTTCACATCCTGTTTTCCACATTCCGCGTGTTGCTGCACAAGAACGCCTATTGATCGGACCGCAACACCATGATCGGCCCGGCTGGCCATGGCGGTGCGGTGAAATCATGCGCCCGCCGGACAAGCCACCTGCCCTGAACTTGACGCAAACTTGCCCTGCTGCAATGCAGCGTGGCCCGAGAGACAAGACACGCGAAGCGAACGAGGCATCATGACCCTGAAGAAGATCCGTAAAGCTGTGTTCCCCGTGGCCGGCCTTGGCACACGGTTCCTCCCCGCGACAAAGGCCGTGCCCAAGGAACTGTTGCCGGTGGTCGACCGCCCGCTGATACAATATGCCGTGGACGAGGCCCTGGAGGCCGGGATCGAAACCATGATCTTCGTCACCGGGCGCGGCAAGGGCGCGATCGAGGATCATTTCGACATCGCGTTCGAACTGGAAGCGACGCAGAAGGCGCGGGGCAAGGACATGTCGGCGCTGGAAGGCACCCGGTTGGTGCCCGGCAACGCCATCTTCGTGCGCCAGCAGGAGCCATTGGGCCTTGGCCACGCCATCTGGTGCGCCCGCGACATCATCGGCGACGAACCCTTCGCCATCCTGCTGCCGGACGAATTCATGCACGGCCAGCCAGGCTGCATGAAGCAGATGGTCGATGCCTATGCGCAGGTCGGCGGGAATCTGGTCTGCGCGCTGGAAGTGCCGATGGAACAGACGCCCAGTTATGGTGTGATCGATCCGGGCGCGCGCAACGGGGCGCTGACCGAGGTGAAGGGACTAGTGGAAAAGCCCGCCGCCGGTACAGCGCCCAGCAACCTGATCCTGCCCGGACGGTATATCCTGCAGCCCGATGTCATGACGATCCTGGAAACGCAGGAGAAGGGTGCGGGCGGTGAGATCCAGCTGACCGACGCCATGGCATCCATGATCGGCAAAGCGCCTTTCCACGGCGTCACGTTCGATGGACGGCGTTTCGATTGCGGGTCGAAGATCGGCTATGTCGAGGCCAATCTGGCGCTCGCGCTGGAACGCCACGACATGGCCAAGGAAATCGCCGGGATCGCGACCGACCTGCTCGCCCGGTACAACGGCTGACTCTGCGGCCCGCTGCGTCAAGGGATGGGACGGCGCAAATGCCGCCCGCCATGCGCAGTGGTCTTGCCGCCATCGCGCGGCGGCAAGCTGGCAGGGTTTGTTAGCGTTTCTGCGGTAGCGAAGTCGCAACGCCGCCCGAATCATGCGATCGCCATGGCTCGCGCAATCTTCGCACGCCGACGGGTGAACCGATGTCCGACGCTTCCAATCGACCGACTGGCCCCATTCTGGTAACAGGCGCGGCGGGCTTCATCGGGCATGCTACCGCGCACCGGCTGCTGGCGCGCGGGGAGACGGTAATCGGCGTCGACATCGTCAACGACTATTATGATCCCGCGCTGAAGGATGCGCGGCTGGCCACGCTGACGGACCTGCCCGGTTTCAGCTTCTACCGCATGGACGTTGCGGACGCAGCCGCGCTGCGCGACCTGGTGACGTCCGACAACGGCGCGACCCGCGTGGTGCATCTCGCGGCGCAGGCGGGGGTCCGTTACAGCATCGACAATCCGTTTGCCTATGAACGCTCCAACCTTGCCGGGCACCTGTCCGTGCTGGAGGCGTGCCGCCATGCGCCGGGCTTCGTGCATCTGGTCTATGCCTCGTCCAGCTCCGTCTATGGCGACAAGCCGTTGGGCAGCGCCGGATTTACCGAGGACGAACCAGCGATGAAGCCGGTTTCGCTCTATGCGGCGACCAAGCGGTCGTGCGAACTGATGAGTGAGAGCTACGCCACCCTCTATGGCTTTGCGCAGACGGGCCTGCGCTTTTTCACCGTCTATGGCCCATGGGGCCGGCCCGACATGGCCTATTTCTCCTTCACGCGGAAAATCATGGCCGGTGAACCGATCGAGATTTATGGCGAGGGGCGGATGGCCCGCGACTTTACCTATATCGACGATATCGTCGATGGCATCGTCGGCGCGCTGGACCGGCCGCCCACTCTTCCGGTTCATCGCGTTCTGAACATCGGGGACAGCCGCCCCGTCGCATTGATGGACATGGTTGCGATGCTGGAATCGGCGATCGGCCGCACGGCACACAAGATCATGCGCCCGATGCAGCCGGGCGATGTCACCGCCACCTTCGCCGACGTGTCGAAGCTGCACGCCCTGACCGGCTATGCGCCCAAGATTCCGCTGGAACAGGGGCTGACGCATTTCGCGCGATGGTATGCCAGCTATTACGGCACGTACTAGCCCGCAGGCTGGCTGACTGCCAGGAAGGACTGCACGGTCCTGAGCTTGCCGTGTGGTGCGAGAATTATTCTCGATTGTTCCAATTTGGCCCGTTATTTTCAAATTTCGCATGCCTGTACGGGCAAAATCGCTATGAAGCGGGAAGTAGTGATCGAAAGCCGGTCAGCAATTTGTACGGGACCAGCGTGAGCGACAGAACCGCCCAACTGACGGACATGCAGAAGCGCTGCCTGCGTCTTGTCGCCGCGAATCGCACATCGAAGGAAATCGCGATCGAGGTTGGCCTGACGCCGATGACGGTGGACCAGTATCTGAGCCGCGCGACGGCTCAGCTGGGCGCTGCCAACCGGCGCGAAGCTGCGCGGATTTTGCTGGAAGACGACGATCAATCCGCGTTCAGGCAATTTGAATTCAAACCGGCAGACCTTGCCGGGCCGCAGAAATCTCCCAATCTGGAGCTATCGGAAGCAAGCCAAATGGCCAGCGACCGACAGCCGCTTCACCGGGCACTGGGCCGCATCGGTGACGCCATTGGGGGACCACGCCATGACCTGAATTCGCTGCAAGTTCTGGTTGCCGTCGCACGGACGGCCCTTGTGACGACCGGCGCCTTGGCCGTGATCGTCGCCACCGGCTACTGGCTGAACTATCTCTTTCGCTGAGTTGTCGCTCAGCCAGGCGGAGATCCTCCAGAGGCTTGAGCCGGACCTTTCCTAGGTATCGCAAACAGGGCGCGCCGCGAAACCCGCTGCGCGAAGGAGACATTCGATGGCACATCAAATCGAAAGCGAACTGCCCCGGACCAAAGCTGAACTGCCGCTCTCCCGGGAACAATTTCATGATCTGACCGGTCAGGTGTTTGGCGCTTATCGCAAGCTCGACGCCGCGCTGGTTCAGACCCTGCGCCTGACCTCCGACATGGTTGAAACCGCTGACATGATCGGCCTGGAGCCGGAAACCGGCCAGTTGCTGTTCAGCGACTTTTCCGCTTGCCTCGACAATATGGTGGAGACCCGGCAGAAGCTGTTGAAGGCACATCGCCGTGCGCATGTCATCCGCCTGCGTTCCAAGCAGGCAAAGGAGGGCTGCCCGCCCCCCGGCGTGGTGGCAACGTCGCAGGTGGTCACGCTCGCAGCGGTCGCCTGATCAGAACCAGTTGCCGGATACCCATTCCTTAGAGCTACGATAGACGCCGTGAACATCGCCTATTTCTATACCATGGGCCTTGCCGCCACCGCGATCTATGCCGTGCTCTTTGGTGGCCGGGCCGGGCGTGCGACGATCGGGATCATCGCGATCCTGTTCGCCGCCACCTGGGCCTGGTGGCACCTGGCACCGACCCGGCCGGATTATCGCGCGGGAGCCTTTGTCATCGACTGCCTGTCGCTGTTCCTGAAAATCGGGGTAGCGATATCCAGTCGTCGCAAATGGCCGATCATTCTGGCCGCGTTTCAGTTGAACAGCGTGGGCGCGCAAATAGCGATATTGATCGCGCCCACGTTCCGCACCCAATTCCATTACGCAATGATAACGGTCTGGGCCGTCCCGACACTGATCGTGATCGCCCTGGGCATCTATCTCGACCGAAAATATGACCATTCGCTCGCTTTGGCGCGCTGAGCTTTTCTAAGGACTTTCTCGATGAACCCGATGCTGACGTGCCGGCCCGCCGGCGCGAAGGGGATGCGCATGCCTTGCGCACCCCGGAATTCCCGCGCGCGCCACCGGCCCGCTACCCTGCGCCTGCCCCGGCCTTTGCTCCATGGAGGCTGCTGAACCATGCCGGCACTCAAACCCGCAGGCTTTAGCCGTCCTCGTCCCTGGAGTCGTCGTGGCCCCGGAAAAAATGCGCAGACACTGGTCGCCGCCGACGGCAATATACTGCTTGTCGAACATGGCGACACCGCCTGGTTCGCGGCGGCACGACGCGCCGACAGCGCGCTGTCGAGCAGCGATATGGCTGGCCATCGGCACTGGATGGCGGTTGTTCGCTATATCCTGACGGCGCAGCCGGTAAACCTGTTCGACACGCCCCACTGAACCGGCGGCGCTATTCCTTCGCCGGCTGCTGCTCCCGCGCCAGTCGCTTGTTCAGCAGCCGCCTCGACCGCTCGGCGTAAGCGCGGCAGGCGCCGGGGCGGTCATTATATCGTCCCTCGCCCGCATTGTCGGGATGAGCGGCGACCAGAATGTCGCACGGCAGCTGCCCCATTCGACGCTGGCTCAGGGCAAATCCCCGCAGGATGGGGGCGCTGGATGCCGCCCGATAGCGATAGTTGTCCGCCGAAACCGGGTTGAGGCTGGAGGCGAACATGATCGTCTTGCATGCCCGCCCCTCGCAGGAGCGCCAGGACCAGCTCATGCTGCCCATGGTGTGACCGGGCGTGGCATGTGCCGTGATCGCGACATTGCCGATCCTGATCACTTCCCCATCCCGCGCGATACGCACGTGGCCGACACGCGGCCATGTGCCGCCATAGCCATGCTGAGGATCGTCCAGCGCCATCGCGCCCGCGCGCAGACCCTCCGCACCGCGCGCGCTGGCGATGACCGTCGCGCCGGTGTCCCGCGCCAGGGCGGCCAGCCCACCGGCATGGTCGTAATGCGGTTCGGTGCTAAGGATGAATTTGATGTGCCGGGGGTCGAAGCCAAGCTGCCTCACATGGCCCAGTATCGTCGGTGCCGCCTGCGGCAAGGCCCCGTCGATCAGGACAAGACCAGCCCCGCTATCGATCAGCGCGACACTCAATCCACCAAAGCCCACAAGATAGCTATTGCCGAACAGCTTCTCTGGCGGCCTTGGGGCCAGCCACTCTGGCGCGCGATCCAGCGCCATCGGCCTTGTGAGCGGATCATCCCCGCTCTGTGACGATACCGCTTGCGCGCCGTGCCCTGCTGGCGCACGTGTCGCCGCAATCATGGGAATAGCCAGCAGGGGCAGCCCGGCGAGTGTCGCAAGGCCCGTAATGAACTTCATCATCCTCATCTCCCTTCCATTCGAAGGATGCCGGTGGGATGTCCCCGCGACAAAGCATCATTTCTCGACAAAGCCATGAGAATAATTGATGGCTTTGGGATGGATCGCGCCCAACTCCCCCTGAACGCCCTTCGCGCCTTCGAAGCATCCGCCCGGCATTTGAACTTCACCCGTGCCGCGATCGAGTTGTGCGTCAGCCAGGGCGCGGTCAGCCATCAGGTCGCGCAACTGGAACGGCGGCTGGGCACGCGCCTGTTTCATCGGCTGCCGCGGGGATTGGCCCTGACGGACGAGGGCCACGCGCTCGTCCCCGTTCTGGCCGACACGTTCGACCGGATCGCTGCAACGCTGGACCGTTATGCCGACGGGCGCTTTCGCGAGGTGCTGAAGGTCGGTGTCGTGGGAACCTTCGCGACCGGCTGGCTACTGGGCCGACTGGACGCTTTTGCCCGTGCCCACCCCGCCATCGACCTGCGCATTTCCACCAACAACAACCGGGTCGACATGGCGGCCGAAGCACTGGATTTTGCGATCCGCTTTGGCGACGGCGCGTGGCACGGAACCCAGGCCACCCCCCTGATGGAGGCGCCGATGTCGCCGGTATGCGCGCCCCACATCGCCCGGCGATTGAAAGTGCCGGGCGACCTTGCCGGAGAGAATCTGCTGCGATCCTATCGCGCCGACGAGTGGGTGCGGTGGTTCGCCGCCACCGGCCTGCCCCCGCCCATGCTGCGCGGTCCCATATTCGACAGTTCCGCCCTGATGGCGGGTGCGGCGGCAGGCGGCCTAGGCGTCGCCTTGGTCCCGCTTCCCATGTTCGGGCGTGAACTGGCCGCCGAGCAGCTTGTCCAGCCTTTCCCGCAGACGATCGATGCCGGGCGATACTGGCTGACACGCCTGCTATCGCGGGCGGAGGGGGACGCGATGCGGCATTTTCGGACGTGGATCATGGCGGAATGCGCCGCCTCATGCGCACCATCATCGCAACTGGAAACCTCATCCTGACCCAGGAGCGCCACGTATCGTATCGAGTTGGAGGAACGCTGAGGCCGCGCAAGGGGTTCTCCCTCCATGAATATCCTGTTCCGCGGCATTGCCCTTTCGCCCCTGCTGGCGATTGCGGCCTGCGACCCCGCCTCGCCACCCAGCCCGAATGGCGGGCAAGCGCCATCGATACGTGGCAATTAAGGCACTCATCACAAAACAGGTGCCGGATAATGCGGAAAATGCCGCCCGCTTCGCCCCGCCGGAACTGACGCCGCAAGCCGAGCGGACGGAAACAGGCGCGCGCAACATCCTGCTGTCCTTCGCCCGCGCAATTGAAGAAAAGCAGTTCGAGGCGGCGCGCGCATTGCTGAGCCCGGCGGATCAGCGGAAATGGGACAGCAGAGCGTTCGCCGCGATTTTCGCGGGTTTGGGGAAGATCACCGTCGCCGTCCCCTCCGGCACTATGACGGAAGCGCCGGACGCGAGCGAATATCGCGCGCCGGTCACGATCACGTCGACCGAGCGCGATGGCCGCCCGGTAAGAATCGAGGGCGTGGCCCGGTTGCGGCGCGACAAAGCCCCGGCCACAGCCGATGCGCCCACGCGCTGGCGGTTTGAGAGCCTGAGCCTCGACTGGACACACTGAAGGAAGCCTGTCAGCCGTCCTTGCGAGGATCTAACGCGGTTTTCTGGGCGCCGGGGTCGGATCGACGAGCTGTGACCGCGAAAACCGGATGGGCAACGTGCACCCCGGGAATGACGCCCCCTGCCCCATCATCCATGGCCAGATTACGCTGCGATGGACGATCTGCGGATCGGCGAACGCCTGTCCCACGCTGTTGATCGGTCCCGCCGGCACATTCGCCTGCTCCAGCGCGGCGAGCAGGTCGGCGCGCGGCCACCGGCTTGTCGCGGCGTGCACCATCGCCTCCAGCTCGTCGCGGCGGGCCAGTCGGCCGGCGTTGGTGCCGAAATCCGGGTCGGGCACGATCCCCACAACCTCGCAAAAGCGCGCAAATTGCGCGTCATTGCCGACCGCCAGAATGAACCAGTCGTCCTGTGTGGGAAAGGCAGCATAGGGAACGATATTGGGATGGGCGTTGCCCATGCGCGTCGGGGACGCCCCCGACACCAGATAATTCATCGCCTGATTGGCAAGCGTTCCCACCATGACGTCGAACAAGGCCATGTCGATATGCTGGCCCAGGCCGCTGCGCGCCCGTTCCGCCAATGCGGCCTGTATGCCGATGGTCGCGTAAAGCCCGGTCAGGATATCGGCATAGGCCACACCCGTTTTCTGCGGCGCGCCGTCAGGCTCACCAGTCAGATCCATGATCCCGCCCATACCCTGAACGATGAAGTCATAGCCGGGGCGGGTGGCACCAGGGTTCGTCCTGACCAGGCCAGGCGGTCGAGCAGCTGGGCGAGGCGGGGTTGGACGGCGGGGCTGGCCCCGATACAGCCCATGTTGGCCAAGGCCGCCGACGCGCTACGAAGTACGATCTCGACATCCGGCCCTCGGCGACGAACGCTTGCGGACCGCGCGCCTGACCCTGCGGCGTCGTGAAATCCGCCGCCTCGCTGCGTTTGCAGCGGTTGGTGGCGTGGAAATAGGCGGCGTCCTGCTCGCCATCCCCGCGATCGATGAAGGGCGGGCCCCAGCGCCGGGTGTCGTCGCCATCCGGGCTTTCGAGCTTCAGAACATCGGCGCCCAGATCGGCAAGGATCTGCCCGGCCCAGGGACCGGCCAGAATCCGCGCCAGCTCGACGACTTTCAGCCCTTCCAGCGGCGCGCCCATCAGAATGCGGCGATATCGGTGATCGCACGCCCCAGGATCAGCGCATGCACGTCATGCGCGCCTTCATAAGTATTGACGGTTTCCAGGTTCATCATGTGGCGGATGACCTGATATTCCTCCGAAATGCCGTTTCCGCCGTGCATGTCCCGGGCCATGCGCGCGATGTCGAGCGCCTTGCCGACATTGTTGCGCTTCACCATCGACACCATTTCCGGCGCGAACCGCCCTTCATCCATCAGCCGCCCGACGCGCAGCGACGCCTGAAGCCCGAAGGCGATGTCGCACATCATGTCGGCCAGCTTCTTCTGATAAAGCTGGGTTGCGGCAAGCGGGCGGCCGAACTGCTTGCGGTCCAGGCCATATTGCCGCGCCGCTTGGAAGCAGAATTCCGCTGCACCCAGCGCACCCCAGCTGATGCCGTAGCGCGCGCGGTTGAGGCAACCGAACGGCCCTTTCAGACCCTCGACATTGGGCAGCAGCGCGTCGGCCCCCACCCGCACATCGTCCAGCACGATCATGCCCGTGGTGGAAGCGCGCAGCGACAGCTTGCCCTCGATCTTCGGCGCGGACAGTCCCTTTGCGCCCTTTTCGAGGACGAAGCCGCGAATCTTGCCGCCATGCGCCTCCGACTTGGCCCACACGACGAAGACGTCGGCGAACGGCGCGTTGCTGATCCAGGTCTTTGTTCCGTTCAGGACAAAGCCGTCACCATCGGCACGCGCGACCGTGCGCATGGAACCGGGATCGGAACCGGCGTCAGGTTCGGTCAGGCCGAAGCAGCCGATCAACTGGCCGGAGGCAAGCCCGGGCAGGAAGCGCTGACGCTGCTCTTCCGAACCATAAGCATAAATGGGGTAAATGACGAGACTGGACTGAACCGACGCCATCGAGCGATAGCCCGAGTCCACCCGCTCGATCTCTCGTGCGACCAGGCCATAGGCGATGTAGCTTGCGCCCGCGCCGCCATATTGTTCGGGCAGTGTGACGCCGAGCAGGCCCGCCTGACCCATCGCCGGAAACAGTTCCGGGGCGCTGACTTCTTCCCGGAACGCTTCGATAACCCGGGGTTGCAACTGCTCCTGGGCAAAGGCGTGCGCGGCGTCGCGGACCATCCGCTCTTCATCAGTCAGCTGCTCGCCGAGCAGGAAAGGATCGTCCCAGGAAAAGCGTGCGACATTGCCCATATCAAAATCTCCCTTGGCGACGGCATGCCGCGCCATGATAATCGCAGCAATATTGATTTTCTGCACATATGATCGCAATACGGAATAATCATGTTGGACGGAGACGGACTGGCCGCCTTTCTGGCGATCGCGGAGCAACGCAGCTTTTCGCGCGCCGCCGATAGTATGGGCATCGTCCAGTCGGTCATCAGCAAGCGCCTTCTGCGTCTGGAAGATCAGTTGGGCACCAGGTTGATCGACCGTTCCCAGAAAAGCGACATACGCCTGACCCGGGCCGGAGAAATTTTCCTGCCCGAAGCGCAGGCCACACTGACGCAGATGGAGCGGGCGGAGCGGTTCGGACACAAGCTTGCGCGCGGTTTGAGCGGCCCCGTCAACATCGGCTATATCTTTTCGGCGGCGATGAGTGGGGCGCTGACCGCGCTGCTCACGCATCTGCGCGCCATTTCCGCCGATCTGCAACTGTGTCCGCGCCTGATGGAGACCCCGGCGCAGCTGGCGGGACTGGAGGCGGGCACGCTGGACATCGGCCTGATGCGGGCGCGCCCATCCTATCCGGCCGATTGTCGTGCCCAAACCATCCGCACAGAGCCGCTGCTTCTATGCGTTTCAACCCGCCATCGGCTCGCGGCCGAAGCCTCTGTCGCGCCGGACGCATTGGCGGGCGAGCGGTTCATCCTGCCGCAGTTTCACGAGAAGGTCGGCCTGATCGACAGTCTGGAACAGCTATGCGCGGCCGGCGGCTTTGCGATGCCGCCCATTATACGCACCGACGATTTCGTGACCGCTGCCGCCCTTACCGCCGCGCAGGAGGGGGTGGTGCTGGCACCTGCTTCGCTCGCCCATCTCAACATGGGCGGGCTGCGCTTCCTGCCGTTCACCGGGTTCGACAGCCCGCTCGCGACAGTGCTGGTCCATCGACAGGATTTACGCCATATCAACCCAGGATGGTTTGACATTGGCACCCGGCTGGATTGAAGAGGGGCACATGCCCGTCAGAGTTCATCTCCGCAGTGCCTGCGCCGAACGCATTGCGCCGGTTACCCCATGATCGGCCAGAGTGCGATGAAAAGCCGGACCGCGCGCCGTGCCCGCGCGCTGCTGCGGCTGGCCGGGCCGGGGTCGCTTCGGTTCCGTCGCCGCGTGGCGTTGCTGGGCGGTGCGGTGACGGTCGGCGTCGTCGCCCTTCTGTTCGCGAAGGCAGCCGATGTGGCCAGCGAGGCATTTGTGCGCATGGTCGCGCGCGCGCCACTGGCGCCGCTGCTCATCACGCCGCTTGGCCTAATGCTGATCGTCTGGATCACACGCCGCCATGCCCCGCTGGCAGCCGGATCGGGCATCCCGCAGGTGATAGCGGCAATCGAGGCGAAAGAGGGTCTGGCCCGCCGCCTGGTCGAACTGCGCATGGCGGTCATGAAGATGGCGCTGACCATCGCCGCGCTGCTGGCCGGCGGATCGGTGGGGCGCGAAGGGCCGACGGTTCAGATTTCTGCCGCGATCATGGAATGGACGCACCGGGTGATGAAGGTCCGCTATAGCCCTTCGGTGATGATCGCAGGTGGAGCGGCCGGTGTCGCCGCCGCGTTCAACACGCCGCTCGCCGGCATCGCGTTTGCCATTGAGGAGTTGGCGAGCGCCTATGAACAGCGCGCCACGCTGCTCGTCATCACCGCCGTGATCATATCGGGCATGGTCAGCCTGAGCCTGGCCGGAAATTACACCTATTTCGGCGTGATGAGCGCGCAACTGCCGCTGGGCAGCGCCGTGCTGGTCGCGGTGATGGCGGGCGTTGCCGGGGGATTGTCAGGCGGCCTGTTTTCCCGGTTGCTGCTGGGGTTCACGCATTCAAACAACCTGCTGGTCCGAGAAATGCGTGCCAAGCCGCTGCTGGCCGCGATGCTCTGCGGCCTGGTGATCGCGGCGATCGGCGTTGCCACGGGGAACAGTTGGGGCACCAGCTATGCCCCCGCGCGAGAACATGCTGCAGGGCGAAGGCGGGCCGTTGTGGTTCGGTCCGGCCAAGTTCGCCTCGACGCTCGCCACGGCTCTTTCAGGCGTGCCCGGGGGCATTTTCGCGCCGTCATTGGCGACCGGCGCAGGCATCGGCAATCTGCTCGCTTGGTTCTTTCCGCAGAATCAGGCGGGCGCGGTCGTCCTGCTGGGCATGGTGGGCTATTTCACCGGCGTGGTGCGCGCGCCGCTCACCGCCGTCATCATCATTGCCGAGACGACGGGCAGCCGCGGCTTCATGCTTCCCCTGCTCTGCGCGTCGCTGACCGCCGACTGGGCGTCGCAGCGGCTGTGCCGCGAAAAGCTGTACCACGGCCTGTCGCGCCGTTTCCTGCGCGAAGAGCAAGCGCCGCGCAAAGCGGATTGAGCGTTGCGGCCCTCACCCCTATGAGGTTTATCCATGATAAAGCTCTTCATCGGTAACAAGGCTTATTCCAGCTGGTCGCTGCGCGGCTGGCTTGCGGTGCGACAATCGGGCCTTCCGTTCGAGGAAAATGTCGTCCCCCTCTACGATCAGGACTGGGACCGCAGGCGAGAGGGCGATGAATTTGCGCCATCATCGGGCAAGGTGCCGATCCTGTGGGACGGCGACATCGTGGTCTGGGACAGCCTGGCGATCGTCGAATATCTGAACGAAGCGTCGGGTGGCGACAAATTCTGGCCCGCCGATCCGGCGGCGCGCGCCATGGCGCGGTCGATGGCGGCGGAAATGCACTCCAGCTTTTCGGCCCTGCGCCGCGAGCACAGCATGAACATCCGCCAGATCTATCAGGCCAGCCCGCCGAGCGAAGCCGTGGTTGCGGACATTGCGCGGATCATGGAGCTATGGGCGCAGGCGCGCGCACGTTACGGGCGAAGCGGCGAATTCCTGTTCGGCGATTTCGGCGCGGCGGACATCATGTTCGCGCCGGTGGTCACGCGCTTCATCACCTATCAATTGCCCGTCGCGCGCTTTGCCGCCGCCTATATGAAGGCCGTGGTCGAACATCCTTTCATGCAGGACTGGATCGCCGCCGCGCAGGAAGAGGACTGGGTGATCGAAAAATTCGAGCTGCCCGCCCAGGCGACCTGAGTGGCGCGCACGGACGCTAGGCAAGGGCGCGATCGCGCGCTAGGCGTCCGGGCATGAGCAGCACGGCCCACTCCTCCGCCCTCGACCTTGCACGCCGGTTGATTGCCTGCCGCTCGATCACCCCAGCCACAGGCGCGGTGTTCGATGAACTGGAAGCGATGCTGAAGCCGCTGGGTTTCGTTGTGGAGCGCTTCATCGAGGGCGAAGCACCCGACGGCCCGGTCGAAAACCTGCTGGCCGTTCGCCACGGCACGGGCCGGCACTTCGCCTTCGCCGGGCATCTGGACGTGGTGCCGCCGGGCGAGGGATGGAGCAGCGATCCCTTCGTACCGGAAATTCGCGGCGACCTGCTATATGGTCGCGGCGCAGTCGACATGAAGGGCAGCATCGCGGCCTTCGTGGCGGCCGTAGAGGACATGCTCCACGATGAGGTTGACTTGCCCGGCACGGTCAGCCTGCTGATCACAGGCGACGAGGAAGGGCCGGCGGTTTTCGGCACGCTGGCGCTGATGGAGCGCATGGCGGCACGCGGCGTCCGGCCCGACCTGTGCCTGGTGGGCGAGCCGACATCGGTTCACCGCCTGGGCGACATGGCGAAGATCGGCCGGCGGGGGTCGGTCAACATGTGGATCACCGTCGCCGGGGTGCAGGGGCATGTCGCCTATCCGCATCTGGCCGACAATCCCATCCCGCGCCTGTTGCAGATACTGACGCTGATCGACGCCATCGTGCTGGATGAGGGTACGGACTGGTTTCAGCCGAGCAACATCGAAATCACCGACATTTCGGTCGGGAACCGGGCGACCAACGTTATCCCGGCGCAGGCGCAGGCGCGGCTTTCGATCCGGTTCAACGACCAGCATAGTGGCCTGTCACTGGTCGAGCATATCCGCGCTATCGTGGGACAGGGCGGCGGCACGCTGGAAGCCAAGATAAGCGGCGAACCTTTCCTGACCGAACCGGGAGATTTTTCCGCGATGATCTGCGACGCGATCGAGGCGCATGCGGGCATTCGACCGGAACTGTCCACCAGCGGCGGCACGTCCGACGCACGCTTTCTCGCTAAACTATGCCCAGTTGTGGAATTCGGCCTTTGCAACGCGACCATGCACAAGCTGGACGAAGCGGTTGCAATCGCCGATCTGGAAACGCTGAGCGCGATCTATCGCGACATTCTCTCGCGCGCGCTGAAGGCGAGCTAAGCGCTCTCAACCAGCCTGCGCGACACGGGCGGCAGGACCGAAATTGTCGAGATAGTCGGCTTCGTTGGCCGGCTTGGCGAAATAGTAACCCTGAAACAGGGTACAGCCCATGATGCGCAGCAGGTTGAGCTGATCGGCGCTTTCCACGCCCTCCACCACCACATCCTTGCCCAGGCTGTGGATGAGGCCGATCACCGCGCCGCAGATCGTCCGCGCTTCGGCACTGGAACAGATGTCGCGCACCAGGCTGCGGTCGACCTTCACACGGTCGACCGGCAAGTCCTTCAGCCGGGCGAAGTTGGAATAGCCGGTGCCGAAATCGTCGATCACGATATGCGTGCCCCATGCGCGCAACTCGACTATTTCGGCAATGACCCGTTCGCTCATGTCCATGGCGAGCGTCTCGGTGATTTCTACCTCGATCCGGTCTGGCGGCGTGCCGTGGCGCTCCATGGTGGCGCGAAGGCGCTGGAAAAAGTCGACCTGAACCAGCTCTCGGGTGGAAATGTTGATGGCTACCCGCTGCCCTATGCCCTGCCGCGCCCAGCGCGCCGCGGTAGCACAGGCGCGATCCATGACCCAAGCGCCGAGTTCGACGATCACACCCGTTTCCTCCGCCAGCGGAACGAAGCTGGCCGGCAGGACAAGATCGCGTTCGGGATGTTCCCAGCGCACCAGCGCTTCGGCAGCCACCACCTCTCCATTGGTGATGTCGATCTGGGGCTGAAACTCCAGACGGAACTCCTCACGCTGGATGGCGATACGCAGCTGGCTCTCCAGCTCCGCCCGGTCCGCCAGCGCATCGGCCATCGCGGCGGAGAAATACTCCACCCGTCCCCGCCCGCCATCCTTGGCATGGTACATGGCGATGTCGGCCGAACGCAGCAGCGCGGAAAGCCCCTCGCCATGATCGGGATGGAAGGCAACGCCGATGGACGCACCGATCTGAACCTGCTGCCCGGCAATGTCGAACGGCTCGCCCAGCGCATATTGCACGGCGCGGGCCACACGCCGCGCTGCCATGCGGCTGGGGAGCGTGGGAAAGAACAAGGTGAACTCGTCGCCGGAAAGGCGGCCGATCACCGCATCGCCATTGCCCGCCGCGATCTGCGTCATCACGACTTCGCGCAGACGCCCTGCGACGCGGGCAAGCAACATGTCTCCGGCGGCGTGGCCGAGCGTATCATTGACGTTCTTGAACCCGTCGAGGTCGATGAAGAACAGCGCCGCATCGCAGCCGCTATCGCGCTCCACCAGATGCCGCTCCACTTCGCGGCAGAAATTCGTGCGGTTCGCAAGCTGCGTCACCGGGTCGAACAGCGCCAGCATCTGCACATTGTCCAGGTTCGTGCGCACCTGACTGAACAGGCTGGTCATCGCAATCGACAGGTCGGGCAGGTCCCTTCGCACATCGGCGGGAACGGGCTGCGAAAGGTCGCCATGCGCGGCGGCCAGCAAACGCTCGGTCGCAGCATCCACCGAAGCGGCGACGCCCGCCAAGGCGCGCTGCGCGCAGGCCCAACAGAGGGCCGCGCACAGCAACGCGCCGATCAGGCTGCGCGCAATGCTGGCGGGATCGCCGATATCGCCAGCCGTGTTAAGCAGGGAGAGGATCAACACCACTGCACCCGCACTGACCGCGAAAGCGATTGCCCGACTTTTGAGTGAGACGCCGTCCATGGTCCCCCTAGTCTCTCGATCGCGCCGCGCCAGAAAGGGCTACGAAGCAACAGGGGGAGATATGAATCCCATTGGTTAAGAAAAGATCAGCGTAAATGGTTAAATTTACAAATAATTTACGCGCCTATGCATTTTTGCTGCGACGCAATATGATGTAGAGAGCGCCTGCGCCGCCATGACGCGGATGAGCGCCCCGAACCGCTGCGATCCGATTGGCAAGCGGACTGGCATCCAGCCAGTGGCGCAGTTGTGCGCGGATCGCCCCACGCGGGCGGTCACCCATCAACGCATTATGTTCGCGGGCTTTTCCGGCAATGACAAGAAGCACGCGCGCATCCTGCGCCAGCGCCTGCTCGATGGCGCGCATCAGCCGTGCATGGGCCGTGGACAAGGTGTGGCCATGCAAGTCGATCGTGGCATCGGGAATGAGCGTGCCGGAGGAAATACGTCGATCCCACCCGCCATCAAGCCGGTCACGGTTTGCGTCCGCAGCGGAAGGCGTGGGCGCGGGCTGAAAGCGTCCTCTGGTTAACAAAAGTCCCGGCTTGATAGCGGCGGCGTCGAGCGGAGCCATGTGCGGGACGGACCGTGGGGGAGCCGATGCTGCTCGTTGCACGGCCTCTTTTGCCGGCGACGCGGCAATGCGTGGCTTCCTGATCGGCTTCACCGTGCGGGCCACAGCATCCCAGGCGGCCTGCTCATGTGGGTCAAGCGGCCGGTCCCCCCGCCGCCGGCTCACCCCCGCGGCCCTTCTTCAGCGGCTGGCCGGCAGCGGCCAGCCATTCGCGCTCGCCAGCCGGGCGTAGGTGCCGATAGGCACAAGCAGCAAGGCGCTGCCCCGCGCCGACATGCCGCCCGCCACGGCGCGCGCATTCTGTCCCGCGCCCCAGAAAGTGTCGACACGGTTCGCGCCCTTGATCGCGCCGCCTGTGTCCTGCGCGATCCAGATGCCATTCGGCTCGGCCCGGTCCATCGACAGCAGTACCGGAGCGCCCAACGGAATGAATTTGGGATCGGCCGCCACGCTGCCGCCGGGGGTCAGGGCGATACCCATCGCTCCCAGCGGTCCGGGGCCGGTCAGTTCGCGAAAGAACACGAAACTCTTGTTCTCATTCATGATCGCGCGGCCCTCCGCCGGGTGGCTGCGCAGATATTGCATGATGTCCTGCATCGACCCCGCCTGGATCAGGCCGCGATCTTTCATCAGCTTGCCGATCCCGGTGTAATCGCGGCCATTCTGGGTATCGTAACCGATGCGCATCACCGTGCCGTCAGGTTGGACCAAGCGGCCGCTACCCTGAATTTGCAGGAAGAAGAATTCGACCTCATCCTTGGCCCAGGCGATGACCGGCGCACGAGAGTCGAGCGCGCCGTCGACGATCTGGGCGCGATCCTCATAGGGGACGAAGCTCTGCTGCGACACCTGGCCGCGGATCTTCTTGCCCTTGAGGTCGTCGGAAAACAGGCCCAGATCGACCTCGATCAGGTCGCGTGGGCGACCATAGACCGGGACGTCATAGCCAGTCAGGTGGGTGCGGGAACCGGCGATTTCCGGCTCGTAATAGCCGGTGGCGAAGGCCGCGCCGGTGCCGATCTGCACCGCTTCGAAATAACGCACGAAAAACTCGGTGGCGGTCGCCGCTGGCCAGCTGGCGGCGGCGCTGCACGCCTGTTGCCAGTCCGATCCAGTGGTGAGGCCCGCCTGATCGGTCCGCTTCACAAGGGAAGGACAGGACTTGCGAAATGCCTCAAGCGCACGGCGCGACTGATCGGCCGGGATTTCGAGACTGGTGAGCGCTGGGCCTGGCTGAACACCCGATCCAGCCGCATTGGTAGCGTCTGGCGGCACGGGGGAGGCCGGCAATGCAGGACGCGGCGTTGCCGGGACGGGCCGTGCGGCGGCACCACCCGATGTCGGAGCCGGCTCGGATCGACGAGGCGGCGGACCGGAATTGGCGCCGGGAGGGATGACGCCGCCAGCGCACGCCGAAAGCAGCGCCGCCAGCAGCAGCGCCGCACCACCACGCAGCCGCATCAGGCGGCCTCGTCGGTTTCGTCGAGCTTCCAGTTGGGATCTTGGCTCCGCAGGTCGCGGCTGAAGGTCCACAGGTCGTTGGTTGCCACCGCGTCGGTCATCGAACCGGCGATGACATTGCCATCCTTGTCACGGGTGATCGCCGCGATGTCAGCTTCGAAACGCAGCTGGATGCGCGCAATGCGGCCGGTAAGCGACGCGCTGACGATCTGCGCACGTTCGATCCGGACGAGGCGATTGTCCAGGACATGCCCCTCGGCTTCGCGCTGATCGATGGCTTCGCCAAACGCAGCCAGCGTGTCGGCATCACACAACCATGCCAGTTCGTCGCGGTCACCGCGCCAGAAGGCTTCCAAAATCATGCGATAGGCCGAACGCGCGCCATCGACAAAGCGCGGAACGTCGAATGAGCGATCGGTAGCGACAATCGCCCGCATACCGTTTTCCGCGCCTGGCGTGATCAGCCCATCGGCGATACGCGGCGTATCGGCATAAGCTTGCTCGATCGGCTTTGGCGTAAGCACCGGAATACCCGACCGTTCGTCGGGCTTGGGCGCTGCCGGCTGCTGCTCGTGCCCCGTACGCTTGCCGAGCACCGAATAGAGGCGCAGCGCAAGGAATACCGAGACCATGGCGAGGATGACGATGACGGACACGGCGCGCTTATGCCTTCCAAAGTTTGAAGATCAGATGAACGGCAACATAGGCATGTTCCGCGCATCTTTCAAATACCAAGCGCCCCGGAAGTTCCCGAAGGCGTAACGATTGTCGGATATCATGAACGCCCGGTCGTCCGACACCGTTGTCCATCCGACCTCGGCTCCCGGTCAAGCGCCCCCCTTCCCCGTTGCCCTGCCCCGCGCCCCCTGCTAAGCGCGCCGTCACATTCGGCGGCAGCCGGTATGGAAGCATGCTTCCGGGCCGGTCAGGTCCCGTTCCTCATTTCAATCCTCGACTTTCTTTGATGGAGTTCCAGACCTCATGGCGACGCAGCCGCACGATCCGCAGCCCAATGGCGAAGACACCACCCCGGCGATTGGCCTGATTTCTCAGTATATCAAGGACATGTCGTTCGAAAATCCGAATGCGCCGGCCGTATATCAGTGGACCGGCCAGCCGCAGATCGACATCCAGTTCAACATTGGCGCAAGCCAGCTGGGCGAGGACGTGCATGAAGTCGTGCTGAAGATCGATGTCACGGCCAAGGCTGCCGAAGGCACCGCCTTTGCCGTTGAGCTTGCTTATGGCGCGCTGTTCGGCATGCGCAACGTACCGGAAGATCAGGTTCAGGGCTTCCTGCTGGCCGAAGCGCCGCGCCTGGTATTCCCCTTTGCCCGCCGCGTGCTGGCTGACGCCGTGCGCGACGGCGGTTTCCCGCCGCTGCTGATCGACCCCATCGACTTCAACGGCCTTTACCTGCAGCAGGCAGCAGCCCAGGCACAGGGCGACGGCGTGATCGGCAACGCCTGATCCCCTCAAGATGATGGGCAGAGCGGAAGGAAGCGACGCTCCATGAAACTGGTAAAGGCGCTGGGTTCGGTTGGCGGGTTGACGCTGGCCAGCCGCATCCTGGCGCTGGTCCGCGACACGCTGGCCGCGCGCTATGTCGGCGTGGGCTTCGCGTCGGACGCCTTCAACGTCGCCTTCCGCCTGCCCAACATGTTTCGCGCCCTGTTTGCCGAGGGCGCCTTTTCCGCCGCCTTCATCCCCATGTTCAACCGCAAGGCACATGGCGAGGGCGGGATTGCGGCAGGATATGATTTCGCGCAGCGGGCGCTCGCGGTGCTGCTGCCGGTGCTGATACTGTTTACCGCCGTGCTGCTGATCGCGGCATGGCCGATCACCTTTGCGCTGTCGGGCGGCTTTTCGCGGCAAAGCCCAAGCGCGACGCAATTCGCCTTTGCCGTCACGCTATCGCGTATCACCCTGCCCTATCTGGCGCTGATCAGCCTTGCCTCGCTGCTGGGCGGCATCCTCAATTCGCTGGAGCGTTTCTGGGTCAACGCCGCCGCACCTATCCTCCTCAACGTCGCGATGATCGCAGGCCTGTGGTTTTTCCACGGCGCCAACGAATATGAAACGGCTCGGGTCCAGGCGATGTCGGTGACGGCGGGCGGCGCGTTGCAGCTGATCTGGCTGATCATAGCCTGCCGCTCTGCCGGCGTTTCGATGCGGCTGAGGATGCCAAGGCTGGACGGCGATATTCGCGAACTGTTGAAACTGATCCTGCCTGCGGCGGCAGGTGCGGGCGCGGCGCAGATCAACCTGATGATTTCCACCGCCCTGTCAGGCTGGCTGCTGGCTTCAGGGTCCATCACCTACATCTATTATGCTGACCGGCTGAACCAGTTGCCCCTTGGCCTGATCGGTATCGGGCTTGGCACCATATTGCTGCCGACGATATCCCGCCTGCTTTCGCGCGGGGACGAGGCGCTCGCTATGGAGACCCAGAACCGGGGCATCGAACTGGCCCTGTTCCTGACGATCCCGGCAACCGTCGCTTTCCTTGCAGCGGCCGAACCGATCGTGCGCGGCCTGTTCGAATATGGCCGCTTCACGGTCGAGGATGCGCGCAAGTGCGGCTGGGCACTTTCCGCCTTTTCCATCGGCCTGCCCTCCTATGTCCTGGTGAAAGTGCTGACGCCGGGCTATTATGCGCGCGGCGACACCAGAACACCGGTGCGCTACGCCATGATTTCCATCGGCATCAACATTGTCGGCAACATGGTCCTGATCCCGCTGGCGGGCCATGTCGGCCCGCCGCTCGCCACCGCCCTTTCGTCCACCGTCAACGTCGCCATGCTGTATCGCACGCTGGTCGCACGCGGCCATTTCATCGCCGACCGGCAGCTCAAGCGCCGCCTGCCCCGCCTGGCGCTCGCCGCACTGGCGATGGGCGGCGTGGTGCTTGCGTTTCAGCATGTGCTCGATCCCTGGCTCGGCGGTCGCGCGCTGGAACGCTATGCGGCGCTGGCCGTGCTTGTCGGCGCGGGAATTGCCATCTATGCGGTCGCCTGTTTCCTGACCGGCGCCTATCGGATCGCCGACCTGAAGGCGCAGATGCGCCTTCGCCGTTCCACCGCCGCCAGCCCCGATACTGGTGACAAGCACAATCATGATGGGTAAGCCAATGCGCGTCCTTTCCGGCATCCAGCCAACCGGCAATCTGCACCTGGGCAATTATCTAGGCGCAATCCGCAACTGGGTAAGGATGCAGGACGAGATGGAAGAAGGCAGCCAGTGCTTCTTCTTCCTGGCCGACATGCACTCCATCACCGTGCACGAGGGACGCGAGCAGCGGCTGAAGAACGTCCGCGAAATGGCGGCCGCCCTGATCGCGGCGGGCATCGACCCGGACCGTTCGACCCTGTTCAATCAGGCGCGCGTTCCCGCTCATGCCGAACTGCAATGGCTGCTGAACGGCACCGCGCGCATCGGCTGGCTGAACCGCATGACGCAGTTCAAGGACAAGGCGGGCAAGAACCGCGAAGGCGCGTCGGTGGGCCTCTACGTCTATCCGGTGCTGCAGGCGGCCGATGTCCTGCTGTATCAGGCGACCCACGTTCCCGTGGGCGAAGACCAGAAACAGCATCTGGAACTGACCCGTGACGTCGCGGTCAAGTTCAACACCGATTTCGGCGTGGACCTGTTCACCATACCCGATCCGATCATTCCCAAGGAATCGGCCCGGATCATGAGCTTGCGTGATGGTTCTGCAAAGATGTCGAAATCCGATCCATCCGACATGAGCCGCATCAACCTGACCGACGACGACGACATGATTATGCAGAAGGTGCGCAAGGCCAAGACCGATCCTGAGCCGTTGCCGAGCGAGGCAGCGGACCTTGCCGACCGGCCAGAAGCAAATAACCTCGTGGGAATCTATGCCACGCTGACGGAAAGCACGCCCGACGCCGTTTGCGCCAGCTTTTCGGGGCAGGGCTTTGGCGCGTTCAAGCCGGCGCTGGGCGAAGTGCTGGTGGAGACGCTGCGCCCCATCCGCCAGCGGTTCGAGGAACTGAAAGCCGACGATCAGCAACTCGACGCGCTGCTGACCAAGGGCGCGGAGAAGGCGAGCGCCGCTGCGCATCCAACGCTGATGGGGGCTTACGATGCCCTCGGCCTGATGCGCTAAGGCTCCGGCCCTTCCACTCCGTCTTCGCAAGAGAGGCAAAGAGCCGCGTGCGACGCCCGACGCGCGCAGGTCTTTGCCTCGGCCGGACATGGCGCATTGTCCGGGGCGGGTTACGGAAATTTCACGGAACACCCCCGTTCAATCGCCGTTAAGTTGCATTATGAAAGTCTGCGTCCCACATGGGGTGTGGACAAGCCCCCTCCGGGGGTCGCCAGGACGGTAATTATGAGCAAGAAACAGATCATCATGAAGCTGGCCGCGCCTGCGATCGCGCTGCTGGAACTTTCGGCCTGCGCCACCAATTTCCGCGCCGACGTCGCCCGCTTTCAGCAGTTGCCGCCGGCGCAGGGACAAAGCTTTGCGGTGGTGGCCGACGACCCCGCGCTGATGGGCGGCATCGAATTCAGCCAATATGCCAATCTGGTCGCGCAGCGGCTGGAGCAGAACGGCTATCGCCGCGCCGCGTCGCCGGCGGGCGCAGACCTTGTGGTGCGCCTTGCCTATAATGTCGACAATGGGCGTGAAAAGGTGCGCTCGACGGGCTTTGCCGATCCCTGGGGTCCGCGCGGCTACGCTTGGGGCGGATGGGGCGGTGGCTGGTATGGTCGCCGTTATTATCCCGGCTTCTATGATCCGTTCCTGTTCGGCGCGGGTTTTGGCTACAACGATGTCGACAGCTACACAGTCTATACCAGCGCGCTGACGATGAAGATCGAGCGTGCGCAGGACGGCCAGCGCCTGTTTGAAGGCACGGCCAAGGCGCAGTCGCTATCCAACCGCCTGACTTATCTGGTCCCCAATCTGGTGGAGGCCATGTTCAATAATTTCCCCGGCCAATCCGGTGAGGAAATAAAAGTGACGATCGCCCCGGAACCGAAGAAGGGTTGATGCGTTTGCGCGATTGAACATCAGGTGGCTCCCAAAGACGCCTGAACACATGACCCGGCGACCCGTTCAGTCGCCGGGTCTGTTTTGTTGTTGCTTGCTGCCGCCAAGCTGCGACCTTTGAGCGCCTGCCACCGATCTGTAGATATTTCTGCAGCGACGGAGGGTGGCAATGGTTGACACCCGGACGGAAATTTCGGAGATCGGGTTATGTCCAGCCGCCACAGCCGCAACGTAGCCCTGACCCCTGAGTGGGACGCCTTTATCGAGCAACAGCTTGCCGCCGGGGAATATGGCAATGCCAGCGAACTGTTTCGCGCCGGCCTGCGGGCCTTGCGCGACGGACAGGCCGTGCCGCCCGTCCTGTCGGGCTGGCCGATCGATGGCGGAGAGTGCGGGCGTATCGTGCGGGGGATGGACTGGGCCGCCAATCCCATGGGGCCGGTAGCCCAATGGTCGATGGAGTTGCGCGCGACGGTCGCCAATATCGTCAATTCGCCCGTGGCGAAGGTCCTGATGTGGGGGCCGGACCACATCATGATCTACAACGATGCCTACATGGCCATAGCCGGGGCAAAGCACCCGGCAGCCCTTGGCGGTGCGGTGTCCCAGGTCTGGCCGGAAATCTGGGATTTCAACAGCAGGATTATAAAGGCGGTGATGCAGGGCGAGCGCCCGTCCTACCGCAATGAGCCGCTGGTTCTGGATCGGGGCGATGGCCCTGAAACCATCTATTTCGACCTGTATTACACCCCGGTTTACGATCGGGACGGTCGGATCGGCGGCGTCATGTGCACCTGCGTCGACAACACGGCCCGCAGGGCCATGGAGAACCGCCTGTCGCACAGCAATCGTCGCTTCGACACGGCGATGCAGGCGATGCACGGCGTGCTGTGGACCAACAGCGCCGACGGACAAATGCTGGGCGAACAGCCGGCATGGTCGGCGCTGACGGGCCAGAGCTTCGAGGAATATCAGGGCTATGGCTGGGCTGAGGCCGTTCACCCGGACGACGCGCAGCCAACGATCGATGCGTGGCAACAGGCGGTCGCGGCCAAGGGTATGTTCGTGTTCGAACATCGGGTGCGACGCCATGACGGTGTGTGGCGCAGCTTTGCCATTCGCGGACTGCCGCTGCTCGACGATCGTGGCGAGATCATCGAATGGGTGGGCGTCCATACCGACATCACGCATCAGCGCGCGGCCGAAGCGACGCTGAGGGAACAGGCCGACAATCTGGCCGCGCAAGTGCGCCATCGCGAACGGGCGGAGGCCCAGTTACGCCAGTTGAACGAGACGCTCGAAGCGCGCGTCATCGCCGAGATCGAGCAGCGCCGAACCGCCGAAGCCAAGCTGGTTCAGGCGCAGAAGATGGAGACGATCGGCAAGCTGACCGGCGGCGTCGCGCATGATTTCAACAATCTGCTTCAGGTGGTCAGCGGCAACCTTCAACTGCTGGCAAAGGATATCGCCGGTAACGACCGCGCCGAGCAGCGTGTGGCCAACGCCATGGCCGGCGTCTCGCGAGGCGCCAAGCTGGCCAGCCAGTTGCTCGCCTTTGGGCGTCGCCAGGCGCTGGAACCCAAGGTGGTGAACGTCACGCGGCTTGTGCGCGGCATGGACGACATGCTGCGCCGCGCGATCGGTGAGGGCGTGGAGATCGAAACGGTCGTCGGCGGCGGCCTGTGGAACACGTTCATCGATCCGGCACAGATCGAAAACGCGCTGCTGAACCTTGCCATCAACGCCCGCGACGCGATGAACGGACAGGGCAAGCTGACGATCGAACTGGGCAATGCCCATCTCGACGCCGATTATGCCGCCAGCCACGATGAAGTGGTGCCCGGCCAATATGTAATGATGGCGGTTTCCGATACAGGATCGGGCATCAGCGCCGAGGTGATGGAGAAGGTCTTCGAACCCTTCTTCTCCACCAAGAGCGAGGGCAAGGGTTCAGGCCTTGGCCTGTCGATGGTCTATGGCTTCGTCAAACAATCCGGCGGCCATGTGAAAATCTATTCGGAAGTGGGCGAAGGCACCACCGTCAGGCTGTACCTGCCACGCGCGATGGCGAGCGAGGATGTGGAAGTCGGCATCGACCACGGCCCGCTGACCGGCGGCACGGAAACCGTTCTGGTGGTGGAGGACGATGACGAAGTCCGTGCCACGGTGGTCGAGATGCTGACCGATTTGGGCTATCGCGTGCTAAAGGCCCCGGATGCCTCCGCCGCTTTGATCGTCATCGAAAGCGGCGTGCCGATAGACATCCTGTTTACCGACGTCGTTATGCCCGGCCCGCTGAAAAGCCCGGAGCTTGCCCGCATGGCGCGCGAGCGTCTGCCCAATATCGCGGTGCTGTTCACATCGGGATACACCGAAAATTCGATCGTTCATGGAGGCAAGCTGGACGCCGGCGTCGAATTGCTGTCCAAGCCCTACACGCGCGAGGCGCTGGCCCGCCGATTCCGCCACGTCCTCAACAACAGCCGTCAGCAAGCGAAGGGCGGCATTTCTTTTGCAGCGCCCCGCCCTGCCGAATCCCGGACAACCATTGCGGGCGCGACCGTGTTGCTGGTCGAGGACGACGAGCTGATCCGCATGAACACTGCCGACGTTTTGCAGGACGCGGGATGCGTCGTAGTGGACGCGGGCAGCGGCGAGGAAGCGATGACGGCGCTGCAAACCACTTCGGTGGACGTAATGATCACCGACCTCAACCTGCCGGGCATGTCCGGCGCGCAGCTGGCGAGCAAGGCCCGCGACCTGCGGGGGTCGATGGCCATCGTGTTTGCTACCGGTGATGGCGTGGGCGCGGAAGATGCGACCAATCCGGGCGACATCATTCTGGTGAAACCTTATGACGCACGCCGCCTGACCGATGCGGTCGCCAGCGCCCTTCGCGCACGTGGCGTCCGCGCCACCGCTAGGCCCGATGAAATGGAAACGAAGGAAATACTGAGGTAAACCGACTCTACGTACTGAGGATGTGGGGCACCCACGTCGCCACTGCCCCAAACCGTTGATCCGACTTCCAAAGACCGAAGGCGCAAGCGCCGGGGTTTTACCCCTCCAGCTTGCGCTGAATTGCGCGGACGTCCGCATCAAGATCGGGATTTTCCAATCGCAACGCTTCAATCGTGCGGACGGCGTGGATCACCGTGCTATGATCCCGCCCTCCAAAGATCCGCCCGATTTCGGGCAGCGAGCGCGGTGTCATCTTCTTGGCGAGGTACATTGCCACCTGACGCGGGCGGGCAACGGCGCGGGCGCGACGTTTGGACCGCATTTCACCCGCTTCGATACGGTAATGGGCGGCGCACGCCTTCTGAATTTCGTCAATCGTGATGCGACGGGCACTCGCCCGAACAGCGTCGGCCAGCATATTCTGGGCAAATTCAAGATCGATCCGCCGCCCCGTGAGCTGGGCATAGGCGATCAGCTTGTTGAATGCCCCCTCCAGCTCGCGCACATTGGTACGAATGGCACGGGCAAGGAAGTCGACGACCTCGGTCGGCACCTGCTCACCGCCGGGCTGATCCCGGCGCGCGTTCAGGATGGCGAGGCGCAGATCCAGTTCCGCCGGCTGGATATCGGCGACCAGACCGCCGGCCAGACGCGAGAGAATGCGGGGATCGACCCCTTCCAGCAGCTGCGGCGCGCGGTCGGCGCTGATCGCGACGCGTGCGCCCCGCTCGGCCAGTTCGTTGAGCGTATGAAGCAGCTCTTCCTGTGTCGGCCCCTTGCCCGCGACGAACTGCACATCGTCGATCAGCAGCATCTGGGCGCTGCGTAGGCGGGCCTTGAAATCCATCGTCGTCTGCGAGCGGATCGCGTTCACGAACTCGGTCATGAACCGCTCGGCCGACATGTAGATGATCGACGCGTCGGGATTTTCAGCCCGGAAGGCCGCGGCCATGGCGTGGAGCAGATGCGTCTTGCCCTGCCCGGTGGCACCATGGAGGAACAGCGGATTGAACAGCGGCTTGTCCCGGCCCGCCATCGCCTGCGCCGCGCCAAAAGCCAGGCGGTTGGTTTCGCCGACCACGAAGCTCGCAAAGTCATGGCGCGGCTGGAAGCGGTCCGTCGGCGCCACTGACGCAGCGGCAATCACAACAGGCGCCACGTCCGCCGAGGACACATCCGGTTCCGCAGGGCTTTGATAGCGATCGATCGCAGCCGCACCGTTCGGCGCGCGGAGCACGCGCACGTCCTCCACGCCCACGCGCAGCGATCGCCAGGCAAGACGCAAACGATCGGCGAAATTAGCGGATACGAAATTCGCGGAAAAATCTGAAGGCAGCCAGATTTCGACGGTGCGCGAAAGATCGCAATAGGTGCCCAGACGCGCCGACTTCAGCCACTGGTCGAATTGACGCGCGCCAAGATCGCGGCGCAGCCCTTCACGAATGCGGCTCCACGCCAGGATACGGCCTTCCGCTCCGCCGACGTCGGGGCGGGTGTCGGTCGATGCGGACGGGCGATCGCTTTCCAGCGACACATCGTCGACATAACCAAACACTGAACCGCCGTTGACCATCCCCACCCCACCTTCGCTACGTTCAATCGACCGACCCCGCATGCGCGAGCGCAACAGCCTCCCGACCGGCAACGCCCCGCGACGCTTCCGGATCGAATGCTAAACTTCATGCTGGGCCCGGCAGACGATTCGCCACCGGGGCTCGGGGAGCGATTTAGACAGCGCGATTTGAGTCTATCAAGCGCTCTGAAGGTCGGATGCTGTCAAAAAAATTAAATAAAAATCTTGACGACGCAGTTACGCCGATTTCCGAAAAACCGACGGATTTCCGACAAATTCGATACGGTCGTTACGGTGTCGACAATCGCGAATCGCAGGCTTTCCTCACTTTGCTGCGGCTGCGTCGGTCACATTCCCGTCACGCAAACGTAACGACAAAAAGCCCGCTGACGTTTCCGCCAGCGGGCTGTTGTGCATTGTGCAAATCGTCCTGCAGGACGATTTCTGAAACCGAATCAGGCGAGCGCCGAAATGCGCTTCGTCAGGCGGCCGAACTTGCGGGCAGCGGTGTTCTTGTGAACGACGCCACGGGCAACGCCACGGGCCAGTTCGGGCTGAGCCGCGGCCAGTGCCGTCGTGGCAGCGGCCTTGTCACCAGCAGCCAGAGCAGCTTCCACCTTCTTCACCAGCGTGCGGATGCGGCTGATGCGCGCACCGTTGATTTCTGCGCGGCGTTCGTTGCGGCGGATGCGCTTCTTGGCTTGCGGCGTGTTTGCCATTCTTCGTCCCTAATTCTGTCTGATCTCAATGGAAAAGCGGCGCTGGGCCAAAAGCCACGCCGCTTTGGAAGGCGGCCCCATAACGCGGCGAGCGATTCGCGTCAACAGGGCGTTTACGCGAATCCGGCAGTGTTTGCGGGCTTTTGCGCGTTTAGCGCTGGCATTTGGGACAGTCAAAGGTCGAGCGGCCTGAATCCACGCGGCGGCGGACGGCACCGCCGCAGGTCGGGCAAGCCTGCCCCTCCCGCCCGTACACGCGCCATTGTTTGGAGAAATAGCCAAGTTCGCCGTCTGGTCGAGCATAGTCGCGCAGGGTGGACCCGCCAGCCTCGATCGCTTGCGTCAGCACATGCTTGACCGCGTCGGCCAGCCGATCGAGCCTTGGCCTGCTAACCACGCCCGCCATCGTGCGCGGCGCGATCCCCGCGATATGCAGCGCTTCGCACACATAGATGTTGCCAAGCCCGGCGACATTGGCCTGATCCAGCAGCGCCGCCTTCACCGGCGTCTTGCGTCCGCCGAACACCGCCTTCAAGTGCGCCCCGTCAAAGTCGCTACCAAGCGGCTCCGGCCCCATGCGGGTGAACGGCGCGAAGTCCTGCCACAGGGGTGTCGTCACCAAGTCCACCGATCCGAAACGACGGGGATCGTTCAGGGCAAGGCGATGGCCATTGCCGACATCGATCAGCAGGTGATCGTGCGTGCCGACGTCCGCCGGGTCGATCCGCCAGCGCCCCGACATGCCCAGGTGGAAGATCATCGTATCGCCGCGGTCGGTGTCGATCAGGCCATATTTGGCCCGCCTGCGCAGGCCGGTGACGCGCGCGCCGGTCAGCCGCTGCCGCAGATCGACGGGCATGGGCCAGCGCAGGTCGGCACGCCTTGGCTCCACGGCGGTCATCTGCTGATCCTGCAAAACCTGCCGCAGGCCGGCGACAGTAGTTTCTACTTCCGGAAGCTCTGGCATGGCAAAGCATGTAGGCTCCCTATTCGAAACGCGAAAGGGGGCCACGCAGCGGCAGTCCGCCCGTCAATCTGAACAGATATTCATCAGAACGCTGTATTCGTTACATTTTTCGACAATTTCGCGCCCCGACCGGCACAGTTTCGCGACAGACCCACCCCAAATTGCACTTCGACGCCGGGACAATCCGGCGCCCCGATAAGGTTCACTTTGAGGAAGGAGTGCATATCATGAAGAAGTTTCTGATGGCCCTGGTCGCCACCACAATGATTGCCGGCCCCATCGCCACCACGCAGGCGCAGGCTGCGCCGCCCCAGCACCGCACCGTGGTCAAGGAGACGGTGCGCGGTCCGCACGGTCGCACCGTCGTCAAGAAGACGGTGCGCGGTCCGCACGGTCGCACCGTCGTCAAGAAGACCGTCGTTCGCAAGAACAATCACAATTATCGCCGCTGGGCGAAGGGTCAGCGGTTCGATCCTCGCTATGCCGCCAATTACCGGGTGATCGGCAACCCACGGGCCTATCGCCTGAACGCTGCGCCGCGTGGCTATCACTGGGTGCAGTCAGGCAATGACGCGGTGCTGGTCGCGATTGCCGGTGGCCTGATCGGCGCGGTCGTCGCCGGCGCGCTCAACTAAGCCGTTAATGTGCCGCCGCCCAATGGGTCTGGGTGGCGGACATGACCGGGAACCTTCGGGGTGATCTCCTCCCCCGGAGGTTCCTTTGCATCCATGCCCCTCCCCCGCTTCTTTGCTTGCATCCCCGCCGCTTTTCCGTCATAGGCCCGCCCTTCGCAGGGCATGGGGTGACTCATGTCCGGCGATAGGCATTGCCCGTTGCAATGTGTTGGACGACAGCCGGAGGGGCGCGCGCATGGGGCGTTGCGTCAGCAATCGGCCAAAGATGAGGAAAAGCCCATGGCTCTTTATGAGCATGTCTTCCTTGCGCGCCAGGATCTGGCTCAGGCGCAGGTGGACGCACTGGCGGAAGCCGCCACCAAGATCGTCGAAGAAAACGACGGCAAGGTCGTGAAGACCGAAAACTGGGGCCTGCGCACGCTCGCCTACAAGATCGCGAAGAACCGCAAGGCGCACTATGTGCTGCTGAACATCGATGCCCCTGCCGGTGTCGTCGCGGAACTGGAGCGTCAGACCCAGATCAACGAAGATGTCATCCGCTACATGACCGTGAAGGTGGACGCTCTGGAGAGCGGCCCGTCCGTCATGATGCGCAAGTCCGATCGCGACCGTGAACGTCGTGGCGATCGTGGAGACCGCGGCGGTGACCGTGGTGACCGCGCGCCCCGTCGCGAAACCGCTGACGCCGAATAAGGAGACCAGATACAATGGCTCGTCCGTTTTTCCGCCGCCGCAAGAGCTGCCCCTTCGCCGCGAAGGATGCTCCGAAGATCGATTACAAGGACGTGCGCCTGCTTCAGGGATTCGTCTCTGAACGTGGCAAGATCGTGCCTTCGCGCATCACCGCCGTTTCGGCGAAGAAGCAGCGCGAACTGGCGCAGGCGATCAAGCGCGCCCGTCACCTGGGCCTGCTGCCCTATCTCGTGAACTAAGAGGAGGATAAGACATGGATATCATCCTGCTCGAGCGCATCGAGAAGCTGGGCGGCATTGGCGACGTCGTTTCCGTCAAGGACGGTTACGCGCGCAACTTCCTGCTGCCCAACAAGAAGGCGCTGCGCGCCAACGACGCCAACCGCAAGGTGTTCGACGCCAACCGCGCGAAGATCGAAGCCGACAACGCCGCCCGTCGCACCGATGCACAGGGTGCCGCGAAGGATGTCGACGGTCATCAGGTCGTCCTGATCCGTCAGTCGTCCAACTCCGGCCAGCTTTATGGCTCGGTCGCGGTCCGCGACATCGTGGAAGCGCTGCACGCTGACGGCCTGAAGGTCGTGACGAAGGCGATGGTCGTGCTGGAACGCCCGATCAAGACTCTGGGCCTGTTCGACGTGCGCGTGAACCTGCACCCCGAAGTTCAGACGACCGTTCAGGTCAACGTCGCCCGCTCGCCCGAAGAAGCCGACCTGCAGAAGGACGGCGTGGACGTGATGGCGTCGATGTTTGAAAAGGACACCGCCGGTTTCACCGAGGATTTCGATCCGAACGCGGAACCGGGCGACCTGTCGGCCCTGACCGAAGCAGAAGAAGCCCCCGCCGCGGAAGCGAGCGAGGAAGCCTAAGCTTCCCGTCAGGCCGCAAGGCACCGACACAAAGAGCCGTCCGGGCAACCGGGCGGCTTTTTGATTTCTGGATCGCTGTTCATCCCGGCAGAAACAGTAAGTTTAACGGGTCATTGACGGCCGCTGGCCTAAGGAAGGGTTAACTATGGCTCATCGCTTGGTTCCGCCAGGATGGGGCGGAGACAGTCTCTCCGAATTTCTAGAGCACGCCCACAACAACCGATATGCCAGTTTCGTTCACAAGCGAGAATGGTATGGGCGGCTGAGCGAAATTGACGGCTGTTTCGCGACTATAAGTCGTGATTGGATGAACCCGCAAAATGAGATCTCAGCATTCCTTTTTATCCGCGCGCACGGAGCCTATCGCGCGGCATGCGGGATGGCGTTGGCTGGTCAAGTCGTTGAAACTTTCGTACTTCTTAGATCCACGCTTGAGGCGGCGGCTTACGCGCTCCACATCCACAAGAACGACGAATTCGCTTCGAAATGGCTAAAGCGCCATGAGGATGAAGATGGAATGCGATTACAGAAAAAGGCGTTTGAAATGCGTCTGGTCAAGCAAACAATTGTTACCGCAGATCGAGCCGCTGGCCTCCGTTTTGATGCGCTGTATCAGCGTACCATCGATCATGGAGCACATCCTAACGTGTTTAGCATAATGGGGAACGCGCTGGTCGCCAACGATGCCGACGGCTTAACGGCACAACATGTCCTGCTACACGGAGAGGGGCTCGCATTGGAGCACGCACTTAAATCCACGGCGCAAGTCGGGATTTGCGCTCTTGATGTTCTCCAATGCGCATTCGGGGCAAGATTTGAACTCTTGGGTATCCGCCATCTTATGACAGAACTGCGACGCGGTCTGTAATTTCGAGCTTGGTTGAGACGATCTGAAATACGGAAGTTTACCCCAAAACCTCGAACGCAGCCTCCGCCTCCAGCGCATTGGCGAGTTGCTTCAGGCGCTTTTCCACGGTCTCGCCATAGAGGCCGGCATGGCGTTCGGGCAGGCAGAGCGTGAGGCGGCCGCCCTCCAGCGACAGGCGGCCGTGCTCCAGCGGCCCGGCGACACCGCCTGACAGACGCTGGCCAAGGCGTATGGCAAGCCCCCACAGGCTCGCCTGACGCAGCGCCAGCGGGGACGCCAACCCGTCCAGCACCGCCGGCACGGTCATGCCGCCGCCGAAATTGCTGTGCATGGCCTGTGCCATCATCGCCCGCCCTTCGACATCGACGCCGACCCAATTGCCGTGCAGCGCGAATTCGACGCCGCGTTCCGACCGGAATTCCGGGTTGGCCCGCCACCCCACATCCGCAATCATGCAGGATGCGCGGCGAATGCGGCGCCATTCGGGCCGGTCGTCCGGAAACAGCGAACCGATCCACTGGTCGATCAGCGCGCCGTGGCCGGGAAAGCGGCCCTGACTGTCGCCTTCCAGCTCCGCCGCCGCGATGAGAGGATCTTGCGCCCGCACCTCTGCGGGAAGGTCGGCGTAGAGCAGTCCTTCGCGCAGGCCGTGAGCAGACACGACCAGCCGCACCGTACCCAACTGCTTGGCCAGCACGGACAGCAGGGCTGCCCCATCCTGAAGGGTGGGGATGCGCGCACTGGTGAGCGAAGGCACCTGCCGCAGCTTTGCCTTGTCCAGATGCCCGATCACGCGGACCATGCGATCGGCATCCTGCGGTGCCATATGATATTGGTGCATCACCGGCAGCCGATAGTTGCTGAGATACATGTGCAGGCGCGCCATGGACCGCCAGGAGCCGCCCACCATGAAAAACGGCAACCCCTGATAATCGGGATGGTCCCATCCCGCCTTCACCAGCGCCCGTTCGACCTGCCGCTCCAATGCCGATTTGCCCCGCGCCCGGATTGCCGGCAGGCGCAGAACGCCCAGCGGCAACGACACGGCGTTGCGCACTTCGCCATCGGACACCCGAACCAGTTCCAGCGACCCGCCACCCAGATCGCCGACGATGCCGTCCGCGGTGGGGATCGAGGAGATCACGCCATAGCCGGCAAACTCCCCCTCCTGCCGTCCCGACAGCAAGCGGACGTCCAGCCCCAATTCACGGGCCTGCGCCATGAATTCAGGCCCGTTTTCCGCGTCGCGGACTGCCGCCGTCGCAACGCAGCGGATGTCGGATATCCCCATGTCGGCGCATAAATGGCGAAATCGCGCGAGAGCGGCGATGCCGCGTGCCATCGCCTCGTCGCCGATACGGCCGTTCTTGGCCAGTCCCGCACCGAGACCCGCCATCACCTTTTCATTGAACAGGGTGAAGGGCAGACGGGCCGGCCCGTCGTAGACGACCAGACGAATGGAGTTGGACCCGATGTCGATAATGGCGACGCGGCCGGGCCGCGCCTGCGCCATGTCGGGATTTCGCAGCCGGGCGGCACCCGCGCGGAAATCGAGAAGCGGTGACATGGGGAATCAGGACTCCTCGACCATCATTTCAGTTCCCGGAATTGCGCCGCGACCGGGCATTTTGCAATTGCGAACATTGCGTAAGCGCTTTGCCAGACTCGCCGGAGCGCCAGGCGGCCAAGCCGCTTATCGTCCGCGCAGCGTCAACGTCGGCACCTGTCCCCGCTGCGCCTCTCCCCGCCCGGAAAGCGATGGATTGGTCATGAAATAATGATGCAGGTTGAACGGCTCGCTTCCCGCCCGCATCCGCACATAGCTGCCGTCTGACTTCAGCGACCAGCTTTGTTCGGTATCGTTGAGGTTCGCCAGCAGCACCTGATCCAGCACCTGATCGTGGACGGTCGGATTTTCGATCGGCAGCATATATTCCACGCGCCGATCGAAGTTGCGCGGCATCCAGTCCGCCGACGAGATGAACACGCGCGCGCCATTGTTGGGCAGCGGCTTGCCATTGCCGAACGCCCAGATGCGACTGTGCTCCAGAAAGCGGCCGATGACCGATTTCACCCGAATATTGTCCGACATGCCCGGCACGCCGGGTTTCAGGCAGCAAATGCCCCGCACGATGAGGTCGATCTGAACCCCTGCCTGGCTGGCCGCGTAAAGCTGTTCGATGATGGCAAGGTCGACCAGCGAGTTCATCTTTGCCCATATGGCAGCAGGCCGCCCGGCGCGCGCATGCTCCATCTCGCCCTCGATCAGGCTGCACAGCTTGTCGCGCAGATCGAACGGGGAAATGGTGAGCAGCGTTCATGCCCGTCGGTTCGACATAGCCGGTGATGTAATTGAACAGCGCCGCCGCATCCGCCCCGAAACGCGGATCGGCCGTAAAGAAGCTGAGGTCGGTGTAGATGCGGGCGGTCACCGGGTGATAGTTGCCGGTGCCGAAATGGCAGTAGGTGCGAAAAGCCTCAGCCTCGCGCCGGACCACCATCGAAACCTTGGCATGGGTCTTCCACTCGATGAAGCCATAGACGACCTGAACGCCCGCCCGCTCCAGCGCGCTCGCCCAATAGAGGTTCTGCTCCTCGTCGAAACGTGCCTTCAGTTCGACGACGGCAGTGACCGACTTGCCCGCCTCGGCCGCGGCGATCAGCGCGTTGATGACCGCCGATTGTTTGCCCGCGCGATAGAGCGTCTGTTTGATCGCCACGACGTCGGGGTCACGGGCCGCCTGATTGAGGAATTCGATGACGACATCGAAGCTTTCATAAGGATGGTGGACGATGATGTCCTTGGCCCGGATGGCCGCGAAACAGTCCCCGCCATATTCGCGAATGCGCTCTGGGAAACGCGGGGAATAAGGCTCGAACTTCAGGTCCGGCCTGTCCTCGTCGACGATTTGCGCCAGATCCGCGATGCCGACCAATCCATCGGTTTCGGCGACCTCGGCCTCCTGCCCTTGCAGCATGACCTGGAGCATTTCCTCGACCGGGTCGGCGATCCGCGCCTCCACCTCCAACCGGATCACCCGGCCACGCCGGCGACGCTTGATGGCGCTGCGGAAGTAACGGACCAGATCCTCGGCCTCTTCCTCGATTTCGATGTCGCTGTCGCGGATGATCCGGAACACGCCGCTGTCGCGCACCTTGAAGCCGGGAAAGATCACATCGGTATAGCGCCGCAGCACCGCTTCCATCGGCATGTAGCGCGGCCTGACACCAGGCAGGCGAACGAAGCGGCGAACGGATGACGGAATCATCACCAGTTCGCGCAACTGGTGCCCGTCCGACAATCGTTCCAGGTCGAACAGCACCGAGAGGCCGAGATTGGGGATGAACGGAAAGGGGTGCGCGGGATCGATCGCCTGAGGCGTAAGGATCGGAAAAATCTGTTCCCGGAAATGCTTGTCGAGCCAGCCCTGCGCCGCCGCGTCCAGCGCCTCCACTTCCGTCGTATAGACGATGTCCGCATCGCGCAGCTTCTGGTTGAGGCTGTGCCAGACCCGCTGCTGATCGGCCATCAGGCGGTCGGCGGAAGCGGCAATGGCCTGGACCTGCTGCGCCGGCGTCAGTCCGTCGGCCGAGCGCATCTCCACGTTCTGAAGCAACTGCCCTTTCAGGCCCGCAAAACGGACCATGAAGAATTCGTCGAGGTTCGAGCCGGAGATCGACAGGAAGCGCAACCGCTCCAGCAACGGGTGGGACGGGTTTTCCGCCTCCTCCAGAACGCGCTGGTTGAAACCCAGCCACGAAAGCTCGCGGTTGAAATAACGCTCGCCCGGAACGGCGATGCTCAGCGCGGGGTCGGCTTCGGCCAAAATCTCAAGTCCTTTCGGCATCGATACGCAGGTTCGATGTCAGGGCTTTATGTCATATATGTGAAAATCCCGCTGATTGCAGCGCCTCTTTCGCAAGCGGCACAGTCAGCCGCCGCCCGCTCGCCAGATTGGCGTGGACCAGAAGGTCGAGCGCTTGCGCAACCGCCGCGTAGCTCCGCTCGATGCGCCGCAGCAGATAGGCAGGCAGATCAGGGGCATAGGCGATGCCGACATGGGCCAGATGCGCCTCCACGAGTGCAAGGATCAGTGCTTCGTCAGGCGGCCCGATCTCCACGACCGGAGCGGCGGCAAGGCGGGAGCGAAGGTCCGGCAAGGTCACGCCCCATGCCGCCGGTGGATGATCGGCGATCAAGAGAAGCGGCGTGCCGCTCGTCTGCGCATCGTTCCAGGCGTGGAAGAGCGCCTCGTCACCCTGCCGATCCGCATTGTCGATCACCCTGCCCCCGCTGTTGCGCGCAAAGTGATTGCCAAGCGTGGTCTTGCCCGACCGCGGCGGGCCGACCAGCACGCTGGTGCGCACCGGCCATTCGGCCCAGCGATCCAGATGCCGGGCGACATGCGCGTTGCATTCGCTGAGCAGAAAGGCACGCCCGATCCGCCGTCCCAAGAAAGCGGCAGAGGAAACTGGCTCATTGCGCGGCGCGACGAACGATCCGCATCGTGGTCCCGGCCGCCGACACCGTGTAACCGCGCGCCATCAATGCCGTCCGCAGCATCTCCGCCGACCCATCGAATGTCACCGCCATGACCGAGGTTCCGCCAAGCGCAAGGCTGGTTGTGGCCGCATTGCGCACACCCGGAACCGCCCTCACTGCGCCTTCGGCCTGAGCGACGGCGGCCGGATTCGCGCTGTCATATTGGATCTGGAAGGTCGCGACAGTTGCTGCCGGCGTCACTTCCTCAGGCATCACGTCGCTCATGTTGACCGGCAGAGCCTGCGTCACATTGGTCGCGTTCACCGGCTCCTCGATAATGAGCGAAGGATCAGGCCTCAGCGCACCTTCCGACAGGGCCTGGACATATAGGGCGTCGATGCGCCGTACCGCCTCGTCCATCATGGCGGGAATGCCCTTGGCATCGCTCGCCCGCAGGCGGAAGTCACCAATGTAGCGGTTGTCAGGGCCATAGCGGGCCGTAAAATGCCCCTCGACCGGCCCGCCGGGCCACATGCGTTCGACGCGGGCGATCGGCATGATGACGTCAGCGGCGCCATATTGGTCGAGCAGCACGCGCCACCATGTGCGCCCGCGCCGCCCGGTCTGTCCATAGTTCAGCAGCAGCGAGTCCGGCCCTGTGCCGCTGGTGCGGACATAATCGATGGCGCTGTCCCCGGTGCGATACCGCGCCCAGGCCTTCTGCCATTCGTTGGCCTGTTCGAACACTTGACGGGACGCAGCCGCCCTGCCACAGGACAGGCAGCACCAGAAGGGGCGGTGACCGCAGGCCAGAGCCGCTGACGCCCAAAATCTGCCCGGCGCGAACGCGGTCGAACTGCACACCCAGCTTAGCCATGTAGCGGTGCGGCCCAATCTGTATCTTCGTTCGACTTCGATCGCCGGAGCACGATCGCTGTCCAGTTACCGAATCGCCCGAGCCCGGGCGCCGGCGCCGCCGTTGATTTTCGCGCCAGCTTCGGTCCAGCCAAGCCGTTGCGCCGAGTCGCCATCCCGCCTCGAGCGCGCGTCGTCCTGCAGGGTCTTGCCGGCAACGTCGACCTAGAATGCCGACAGGCTAGGTAATCGCCGCTGCTGGCTGATCGGCGGTGACGCCAGCGGCTCCCGCGGCTCGATCTGCCGCCTCGACAACGCCGACCAGCAGGATCGCAAAGAACAGGCCGAACAGCGCGAGCCAGCGCCCATCGCGGAGGCGACGCGCATCGAAGGCAAAGCGGGGCGCGAGCCGAGGGAAAGCAACCGAAATCATATCTTCTCTATGCTCTGCCCAAAAGCGCACGCGCGGACAAGGAAATCTGTCGGACCCCGACAAGGAAATCTGTCGGACCCCGACAAGGAAATCATGGCATTTGTCGGCTGGAACCGTTAGTCGCGCGTGCCATGGATTCCAAGCACAACCAACCCGCCGCTTACACTTATGCCCAGGCGGCGCGTCGATACTGCCGCCGGGCAATGCGCTGGTGCGGGCCATCGCCCGCTCGCGCGCGCCACGCGGCGCCCGGGGGCGGACGCCGACCTGGGCGGGTTCGGCGGCTTTTTCGACCTGAAGGCGGCGGGGTTTAACGATCCCCTGCTGGTCGCCGCCAACGATGGCGTCGGCACCAAGCTGAAGCTCGCGATCGAATCGGGACCGGCATGACGGCGTCGGCATCGATCTGGTGGCCATGTGCGTCAACGACCTGATCGTTCAGGGCGCAGAGCCGCTGTTCTTCCTCGATTATTATGCGACCGGCAAGCTGGAGAGCGGCGTTGCCGAGCGCGTCATCGCGGGTATCGCGGAGGGGTGCCGGATCGCCGGATGCGCACTGATCGGCGGCGAAACGGCGGAAATGCCAGGCATGTATGCGGCCGGTGATTATGACCTGGCCGGGTTTTGCGTCGGCGCGGTGGAGCGGGAGCGCGCACTGACGGGCGCAGCCGTCGCGCCGGGCGACATATTGCTCGGCCTCGCCTCCTCCGGCGTCCATTCCAACGGCTTCTCGCTGGTGCGCCGTCTGGCCGCGGACAAGGGGTGGAAACTCGACCGCCCTGCCCTGTTCGACCAGAAGTGCTGCTGATCGATGCGCTGATGGCGCCGACGCGCATTTACGTGAAGCCGCTGCTGCCGCTGGTGCAGGGCGGCCATATCAAGGCGCTGGCGCATATCACAGGTGGCGGCTTGCTGGAGAACGTTCCACGCGTGCTGCCTGCTGGTGCGCATGCCGTAATCGATGCCGACACGTGGGAACAGCCACGCCTGATGGCGTTCCTCCAGGCGCAGGGGCATATCGAGCCGGAGGAAATGGCGCGCACCTTCAATTGCGGCATCGGGATGGTGCTGGCGGTCAGCGAGGACGAAGCGGCAGGCGTGAGCGCCGCACTTGAAGCTGCCGGAGAAGCAGTATTCCCTATCGGCCAAGTGCAGGCGGGCGATAAGGGCTGCACCGTCAAGGGAAGCGCCGAAACATGGAGCGCCCGCACCGATTGGTCGGCAACGCATCTGGGCTGATTGCAAGCTATTACAGTATCTTATGACCGGAACCGGGGAAATGCGATGAAGAAGGCGAAGGTCGCCGTCCTGATTTCCGGTCGCGGTTCGAACATGGCGGCGCTGGTCTATGCAGCGAAGCAGCCCGATTGCCCCTATGAGGTCGTGCTGGTCGCCGCCAACGACCCTGACGCGCCCGGCCTTGCGTTCGCCAAGGCCGAAGGCATCGCTACTTTTGCCCAGAGCCACAAGGGCATGAAACGCGCTGAGTTCGACGCGGTGATGGACGCCGCGATCCGGGCATCCGGAGCGCAGTTCGTGGCGCTGGCCGGCTATATGCGCATCCTGTCGGCCGACTTCGTTCAGGGTTGGGCGGGCCGTATGATCAACATCCACCCCTCCCTCCTCCCGAAATATAAGGGGCTGGACACGCATCAGCGCGCCATCGACGCGGGGGACAGCCATGGCGGCTGCTCCGTCCATCTGGTGACGGCGGAACTGGACGACGGGCCGGTACTGGCGCAGACGCCGGTGGCGATCCTGCCCTGCGACGATGCTCACGCACTGGCCGACCGTGTACTGATCGCCGAACACCAGCTTTATTCGCGCACCTTAGCCAGCTTCGTCATGCGCGACACCACGCCGGAAGCGTTGCAGGCGAAGGTGCGCGAACTCGCCATGGGTATGCCCGAAGCGGACGAAGTGGTTTCGCACGGCATGCCCTGCTTCGGCATTCGCGGCGGCAAGAAATTCGCCTATTTCACCTGGGACCATCATCATGATGGCGTGACCGCCGTCATCGTGAAGACCAGCGGCTCCGACGAACAGGCGATGCTGGTCGAGCAGGACGACGCGATCTTCTATCGCCCGGCCTATTTCGGTTCATCCGGCTGGATCGGCGTGCGGCTGGATCAGGGCGATGTCGACTGGGACATGGTGCGCGACCGATTATGGCAAAGCTGGCGCCTGATCGCCCCGCGCAAGCTCACCAAGTTGCTAGACGCCGTCGACCAGTTCTGATCTGGAACGGATAGCGGGGGCAAGTTCACCACCGCCCCGTTTCCGCTATCTCAAGCCGCGGTCTTGCGGGCCTTCGCCAGCTTCTTCAGCACCATTTCGCGCTTCAGGCGGGAGAGGTGATCGATGAAGAGCACGCCTTCCAGATGGTCCATCTCATGCTGCAGGCAGGTGGCGAGCAGGCCGTCGATTTGCTCCTCGCGAATCTTGCCGTCGCGGTCCATCCAGCTGGCGCGGATGGAGGCCGGACGCTCCACCTCCGCATATTGATCAGGCACCGACAGGCAGCCCTCATTATAGATGCTCAAGTCCTGCGACCCTTCCAGGATCACCGGGTTGATGAATACGCGTGGATTGCGAACAGGCTCGCCTTCTTCGTCGCCGTCAGCCGGCTCCTGCAGGTCGATGACCAGAACGCGCTTGGGCACGCCAACCTGAATGGCCGCAAGGCCAATGCCCGGCGCGTCGTACATCGTATCGAACATGTCATCGATCAGACACTGCAAATCATCGTCGATCGCCTCCACCGGCGTGGAGATGGTGCGTAGCCGCGGATCGGGCGTTTCGATGATCGGAAGAATAGCCATGCGCCGAAAATATGGGATCGGCGGCGCATTTACAAGCGCTGTTCGCGCGATGTTCCCGATCAGAGTGAACGAATATGGGAGTCGCGATACGCTACCCCACTGGCCTGCGCGCGCGAAGCGCCTGCGCCAGCGTTCCTTCGTCCAGATAGTCCAGTTCCCCGCCCACCGGCAGGCCGTGGGCAAGCTGCGTGATCCGTACCGGAAAGCGCTCGATCCGTTCGGCGATATAGTGCGCCGTCGTTTGCCCCTCCAGCGTGGCGTTCATCGCCAGCACCACCTCATCGATGCCGCCCGCCTCCACGCGGCGTAGCAGCGCGTCGATCGACAGATCCTCTGGCCGCACGCCGTCCAGCGCAGAAAGCCGACCGCCCAGCACATGAAATCGGCCTGGGAACAGACGCGATCGATCCAGCGCCCAAAGGTCCGACACATCCTCTACCACGCACAGCGCGCGCGCATCGCGGCGTGGATCGCCGCAGATGGAACAGGGATCGACGGTATCGACATTGCCGCAGACATGGCATGTCACCAGTTTTTCACTCACCGCTTCCAGCGCGCGCAGCAGGGGCGCCATCGCCGTCTCGCGCTTCTTGAGCAGGTGCAGAACGGCCCTCCGCGCGGAGCGTGGGCCCAGCCCCGGCAGCCGGGACAAAGCCTGAGTCAAAGTCTCGATTTCCGAAGATGCCATGGCCATGCTTTAGGAAGCCGCACGCCGCGATGCAAATGGATGGTGCGGCCGCAAACGGGGCATCCCCCCCCCTCGCTCTTCCACGAAAAAGGCCGCCCGGTCACCCGGACGGCCCATTTCCTGTTCACTGCGAAGCGATCAGTCCTGCGTCAGGAAGTCAGGCAGACCGCCCGGCGCCGGGCCGTCGTCATTGCCGCCTTCGCTGCGTTCACGGCGCGGACCGCGATCGCCACGACCGCCACGGTCGCGGCCGCCACGACCACGGTCGCCACGGCCTTCGCCATCGCGACGCGGACCGCGATCGCCACGATCACCGCGCGGTTCGCGTGCGGGACGGGTGTCTTCCAGTTCCTCGCCGGTTTCCTGATCGACGACGCGCATCGACAGGCGAACCTTGCCGCGCGGATCGATTTCGAGAACCTTGACCTTCACTTCCTGGCCTTCGGACACGACATCGGTCGGCTTTTCCACCCGCTCGTTCTTCATTTCGGAAACGTGGACGAGACCGTCCTTGCCGCCCATGAAGTTCACGAACGCGCCGAAATCGACGATGTTGACGACCTTGCCGTCGTAGATCTTGCCGACTTCGGCTTCCTCGACGATGCCGAGGATCCACTTCTTGGCCGCTTCGATCTGGTCGATGTCGCACGACGAGATCTTGATCACGCCTTCGTCGTCGATGTCGACCTTGGCGCCGGTGGTCGCGACGATCTCGCGGATCACCTTGCCGCCGGTGCCGATGACGTCACGGATCTTCGACTTGTCGATCTGGATCGTTTCGATGCGCGGGGCGTGCGCCGACAGCTCGGTGCGGGTCGTGGAGAGCGCCTTGGTCATTTCGCCAAGGATGTGCGCGCGGCCTTCCTTGGCCTGCTCCAGCGCGACTTGGCCATGATTTCCTGCGTGATGCCGGCGACCTTGATGTCCATCTGCATCGTGGTGATGCCGTTCTCGGTGCCCGCCACCTTGAAGTCCATGTCGCCCAGATGATCTTCATCACCCAGGATGTCCGACAGGACGGCGAAGTCCTTGCCTTCGAGGATCAGGCCCATCGCGATGCCCGAAACCGGGCGCTTCAGCGGCACGCCTGCATCCATCATCGACAGCGAGCCGCCGCACACCGTCGCCATCGACGACGAGCCGTTGGACTCGGTGATGTCGGACAGAACGCGGATGGTGTAGGGGAACTCTTCCTTGGTCGGCAGCACCGGGTGCAGCGCGCGCCAGGCGAGCTTGCCGTGGCCGACTTCGCGGCGACCCGGCGCGCCGAAGCGGCCCACTTCACCGACCGAATAGGGCGGGAAGTTATAGTGCAGCATGAAGCTGGTGTAGCTCAGGCCTTCCAGCCCATCGATCATCTGCTCGGATTCCTTGGTGCCGAGCGTGGTGGTGCAGATCGCCTGCGTTTCGCCGCGGGTGAACAGCGCCGAACCATGGGTGCGCGGCAGGAAGCCGACGATCGCTTCGATCGGGCGCACCTGCGTCGTGCTTGCGGCCGTCGATGCGCTGGCCATCCTTGAGGATCGCGCCGCGCACGATTTCGGCTTCCAGCTTCTTCATCAGCTTGCCCGCGACCATCTGGGTCTGGCCGCCTTCGTCCGCGAACGCCGCCTTGGCCTTGGCCCGCGCTTCGTTCAGCAGGTTCGAACGCGCCGACTTGTCGGTGACCTTGTAGGCCGCCGCAATATCGCCGCCGATCAGGTCCTTGAGCTTGGCCTTCATGTCCGCGGTGTTGTCGCTCGTGTCGACATTCCACGGATCCTTGGCGGCCTTTTCCGCCAGATCGATGATCGCCTCGATCACCTTGCGGATCTCGTCGTGCGCGAACATCACCGCGCCGAGCATGACGTCTTCCGACAGCTCCTTGGCTTCGGATTCGACCATCATCACCGCGTCATGCGTGGCGGCGACGACCAGGTCGAGTTCGCCTTCGGCAGCGCCTTGTCCTGCGTCGGGTTGAGGATGTATTCGCCATCGATGTAACCGACGCGCGCGGCGCCGATCGGGCCCATGAAGGGCACGCCCGAAATGGTCAGCGCAGCCGAGGCGGCGATCATCGCCACGATATCGGCTTCGTTTTCGCCGTCAAACGACAGAACCTGACAGATCACGTTGATTTCGTTGTAGAAACCTTCGGGGAACAGCGGGCGGATCGGACGGTCGATCAGGCGGCTGGTCAGCGTTTCCTTTTCGGTCGCGCCGCGTTCACGCTTGAAGAAGCCGCCCGGGATGCGCCCGGCGGCGGAGAACTTTTCCTGATAGTGGACGGTGAGCGGGAAGAAATCCTGCCCTTCCTTCACCGACTTGGCGGCGGTCACGGCGCACAGCACCACGGTTTCGCCATAGGTGGCCAGCACGGCGCCATCGGCCTGACGGGCAATACGGCCCGGTTTCCAGAGTGAGGGTCTTGCCGCCCCACTCCAGCGATACGGTTTTCGTGTCGAACATTGGTTTTCCTTCTGCCCGCGCGGCCTATTGCCGGGCGGGGCCTGCATGTCGCCCGGCGGTAACGAGCATCGTGGCCCGGTCCGGGGTTGCGCAGGGTGCGCTTCGCCCGCAGCACGCCTGCACGGCGGACGGTTCGCTCGGCGGATCCGACTTCTGCCATTGGGGCAGAAACGCATCGCGCCAGAATCGGAAACGGCCCGTTCGGGGCCGCCCCTTCCGTAAAACTGCTTACTTACGCAGACCCAGCTTCTGGATCAGGGCGTTGTAGCGCTCGACATCCTTCTTCTTGAGATAGGCGAGCAGCGTGCGACGCTTGTTGACCATCATCAGAAGTCCGCGACGCGAGTGGTTGTCCTTGTGGTGGCCCTTGAAGTGCTCGGTCAGGTTGCGGATGCGCTGCGTGAGGATCGCAACCTGCACTTCGGGGCTGCCGGTATCCTTGGGATCACGGGCATTGTCAGCAATGATGACTCTGCTTTGCTTCGGCGGTCACCGACATAGTTGCTTCTCTTTCACTCAGCGACATCGGGAAGGTTGAACCCCCGCACGACCGTGGCCGTGCCATCCGTGATTTCCATCAGCGCGACCGGAACAGTGCCCAGTTTCGCCAGATAGAGCCCGGATGATTGGGGCATGTCAGACAGCACCCGGCCCTGTCGGACCGCCTGCGCGCTTGTCTGATCGAGGTGAAGGGCCGGGATGTCGTCCAGCCCCGCCTCCAGCGGCAGGAGGAGGTATTCAAGGCCCCTGCCCTTAGCGGTTTCCTCCAGCATGTCCAGCGAAATCGCCTGGGATTGGGTGAACGGCCCGGCCTTGGTGCGGCGCAGATAGGTCACATGGCCGCAGGTGCCGAGCGCATAGGCGATATCGCGCGCGAGGGAGCGGATGTAGGTGCCCTTGGACACGTGGGCGGTGAGGGTGATGGCGTCCAGCCTCTCGCTTGAGGGGGGGGGGGGGGGGGGGGGCCCGGGCTCGGTCCAGCACTTGCGGCCCGTCCTCACCACCGTCGCCGCCCCTCAGGACCGACAGCGAATGGATGGCTCACGGGCCTCGCCTTCATCTCCACCGTTTCACCCGCCCGCGCCAGATCATAGGCGCGCTGGGCCGTCCACTTTCAGCGCGGAGTAAGCGGGCGGCACCTGCTCGATCGGTCCCGGTGAAGCGGGGCAGCACGGCCGTCCATCTGCCAAGCGCGTCGGACGCGAACAGTCGCTGGTCGCCACCACCGCCGCCCTTCGGTATCAAGCGAGCGTGGTCGTTCCGCCCCAAAAGCGATCGTGAAATCATAGATCTTGCTGGCATCCAGCATCCGCCCGGCAAGCTTCGTCGCCTCTCCGAGCGCAATCGGCAGCACGCCTTGCGCCAGCGGATCGAGCGTGCCGCCGTGGCCGACCTTGGTCTTGGCCTCCCCACCTTCACGCAAGGCACGTTTCACCGCCGCCACCGCCTGCGTCGATCCAAGCCCGTGGGGTTTGTCCAGTATCAGCCAGCCATGCAACGGCGCAGGCTTGTCACCGCTCATGCCGCCCACTCATCGCGCAGGATCGAATAGAGCAAGGTATCGCGCACATGGCCGGTCCAGGTGATCCGCTGACGGCGCATGATGCCTTCCCTCACCGCTCCCAGCTTCTCGACGGCGCGCATCGACCGTGTGTTGCGCCGATCGATCCGAAACTCGATCCGTTCAAACCCGGCGTCGAAAGCCCGGCCGATGATGAGTGGCTTCACCCTGCCGTTCACCCCGGTCCCGCGCGCGGCCGGCGTCATGTATGTGCCACCGATCTCCAGCACGCGATTGGCGGCGTCGATGTTCAGATAGCCCGATATGCCGACCATCGCGCCATCGTCGAAAATGGCAAAGGGGCGGCGGCCCGGATTGGCGATGATCGCGTCGAAGGCAGCGTCGAAATGCTCGCCACCCATATTGGTCGGGTAAATCTCCCACACCGGATCGTCGGCGGGACAAAGCGGCCTGACTGCTTCGCGATGTTCCGCCGACAACTGCTCCAGATGAAGGCCGGGCGCATCGATGTCAGCTAGCAGGCGGTGGAGATCGACAGGGTCTCGCATAGGTGCGCCCATGGCAGCAAAGCGGGGCCAACGGAACCACTTTTTCGATGGCCATCGCTCTGCCGCGATGGGTATGCCTGCCGCCTTACTTACCCGGCGCAGACTTTGCGGGCGCGGCCGCTTGCGTAAGACTGCTCAATGCGCAGCGCTGACCATCGCGGGTGCGGATGCTGCCGAAGCGGTCGAAGCTATCAACGCCCTGGGTTTCGAAGCCCAACGCAAAATCGCTATTGAACGACAGGCCGATGCATGGCCCCATCAGATCGGCCTTGTACCATTTACCACCCTGCCCCTCGATCAGCAGCGTGCTGTCGCCGACGACACGGTAATTGCGAATGCCGCCATGGTTCACGAACGGAATCGAAACCTGAGCTGCATCGGATTGCGGACGAACGTCAGCCATGGCGGCGGGGGATGCCAGCATGGCAAGGACGGCGAGGAAAATGCCTCTGTTCATATGCCTTATCCTTTCTGACTGCCCTGCCTTGCCAACGACATATCACAAGGGGGCTGAACGGACCCTGATCGCGCGGTTCATAAGGCGGACAGGCAAGCCGATCAGTGGCGCAGGCGCTCCATGAAATGCTTGCGGCAAAGTGCAATATAGCGGTCATTCCCGCCGATTTCGGTCTGGTCCCCCTCGCTGACCGCTTCCCCACTATTTGTGACGCGCAGGTTCATCGTCGCCTTGCGCCCACATTCGCAGATCGTCTTGATCTCGCTCAGCGTATCGGCAAGGCCCAGCAGCGCGCCGGACCCCTCAAACAATTCTCCCTGGAAATCCGTGCGCAGACCATAGCATAGCACCGGAATATTCTCCTCATCGCACAGGCGCGCGAGTTGCAGCACCTGATCGCGGGTAAGGAACTGCGCCTCATCCACCAATATGCAGGCCAGCGGCGTTTCCGCATGCTGCGCCATCGTCTGCGCGAAAATATCGGTTTCAGGGCCAAAGGCGCGCGCCTGCGCATCCAGCCCGATGCGGGACGTAACGTGATTGGGCGCGTACCGTACATCGATGGCGGCGGTCCAGAGCATGGTGTTCATGCCCCGTTCGCGATAGTTGAAGCTGGATTGCAGCAGGGTCGTCGATTTGCCGGCATTCATCGACGAATAATAGAAATAGAGCTTGGCCATGGCCGCCGCCTATCGCCCGGAACCGAGCGTGTCGAGCCATTCGACCAGAGCGGAGGCCAGCGCGATCCGCCGGTCGGAAAAGCTGTGGTCAGTGGGCCAGCTTTCGCTATGCAACGAACGTGCGCCAAGCTTTTCGGCGGCCTTCCCCAATGCTTCGCCAAAGGGCGCGATGCCACGCTGCGCCCCTATGATGGTCAGCGGACGCCCGGCCAGTTTCGGCGCTGTCGCAAACAGGTCGAGCGATGGGTCGGCACGCTCCACCTCCGCCATGATGGCATCGATGCTGGTGCCGGCGAGCGGCGGCATGTCGCCACGCACTTCACCTTCCAGAAAATCGGCCTTGGCCTTGGGATCTGAAAAACTGCGCCCAATGGCTGCCATGTCGGCAGGATCGATCAGGAAAGCGCCGAGCACAGTCGGATCGTCCGCCGCGATACGTGCCGCCATCATCCCGCCCATGCTGTGCCCGGCAACCGCGATACGACGCCCATCGACACGATATTTCGCTGCCGCATCGCGCGTTCTGAGGAACGCCAGCGCAACCGCCGCATCCTCCGCGCAATGCGCGAAGGAGAAGCTGCCGGGACTGCCCCAGCTACCGCGATAATGCAGGGTCAGGACATTCCAGCCCGCCCGCCGCGCGGCCTGCGCCAGGTCCAGATTCTGTTCGTTGCCCGGAAAACCATGCAGCAACAGCAAGGTCGGATGCAGCCCATGTCCGGCGGCAAGATACATGACCGCATTCATCGCGCCATCGTGACTGGGGATGACGAAAGCCGACATGGCAGCGGGAAACGCCGCGTCGGGGGCGGGGTCTGTCACCACGGCCGATGGCGGCGTTACGGCCCATAACGGACAAGCTGCCGCCACCAATATCCCGAAAAGTGCCAGCCCGAACCGCATACCCCCGACTCCCAACCGCTAAGCCATTATCGATAGCCGGGCGTCGAAAAGGATCAATCCCCGCTATCGGTGCCGTCGCGACCTTCGCTCAGATCCTGCGCGACCTTCGGATCGCGTAGCAGCTTGTCGATATGCGTGCCTTCATCGAAGCTTTCATCGGCAATGAATTTCAGCTTCGCGGCATATTTCAGCCGCAGGCGATGAGCGATTTCCCGCTGCAGGTAGGCGGTGTTGGTGCGCAGCGCCTTCAGCACCGCTTCCTCATCCTTGCCAAGCAGCGGCTTAACGAAAGCGGTGGCATGCCGCAGATCGGGCGACATGCGCACCTCCGTCACGCTGACCAGGTGACGCGAGAGCACGTCGTCATGCACCTCACCGCGCTGCAGGATTTCCGACAGAATGTGGCGCACCTGCTCCCCGACGCCGCAGGCGGACAGAGCGGGTTTCGGGGGGGTTCGTTGTGTTTCATTTATCTCCTCCCCCTTCTGGGGAAGGCCAGAGGGGCGGTGCTTGCTCCATCGTTCAGCTAGGGGGACAGGCCCCTCTCCAACCCTCTCCCTCAAGGAAGGGAGGGGCATAAGCTTACAGCACCCGTGCGCGTTCCTCGACCTCGAACAGTTCGAGATAGTCGCCCGCCTTGATGTCGTTCGTATCCTGCAGCACAGCGCCGCATTCCAGACCGGCACGGACTTCCGAGACATCGTCCTTGAACCGGCGCAGCGATGCGATGACCGTGGCCGACACGATGACGTTGTCGCGGGTAAGGCGCGCATTGATGCCCTTGCGAATGAAGCCATCGACAACCAGCAAACCGGCCGCCTTGTCCTTCTTGCCCGCGGGGAACACTTCCTTGACCTCGGCGCGGCCGACGATCGTTTCGATGCGTTCCGGAGCCAGCTGGCCGGACATTTCCGCCTTCCTCGATGAGGTCATAAATGACGTCGTAGTAACGCAGGCTGACCTTGTCCCGTTCGGCCAGCGCCCGCGCCTTTGCATTCGGGCGAACGTTGAAGCCAATCAACGGCGCGCGCGAGGCTGCGGCCAGTGTTACGTCGCTCTCCGTGATCGCGCCGGCACCCGAATGCAGGATGCGCACCTTGATCTCGTCCGTCGATGCGCGATTGAGCGCACCCACGATCGCTTCGACCGAACCCTGCACGTCCGCCTTCACCACCACCGGATATTCGATGGTCGTGGTGTTGAGCGCAGAGAACATATGTTCAAAGCTGGTCGGCGCTGCGGTCGTGCGCTTGCGGGTCGCAAGTTCCTGACGATAGGCGGCGACTTCGCGTGCGCGTGCTTCGTTCTCCACGACCGACATCTGGTCGCCGGCCATCGGAACGCCCGACAGGCCCAGCACCTCGACCGGCGTGGACGGCCCGGCTTCCTTGATGTTCTGCCCCTTGTCATTGACCAGAGCGCGAACCTTGCCGCTCTCCTGACCGACAACGAAGATGTCGCCGACCTTCAGCGTGCCACGGCCCACCAGAATGGTCGCGACCGGGCCGCGTCCCTTGTCCAGCTTCGCCTCGACCACGGTTCCTTCGGCCATGCGGTCGGGATTGGCGCGCAGTTCCAGCAGCTCGGCCTGAAGCATGATCTTGTCGAGCAGATCGTCGAGACCCAGCTTCTTGAGCGCGGACACTTCCACGTCCTGCGTTTCGCCGCCCATGGCCTCCACCTGGATGTCATGTTCGAGCAGGCGCTCGCGCACGCGCTGCGGATTGGCTTCATGCTTGTCGATCTTGTTGATCGCCACAATCATCGGCACGCCGGCCGCCTTCGTGTGATTGATCGCCTCGATCGTCTGCGGCATCAGCCCGTCGTCGGCTGCGACAACCAGGATCACGATGTCGGTGACATTGGCGCCGCGCGCACGCATTTCACTGAACGCTTCGTGGCCCGGCGTATCCAGGAAGGTGATCAGGTCGCCGTTTTTCGTGGTGATCTGATAGGCACCGATGTGCTGGGTGATCCCGCCGCTTTCGCCCGACACGACATCGGTGCCGCGCAGCGCGTCCAGCAGGCTGGTCTTGCCATGGTCGACATGGCCCATGATCGTGACGACCGGCGGACGGATCTTCAGCGTTTCGGTCGCGTCGACGTCGGACGCGCTGTCGATTTCGATGTCGCTTTCCGAAACGCGCTGGATGCGGTGGCCAAATTCCTCGACCAGCAGCTCGGCGGTATCCTGATCGATCGTCTGGTTGACCGTGACCGGCATGCCCATCTTGAAAAGGGCCTTCACCAGATCGGCACCCTTTTCGGCCATACGGTTCGCCAGTTCCTGAACCGTGATCCCTTCAGGCACCACGACGTCACGAACCTGCTTTTCGCGGTGAACAGGGCCACCGCTGTGCGAACGACGATATTCCTTTTCGCGTGCCCGCTTGAGCGCGGCAAGGCTGCGCGCGCGCGCGCCATCGTCTTCGTTGAGCGCCCGCGTGACGGTCAGCTTGCCGGAACGACGATCATCAGTCGCCTTCTTCGTCGGCCGGGCGCCGCGCCTGGGCCAGGTTCGGGACGGCGAGCGCGGCGCTCGGCACCACCGCCGGTGAAGCGACGGGGGGCGCGGCAGCGATCCTCGGTCGCTGGTCGTTCCGTTCGCGCGGAGCGGGCGCGCGAATTTCGGGCGCTGTCCGGCCTAAATTCAGCGCGGCGCAGGCGCAGTCGGGCGCTGCAGCGTGCTGCCTCTGGCCAGGGTGCGGGGTCGCGGCCGGCTTTACGCTCGGCTGCCTGCACCGGCTCGGGCGCTCTTCGGCGGCCGCGGCGTTTTCCTGCCGCGCGCCGCTTTTCCTCTTCTGAAGCAGCGAGGCGTTCGGCTTCCTCACGGCGACGCGCATCTTCCAGCGCGGTCATGCGGGCCTCTTCTGCTTCGCGCAGGAGCTTTGCCTGCAACTCCTGACGGGACATCAGGTTGTTCGCGCCCGGACGGACGGGCGGAGGCGGCGGCGAAGCGGGGCGCGCGGCAACAGGCGCAGCAGGACGCTGCGGCGCTGCGGGTGCAGGTGCCACGGGCGCAGCCGCCGGTGCGACTGCCTCGGGTGCCGCGTCGGCACCCTTTGCCTCAGTTTCGCCTGGGCGCAGGATCGGGCGCTTGCGCTTCACCTCGACCATGACCGTATTCTTGCGGCCATGGCTGAAGCTCTGCTGCACGTGCCCTGCCTCAACCGTCCGCTTCAGCCCCAGCGGCTTGCGGCCCAGGATCGGCTTTCGTTTTCGGCTATCACTCAACGCAATCAACCCTTCAATCAAACACGGACGGCGGGGCAGCCGGATGCCGCCCCGCGCCCGTCAATCCTGTGTTTCCTTCGCCATGCCGGCCACCGCGTCCGCGCCCAGGATTCGCGCGGGCGCCTGCGTAGCGCAGCCTCGATATTTTTGCCAGCGATCAACCAGCGAGCCGACCCGCTGTGCGGCGCCGCGCTCTATGATGGCAATGTGGACGACATTTTCCCGGCCCATTGCCATAGATAGGGCGTTTCGGTCGAGAGGCAAGATGACCCCGCGCTCACCCGAACCTTCCATATCCCGTCCGACGCGCCATGCCGCGTCCAGTTTGCCGTTGCCGTCGGCTGCCGCATCGGCGGCGTGCATCAGCAACTCGACCTGGCCACGGCGACAGGCGACATCGATCTTTTCAAAGCCGGTAATAGCAAAGGACGACTTTGCCTCCAAGCCCAGCCGATCCAGCAATTGCTGACTCAAGCCAGCCTCGATCCGGTCCGGCAGATCCTCCGGGATCTCAAGCGCAGCGCCTTTGAACGCGCGCGCCAGTGCGCCGCGCAGCTTGCCCTTGGCCATCGCGCTTTCCAGCTCGGCGCGCGACACGCCCAGCCATGCGCCCCGGCCCGGCGCCTTGCCACGCACGTCGGGCAGCACCATGCCATCCGGTGATATCGCCAGACGGATCAGCGTGGCCGGATCGACATGTTCGGACGAAAGTATGCAGCGACGTTCGGTCACACGCCCCTCCCCTGACAAGAGGAGGAGGCCGGACGCATTCCATTCCCAGGCGGGAACGGGCAGGCGCAGCAATGTCCCTGGGCGCTTAGCCTCTCATCGGGAAGTCGTCGCAGCATCTGCGCCCTCCCCGTTGGCTGGCTGCGGCGCGGGTTGACGGTCGGCCAGCAGCTGACCACCCGCGCCGTAATTTTCCAGACTGAGTTCGGTAATGTTCACCTGAACGGCACCCGCGGACTTGCCCAGGCGCGTGACCATGCTGGCCGTGACATCTGCAACGATGCCAGCCTTCTGCTCACGCGATGCGGGGCCTGCCAGACGGATGTCGATGAAGGGCATCTTACGCGGCACCTTCCTCGTCAGTGAACCAGTGCGCGCGCGCGGCCATGATGATTTCGTTGCCCTGTTCTTCGGACAGGCCATATTCGGCCAGTATGCCGCCCTTGTCTTCGGGGCGATCGCCACCCTTGCCGCGACGCGGCTCGGCGCGCTTCTTCTGGATCAGTTCGTCGGTGGCGAGATCGGCAAGATCGTCCAGAGTCTTGATACCTGCCTTGCCCAGCGTCACCAGCATGGCTTCGGTCAGATGCGGCAGTTCGCCCAGTGCGTCCTCGACGCCCAGACCGCGACGCTCGTCGCGCGCGGCGGCCTCGCGGCGCTCCAGTGCTTCGAGCGCGCGGCTCTGCAGCTCTTCGGCCAGTTCCTCGTCGAAACCCTCGATCGCGGCGAGTTCCTCGATCGCGACATAGGCGACTTCTTCCAGCTCGCCAAAGCCCTCTGCAACCAGCAGCTGCGACAGGGTTTCGTCGACGTCCAGTTCGTTCTGGAACATTTCGGAGCGCGCCACGAATTCCTTCTGGCGCTTTTCCGAGGCATCCGCTTCGGTCATGATGTCGATCGCCTTGCCGGTCAGCTGGCTAGCAAGACGGACGTTCTGGCCGCGGCGGCCGATGGCGAGAGACAGCTGATCGTCGGGAACGACGACCTCGATGCGGTCCTCATCCTCGTCGATGACGACGCGGCTGACGGTTGCGGGTTGCAGCGCGTTGACGACGAAGGTCGCCGTATCGGTGCTCCAGGGAATGATGTCGATCTTCTCGCCCTGCATTTCCTGCACGACGGCCTGCACGCGGCTGCCCTTCATGCCCACGCATGCACCGACCGGATCGATGCCGCTGTCATGGCTGATGACGCCGATCTTCGCGCGCGATCCCGGATCGCGGGCCGCCGCCTTGATCTCGATGATGCCATCGTAGATTTCGGGCACTTCCTGCGCGAACAGCTTCTTCATGAATTCGGGATGGGCGCGCGAGAGGAAAATCTGCGGCCCGCGATTTTCGCGACGGACGTTGAGGATGATCGAGCGGATGCGATCGCCCACGCGCACCACTTCGCGCGGGATCTGCTGATCGCGGCGAATGACGCCCTCGGCCCGGCCCAGATTGACGACGACATGGCCGAATTCGACCGACTTCACGACGCCGGTGATGATTTCGCCGACGCGATCCTTGAATTCCTCATGCTGGCGATCGCGCTCGGCGTCGCGCACCTTCTGAAAAATGACCTGCTTGGCGGACTGGGCGTCGATGCGGCCCAGATCGATCGGGGGCAGCGGATCGACGATGAAGTCGCCGACGGTCGCGCCCTTCTGCAGCTTTTGCGCCTGGTTGACGTCGACCTGCTTGAAATAATCGTCGACCGCCTCGACCACTTCCACGACGCGCCACAGGCGAAGATCGCCGGTATCGGGATCGAGCTTTGCGCGAATGTCGTTTTCCGCGCCGTAACGGGCACGCGCCGCGCGCTGGATCGCATCTTCCATCGCCTCGATGACGATGGCCTTGTCGATCATCTTTTCACTCGCCACCGAATTGGCGATGGCGAGCAGTTCGGCCTTGTTGGCGGAAATGGCGGTGGCCATGACTTTAATCCTGTCCTTCCGTTTCGATATCGTCGGCGCCTTCGGAGGAAAGCGGCACAGTAGCAGAGATCAGCGCATCGGTCAGCAACAGCTTGGCGCTGTCGACCATGGAAAAGGGAATGGAGACGTCGCCGCTCTTGGCGTCGGCAAAGAGGATATCCTCTCCCTCGACACCCTTCAGCACGCCCTTGAACGCCTTGCGCCCCGAAACCAGCTCGGTCGTTGCAACGCGCGCCTCATGCCCGGTCCAGTCGGCAAAGTCCCGAAGCCGGGTGAGCGGCCGGTCGATGCCGGGCGAGCTGACCTCCAGCCGGTAGGCATCCTCGATCGGGTCGACCTCGTCGAACAGCTCGGACAGTCGACGCGACAGGCGCGCGCAGTCATCGATATTCAGCTGCCGCGTGTCGGGACGCTCCGCCATCACCTGAAGCGTGTAATCCTCGCCCGACCCGAACAGCTTCACCCGCACAAGATCAAAGCCAAGCGCGCGCGCCTCCGGCTCGATCAGTGCAGTCAGGGTGTTGATGTCGGCCAAGCGGCCCTCCACGTGAAAAGCATAGGTTTCTTGCCCCGCGCACCGGCTGGTGGCGGGCCTGACGGTCTTGCGATGTCAGGAAAGCAGCCGCCATATAGGCGCAACCCCGTCGCGCAGCAAGCAATTTATCATGACCGATGCGAAGTGGCGGGCGGCACCCATGGCAACCTCCGACCGCTGCGAACCTTTACCTGCACAGTCAGGCTTGCAGCAGAGCCTTGACCGCAGCCAGCGCTGCGTCCGCCTTGTCGCCGTCGGGGCCGCCGCCCTGCGCCATGTCGGCGCGACCGCCGCCGCCCTTGCCACCCAGCGCCTCAACGCCCGCGCGGACCAGATCGACGGCGCTGAGCTTCCCGGTCAGATCATCGGTCACGCCGACCGCGATGGTCGCGCGCCCGTCCACCACCGCCAGCACGGCCGACACGCCGCTGCCCAGCGCCTTCTTATTCTCGTCGACCAGACGCCGCGCAGCTCCTTGGGATCGAGGCCCTGAATCACCTGCCCCATGAAGGCGATGCCCCCGACATCCTCCGGTCCCGCCGGAGCCGCGCCCGTTCCGCCGCCGCCTAGCGCCAGCGCCTTCTTCGCGTCGGCCAGTTCCCGTTCCAGCTTACGGTTCTGTTCGACCAGAGCGGAAATGCGTGCGGGCGACTCTCGTCGGGCGTCGTCCTCAGCGCTGCCGGCACTCGCCTTCAGCCTGTCCTCGCGGCCCACCAGCCATTCCCGCGCCGCCTCGCCCGTCAGCGCCTCTATGCGGCGCACCCCGCTCGACACGGCGCTTTCGGACACGACATGGAAAAGGCCGATGTCGCCCGTGCGCGTGCACATGCGTGCCGCCGCACAGTTCGACCGAATAACTTGCCGCGCCTGCGTCCAGGGCGCGCGCCCATCGACAGCACGCGAACCTCGTCGCCATATTTCTCGCCGAACAGCGCCATCGCGCCCGCCGCGACCGCATCGTCCGGGGTCATCAGGCGGGTGGTGACTTCGTCATTGCCGCGCACCTGCGCATTCACGTCGGCCTCGACCTGCGCGATCTCGGCCGGGGTGAGCGCGACGGGATGCGAGAAATCGAAGCGCAGGCGATCGGGCGCGACCAGGCTGCCCTTCTGCGTCACATGCCCGCCCAGGCGATTGCGCAGCGCCGCGTGCAGCAGGTGGGTGGCCGAGTGGTTGGCGCGGATCGCATCGCGGCGCGTGACATCGATCGTCGAGCTTGCACCGTATCGCCGACCGTGACCTCGCCTGCCTCGATCGTCGCACCTGATGGGCGTGGAGGCGGCCCAGGGGCTTCTGACGTATCGGTGACGTCGCGATCGCAGCCCGCGTCGATCGGTGATGGTGCCCGCGTCGCCCATCTGGCCGCCGCTTTCGCCGTAGAACGGCGTCTGGTTGGTCAGGATGGCGACTTCGTCGCCCTCGCCCGCGCTGTCGACACGCGCGCCATCCTTGACGATGGCGACGACCTCGCCCTCGCCGCTGGTGGCGGCATAGCCGGTGAATTCGGTGGCGCCGGCGCGTTCGGCGATGTCGAACCAGACTTCGTCCGAAGCCTTGTCGCCCGGTGCCCTTCCACGCGCGCGCGCGGCGGCCTTCTGGTCGGGCCATCGCGGTATCGAACCCGGCGCGGTCAACCGCCAAAGCCTTGCGCGCGCAGGGCGTCTTCGGTCAGGTCATAGGGAAAACCATAGGTGTCGTAGAGCTTGAACGCGGTTTCGCCGGACAGCGTTTCGCCCTCGCCCATATCCGCGGTCGCGTCGTCGAGCAGTTTCAGGCCGTTTTCCAACGTGCGGCGAAAGCGCGTCTCCTCTCGGCGCAGCGTCTCCTCGATCAGCGGCTGCGCGCGCGACAGTTCGGGATAGGCGGCGCCCATCTCGGTGACGAGCGCGGGGACCAGCCGGTGCATCAACGGCTCCTTCGCGCCCAGCAGATGCGCGTGGCGCATCGCGCGGCGCATGATCCGGCGCAGGACATAGCCGCGCCCTTCGTTGGCGGGCAGCACACCGTCCGCAATCAGGAAACCGGAAGAGCGCAGATGGTCGGCAATCACGCGGTGGCTGGCCTGCTGCTCGCCCGTCGGCGCGTACGCCGGTGAGCGCTTCGCGATGCCGCGATCAGCGCCTTGAACGTGTCCGTATCGTAATTGTCATGCACGCCCTGCATCACGGCGGCGATACGTTCCAGCCCCATGCCGGTATCGATGCTCGGTTTGGGCAGATTGCCGACGATCTCGTTCGCCTCCTGCTCGAACTGCATGAACACGAGATTCCAGATCTCGACGAAGCGGTCGCCATCCTCCTCCGGCGATCCGGGCGGGCCGCCCAAGATGTGATCGCCGTGGTCGTAGAAGATTTCCGAACACGGCCCGCACGGGCCGGTGTCGCCCATCGACCAGAAATTGTCCTTGGTCGGGATGCGGATGATCTTGTGATCGGGAAGCCCGGCGATCTTCTTCCACAGATCGAAGGCTTCGTCGTCGGTGTGATAGACCGTCGCCGTCAGCTTGTCCCTGGGCAGGCCCCACTCCTTGGTCAGCAGGGTCCAGGCATGGTCGATCGCCTGTTCCTTGAAATAGTCGCCGAAGGAGAAATTACCCAGCATTTCAAAGAAGGTGTGGTGGCGCGCGGTGTAGCCCACATTGTCCAGGTCGTTGTGCTTGCCGCCTGCCCGCACCGACTTCTGGCTAGACGTTGCGGTCTTGTATGGCCGGGTTTCCAGACCCGTGAAGACATTCTTGAACGGCACCATGCCCGCATTGACGAACATCAGCGTCGGGTCGTTGTGCGGCACCAATGGCGCGGACGGGACGATGGCGTGGCCGTTGGCTCCGAAATATTCGAGGAAGGAGCGGCGGATGTCGTTGGTCGATGTCATGCGCCAAGCGTCTAGTGGAGCGGGCCGCGCCACTCAAGCGAAACGGTTCAATCAGCGCGATCGAAGCAGCGCACTGTTGCCATCCTGCCGCGCGCGCCCTTCATTTGCGCGGGCATGAATGGCTCAACCCAGCGGATCGTCGATCGATGGCGGCGGGGTGGTGAACCATTTCGGACCGCTTTCCGTCATGTGGAAGCAATCCTCCAGCCGGATGCCGAACTGGCCGGGAATGTAGATGCCCGGTTCATTGGAAAAGCACATGCCGGGCGCCAGCTTTTCGGTTTCGCCATGGACCAGATTGACCGGCTCGTGCCCTTCCATGCCGATGCCGTGGCCGGTCCGGTGCGACAGGCCCGGAAGCGCGTAACCGGGGCCATAGCCCTGCTCTTCATACCAATGCCGCACGGCATCATCGACGCTGCCGGTCGGGGCGCCCAGCTTCGCCGCGGCAAAGGCAATCTGCTGTCCTCGCTGCACCTGTTCGAAAACCTTGCGCTGCAATGCTGTGGGGTCGGCATCGAACACCAGCGTTCGACTGATGTCGGAGGTATAGCCGTGAACGCTACAGCCGCAGTCCATCAGCACCACTTCACCCCTGCGCACCGCCTGCGGCTTGCCCGATCCATGGGGATAGGCCGCCGCTTCGCCCAGAAGCACCAGCCCGCCATCGGTATGCCCGCCAAGCGCGCGCGTCGCCGCCGTGATAAGGTCGTCCACCTGATCGCGCGTCATGCCCTCCCGAATACGCGGCTTGGCCCATCGGAACGCGGCCATGGTGATGTCGTTCGCTGTCTGCATCAGGGTGATTTCAGCCGCCGTCTTGCGCATGCGACAAGCGCGGGACACCGGATTGGCGCTGACCAGCCGGGCCTTGGGAAGCGCCTCGCTCAGCCGGTCCACCGCGAAATAGCGGACGGTTTCCTCTATGCCGATGCGGGCGGAGGCAAGGCCGCGCTCTTTCAGGAAGCCGGCAACGACCGCCAGCGGGTTCTCGTCTTCCTGCCACACACGAATGTCGGCCTTGATCCCCAGCGTCTCGGCAACTGAAGGCCGCTCGAAAAAGGGCGTCACGATGATCGGGTCGCCCGTCGCCGGGATCACGGCCGCCGTCAGTCGCTCGGACCGCCACCAGCGCACGCCGGTGAAATAATCCAAGCTTGCCCCCGGTTCGATCAGGATCGCGCCGATGTCGTTCGCCTGCATCAGCGCTTGCGCACGGGCGATCCGCGCGGCGCGCTCCTGCGGACCGATGGGGTTAAGGCCGCCCGTCATCGGCTTCAGATCGGAGGTATCGATCTCCGCCGCGCGCAAGCGGGCAGGCAGGGCAGCGATGGCGAGCGTGGCACCGGCGGCAGTCATCCACTGGCGGCGCGATATGGCGGGAAGCGATGTGGCGTGCATATCCGCAGGAGTAGACGACGCATCATCATGCGCAAGTCCGAACCTTCGGCATGACTGCCCTCTCGCAATGGCAGCCGAGCAGTCTAGAACCCCAAGCATGCATCGCCACGCCGCCTTCCCGCCCGTCGCCGCTCCTGACGCGCGCCTGCTGATCCTCGGCAGCCTGCCGGGGGCCGAATCGCTCCGTCAGAACCGGTATTACGCCCACCCGCGCAATGCGTTCTGGTGGTTGATGGAGACGGTGCTGGAGGAACCGCTTGTCGCACTGCCCTATGTAGCGCGTTTGGAGCGACTGAGGGCCCGCGGCGTTGCCTTGTGGGACGTCATTGCGTCGGCGCGTCGGCAAGGGAGCCTTGACGCGGACATATCCGACCCCGAAGCGCGTGACATCGGGGCATTCGCCGAGACCCTGCCCGATTTGCGCGCCATCGCCTTCAACGGGGGAACGGCAGCGCGGATTGGACGGCGGCAGATTGCGGCGCAAACGCCGCTCAGCCTCATCGACCTGCCCTCCTCCAGCCCCGCCTACGCCGCGCTCGACCGCACGGCAAAAGCGGAACGATGGCAGGTACTCCGCGCCTTCATCATCTAAGAGGCATTGGCTCGCTCGCACATGCACCGTTGCCTGACGCACGCGAAGGCGGCACTGTCGCGGCAGCGCAACAAAATGCCATTAGGGACGCCGCCCATGTTCACCCGCCGCCAGATCGTCGCGACCGCCGCCACGGGGTTGCTTGCAGCGCCCGCCATCCTTTCGCAGGCGCGCGCGGCGCGTTGGTTTGGGCAATATCCCTTTTCGCTCGGCGTGTCGGCGGGCGAGCCGAGCCAGGACGGCTTCGTCATCTGGACCCGGATCGCGCCCGATGCACTCTCGCCCCATGGCGGCATGCCGATGTCGCCGGTGCCGGTCACATGGGAAGTTTCCGAAAAGACCGACTTTTCCGTTATCGTTGCCAAGGGCGAATATGTCGCCCGACCGGAAATGGGTCACAGCGTCCACGTCGAAGTCACCGGCCTGCAACCCGGCCGCCCCTATTGGTACCGCTTCTTCTGCGGCGGCGAGAAGAGCGTCCGGGGTCTTGCCAAGACCATGCCGCCCGCCGGTGCTTCCCTAGCTCAGCTGAAATTCGGCGTGGCCGGCTGCCAGAATTACGAGGACGGCCTCTACACCGCCTTCAACTTCCTCGCACGCGAGGATCTGGCCTTCGTCTTCCACTATGGCGACTATATCTACGAGAACCGTAGCTACGAAGGCCGTCCGGGCCGGAGCGGCACTACATTCCCGAAGGTGCGCCATCATCTGACCGACGACATCTACGACATCACCGACTACCGGCATCGCTACGCCCAATATACGCTGGACCCCGACCTGCAGTTCGCGCGCTCGCGCCAGACATGGTTTCCCACGTTCGACGATCATGAAATTGTCGACAACTGGGTTGGCGACTTCGACAATGGCGAAGGGCATGATTCCCCGCCGGAATATTTCCGCCTGCGCAAGGCCGCAGCATTTCAGGCATGGTACGAACATATGCCCGTGCGCCGGTCGATGTGGCCGCAGGGCAGCCTGCTGCCCAACAGCTATCGCCAGGCGCGGTTCGGCAACCTGCTGTCGATCGATTTCCTCGACACGCGGCAGTTCCGCAGCGACCAGCCGTGTGGCGACGGTTTCCGTACCTATTGCCCCGACGTGGCGAAGGCCGACGCGCAGGTACTGGGTAGCGAGCAGGAAGCCTGGCTGATGAAGAACCTGCAGCGTCGCGACGCCAAGTGGAACTGTCTGGCGCAGCAGGTGATGATGATGGCGCTCGACCGGCGCACCGGCAACGAGCCGGAGAAAATCCTGAATTTCGACAGCTGGGCCAGCTATGACGTGCCGCGCAAGCGGCTGCTTTCGCGCATCAAGGGACTGGACAACGTCATCGTCCTGACCGGCGATGAACATCAGAATTTCGCGGGCGAGTTGCTGGACGGCGACAAGCCAGTCGCGGTGGAATTCGTCAGCACGTCGATCAGCAGCGGCGGTGACGGATCCGACAAACGGTCGGGCAGCGACACCATATTGGCGAACAATCCGCAGCTGAAATTCATCAACGATCAGCGCGGTTATCTGATCTGCGACGTGCAGGATGAGGCTTGGTCGACAGACTATATGGTCGTGGACCAGATTTCGCAGCCGGGTGGCAAGCTTTCCAAGCGGGCGACCATATCGGTCGCAAGAGGCGAACCCAAACTCAACGTCGCTTGACGCCCTCGTCAAGCAGTCTTAGCCCTGATCCATTGCAAATTGAAATGGAGCGGATCGGTGTCGGGCTTCTGGTTTGAGGATGTCGAGATCGGGCAGAAGCAGCGTTTCGGGCGCTATGAAGTCACGCGGGAAGAAGTGCTCGACTTTGCCCGGAAATATGATCCGCAACCGTTCCACCTGTCGGACGAGGCCGCGGCCAAAACGCATTTCGGGCGAATGGCGGCAAGCGGATGGCACACGGCATCGATGGCCATGGCGATGAACGTAGAGGCCATTCAGGCAAATCCGGGCGTGCAGGAAGCATCGCTGGGCGCTGCCGGGCTGGAAAACCTGCGCTGGATAAGGCCCGTCTATCCTGGCGACGTGCTTCGTTGCGAGCGGGAGTCGCTTGAAAAGCGCGAATTGAAAAGCCGCAGCGATGCCGGGCTGGTCAAGCAACAGATGACCGTCTTCAACCAGGACGATGAGCCCGTCATGCAGTTCACGGCTATCGTCCTGCTGCGCCGCCGCCCGCAGGATTGACGCAAGCGACGCTATTTCCGTCCGAACAGCTTTTCGATGTCGCCATGCCCCAGCTTGATCCACGTCGGGCGCCCGTGATTGCACTGGCCCGACCGAGGCGTCACTTCCATTTCGCGTAGCAGCGCGTTCATTTCGGCCACCGACAACATGCGCCCGGCGCGCACCGACCCGTGGCACGCCACGGTCGCGGCGATATGATCCAACCGTTCCTTCAGCGACAGCGCCTCGTCATGCGCGGCAAGGTCATCGGCAATGTCGCCGACCAGCCCGGCGATGTCACCCGCCCCCAGCATGGCCGGCGCGGAGCGCACCAGCATGGCCGATGGACCGAAGCGCTCCAGTTCGAGGCCGAACTCCGCCAACTCCCCGATCCGGCTTTCCAGCCGGTCGCACGCCACCTCATCCAGCTCCACGACTTCTGGCAGGAGCAACGCCTGCGTCGCCACCTTCCCGCCTGCCTGTTCCAGCGCCCGGCGCATACGCTCCAGCACCAGTCGTTCATGCGCGGCATGCTGATCGACGATCACCAGCCCATCCTCCGCCTCGGCCACGATATAGGTGCGTGCCACCTGTCCGCGCGCCACGCCCAGCGGATAGCGCGCACCTTCCGGTACGGGATCACTGGCAGTTTCCGCACGAGCCAGTGGAGCGATGTCTGCCGCCAATCCGGGTGGAGCGGCGAAGGTTGAGCGCCTGTCGTTCAGCCATCCACCCATCGGTGGGGTCTGATGTTCCATCAAATCTGAAACGCCGCCAGACGCGGGGCCGCCCGCTGGATAGAAGGCATAACCCGCTTCACTGCCAAAGATCGGTAGCGCCGAGATCGGTGTGGGCGATGACGGCGGGGAGAAGTCCGCCTCCGTCCGCCACGCCGCCATGCCGGCGGGGTCGGCGCGCTGGGCGGAACGGAAGCCCGCCTCATCCAATGCACGCTTCAATCCGCCCACGATCATGCCGCGGATCATCGCCGGATCGCGAAAGCGCACCTCGGTCTTGGCGGGATGGACGTTCACATCGACATCGCCGGGCGGGACATCCAGAAATAGCGCGACGACCGGGTGCCTGTCTCGCGCCAGCACATCGGCATAGGCACCGCGCAGAGCGCCCATCAGCAATCTGTCGCGCACCGGACGGCCATTCACGAACAGGAATTGATGGTCGGCAACGCCGCGGTTGTAGGTGGGAAGCCCGGCAACCCCGGCAAGGCGAACCCCCTCCCGCTCAAGGCTGACGACGACGTGGTTTTCCGCCAGTTGCCGGTCGGTCAGCGCGGCCACCCTGTCTTCCCGCCCCTCTCCCTCCTGCACCGACAGCGCCCGGCGTCCGTCATGCTCCAGAATGAAGGCGATATCCGGGCGAGCCATGGCCAGACGGCGCACGACATCCAGACAGGCGGCATATTCGGCCCGCGCACTGCGCAGGAACTTGCGCCGTGCCGGGACTTTGCCGAACAATTGCTCGACACGCACCCGCGTTCCGGGCGGCAAGGCCGCTGGCCCTTCGCGCTCCAGACGACCGTTGTCGACGATCCGGGTCCACCCGTCCGCGCCCGCCGGGCGGCTTTCCAGCGTCATGCGCGCGACCGACGCAATCGACGGCAACGCCTCACCCCTGAAACCAAGCGTCTCGACCGATTCGATCGCTTCGTCGGGCAGTTTCGAAGTCGCGTGACGCTCCAGCGCGAGGGCCATGTCGCCGGGCGACATGCCGCAGCCGTCGTCGACCACTTCCAGCATGTCCAGTCCACCGGAAGACAGCCGGATAGCGACACGTGTAGCGCCCGCATCGATGGCGTTCTCGACCAGTTCCTTCAGCGCGCTGGCGGGCCTTTCGACCACTTCACCGGCGGCGATGCGATTGACCAGATGCTCGGGCAGACGGCGTATTGACATATTTTAGGGACTAGCCCAAGCGACTGCTTTCCGCGAGCCGTCGGGTCAAAGAATTTCCTTCGATTCCTGCCCCCATCGGCCTTCGGACCAACGAGCAGATTATTCCGGGTCACCCGGCCCATGCAGCAGGACCGGGTGATCGACCGTACAGGATCGACAATGGCTTTTCTTTCCAAGCTACTCAAGTTCACATCGCACGACCTTGCCATCGACCTCGGCACCGCCAACACGGTGGTTTACGTGCGTGGGCGCGGGATCGTGCTCAACGAACCCTCTGTAGTTGCAGTGGAAACCATCAACGGGATCAAGCGGGTCAAGGCGGTCGGGGACGACGCCAAGATGATGATGGGCAAGACCCCCGACAATATCGAGGCGATCCGCCCCCTGCGCGACGGCGTGATCGCGGACATCGACGTCGCTGAACAGATGATCAAGCACTTCATCAGCAAGGTGCATGGCGGCAAGTCGCGCCCCTGGCGTTTCCCCGAAATCGTCATCTGCGTGCCTTCGGGTTCGACCTCGGTCGAAAAGCGCGCGATTCGCGATGCGGCCAGCAATGCCGGTGCGAGCCAGGTGTTCCTGATCGAAGAACCCATGGCCGCCGCCATCGGCGCGGACATGCCGGTTACCGAGCCGATCGGGTCGATGGTCGTCGACATCGGCGGCGGCACGACGGAAGTTGCGGTGCTCTCGCTGCGCGGCCTTGCCTACACCACGTCGGTGCGCGTGGGCGGGGACAAGATGGACGAAGCCATCGTGTCCTATGTCCGTCGCCACCACAATCTGCTGATCGGCGAAGCGACGGCCGAGCGCATCAAGAAAGAGCATGGCATCGCGCAGAAGCCGGCCGATGGCGTGGGTGAAACGATCCACATTAAGGGCCGCGACCTTGTGAACGGCGTGCCCAAGGAAATCACGATCAACCAGGGCCAGATCGCGGAAGCGCTGAGCGAACCCATCGGAACGATTGTCGAGGGTGTCCGCATCGCGCTGGAAAACACCGCGCCCGAACTGGCCGCCGACATCGTCGACCAGGGTATCGTGCTGACCGGCGGCGGCGCGCTGCTGAAGGGTCTGGACGAGGAGCTTCGCGATGAAACCGGGCTGCCGGTGACGGTCGCGGACGATCCGCTGATCTGCGTCGCGATCGGCACCGGCCGCGCACTGGAAGATCCGATCTTCCGCGGCGTTTTGCAGACCGCCTGATCGGTCGGGGAACGGACATGGGCCTGTCCCGCAACCGCCCTGCGGGTCGGTCGGATGGCGGCTTGGTCAGTGGGGGAATGTGAAGGATGGCACGGCCGTCCCAGCGGCGCTCCGGTCATAATCGCCGGGCACAATATGGCCTGTTTGCAAGCTATGTGATCGCGGTCATCCTTGCCGCGCTCGGCTTGCTGCTGGTCGTCGTTTCTCTGCTCGATCCGCCCGGATTTGCTGTCATGCGGGCGGCGGCGGCCGAGTTGACGCGCCCCGTTTCTGCGTCGTTGCGCACATTTGTCGCCGGTGCGGGAACGCTCGATGAGCAAGTCGCGGCCTATTTCAGGGCCGGCTCGCAAAATGCGGCGCTTCGACGCCAAGTCGATGCAACACGTACACGCCTGATCCAGGCGGCAGCGATCGAACAAGAGAACCGTCGACTGAAGGCACTGCTCAAGCTGGTCGATGATGAAGCAGGCGAGGTCGTTGCCGGACGCCTCATAAGCTCCAGCGCGTCCAGTCCCCGGCGGATCGCTCGGTTGAACGTCGGTTCGCTGCGCGGCGTCGCCAACGGCATGCCGGTGCGCGCGCCCGAGGGACTGATAGGCCGGGTCCATGCCGTCGCGCTTGATACCGCCGAAGTCCTGCTGCTGACCGATGGCAGCAGCGTCATACCGGTCAAGCGCAGCACCGACAGCCTGGCCGCGATCGCGACCGGCATGGGCGACGGTTCGCTTGAACTTAGGGCGCTCAACGCCGGTATATCCCCCTTCCGTCCCGGCGACGTATTTGTGACGTCCGGCACCGGCGGCGTCTATGCCCCCAACATCCCGGTTGCGGTTATCCTGAGAACACATGGCGATGCCGCCGTCGCCGTGCCGATGGCCAATCCGGCACGCGCCGAAATCGTGCTGGTTCAGCGCCCATTCCAGCCCGCGATCGCGGCGCAGGCAGGTGCCGACAACGCGTCTGCAGCGCCGTCTTCCGGGGGTGCGGACTAATGGCCCGACGCGAGGTGCGCATCACGCGCGAACGAGCCCCCTACATTCGGGTGGGTACGCCGATCGTCACGGTGATGCTGGGCTCCATGATCCCCTCGATGTTGCCGATGATTGCGCAATCGCCGGTCATTCCGCCTTTCGGTTTGCTGGTCCTGCTTGCATGGCGGCTGCTGCGCCCGGAATTGTGGCCGGCATGGATTGGCGCTCCGCTGGGCTTCTTCGACGACCTTATCAGTGGACAGCCCCTGGGCAGCTCGGTTTTCCTCTGGACCGCGACGCTGCTCGCCATCGAAGCGGCCAGCACGCGCCTGTTATGGCGCGATTACTGGCAGGACTGGCTTATCGCCGCAATTTCCGTTATTTTTTGCCTCGCCGGGGGATGGCTTTTCGCGCGACTTGCTGGCGGCGGAGGAACGATTTTGCTGATTGTGCCGCAGATGGTCTTTTCGATCCTGCTGTTCCCGGAATGCGCGCGGCTGTGCTCTCATTTCGATCGGTGGCGCCTGCCGGCATGACGTTGCGACCGATGAAGTTTCGGCTCGGTCCGGCCCGCCCGCCCGTGACTGAAGCCAGCCAGTCCATGATCTTCACCCGGCGCGCAACGCTGGTCGGGGCGTTGCAGGGAGGCATGGGCCTGCTCCTTGCCGGACGCATGGCGTGGATCAGCATTGCTGAAAACGAGCATTACACGATGCTGTCGGAAAGCAACCGCGTCAACCTGACGCTGATCCCGCCCCGCCGCGGGTGGCTGCTCGACCGCAATGGCAAGCCGCTGGCCAACAACCGGACGGACTTCCGCGTCGACCTGATCCCGCCGCGCCTGCAGGACAAGGACCGCGTCATCGGAACGCTGGCGCAGATTCTCTCCCTGCCTCCTGACGATGTGCAGCGGATCAATGAGGATCTCGACAAGGCGTTCGGGTTCCAGCCGGTTCAGGTCGCGGAAAATCTGAGCTACGAACAATATGCCGCGATCAGCGTGCGCCTGCCCGACCTGCCGGGCGTCGCGCCGGCGCGCGGTTACTCACGCCATTATCCGGCCGGTGCCACGGTGGGCCACCTGATCGGCTATGTCGGCGCGGCCACTGCCGAGGATTACAAGAAGCGCCGCGACCCTTTGCTGATCACGCCGGGTTTCAAAGTCGGCAAGGACGGGTTGGAGCGGGCGTTCGACAGTCATCTCACCGGAAAGCCCGGGGCCAAGCGGGTAGAAGTCACGGCGCGCGGCAAGATCGTGCGCGAACTGACCACGCGTCAGGACCAGCCCGGCGGCAATGTCCGCCTTACGATCGACGCCGGACTTCAGGAATATGCCGGTCGCCGCCTCGCCACGCAGAGCGGCTCCGTGGTCGTCATGGACTGTCGCAACGGCGACATCTTGGCCATGGCGTCCATGCCCAGTTTCGATCCCAACAGCTTTTCGGACGGCATCAGTCATCTGGAATGGGAAATGCTGAGCACGGACGATCATGTTCCCTTGCGCAACAAGACGCTGCAGGGGCTGTATCCACCCGGATCGACGGTCAAGCCCATGGTGGCGCTTGCCCTGCTGGAAGCGGGGATCAGCCCGCACGACAGCGTCAATTGTTCCGGCGCGCTGCGCGTGGGCAACACCTTGTTTCATTGCCACAGCCGTCGGGGACATGGCGGCGTCGACATGAAACGCGGTATCGCCCAAAGCTGTGACATCTATTTCTATGTCATGGCGCAGCGCATCGGGATGGACCGCATCGCCAGCATGGCGCGCCGCGTGGGCATGGGCCAACGCTTCGATCTCCCCTTCCCCAGCCAAAGCTATGGCACGGTGCCTGATCCCGCCTGGAAGAAGAAGAAGTATGATCAGGACTGGCAGATTTACGACACGGTGAACGCGACCATCGGTCAGGGTTATATGCTGATCAACCCGTTGCAGATGGCGGTGATGGCCGCGCGTCTGGCGACCGGCAAGATGCTGATGCCCAATTTCCTCCTTGGCGCGAAGCGGCCCGAACCGCAGGTCATTGGCGTGTCAGAGGACCATCTTACCACCATCCGCGATGCGATGAGCGCGGTGGTGAACGGCGGCGGCACCGGTGGGGCAGCGCGCATGAGCATCCCCGGCGTCCTTCTGGCCGGAAAGACCGGGACTGCGCAGGTGCGCCGTATCACCATGGCCGAACGGGCGGGCGGCGTGCGCGGCAACGCCTCGCTGCCCTTCAAACTGCGCGACCATGCCTTGTTTCAGGGTTTCGTGCCCTTCGACAATCCGCGCTATGCCATTTCCTGTATCCTGGAACATGGCGGCCATACCAACCGGATCGAAGATTGCCCGATGATCGCGGCCGACACGCTGACCTATCTGTTCGATCCCAAGAAGGCCACGGACAAGCTGGTCGAACTGGAAAAAGGCTGGGGCGGCACGCCCGCCGAACGCATGGCCAAGCAGATGACCGCCTTTCGCCTGGCAAAGGCGATCGAAAATGGAGAGGCATCGGCACCAGCGGACAACGCCGTCAACGCCGCCGACAATGCGGCGGCAGTGCCCGCCGAACGCGATCCCGACGGTGACGATACCCGCCCCGCCCCCGGCAGCAATAGCGTGGCGCGATGAGCATCATTCCGCCGCTGGTCGCCAATCAGCCCTGGCGCGTACTGGTCATCCTGATCGCCATCGCCACATTCGGCACAGTCGTCCTGTACAGCGCCGCGGGAGGCAGCATCACGCCCTGGGCGATCAATCAGGGTGTCCGGTTCTGCATCTTCACGGGGATGGCGCTATTCATTCGGCGCACCCCGCTCGCGCTCTTCTCGGCATATGCCTATCATCTTTATGCCGTCCTTCTGATCGCGCTGCTGCTGGTCGAACTTGTCGGCGGCGTTGCGGGCGGCAGCCAGCGCTGGATCAACCTTGGCTTCATGCAATTGCAGCCATCGGAATTCATGAAGCCGGTGATCGTCCTGGCGGTGGCGAAATTCTATGCCCAGTTGCCGGCCAGCGAAATCCGCAAGTGGAACGCCCTGTGGCCCGCTTTCGTGCTCATCGGCCTGCCATGGGCGCTGGTGCTGGTACAACCGGACCTCGGCACGGCGACGATGATCGCGGCGGGCGGCGTGACGGTGATGTTTCTCGCCGGGGTCCCCGCCCGACTGTTTGTCGGCGCCGGACTGACAGGCGCGGCATTGATCCCGATCGCGTTCAGCTTCCTGCACGACTATCAGAAGAAGCGCGTCCTCATCTTCCTCGATCCCGAGAGCGATCCGCTGGGTTCCGGCTATCACATCAGCCAGTCGAAAATCGCCATCGGTTCGGGTGGCCTGTTCGGCAAGGGCTTTTTGAACGGGTCGCAAAGCCACCTGGATTATCTGCCAGAGGGGCATACCGACTTCGTGTTCGCGACAATGGCTGAGGAATGGGGCCTGGTCGGCGGCGTCCTGCTCATCTGCGCCTTCATGCTGCTGTTCCGCTGGGGCATTGGCGTGTCGATCCGAGCAAAGGACAAATATGCCCGCCTGGTGGCCGCCGGCCTCACCACCACCATCTTCTTCTACGTCGCGATCAACATGCTGATGGTGATGGGGCTGGCTCCCGTGGTCGGCATTCCCCTGCCCTTCATGAGCTATGGCGGATCATCGATGCTGACGGTGATGCTGTGCGTGGGAATCATCATGGCGATCGACCGCGATCAGACCGGGCGCCGCGCCCATTGGAACTGATCGACGCCGACACCTGACCGACCTTTTCGGCCCTTTTTGCCGCGTAGCGCATTTTTTTCGGAAAGCAGGTGTTTTTGGGTTTGCATTTGTCGGTTGGGATGGTAATCGGCGCGCCCTGACCGACGAGGTGGCCGACCAAACCACCCATCAGCAGCCGGTGTGGACGCATAGCTCAGTTGGTAGAGCAGCTGACTCTTAATCAGCGGGTCCTAGGTTCGAGCCCTAGTGCGTCCACCAAATTTTCGATATATTCCAATGTATTACTTTGTATCCACGACATCTCTGGAAGCAGTGGCTTCGCACTAGGTAGCTCTCTAGGTAGCACAAGGTGACACGCGGCCTTTTTGCACTCGATAAGATATTCTGCCTTAGGCAGGGTGATGTGACCACAAGGGAATAGCTCGCGATTCGGGTAGCACGTATACCGAGTTGCAGGAGGCATTGGGTCAGCACCACCCCGGCTACCGCGCCATCATGCCAGTGAACGGCGCGCTACGGGCAGTCATTCACTCGACGTGGCAATCCGCTGGTCATACGTCGTCTGCAGCCCCCTGATCGGGGCGAGTATTTTCTCGTGCGCCCCCCCCTGCGCCAGTTGTCTAGGGTCTGCAACCGGCACTTGATTTTGCAAAAACCCTAATCTCTAATGCAATGTTAACCTCCTTCCCGCCACTATCGTCAACCACACATTCCTGACGGAGGAGGTGACGCCAGTTGTTGCGGCAGGCGTTCGATTTGCGCGATGATTGAAAACCAGAGATTTCGACCCGCCGCGGTAATCGGGCCGCTCGGTGAACAACTCACCGTAGACTCCCTGCCGCCGACCGACACGCGGCGCTTGGTTGTCCGGCGCAAGGCCGAAGTGGTCGCTGCCGTCAACGGCGGATTGCTGACCATCGATGAAGCCTGCGATCGCTATGCCCTCTCCCTCGAGGAGTTCGCTGCCTGGCAGCGCGCGGTCGATCGATCAGGCCTGCCTGGGCTGCGCGTCACCAGGCTACAGCACTATCGCGACCTCTATGAACGCCAGCAGAAATACTGACCGGCGTTTGCATGGTCTGTTCGGCTCGGCTACGATCAGAAATGCCGCATAAGTGTGACGAAGTGCAGAATTAAGCCAGGAGTCGGTAATGGTTTACAAGGTCGAAGAAATCGAAGGTATCGGGACCAAATACGCCGAGCGCCTGCAGGCCGCAGGCATCAAGACTACGGATGATCTGCTCGAGGCTTGTGGAAGCCGCAAAGGGCGGGACGACATGGCCAAGCAAACCGGGTTTTCGGCCAGCCAGCTGCTCAAGTGGGCCAACTTGGCCGACCTGATGCGGATCTCTGGAGTGGGCGAGGAATATTCCGAACTGCTGGAGGCAGCCGGCGTTGACACTGTGAAGGAACTGGCCGCGCGAAACGCCGAGAATCTCGCAGCGAAGATGAAGGAAGTAAACGAGACGAAGAAGCTCACCCGAGCCGTGCCGGCCGCATCTCAGGTCCAGAAATGGGTCGACCAGGCCAAGGCTATGGATCCCGCGATAAGCCATTGATCGAATGGCATCTCACTTAGCGGAGCACGCAAACTGGGGATGACCATGTGCTAGAATACTGCACCCAAGGCAAGTGTCGAACGTCTGCCTGACCAACAGTCGATCATGACTAACATCCTGGCTACGCTCTATGGCACCTGTACGGTGGGCCCAATCGTCATCCTCGGATTCGAAGGCCTTGGGCGATGCACCATCCAGTTCAAGGCCCTGTGAAAGCACATATCCAGACGCTGATTGAACGTGGATTGCCAGAAGCGTGCGCGGCGTCGATCCCCTCGGCCGAGGCCAGCGACCCCGCCTTGGATACCCCCCCCGGGCAATGCTGCTCATCCCGACGATGGCTTCCGGCCCATTGAGCGCTGGGCCGACCTCGGCATCAAGCCCCCGTTAGCGCAAGCCGACATTCGCCATCCATCAAGCGGTCCGATCGACACCTCCTGTCGTGCTACTTGAGTCAAGCCGACATCCTGACGGATGATCGGACACATTGATCGTGGTCTCGATCAGCCGGACGGTTCTGCGCGCTGCCAGTAAGTCATAATCACCTTTTCGCCCTGCATCACGGGTATGCCGTAGCCAACATAATGGATGTGGATCGGCGCCCAATGTGCGACCCCGCCTTTGAGCAATGCAACTACCTGCGATGTTTCGAAAAAAGTGGGTGACGATGGGGTCCTGCTCGACGCCGATTAGCCACCCGGCCGGTACTAGGTTCGAAGCAGATCCAGTGACTTAACCGAAATCAGCTGGGGCCCCGCTTTCAGCACCGATCGACAGTCAGGCATCGGGAATCCTTTGACAGTCCTCATCATGCGCCGGTTGATCTCCGATGACGTGCTCCCGTTTCCAGGCCGCTGATAAGTTGGCTTCTGTGTCGTCGTGCCCTTCGCAAGGGCAGTTGGTAAACTCGGCGTATGCGATGCCGCCGAGGCTGCTGACAGCGAGGCATCGACGATGCCTGTGTGGATGGCCTCCGCGGTACAAGAGCTTTCGTGCAGCGATGAGCACCGGTCGGGTGCATCCATGTGTTCGGCCTGTTCGCGCAGCGCCGATAGCTGCTGGCCCTGATGCCCCCCTTCGATTTTAGTCGAGAGAGGGGCTATTGCCCGGCATCAATTTTCACATGTTCGGATAGTTCGGACCGCCACCGCCTTCGGGCACCACCCAGTTGATGTTCTGGGTGGGGTCCTTGATGTCGCACGTCTTGCAGTGGACGCAATTCTGCGCGTTGATCTGCAAGCGGGGCGTGCCGAGATCCTGCCCGACGATCTCATAGACGCCCGCCGGGCAATAACGCTGCTCGGGCGCGTCGTAGAGCGGCAGGTTCACCGTGATCGGCACCGCCGGATCCTTCAGCGTCAGGTGAATCGGCTGATCCTCCTCATGATTGGTGTTCGACAGGAACACCGAGGAGAGCCGATCGAAGCTGATCTTCCCGTCGGGCTTGGGATAATCGATCGGGCGGGCATGGTCCTTGCGCGCCAGCGTCGCGCAGTCGCGATGATGCTTGAACGTATAGGGCAGGCCGATGCCGAAATTGTTCATCCACATGTCGAGGCCCGCCCAGACCGTGCCCATCAGCGGGCCGAACTTGGCGATGGATGGCTCCGAATTGCGGACGAGCTTCAGCTCCTTCGCGATCCAGCTGGCGTTCACGGCGGGCTGATAGCCGGCCAGCACGTCGCCTTGCCGCCCCGCCGTCGATCGGCCGCATACGCATCCTCGGCCGCCAGCATGCCGCTCTTCATCGCGGTGTGGCTGCCCTTGATGCGCGGCACGTTCACGAAGCCCGCCGAACAGCCGATCAGCGCGCCACCGGGGAAGGCCAGCGTCGGCACGGATTGCCAGCCGCCCTCGTTGATCGCGCGCGCGCCGTAGCTCACGCGCCGCCCGCCCTCCAGGATCGCGCGGATCGCGGGATGCTGCTTCCAGCGCTGGAATTCCTCGAACGGATAGAGGTGCGGATTCTTGTAGCCGAGGCCCACGACGAAGCCGAGCGCTACCTGCCCGTTCGCCTGATGATACAGGAAGCCGCCGCCCACCTCCTCGGTCAGCGGCCAGCCCTGCGTGTGGATCACGCGGCCGGGCACATGCTTCTCCGGGGCGATGTCCCAGAGTTCCTTCATGCCGAGGCCATAGACCTGCGGCTGACAGTCCGCCTCCAGATCGAAGATGCGCTTCACCTCCTTGGTGAGGCTGCCGCGCGCACCTTCCGCGAAGAAGGTATATTTGGCGTGCAACTCCATGCCGGGCTGGTAATCGGGCTTGTGCGTGCCGTCGCGCGCCACGCCCATGTCGCCGGTGGCGACGCCCTTCACCGATCCGTCGTCATGGAACAGCACTTCGGCCGCCGCGAAGCCGGGGAAGATCTCGACGCCCAGTTCCTCAGCCTTGCCCGCCAGCCAGCGGCACAGATTGCCGAGCGATCCGGTGTACGTGCCCTTGTTGTGCATGAAGCCGGGCGTGAACAGATGCGGCATCGCCGTCTTGCCGCCCGCCGACAGGAACCAGTGGTGGTTCTCCGTCACCGGCACTTCGGCCATCGGGCAGCCGTCGGTCTTCCAGTCGGGCAGCAGCTCATCCAGCGCGATCGGATCCACCACCGCACCCGACAGGATGTGCGCGCCGATCTCCGAGCCCTTTTCGAGGATGCACACCGAAATTTCGGCCCCCGCTTCGGCCGCCAGCTGCTTCAGCCGGATCGACGCGGCAAGCCCCGCCGGCCCGCCGCCGACGATCACCACGTCATATTCCATCGATTCCCGGTCGTGCACCCCTCTCCTCCTCCGTTTTATCGAAACGCCCGGCGCCTGTCCGCACGCGCGGCGCTCCGGCCCCATCGCCACATAGGGCTTGTCGGCACATTTATCGCATCGCGGCGAAGGCGTGCATTCCTTACCGACCGGCAGGATTGCCAGCCATCTCAAGCCTTATCGAGCATCTTGCCCGCGCTTGTTTTAACGAACTCAGCCACCTGTCCCGACATCATCTTCAGGAACACGGGCACGGACACGTCTCCGGCAAGCTTATCGTCCAGCACATCGAGCTTGATCGGGATCTTCTGCCCCATCGCGGAAATCGTCATTTCTAACGCATAGGGCGACGGCCAGCTGGCAGCGAGACTGCCGCCCCCAGGAATATGCTGTTCTAGCTTTGGCAGCCCCTGCTCAATCCGTCGTTTGGCCTCATCCTTCCCAAGGCCGTGTGGAATATCGATTTCCATATCATCTCCTGTGTATCGACTGATGCGGTTCTTCTGGTCGTTGAGGACATCGGCGATCTGCTCATTCGGAGCGCGGGGGCCTCTCGGAAAGGAGCAGAGTGGAGCTTGCCGAGGCATAGAGGCGCTCATTCGCATCGAGCAGTCTTGCCTCCGTGTATGCGACACGCTTGCCAATCGAGAGAACGCGGCCGATCGCGCGCACCTCGCCAACATGTTCGGTCAACGCAGCGTGGTAGGCGATCTTAATCTCCAGCGTGATGCAATTCATCGGCACTTCCGTCGCCGAATTGGCGGCAAGGCCGCAGGCTGAATCGAGTATCGTCGCGGCAAATCCGCCATGGACGATGCCCATCGGGTTATAGACCGAACGCCCCGGCGTGGCGGAGAAGGTAACGAGCCCCTTGTCCACCTCTGCCAGGTCGATATCGAGCAGTTCCATCATCGGCGGCCGCTTGCCGGTCTTCATGAGAAGCCTGATTTCATCGAGCCCGGTCATGCCCATGGCTAAAGCTTCCTCGTCAATTCAGGCACGATCTTGAACAGATCGCCGACCAGACCGATATCCGCCACCTGGAAGATGGGCGCATCCTCGTCCTTGTTGATGGCGATGATGGTCTTGGAGTCCTTCATGCCGGCGAGGTGCTGGATCGCACCCGAGATGCCGACCGCGACATAGACTTCGGGTGCCACGATCTTGCCAGTCTGGCCGACCTGATAATCATTGGGGGCATAGCCCGCGTCCACCGCCGCGCGGGATGCGCCGACGCCCGCGCCGAGCTTATCGGCCAGCGGATCGATCGTGGCATGGAATTGCTCGCTGGAGCCCAGCGCACGGCCACCCGAGACGATCACCTTGGCGCTGGTCAGCTCCGGACGTTCGGACTTGGAGATTTCCGCGCCGACGAAGCTGGCGAGGCCCGTGTCCGAACCGGCCGACACGGCTTCCACCGCCGCCGAACCGCCCTCGCGCGAAGCCTTCTCGAAGGCCGTGCCGCGCACGGTGATCACCTTCTTCGCGTCCGACGACTGCACGGTGGCGATCGCGTTGCCCGCATAGATCGGCCGCGTGAACGTGTCCGCGCTCTCCACCGACAGGATATCCGAGATCTGCATCACGTCGAGCAGGGCGGCGACGCGCGGCGCGACATTCTTGCCGATCGAAGTCGCCGGGAAGACGATCGCGTCATAGCCCGCGGCCAGCTCGACGATCAGCGGCGCGACATTCTCGGGCAGCGCATGATCGAAGGCAGCATTATCGGCGACCAGCACCTTGGAGACGCCCGCGATCTTCGCAGCGGCTTCACCGACGCCGCCCACGCCCGCACCCGCCACCAGCGCGACGACGTCGCCCAGCTTGCCCGCAGCCGTCACGGCGGAGAGGGTCGCGTCCTTGACCGCACCACCCTCATGCTCGACCCAAACGAGGACGCTCATGCGACAACTCCCAGATTCTTGAGCTTGCCGACGAGCTCATCGACATCGGCCACCTTGATGCCCGCCGAGCGCTTCGGCGGCTCGGAGACCTTCAGCGTCTTGAGGCGCGCGGTCGTGTCCATGCCATAATCGGCGGGGGTCTTGGTCGCGAGCGGCTTGCTCTTCGCCTTCATGATGTTGGGCAGCGATGCATAGCGCGGCTCGTTGAGGCGCAGATCGGTGGTCACGATCGCCGGCAGCGCCAGGCTCACCGTCTCGAGGCCGCCATCGACTTCGCGCGTCACCGAAACCTTGTCGCCCGCAACCTCGACCTTGGAAGCGAACGTGCCCTGCGGACGGCCGGTCAGCGCCGCCAGCATCTGGCCCGTCTGGTTGCTGTCGTCGTCGATCGCCTGCTTGCCCAGGATCACCAGACCGGGCTGCTCTTCGTCGAAAATGCCCTTCAGGATCTTGGCGACGCCCAGCGGCTCGACCTCGTCATCGGTCTGCACCAGGATCGCGCGGTCCGCGCCCATCGCCAGCGCGGTGCGCAGCGTATCGGTCGCCTTCTGCACGCCGATCGACACCGTCACGATCTCGGTCGCGATGCCCTTTTCCTTCAGGCGGATCGCTTCCTCGACCGCGATCTCGTCGAACGGGTTCATGCTCATCTTGACGTTGGCGAGATCGACGCCGGTGCCGTCCATCTTGACGCGCGGCTTCACATTATAATCGATCACCCGCTTCACGGGCACGAGGATTTTCATGCATCAACTCCAAGAGCTTTAGAATATTGGTTGAACTCGGCGATCAGCTCGTCGCAGAGTTGCCGCGCGGGCCGGATCGATCGGCTGGCGCCAACGCCCTGCCCCGCCGACCAGATCGTTTTCCAGGCCTTCGCTTCATCAGCGAGCGACATGCCCTGATGACTGCCGGGCAACTGCCCGGCCTTGAGGCTTGGAGCCAGGAAGTTCGCACCTACGCCGGTCACCTGATCGGTGTAGACGATGTCCGCAGCCGATGAGGCCAGCATCATCGACTTCTGCTCGTGGCTGGCGAGGCTCTCTTGCGCCGCGATGAAATGCGAGCCGATATAAGCAATATCGGCGCCCATCGCCCGCGCCGCCGTCACATGACGACCGCGCGTGATTGCGCCGCCCAATGCGAGCGGACCATCGAAGATCGTGCGTATCTCTTCCACCAGCGCGAAAGGGCTTAGCGTCCCCGCATGCCCACCCGCGCCAGCCGCCACCGCGATCAGCCCGTCGACGCCCGCCGCGCACGCCTTTTCAGCGTGCCGGACAGTGGTGACATCGTGGAAAACTAGACCACCATAAGCATGCACCGCCTCGACGATGTCAGGCACGGCACCGAGCGAAGTGATGACCAGCGGCACGCGGTGGCGACAGATCAGCGCGAGGTCGGCCTCAACGCGCGGATTGCTCTTGTGCACGATGAGATTGACCCCGAAGGGCGCTGCGTCCGTGCCATCGAGCCGCGCTTCGATTTCATCGAGCCATTGCGCGAACCCTTCGCTGCTGCGCTGGTTGAGGGCGGGGAAGGTACCGACCAACCCCGCCTCGCAACAGGCAACGACCAGATCCGGTCCCGACACAAGGAACATGGGCGCGACGATCGCAGGGATCGCCAGCCGACCGGCGAAGGCGGCAGGGAGGCTCAAAAAGCCGCCTCGTCCAACGCCATCATTGACTTCTTGCCGGCCTTGATCGCGAGGAAGCTCGCAGTCGCCTGCGGCAGTATGCGCTCAAAGAAGAAAGTCGCGGTCTTGATCTTGGCGTCGTAGAAAGCTTTTTCCTCCGTGCCGAAGAACATCTGCAACCCGGCAATCTTCGTCGCCTTGGCAAAGCAATAGCCCATGGCGACAAGTCCCAGCAAACGCAGATAATCGGCCGAGGCCGCGCCCGCCTCTTCGGGATCCTTCATCGCCCGCTGCGCGATCGTCGCCGTCGATAGCTGAAGCGCGCCGAACGCCTTGGCAAGCGCCTCGACCATCGGCTTCATCGGACCCTCGACATCATTCTCTTCGATGAAGTTAGAGACCGGATGGAAGAAGCTGCGCAGATAGCGTCCCATATGCGCGGGCAGCTTGCGGCCGACGAGGTCGAGCGCCTGGACCCCATTTGTGCCTTCATAGATCATGGTGATCCGCGCATCGCGCGCATATTGCTCAACGCCGCTCTCGCGGATGTAGCCATGCCCACCATAGCATTGAACGGCGAGATTGGCGCTTTCCGACGACAGGTCGGTGAACAGCGCCTTCACGACCGGCGTCATCAGCGCGATGAAATCGCTGGCGCGCTGGCGCACCTCGGGATCGGCCGAATGCTTCTCGGCGTCGAGCGCGCGGCTCACCCAGGCCGAGAGCGCCCGACAGCCCTCATTATAGGCGCGCATCGTCATCAGCATGCGGCGCACGTCGGGATGGACGATGATGGGATCGGCCGCCTTCTCGGGATATTTTGCCCCGGAAAGCGCACGGCCCTGCAAGCGATCCTTGGCGTACCAGACCGCGGCCTGATAGGCGGCTTCGCCTACACCCAGCCCCTGGATGCCAACCGAGACACGCTCGGTGTTCATCATCGTGAACATCGCTGCCATGCCTTTGCCCGGCTCACCGACCAGCCAGCCGATCGAGTCGTCAAAGTTCATCTGGCAGGTCGCGGACGCCTTAAGGCCCATCTTGTGCTCGATATTGGCGCACTGGACACCGTTCGAGGGACCGGGCGTGCCGTCTTCCTTGGGAAGATATTTGGGGACGAGGAAGAGGCTAATGCCCTTCACGCCCTTGGGCGCATCCGGGAGGCGCGCGAGCACCAGGTGGATGATATTGCTCGTCAGGTCATGCTCGCCGGCCGAGATGAAGATCTTCGAACCCGTGACCTTGTAGCTGCCATCCTCCTGCGGGACGGCACGCGAGCGCAGCAGCCCCAGGTCGGTGCCGCAATGCGGTTCCGTAAGGCACATGGTCCCCGACCATTCGCCGCTGACCATCTTGGGCAGGTAGGCCCGCTTGAGGTCTTCGCTGCCATGCCCCTCGATCGCGGTGGTCGCGCCATGCGTGAGGCCCGGGTAGAGACCGAAGGAGAGGTTGGCCGAGCAGATCATCTCCTCGACAAGCTTGTTCACCGCTTCAGGAAGTCCCTGCCCGCCCCATTCGGGATCGGAGGCGAGCGACGTCCAGCCACCCTCGGCAAATTGCCTGTAGGCCTCAGGAAATCCCTGAGGCGTGCGAACGACACCATTTTCGATATGGCAGCCTTCCTCGTCGCCCGAGCGGTTGAGCGGCAACAGCACTTCGCGGCAGAAGCGCGCAGCTTCCTCCAACACGGCGCCGGTGAGGTCAGGGGTGAATTCGGCAAGGGCGGGAATCTCGCCGAAGCCATCGTCCACATGGAGTTCGTCGAGAACGAAGCGCATATCGCGCAGGGGGGCGTCATAGACTTGCATGTTTGGTTTCTCCGGGGAGGGCGCGGACAGCCATTGCCAAGCTGCCCGCTTCTCCCGATCAGTTGCGCAGCGGCTTGCCGGTTTCGAGCATCTGCTCGACCCGCGCCTGGGTTCGCGGGTCGCGCACGAGCTGCATGAAGGCCTTGCGCTCGAAGGTGAGCATGTCGGCTTCGCTTACGACGTCGACCAGATCCTTCTCCCCGCCGGTCAGCACGTCAGCCAGCACGCCGCTCACCACGCCATCATAGCTAGTAGCCATGCCCCGGGCCTGGAAACCCTCGACGGCAAGCGTCAGCGCGGTCTTGCCACCAACGCCGGGAAGCCGGAATTCCGGTGGTGTGGGCGACTGATAGCCTTCGACGAGCGCCAGCGCCTTCGCCTTGGCGTCAGCGAGCAGGCGATCACGATTCATCGTGATGCCATCGCTTGCGCGCAGGAAACCGTGCTCCTTCGCCTGGGCGGCGGATTTGGAAACGGTCGCAGTCGAGACGGTCTCGAACACCTTGGCGACCGCAGGCATCGGCCCCTTGGGCATCGCCGGATTGCTGCGCCAGCGATCGATCATCTCGCCGCAACCGCCCCAGCCCGGGATGAGGCCGACGCCGCATTCGACCAGGCCGATATAGCTTTCGGCGTGCGCTTGCACGGCATCGCTGTTGAGCAGGATCTCACAGCCGCCGCCGAGCGCCATGCCAGCAGGGGCACTGACCACCGGGAACGGCGCATATTTAAGCGCTTTGTACGCATCCTGGCCGCCGGCAACGAGCTTTTCGATCTCGCTCCATGCCGCGATATTGAGCGCGAACATGGCAAGGCCGAGATTGGCGCCGGCCGAGAAATTGCTGCCCTCGTTATAGACGACGAGCGCCTTATATTTCTCAGCCACCAGCGGGACGGCCTGACCGATCAGCTTCATCACGTCGCCGTCGAGCGCGTTCATCTTGCCGGTAAATTCAAACGCGACGACACCATCACCAATATCCCAGAGCGCCGCCGACCCATTCTTGATGATCGGCTGCGAGGCGAGCTTGACATCCTCGAGCAGCAGCACGCCCTCGGGCCGCACGACGTCGTGGTAGGCGCCATCAAGACCCAGATATTGCCGCTTGCCATTCTCGATGCGGTAAAAGCTGTTCTCGCCCGCAAGCGTCAGGATCGTCGGGACCAGCCGACCCTCTGCATGGAGCCGGTCGGCGAACTTCGCGGCACCAATCCGGTCGATGAGCTCGAACGGGCCGAACTTCCAGTTATAGCCAAGCTTCATCGCATCATCGATCGCGACGATATCGTCCGCGACGACTCCTACGAGTTCGGCGGCATAGGACAGCACGCTGCGAAGGATCGCCCAGGCGTAATCTCCGAGCTTGCCCGGCAGCGCGATGAGCGCCCCGAGATCACGCTCGACCTTCGGAGCGAGCGAGGAAGGCTTTTTCGATGGCGCATAGACACCGGTCTGAAGATCGAGCGACTCCTTGACCTTGTCGCCACCGCTCTTGTTGATCCGGTAGAAACCGCCCTTGCCCTTACGGCCGGTATAGCCGTCCGCGATCATCTTATCGATCAGCGGCAGGTCACGCACCGTGTCGAAATAAGGATCGCCCTTGGGCAGCGTATCGCTGAGGCTCTTCGAAAGCAGCGGCATGAGGTCGACGCCGACAAGGTCGATGAGGCCGAAAATGCCAGTCTTGGGCACGCCCATCGGCTTGCTGCCGACAAGATCGGCCTCTTCTACCGTCAGACCTAGGTCCATCGCGCCATTGACCGCAACCGCCAGCCAATAGGTGCCAATGCGATTGGCGATGAAACCAGGCGTATCCTTGGCGGGGACGATCCGCTTGCCGAGCGACCGGTCGATGAACTCCGCGACGCTCTGCGCGAGGCCCGGATCCGTTTCCGGGCTCGTCACAATCTCCAGCAGCCGCATGTAACGCGGCGGGTTGAAGAAATGGGTGATAAGGAAGTCACGCTTGAACTGCTCCGAGCGTCCTTCGGTGAGGTTTGCAAGCGGAATGGTGGAGGTGTTGGACGAGACCGCCGTACCGGGACGCTTGAGTGTCTCGAGCTTCGCGTAGAGCGCTTGCTTGATGTCGAGCCGTTCGACCACCGCCTCGACGATCCAGTCGCATGTCGCAACCTTGTCGAGATGGTCCTCAATGTTGCCGGTCTCGACCAGCTTCGCCGCCGCCTTCGACATGAAAGGTGCGGGATCGGTCTTGAGCATCTTCGTCACAGCGCCCTTGGCAACCGCGTCGCGGTCATCACCGTCTCGGGGCACGATGTCGAGAAGCAGCACCGGGACACCGGCATTGGCGACCTGCGCCGCAATGCCCGCGCCCATCGTGCCCGCGCCGATGACGCAGACCTTCTTGATGGATGCCTCGCTCATTCCGCCGCCTCCAGAACGGTGGCGATGCCCTGGCCGCCGCCGATGCACTGGGTCGCGAGCGCATATTTGCCGCCTTCGCGATGCAGGAGTGCCGCTGCCTTGCCGACGATGCGCGCTCCAGTGGCGCCCAGCGGATGGCCGATAGCGATAGCGCCCCCGTCGAGATTGACCTTAGACTGGTCAAGGCCCAGATCCCCGATGCAAGCAAGCGACTGGCTGGCAAAGGCTTCGTTGAGCTCGACGACATCGAGCTGATCGACGGTCAGGCCGGCGCGCGTGAGCGCCTTGCGTGAAGCTTCAACCGGACCGATCCCCATGATTTCGGGCTGACAACCGGAAACCGCAACCGACTTGATGCGAGCCAGGATCGGGAGACCATTGGCCCGCGCATATTCCTCGCTCGTCACCAGCACGGCACTTGCACCGTCGGTAAGTGGCGAGGATGTGCCGGCCGTCACCGTTCCATCCTGGCTGAAGGCGGGCTTCAGGCCGGCCAGCGCCTCTGCGGTAGTGCCGGGGCGCGGCGTGCCGTCCTTGTCGACAGTTCCGCTTTTGGTCGTGATCGGCACGATTTCGGCATCGAGACGACCTTCCGCGATGGCAGTGGCCGCCTTGTCCTGACTCGCTACCGCAAAGCTTTCCTGCTGGGCGCGCGTGATCTGGTACTTTGTCGCCACATTCTCGGCTGTATCGCCCATGCCCATATAGGCGGCGCTCTTCTTGGCAAGCTCGGGGTTCGGCAAGGGGTTGAAACCCATCATCGGCACCCGGCTCATCGCCTCAACGCCAGCGCAGATAAATGCTTCGCCAGCACCAATCTGAATCTGCCCGGCGGCAATGTGGACTGAACTCATCGACGAGCCGCAGAAGCGGTTGACGGTCATACCTCCAACCGAGAGCGGAAGATCGGCCAGAAGGCCGACAAGGCGCGCAATATTGAAGCCCTGCTCCCCCTCCGGAAACGCACAACCCATGATGATGTCCTCGATATCCTCGGCCTTCACGCCGGTGCGTTCGATGAGCCCGCGGATCACCTGCGCAGCGAGATCGTCGGGACGAACTCGGGCGAGCGCCCCCTTGCCGGCCAGATGGAACGGGGAACGGGCATAACCCGCAATCACGACATCACGCATGAACTGCCTCTCCAGTGAACTTGGGAATCATCATCCCGAACAAGATGACCTAATGGTGCGCGAATTGACCTATACGTCAACAGATTTTTGAGGCACACAGTGATTCGCTATCGGGGCACGTGCCTCGGACGCCACACAACCGATGCGCCACATCAGGCCGCACCATTGCTTCAAGCTGATGAAGGGGAGAGGATGATCAGCCTTCTGACATTATTGGCGGCCGGCGCCGCCGCGCCTGCGCCTGACATGCTCGTTGGACGTTGGCAGACCGAAGTTCGCCATGGCGTAGTCGAGATCACGCGCTGCGGCCCATCGATCTGCGGGACGTTGATCGAATCCGATGGCTTGCGCGCAGAACCCCATCTTCGCGATGTGAAGAATAAGGACGCACGCCTGCGAGATCGAGAACTCAGGGGGCTGCGGATCCTGCAAGGCTTCACCTGGAAATCGGGCGCCTGGAGCGGCGGCACCATCTACAATGCCGAGGATGGCGGCACCTACAGCGCCACGGTGACGCCGGTCGATGCCAATCGTCTCAAGCTCAAGGGCTGCATCGTCTGGCCGCTCTGCAAGACCCAGACTTGGACCCGCATCCGCTGAAGCACGCAAAAGGTCACAAATAGCAAAGGGAGGATATCCAACCATGCCGACGATCCGGTCGAAACTTCCGCTTGTCGCAACGTCGATCCTGGCGTTTTCATTCCCGCAATTGGCAAATGCCAGCGGTTTCTATTTGCAGGAACAATCGGTGAAGGGCGCGGGACGCGCCTTTTCCGGCGAAGTTGCCGATCAGGGCGCTGCCTCGCTCTGGTGGAACTCGGCAGCAATCGGAGGCATCGAAGGCTGTTCGGGGCATTTCGGCGTCAGTGCCATCTTGCCGCATGGCAAAGTCGACAATGTCGGAACCCTTATCGTCCGAGTAGGGCCAGTCTCCCCGCTGCGGTAGGTGGCGACCAGCGGTCCAAAAACCCGATCGACAAGGGCATCCTCCCCGCCGGCGGCTTTGCCTGTGCAGTCACCCCGCAACTGGCCTTGGGCATTTCGCTGACCTCGCCTTACAGTTTCACGACCGACTATGATGCGACCAGCTGGGTCCGCTACACCACCGACAAGACCAAGCTGCGTACTTACGATATCCAGCCTTCCATCGCCTTCATGGTGACGCCCGAACTCAGCGTAGGCGGCGGCCTCAATATCGAATATGCCGACGCCTCGCTTTCGAATTATCTCCCCAATCTCTCGCCACTGCTCGCCGACGGCCATCAGGAATTGAAGGGCGATGGCTGGGATCTGGGATGGAATGTCGGCGCCCAGCTGCGCACAGGCGTCCTCACCCTCGGGGCAAGTTACAAGTCGAGCGTCAAGCACAAGCTAAGCGGAACCGTGACCACGACAGGCTTGCTGGGGCCTTTGGCCGGCTCCAACGGCGCTATCGACACCCATGCCACCTTCAGCACGCCTTGGCAGGCGACGTTCGGCGCGCGCCTGGCCGTCAGCCCGAAAGCCACACTCAACACCCAGGTCGTGCGCTCGGGATGGTCAAAGTTCGATGCGATCCGGCTGGGGGCGCCCATCAACAGCGCGATCCCGGAAAACTATCGCGACAGTTGGAGCTTTGCGGGCGGCATAGACTATGCCGCCTCACCGCAATGGACGGTTCGCGCGGGCGTCCAATATGATCAGACGCCGACGCGCAACGGCAACCGCGATGCGCGCGTCCCGGACGCCAATCGCTGGAACTTCGCGACGGGCGCAAGCTATGCGCTCTCGCCTTCCTTCACGATCGACGCCGCTGCCGCTTATGTCGCGATCAAGGATGCCACTATCGACCGCACGACTGCCGCCTATGCCGGCACCGCCGTGCAGACACCGATCCTTGTCAATGGCCGTACCGACAACGCCAATGCCGTCGTGCTATCGCTCGGCGGGCGGCTCGCCTTCTGATGCTCGCGATGATCAAGCCCACCCTCGAACAGACCGAGGCCGTAGCGCCAAGGCTCCTCACCGATCTGCTCGACGCAGCGGTTGCCAATTATCCAGAGCGGATTGCCATCGATTTTCTCGGGCGGACATGGACCTATCGCGAGCTTGGCAACCTCGTTCGCCGGGCCGCCCGGGGATTGCAGGACCAGGGGTTGAAACCCGGCGACCGTTTTGGTCTGTGCCTACCCAATTGTCCTTATTTCGTGGTGCTCTATTTCGCGGCGCTGCGGATCGGCGCCATCGTCGTCAACTATAATCCGCTCTACACCGAGCGCGAACTCGATCATCAGATCCGCGATTCCGGCACGCGCATGATAGCCGTCCCCGACCTCAAGCTGATCCACGGAAAGGTCGAGGCCGTCGCCAGAGGCGCGGGCGTCGAGAAGATCATCGTCTGCGGCATGGCCGATATGCTTCCCGGGCTCAAGGCACTGGGCTTCATGCTCTTCAAGCGCAAGGAACATGCGCACCTTCGCGACAAGGCACTCAATCTTGCTATCCGTGACCTGATCGTCCGTGATGCAGAGCCCGAACCGGTGGAACGTCATCCCGACGATATCGCGGTGCTGCAGTATACCGGCGGCACCACCGGTGTGCCCAAAGGTGCCATGCTAACCCACGCCAATCTCGCCGCGAACAGCGCCCAGATGGTACTTCACGTGGGCGGCCTGCGCGACCGTCAGGAACGGACCCTGGGCGCCCTGCCCATGTTCCACGTGTTCGCTTTGACGACGGTCCTCAACTTCTCGATCGAGATCGGCGCGGAGATGGTGCTTTTGCCGCGCTTCGAAATGGATCAGGTGCTTTCGACCATCAAGCGCAAGCCTCCGACGCAATTCTTCGGGGTGCCAACCATCTATATCGCGCTCAATAATCTCGATGAACGCAAGGTACCCGATCTTTCGGGGGTTCGTGCCTGCATATCCGGCGGTGCGCCGCTGCCGCTTGACGTCCGCGAACTGTTCGAGAAGCGCACCGGCGCAAAGGTTGTCGAGGGCTATGGGCTCTCGGAATCCTCGCCCATCATTGCCTGCAACCCGCTCGCCGGCACTATAAAAGATAATAGCTGTGGCCCCCGGTTTCCCGGCACGATTCTCGAAATCCGCGACCCCGAGAAGCCCGACCGTCTCATGCCGCAAGGCGAGCGCGGTGAGGTCTGCGCCCGCGGTCCCCAGGTGATGAAGGGCTACTGGCAACGCCCGGCGGATACGGATGCGGTGTTCGTGGATGGCGCGCTTCGGACTGGCGACATCGGTTATCTCGACAAGGATGGCTATCTTTTCCTGGTCGATCGCATCAAGGACATCATCCTTTGCGGCGGCTATAACGTCTATCCGCGCATTATCGAAGATGCAGCCTATCAGCATCCCGCGGTCAAGGAGGCGATCGCAATCGCGATACCCGATCCCTATCGCGGCCAGTCGCCCAAATTGTTCGTGGCACCGCGCGAGGGCATGGAATTGTCGATTCCCGACCTCAAGGAATTTCTACGGCACCGAATCAGCAAGATCGAGATGCCCAAGCAGTTCGAGATTCGCGAAAGCCTGCCCAAGACACTTATCGGCAAGCTTTCGAAGAAAGAACTGATCGAAGAGGAACGCGGCCGGGCCGCGACTTCCAACGAAGCGACTTGACCTTACGGCATCTTTCTGTTGGCCATAATTCTTTTCAGGCGACGGAGCGACGTGGATGGCATCTCGATTGAAGGCAAGGGTCGACGCTACCACCGCGCGCTCGTCGGCAGCTACGCTTCAGCGTGCTGAAACCGCGCCAAAGACGTCGAATTCGGGCGCCTCTCGTAAGGGAATTCGCGATGTTGCCAAGCAGCTCGATATCACTCCGCGTACGCTTCGTTTCTATGAAGGCAAAGGCCTGATCGATCCGGAGCGGGTTGGAAGTACCCGCATCTATTCTCGCCGCGATATCGGCCGCATGCAACTCATACTGCGCGGCAAGCGCCTCGGTTTTTCCCTTCGAGAGATCAAGGAATTTCTTGACCTTTACGATGCCGATCCAGCTCACGCCGAGCAGATGGAGCGCCTTGTAGGTCGCATTCGGGAACGGCTGGTGGACCTCGACCGGCAACAGGCCGCCCTTGAGGAGACGATACGCGAACTTAAGCAAATCGAGCACGACGCCATCGAGCGGCTGGCCCAGTTCCCGGCGAAGCGCGGCGCAGCCCGCCAGCAGGCTGGCAGAGGAGAAAATCAGTAGGCATGAAACGGGCGCGCTTCTGCTCTGTTGAATTGTCGCAAGGCCTTGGTGCCGGGCCGGCCACGCCCTTGGAAAGGCAGACCAGATCAGCGCTGTTTTTAGGTGCAATCAACCCAGTCGCCTCTACGCGAAGGGTGGATTGACCCCATGTTGCTCAGCCATCCGCTCCGGGAACGTGTCGTCGCTGAGATGCTTCTGCGCCGCTTTCCCGCGATCGAGGCGCCAGTCGAGCTTGTCCAGGTTGTGCGTCTTGTCCCCTCTGACGAAAGGGATGCCGAAAGAAGCCTGGTTCAACAGATGCCACAGCCGGTGATACCGGCGGTGGGAGAGCGCCATGTGGCAGGCATCACGCCGGATGGGGTCCAGATGCTGTGGGAGCGCCATAGCGAGGCGAGCACATCAACGCTGCTGCTTACGCCCGGCGCCAAGCGCCAGACATATTTTGATTGGTTGGAGCGGCTGCCGGGGCAAGCAGTCCGAGCCATACGCATTGCGCTGGTTCGTGAGGAGATCGATGCCGAGGAAGCCTTGGCAGAAGCGGCGTTCGCTCCGGAGGATCTGGTGACTTGCCATATCGGCTTGAGCCGTATCTGGTCCGATTTTCGGATCGGCAACGATGGTTACGGCCGGATGGTAGTCGCTGCAAATGGCGTACTGCCCGCAGATCTTGGCCGCCTGCTTCAGCGGCTCCAGGAACTGGGCAACTACCGCAATCTCGCCCTGCTCGGTCTGCCCCTTGCACAGGAATTTGGTCCACGGCTTGACCGGCTCGAAACTCAACTATCGGAACACGCGGCGGCAATCGCGGACGGCCAGAGCGATGACGAGCTACTTCTCGACGCGCTCTCTGACCTATCAGCCGAACTCGCCCACGTCTCGTCGGCGACAGCCTTCCGAATGGGAGCGACGCGGGCTTATGCCGCAATCGCCGCCGATCGGCTCGCTGGCCTGGACGTGCGCGCGATCCCTGGCCATCAGAGCCTGCTGGATTTCACCGGACGCCGGCTTCTACCCGCCGTGCGCACCTGTGCCACTTTCATCGAGCGGATTGATGCGCTGGAAGCACGTGCCGCGCGCGTCACAGCCCTGCTTCGCGCGCGGATCGAGACGCGGATCGAACGGCAGAACCGCGACCTTCTTCATTCGGTCGAGCGTGGAATCGGCCTTCAGGTGAGGCTTCAGCATCTGGTCGAAAGTCTGTCGGTACTTGCGATCAGCTATTATGCGATCGGTCTGGTCGGCTATCTGACGAAGGGCTTGGCAAAGGAAATCCCGTCCTTCTCCAGCGAACTTGTGACTGCGATCGCGGTCTTGCCGGTCACGTCGGCAATTTTTCTGTTTATCAGAAGGCAGCGCCGTTCATTGCTTGCGGACGCACATCATGGCTGATTCCAGGGATGAGCCGGGCGCTTGAGGCGCATTGCTGCTGACTGCCAATCCGGCAGAAGGGCTGATCGTCTGGCGATGGGAAATAGGGGCGGACATTGCCGGAGCAGGTCGTAAGACGCAGACGAGAGACCGCCCTTGAAATCGCCATTCTCGATGCGGCGTGGACGGAATTGGAGGGGGTGGGTTATTCGGACTTCACCTATCAGGCGATCGCGAAGCGAGCCGAGACCAGCCGACCGGTTCTCTATCGCAGATGGCCGACACGCGCAGGGTTGGCCTCGGCTGGGATAGCGACATCATATCCAACGCAATCCGCTCACTGTTCCCGATCTTGGCAATCTGCGCGACGAGCCGCATATGTGGGCGCGCCGGAACCTGCCACACCGCGAGCGAGCAGCCTGGCCAAAGCCGTCGATATTGGCAAAGCGCTGGCGGTGCCGTCCTTGAACGCTGCAAACATCCCCTCGACCCCGCTCGAGAAGAGAATGGAGATGAAGAGGCGTCGCTCCGTTTCGTGCATGCCGTCAAGGATCGCCAACCTACCGAACTCCTCGGTCAAGTCGGCCAAGGTGCCCCTGATCTCGTCCGCACCATAAAGCCTCGAGCGGATATGATGCTGGTTCACCTCAAAGAAGCGGGGCGCGCCGTCGATCGACAGAACAAGAGATATGAAGGCTCCATAACCGCGTTCAAGCATGGTCTCCACATCACTCGCGCCGGCGCGGGCTACCCGCCCTTCCTGCCGAAAACGCGCAATCAGCCGCGTCACCAGCACGTTGAACACCGCCTCCTTGGTCCCGTAATAATTATAGAATGTCCCCGCAGATATCCCACTTTCCTCGACGATGTCGCGAACCGCTGCTGCATCGAGGCCGATGGTGGAAAACACTTTCCAGGCGGCATCCTCGATCTTGCTGCTATTTTGCACGCGCGTGCTGTCACGCTTGAGAGAGGGCCGGTAACGGCTCCGTTCCTGGTCAGGCATGGCCGCAATGCCGAAATCTGTTCAGTGTCTTTCTCGTCAAGTCGTGAGCCCTATGAAGCCGAGATGCCGGCGCATTCGATTGAACGTCTCCCTACTCGATCCTATCCCAAGATCAGCCGAACAAATGCTGACCGCTATCGACCGGGATGACCGTCCCAGTTATTCGGCGCGCCGCATCGCTTACAAGAAAGGCGGCAAGACCGCCTACGTCTTCGATCGAGACCAAGGTCCCGTCGGGCGCGCTGGCGGCCGCGCGCTCCAGCAGCTCATCGAAGCGGCCGATACCGCTCGCGGCCCGGGTCGCGATCGGCCCCGGCGAAATGGCATGTGCCCGAATGCCCCTGGGTCCAAGTTCAGCCGCGACATAGCGCGTCGCACTCTCCAGCGCCGCCTTGACCGGCCCCATCAGGTTATAATGTTGAACCACTCGTTCCGACCCATAGAAGGTCACGCAGAGCAAGGTACCACCGGTCGTCATCAAGGGTTCGGCCAGATGCGCCATGCGCAGGAAACTGTGGCAGGACACATCCATGGCGATCGCGAAACCTTCAGCGGAGCTGTCGACGACGCGGCCATGAAGATCCTCCCTCGGCGCGAAAGCGATCGAGTGGAGCAGGAAATCGAGCCCGCCCCAACGCGCCTTCACCTCGTCGAACAACGCTTCGAGCTGTCCCGGCTCGCGCACGTCGCATGGCGCCAGCCATTCGACACCGAGCCGCTCCGCCACTGGTTCGACGAACGGCTTTGCCTTGTCATTGAGGTACGTCGCGGCAAGTCTTGCGCCGCACCGGGCGAAAGCGTCTGCGCAGCCGGCGGCGATGCTGTGTTCATTGGCGATGCCGACAACGAGGCCGCGCTTCTCCGACAGGTCAATCAGTGGCTTCATCAAGCGGCTCCCTGCAGACTGTTCCAGAGGCGAAAGCTGTGCATCGCGATCATGCGCTCCTCATCGGTCGGGATGACGCGGACCTTAACCCGACTGGCGGGCGCGCTGATCACGGCGGATCCGGCCATGTTTGCGTCCTCGTCGAGCACCACCCCAGCCCAACCCAGTCGCGCGCAGATCGCGGCCCGGACCGCCGGGTCATTTTCGCCGATGCCGGCTGTGAACACGAGACCATCAAGTCCGTCGAGCGAACAGATCAGCGCAGCGGCCTGGCGCGCCGCCTGCCAGACGAAGAGTTCTATCGCTTCGGCGGCATACGGATCATGGCTGCCATGAAGCACGCGCATATCGCTCGACACATCCGACACGCCGAGTAGGCCCGATTGGCGATAGAGCAGATCCTCGACCGCCTGCGCGCTCAGGCCCTCCTGAAGCTGGAGATGCACCACAACCCCCGGGTCGAGCGATCCCGTACGCGTTCCCATCATCAACCCGTCAAGCGCCGTAAATCCCATCGTCGTGTCGACGCTTTGTCCGGCAAGCATCGCACACATACTCGCCCCATTGCCCAGATGCGCCGCGATGACCCGTCCCTGCGCGAGCAGGGGATCGAGTTCGGCAAGCTGCCTGGCGATGAATTCGTAAGAGAGGCCATGAAAGCCGTAGCGCCTCATGCCTTTTTCGCTGAGCGCGCGGGGAATCGGCAGCCGGGAGGCGACAGCGGGCAGGGCATGATGAAAGCCCGTATCGAAGCACGCGATCTGAACGAGGTGGGGCGATTTACGGGCGATCTCCCGGATCGCCGCCAGATTATGAGGCTGATGAAGCGGTGCAAGCGGGCAGAAAGCCTCAAGCTTCGAGACCAGGTCGCTGTCGATCAGTTGCGGCTCCCAAAAAACGCCGCCGCCATGCACCACCCGGTGCCCGACTGCCACGATCTCATACCCTTCAAGATGGGCAGCGGCCCAATCAAAGAGTTCACCAAGCAACGGCTCGTGGGGAAGGCCAGCCCCATCCGGCCATTGCTTATCAAGCAGCACTTGCCCGTCATCTGCCCGGATCACCACCTGCGGATCTGTGCCGATCCCCTCCAGTTTGCCGCCCGCCACATGCTGCGGTCCGTCGGACGTGAGCCGGTACAGTCCAAACTTGATGCTCGACGAGCCCGAATTAAGGCTGATGATTGCCCGGCTCATGCAGGCAGTCCCGGCGCGGCCTTCGTCCCCGCCCGCGCCAGCAATACTGCAACGGCACAGGAGGCAAGACGCGTACGCAGGCTGTCCGCCCGGCTCGTCAAAATGATCGGCACGCGCGCGCCAAGCACGATTCCGGCCGCGTCCGCGCCGCCCAGGAAGGTCAGTTGCTTGGCCAGCATGTTGCCCGCCTCCAGGCTGGGAACAACGAGGATCTCCGCTTTTCCGGCAACGGGCGAGGCGATTCCCTTTTCCTGCGCTGCCGCCTCGCTGATCGCATTGTCAAAGGCGAGCGGACCATCGAGCAGGCCGCCCGTGATCTGGCCGCGATCCGCCATCTTGCACAAGGCGGCAGCATCGAGCGTCGAGGCGAGCGCGGGATTGACCGTCTCCACCGCCGATAGGATCGCGACTTTGGGCTCGTCGATGCCGATCACATGGGCAAGGTCGATAGCGTTGCGGATGATGTCCGCTTTCTCCTCCAGCGTCGGCGCGATGTTGATCGCGGCGTCGGTGATGAGGAGCGGCGTCGGGTGGCCGGGCACATCCATCAGATAGACATGGCTGATCCGTCGCTCGGTGCGCAAACCCGTCTCGCGCGCCACGACCGCAGCCATTAGTTCGTCCGTATGGATCGAACCCTTCATCAGCAGTTTCGCCGCACCTGATCGCACCAGTTCGACCGCAGCTCCCGCGGCCGCATGGCTGTGGGGTGCCGACACGATGCGGAAGCCTGCGATATCCTCCCCGGCTTCCTCGGCAGCGGCGCGAATACGCTCTTCCGGACCGACCAGAATCGGCGTTATGAGACCCGCGTTAACGCCTTCCACCACGGCGGTGATCGCCGTGGCACTGCAGGGATGCGCGATTGCGGTAGGAACCGGATCGCCCCCACCGGCGGCGTCCATCAAGCGGTGATACGCGCCATGATCGGAGAGGCGCACATCGGGCAAGGCGACACGCTGTCGGCGTACCTTCTGCGATGGAGCCTTGACCTTGGCTTCGCCGGTGATGACCTCCTCGCCCGTCTGGTTGGTGCAGCGGCACTCCAACGTCACAATGTGGTGGTCGACATCCTTTGCCGAGACCGTGACGCTTGCCGTGATCGTATCGCCGAGCCCCACCGGGCGCACGAAGCGCAGAGTCTGACCAAGATAGATGGTGCCGGGACCTGGCAGTTCGGTACCAAGCACCGCCGAGATAAGTCCCCCGCCCCACAATCCATGGGCAATGACCCGGTGGAACATGTCGGTGGCGGCAAACTCGGGATCGAGATGCGCAGGGTTCACGTCGCCCGAGGCCAAGGCGAAAAGCTGGATTTCCTGCTCACCCAGCGTGCGCGAAAGGCTCGCGCTATCGCCAACCGATATCTCTTCGAAGGTGCGGTTTTCGATCGTGTCGGGTGTGGTCATAATCAGCGCTCCAGAACATAATGGCCGGGGGCATCATAGATTGGCGCGAACCCTTTGGACTTAGCGCCCATCGGCGGGGGTGACACAGGTTCACCCGATCGTCGCCCGAGCCATTCGCCCCAGGCCTCCCACCAGGAGCCACCATGATCGACCGCCTGGCCGAGCCATTCGTCGGGCGAGACAGCCTCACCGCCGGCCGGCCGGGTCAGCAGCCGGTAATGACGATGGTTATGACCCGGTTCGGAGACGATCCCGGCATTATGTCCGCCATTGGTGAGCACGAAGCTGATCTCGGCGGCGCTCAGCATGTGGATCTTGTGCACCGATCGCCATGGGGCGACATGATCCGTTTCGGTCCCCACCACGAACATCGGCTGGCGGATCGCGGAAAGGTTGATCGGCCTGTCACCCACGGTGAAGCGACCCTCGGCAAGATCATCGTTCAGGAAGAGCTTGCGCAGATATTCGCTGTGCATTGCATAAGGCATGCGCGTCCCATCCGCGTTCCATGTCATGAGGTCGCTCGTCGGCGGGCGCTGGCCCATCAGATATTCACCCAGGATTTTCGACCAGACCAGATCGTTCGAGCGCAGCATCTGGAAGGCGCCGCCCATGCGGCTACTGTCGAGATAGCCGCGCTCCCACATCATGCCGTCGAGCAGGTTGAGCTGAGCCTCGTCAATGAATAGCGCAAGCTCACCCGGTTCGCTGAATTCTGTCTGCGCCGCGAGCAGCGTCAGCGTGGCCAGCCGTTCGTCGCCATCCCGCGCCATCGCAGCGGCCGTGACCGCAAGCAGCGTCCCGCCGAGGCAATAGCCAAGTGCATGGATTTTGGGCGAATCGGTAATGGCACCGATCGCATCGAGCGCCGCGATCGGTCCCAGCGTGCGATAATCGTCGAAATCGAGATCCCGGTCGGCGCTGCCGGGATTATGCCAGGATATCGCGAAGACGGTATAGCCCTGCCCGACCAGCCAGCCGATGAGCGAGTTATGCGGCGACAGGTCGAGGATGTAATATTTCATGATCCAGGCCGGCACGATCAGCACCGGCTCGGGCCTCACCTTGTCCGTCGTCGGTTCATATTGGATCAATTCGATCAGGCGATTGCGATAGACGACCTTGCCCTTGGTGGCCGCAATGTCCCGGCCAATCTGAAACGCATCGCCCGACGCCGGTGGCTCGCCCCGCATCTGCTGTTCCAGGTCCTCCATCAGGAGGCGCATGCCATCGACGAGACACATGCCGCCCGTCTCAAGAATCCGTTGCTGCAAGACCGGATTGGTCGCGATGAAATTGGTGGGCGCAAGCGTGTCGAGTATCTGCCGCATGGCGAAGGTGACCACGGCTTCATGATGCCCGGTGACGCCAGCAACGTCGGTGGTTGCGGCATGCCACCATTGCTGCGTCAAGAGGAAGGACTGGGCGAGCAGATTGTAGGGCGGCACCTTCCAGGCCGGATCGTCGAAACGATGATCCTGAGCGAGGGGCACGATCGCCGGATGATCCGCGTCGGCGCCATGGGCAACATGGTCGGCAAGTCGCACATATTTGCGAAAAGCCTTGGCGAACAGTTCCATCCGCCTGCCGGGCGATGCGGTCAGATGCAGCGCCCAGTCCGAGAAAGCCTGGGCGATGGTGACCGGCGACAGGCCGCCGGTCAGGGTGGCGATCGCGGCTGATGCCGCATGGTCCATGCCGGTGGCCAGCCCGTCCATTGGATCGGGCGGCGTCTGAAGCGAACGATTGTCGTTCATAGATGAATACTCCGAAATTATAGCTGCCCTGCACAGATGCTCGGCCGGATCGGGCAGAAATGCGGATCAGTTTGTGCCGGCATGATCGGTCCACCCTCCCCCCAGCGCCCGGAAGAGCTGTACCGTGGCGGTGCCCTGCGCGACCCGGGCCTGTTCGCGCTTGTCCTCATCCGACAGGGCGTCGAGCTCAGCCTGCAGCACCTCGCCCAGCGTCATGCGACCCGCACGATAGAAATGCTGGGCTTGGTCGGCGCGGCCCACTGAAAGGGCGAGCGTTCGCTCAAGGCCCGTAAGACGCTCGTCGAGCCCGGCACGAAAGCCATAGGCCGTCTCCACCTCCTCAAGCGCAGCGAGGACGGAGCGGTCATAGGCCGCAAGCGCCGCTTCCAGTTCCGCATTGCCCGCCTCGATCCGCCCGCGCAGTAGCCCGCCAGTAAAGATCGGAATGCTGGCGTTGATACCGACGAGGCCGACCGTGCCGCCGAAACCCGGCAGACCCGACAAGCCGAGATGGCCGTTCTGTCCCAGAAAGCTGATGCCAAATCGTGGCAGCAGATCAGTCTTCAGGCTCTTCAGTCGCTGCGCGCGTGCCTCGACAATCAGCGCTCGCGCCCCGACATCGGGACGCCGATCGAGAATAGCCGAAGGCAATTGGCCAGCAGGCGGCAAGGGAATGATCAGGGCGCCGTTCGTCCCGGCTTCCGGCAATTGCTCGGGAAGATCGCCTGCGAGCACGGCGAGACGGCGTCGGCGCGCGTCGATCAGAGACAGGATCGGCGGCCGTGACGCCTCGAGCGACTGGAGAGCGGCCCGTGCCTTGCTGACATCTCCAACCATCGCCGCACCTGTATGCTGGCGCGCCACCACATAGTCCACGAGACGGCCGGCAGTCTTGATGCTGCGGTCAAGGATAGCGAGCCGGTCCCGCAGCCCTTGCCATTGCTGGTAATTCTCGACGACATCGCCGACTACGATCAGGCGTACCCCATCAGCAAGACGCGCACTGCTCTGCGAGAGGGCCTTTGCCGCCGCAACATCGGCGTGACGCCCGCCGAAAACATCGGGCTCCCAGCGCGCACCGAGACCGACCAAATAGCCGCCGGCGGCGTTATCTTGCGTGTAGGGAGCAATCAGCGACCCCAAAGTGCCGTCGATATCGGCATCGCCGGCGCTACCCCATGCCGAGCCATTCGCCGCGATCGTGGGATAGAGCGCGGATTCAGCGACGGAGACAAGCGCGCGCGCCGCCTTCACATGCGCCTGCGCGGCACGGATGTCTGCATTGGCCACCAGCGCCTTCTCGACGAGCCGATTGAGCGCCGGGTCGCCCCAGAGCATCCACCACCGGTCGACCGGCGTGGCGAGCGGCCCTTTCGCGGCGACCGCGTCCAGCTGCGCAGGGGCCGCGACTCTGGAAGTCGGCTCTGCGAGATGTGGCGCCGCCGCGCAGCCTGCGAGGCCGAGAGCCAGCAGCGCTCCCATCGAAGCGCGCGGGATCTTGCGAAGGGCAGGCCACATGATCATCATTATCATCCCTGCCGCGCCAACATTGATCGGAAGCGTTGTACGGCAAGCGCCACGAACAGCGCCCCCCATCCGCAGATCATCGCCAGTTCGGGAAGAACAGTCTGCATGTCGGCACCCCGGTACAGCACCGCCTGGGAGAGGCTGACAAACTGCGTCGTCGGCAGCAGTTTCGCGATGGCCTGAACCGCCACCGGCATGCTTTCGAGAGGGGTTGCGGCGCCCGAAAGAAGATAGGCGATGGCATAGACCGGCACCGCGAACAGCCCGAACTGCGGCATACTGGGCGCCATTGTCGCCATCCACATGCCGAGCGAAGTCACCGAGAAAAGATAAAGCATCATCGCCGCCACGAAGAGCGGCAGCGAGCCGGCGAGCGGCACGCCGAGAAGGCCATGCACGACGAACCATAACGAGGCGATCGAGGCGACCAGAATGACGAGACCGTTCGCGAGGATCTTGGCGAAGGCGATCTCGCTCGCGCGCACCGGCATCACCAGCAGATGTTCGATCGTGCCATGCTCGCGCTCGCGGATCACTGCGGCGCCGACCAGGATGATCGACAGCACCGTCACATTGGTGACGATCTGCATGACCGAGGTGTACCAGGCGGATTGCGAATTGGGATTGAAGAGAGTCTGGCTCGTCACCCGAGCGGGAAGCGCGCTCAGCAGACCGCGCGCGTGCAGGAAGTCGAGCGTCTCGTTCGCGAATATCTGCTGGAGATAGGAGACGCCGAGTCCCGCCTGCGTCATGGCGGTCGCATCGACCAGAATCTGCACAGCCGGCGTCCGTCCGGCGAGGAGATCGGCCTGGAAGCGCGGCGGTATCTCGATCACGAAGATGTAGCGCCCCGCATCCATGGCAGCGGAAACATCGTCACGCACAATGTCGACCGGCGCCTTGAAATAAGGTTGCCGCACCGCATCGCGAAGCCGGCGTGACAATTCGCTGTGGTCGTCATCGACAATTGCGACCGATGCGTTCGACACTTCCGCTTTCACACCCTTGGCTACCAGCTGGATCGCGATGGTGAAGGCGAAGAGGATGAGGACTATCAGCGTCACGTCCTTGAGAACGCTACGCAACTCCTTGGCTCCCAGCAGCCAGACATTGAGAAGCCACCGCCTCATGCTTCCTGCTTTCTCAGCATGAGCCGTGAGACGAGGATGAAGAATAGTCCGAACCCCGCCAGCGCGAGGTAGGGCTTCCCGAAGCTTGTGACGCCAAGGCCTTTGGTAAAGGTCCCCAGACTGATCGTCTGAAACCAGGAAGAGAGAAATCCGACACCGACCCAATAGCTGCCGCCCGCCAGCGTCGAGACCGGATAGAGGAGTCCGGAGAAATTGACCGAGGGGATGAGGCAGATAAGCGCGGTGGCGAAGATCGCCGCGACCTGCGAACGCACGAAGGTCGAAATCATCATGCCAAGTCCGGTGGAGGCGAGAACAAATAGCAGGGCGCCGATCGTGATCGCCAGGAGCGATCCTTTGAGCGGCACGCCCAGCACGGTAACGATGAGCAGGACGAGGCTAGCATAGCTGACCATCGCCAGCGCCGCATAGGGCGCCTGCTTGCCAATCAGAAAGGCGCCGGTCCCGGCAGGCGACGCATAGAGATTGGTGATCGAGCCAATTTCCTTTTCCCGGACGATGCCGAGCGCCGTCAGCATGGCCGGAATCAGGATCATGGTCAGCATGAGGACGCCGGGCGTGATGGCGTAGATGCTGCGGAAGTCCTGATTGTAGATGAAACGCGGCTCGATCGAGGCCGGAAGCCCAGCCATCGGCCCTCGCTGGGACGTCGCCACGCTCTCGAGGAGATAGCTCAGAAAAATAGCGTCGACGTAAGCGCGCACGTTCGACGCAGGGAATGGGCTGGCTCCATCGATCAGGACGGCGACCTCAGGCTGCCGCCCCGCAGCCATATCGCGGCCGAAGGACGGTGGAATGTCGAGGACGATCTGCACCTGCCCCGCCCGCAAAGCGGCACGAGCAGCCCCCTCACTTTCCACCGGCTCCAGCTTACGAAGATAGCGCGAGCCTTCGAAACGCCGAACCAGATCGCGACTGGATACGCTTTGATCATGGTCGAGCACCGACAGGCGGATATTCTGTACGTCGAAGGAAATGCTGTAGGCACAAACGCACAGCAGCACGACAGGTCCGGCAAGCGCGAAGGCCAAGCGGATCCGGTCGCGACCTAGTTCGAGCGCCTCGCGCCGCGCGAAGGCCCAGACGAATGCAAGCCATTGGCGCACACCCGGTGACGCGAACTGCTTTCGCATCCTGTACACATCCGTTTCGATCTCCCCTTGCGTTCCCGACGCTGCTTGCGCTGGCGTATCCTCGGCATTTTCCTCCAGAACGGCGATAAAGGCGTCCTCGAGGCTTGCGGCCCCGCGTTCACGTGTGAGGTCCGCCGGCAGGCCCACGGCCAGAACGCGCCCCCGATGCATCAGGGAAATGCGATCGCATCGCTCGGCTTCGTTCATGAAATGGGTCGATACGAAGATGGTCACGCCGTCGTCGCGGGAAAGCCGCAGCAAATGGCGCCAGAACATGTCGCGCGCAGCCGGATCGACGCCCGATGTCGGTTCGTCGAGGATCAGGATTTCGGGTCTGTGAAGGCAAGCCGCGGCCAGCTGGAGGCGCTGGCGGATGCCAAGAGGCAGGCTGGCCGGCTGGTCCTGCGCATGATCGTCTAGCGCAAACTGCCTGAGCGCATCGGCAACCAGAGCCGGGGCTTGCGCCGGCGCGATCTGGTAAAGCCGCGCGTGGAGCATCAGATTCTGCTGAACCGTCAGCTCTTCATAGAGCGAGAAGGCCTGAGACATGTACCCCACCCGCATCCGGGTTGCCATGTCGCCCGGCGTGATCGCGTGCCCGAACAGGCTGGCTGAACCGCTCGTCGCATCGAGCAGTCCGGTCAGCATCTTCATCGTCGTGGTCTTGCCGCAGCCATTGGACCCCAGGAACCCGAAGATTTCCCCGCGCCCGATCCGGAAGCTGACATCGTCCACCGCCACGAAATCGCCGAAGCGGCGTCCAAGATGATGGGCCTCGATGGCCGGCGCCTCTCCCGTGTCCTGCCATGGTGCGACACTAAGCCTTTCGACCGGCGGTCGCTTTTCCTCAGGCAAAAGGCTCACATAGGCGTCTTCGAGATTGGCCTTCTTCGTTTGCGACAGAATATCCCGCGTCGCTCCGGCGGCGATGACCCGCCCGTCGTCCATCGCAACCAGTTGCTCGAAGCGTTCGGCCTCCTCCATATAGGCCGTCGAGACGAGAACCGTCATCGCAGGCCGTTCGGCGCGCATTGCGTCGACCAATTCCCAAAATTGCCGCCTCGAGAGAGGATCAACCCCGGTGGTCGGCTCGTCGAGGATCAGGAGGTCGGGATCGTGGACGAGCGAGCAGCACAAGCCGAGCTTCTGCTTCATGCCACCCGACAGCTTGCCCGCAGGCCGATCGGGAAAGGGAGCGAGTCCAGTTGCGTCCAGCAGCCGTGCCATTCGCTTGGCTCGCGCGACAGCATCGAGACCGAAGAGACGCCCGAAGAAATCGATATTTTCAGCGACCGACAAGGTCGGATAAAGATTGCGCCCGAGGCCCTGCGGCATATACGCGACCCGCTCAAGAAAGGCGGCGCGATCACTGCCTGACGTAAGGTCGAAGCCGAGGACTTCCACCTTGCCCTGCTGCACGCGCTTCACGCCAGCCATCAGGCCGAGCAGCGTCGACTTGCCAACGCCATCGGGACCTACAAGCGCCACGGCGCCTCCGCGCGGCAACGACAGCGTAATGTTCTGCAGCGCTGTGATATGACTGTACCGATGCCATACTGCTTCGATAGTAATGGCGGCACCGCTGCCCGCTTGCGGGCGCATGTCGCCTATCTTGCTCATCGCCCTTCAGCCGAGATTACAGGCCACGCGCGGGTCTGATCCGTCCGCACATAACCGTCGGCAGTCATGCCAGCCTTGAGCTGATTGGCAAAGCGCCGCGCGATATCCGCGGGAAGTCTCAGCTTAACACGATAGGATAGATTGTCGCGCTCGTTCGCGGTCTCGACGAACTTGGGGGTGAACTGCGCATCTGGCGCCACGAAACTCACACGTGCGGGCAGTGGGGAGATAAACCCTTGAGGGACGATACGGGCCTCGTCGCCTATGCTGATGCGCGAGGCCGTGGAAGCAGGCACGAAGATCGTCAGGTAGACATCCTCGGGATTGACGATCGAGACGAGCCTGCCACCCGGAGCCATCATCGTACCCGGTTCGACTATGCGATATTCGATGCGGCCGGCACCCGGCGCCCTGATTTTCAGATCATCGCGGATCGCGGTGACCTGCTGGATTTGCGCATCGGCCTGGCCGATCGCACCGCGCGCCTCCCCTACTCCACCTGCCGCAGCCGCTACGCTTTCCCGCGCGGCAGTGAGTGCCAGTTGCCGCTGTTTCAACTCGGTATCTGATACCATCTCCTGCGAGCGCAGCGCTCGTGTTTCCGCCCAGTTGAGACGGGCAAGATCCGCCTGGCTGGCATGCGCTGCCTCTTCACCTCTGGCTCGCGACAAGGCTGCCAGCGCCCGTTCTCGGGAGGCATGCGCGCCGGCGAGTTGAGCGAGTACCTCAGTGTCATCCTGCTCGGCTATGACTTGGCCAGCTTGAACGACATCGCCCTCTTGAACCAAAAGCGAAACGAGTCTGCCGGGATATTTGACCGCGACATCAATGCGGGTCATCTCGATACGCCCGTTGCTTCGAACGACCCCCTCAGGAAGTTCACGATCCCTTTCGATATGCCGCCAGACAAGATAGGCGGCAACGCTGATCGCCAGAACCGCCATTATCAGGAAGGCAGCAGCCCGCCGCTTCATCAGGCCCTCGTCATCATAGACGGAGACCTGCGATTCTGAACGATCCCATTTTCGAACTTGCGCGCCAACATTAAGCCCACCCCGTTCAGTCCGACAGCAGCAAACCAGCGCAGAACCTCAACCGACTCCGGCTTGCCAGTGGACTACGCTAACGGCTTAAGCCCAAGTTTGGAATAAAATATGACAGGTGTGTCAAGTTTGTTAGAGCTCGCGCCGTTGTAGAAAAGGGGATAAGCGGAGCCGGATCGACAGTTCCTAGGTGTTTGATCCCATGGTTTGATGGTGCGATCCTTTCGTTGGAATGGAAGGATGCCAATATCTGTGGCAGGCTCATCGCGCGTGCCCGTCGGCCCCTCGGCATAGGCGGGGAGGTCGCCCAAGCGGATGATCCGAGCTTTTCGACGCTGGTCTGCCTGCCAGTCGGAACAAGCGGGTGCCCCCTCGTAATCAGGCAGGATGGGGTGGAAACCGCGCTCGATGCGGGCCTGCTCACTAGACTTCTCGGCCGCGAGCGCTCCGTCATCCGGATCGACGACCTCAGGGCGTGTCGCATATTACAACAGGTCTGAGTCGAGCGTCTTCTTTTTCGAACAATTGGCGACGCGAGCGGTCAATTTTCCCTCGAATCTACGTATATATTCGGATATCACATGATATCCGATTTTGCGATTGAATCGGAATACCCCTCAAAAGGTTCCAACCATTGCGAAGGAACAGGTCGTGCCGCTTACGCGTAAGGAAACCCAGCGCCAGACCCGCGATCGCCTGATCGCGGCCGCCCATGCCTCGATCGTCGAGGAGGGGGTAGCGGCAATGTCGATCCGCAATATCTGCGGCGCAGCCGGGCATTCGCAGGGCGCCTTCTATTCGAATTTCGCGAGCAAGGATGATCTGCTCGTCGAGGTCATGCAGGCGCATATCCAGGACGAGGTGACGATGCTGCGCGATCTGGTGCGCCGCGCGGAGGGGGCGGACATCGAGGCTACGCTTCAAATTCTCGCCGCCCGCCTCGCCGATCTGGCGGCAGAAGCGCGATGGTCGCTCCTGTCGATCGAACTGCACCTGAATGCCCGCCGTGATCCGGCATTCACCGAGCGGCACCGCGAGGGAAAGGCGTCCTGCTATCGGATGTTCGGGGAACTCGTCGCCGATCTCACGCAACGCTTCGGCCTGCGTCCCGCCTTGCCGCCGGTGCAGGCCGGGATCGGGTTCTATGCACTCTGGATGGGCCTGGCCGTGCAGGGCGATGTCGCAGGCGCCATCCCGCGCGAACAGATGCTGGTCGGCTTCTTCCGTGCGATGGCCGGGCTGGACACCTCCCAATCGGAGGGCGCGATGCCATGACCGGTCTTCTGCCGAGCCAACGCCAGATCGGTTGCGACATGTCGGGGCGGGCCTTGCCTGGCAGGCTCGATCCGCAGCGCCGCTTCCATATCACGTTCCGGGCCGAGGTGTCCGACATCGACGAGTTGGGCCATGTCAACAATGCGATATGGGTTGTGTGGATCCAGGATGCGTCGGTCGCGCACTGGCTCGCCGCAGCCAGGAAAGAGGATGCCGATCATTATGTCGCAATGGTGGTCAGGCATGAGGTCGATTATCGCGGCAATATCAAGGCTGGCGAAGAGGTGACCGCCATCACCTGGGTCGAGGGAGAGCCGCGTGGCGCCCGCTATGCCCGCCGGGTCGATTTCACCGATGGAAAGGGACGGCTGCTCGTTACGGCTTTGTCGCAATGGGCGCTGATCGAGAAGGTAACCGGCAGGCTGGTTCGCGTTCCTGCGGACATGGCGGCAACCTTTGTCACCCAGAACACCAAAGCCGGGAGCTCTTTGCGATGATTGATATCAGGAAAGTCACTGTGCTTGGCACAGGCGTGCTGGGTAGCCAGATCGCCTTTCAGACGGCCTATAGCGGCTTTGCGGTGACGGCTTACGACGTTACGCCTGAGGCACTCGAAAAGGCCCGGGACCGTTTTGCGGGCCTTGCCGCCACCTACGATACCGAGGTGGCGGGCGCTGCGGGTCAGAAAACAGCACAGACGTTCAGGAAGATCCAACTTACGAGCGATCTGGCCAAAGCCGTAGCGGATGCGGACCTTGTCATAGAGGCCGCGCCGGAGGTGCTCGACATCAAGCGCGACACCTACAGCAAACTGGCGCGCTTTGCCCCGGCAAAGACCATCTTCGCCACTAATTCATCGACGCTACTGCCCAGCGACATGAAGGATTTCACTGGTCGGCCAGATCGTTTCCTGGCGCTGCATTTCGCCAACCGCATCTGGAAGTTCAACACCGCCGAAGTGATGGGCACGCCCAACACCGATCCGGCCGTGTTCGACACACTGGTCAAGTTCGCGGCCGATATCGGCATGGTGCCGATCCCGATCCGCAAAGAGAAAGCAGGCTATGTCCTCAACTCCTTGCTGGTGCCGTTCCTCAATGCCGCGGCCGAATTGGCGGCCGGCGGCTACGCCGAGCCGCACGATGTTGACAAGGTCTGGCGGATCGCCACCGGGGCGCCGATGGGGCCGTTCCAGATCTACGACATGGTTGGGCTGAACACGCCATACAACATCCTGTCGCAGGGCGATGCGCACGCGCAGCAGATCGCGGCCTGGCTCAAGGAGAAGTACATCGACAAGGGCAAGCTGGGCATCGCCACGGGCGAAGGCTTCTACAGCTACACGTCCGCTAACTGATTAAAAGCATGCAAGAAAAGGAACACATCATGCATTACAGCAGCGGAAATTACGAAGCCTTCGTCCGCCCCCGCAAGCCCGAGGGCGCGGACAGGAAGACGGCCTGGTTCGTGGGGTCGGGGCTGGCCGGACTTGCGGGCGCAGCCTTCCTCATCCGTGATGGGGGCGTTCCGGGCGAGAAGATCACCATATTGGAGGAACTGGCCATTCCGGGCGGCGCGCTCGACGGTCTCGATGTTCCCGACAAGGGCTTCGTCATCCGCGGCGGCCGCGAGATGGAAGAGCATTTCGAGTGCCTATGGGACCTCTATCGTTCGATTCCTTCGCTCGAGATCGAGGGCGCCAGCGTCCTCGACGAGTTCTATCGCCTCAACAAGGACGACCCGAACATCTCGCTTCAGCGCACGACGCAGAACCAGGGGCAGGACGTGCCCGACAAGGCCCTGCTGACGCTGAACGACAAGGCGCAGAAAGACCTGATTTCCGTCTTCCTGGCGACCCGCGAGGAGATGGAGAACAAGCGGATCAACGAGGTCTTCGGCGAGGACTTCCTCAAGAGCAATTTCTGGCTCTACTGGCGCACCATGTTCGCCTTCGAGGAGTGGCACTCGGCGCTGGAGATGAAGCTCTACCTCCACCGCTTCATTCATCACATCGCCCATCTTGCGGATTTTTCTTCGCTAAAGTTCAACCGGTACAACCAGTATGAATCGATGGTCCTTCCGCTGGTCAAATGGCTGACGGATCACGGTGTTCAGTTCCGCTACGGCGTCGAAGTCACAGATGTCGACTTCGACATCCAGCAGGACCGCAAGCAGGCAACGCGCATCCACTGGATCGAGAACGGTGTGGTCGGCGGTGTCGATCTCGGCCCCGACGATCTCGTCTTCGTTACCATCGGATCGCTAACCGAGAACTCCGACAATGGCGACCATCACACACCGGCGAAGCTGAAGGACGGCCCGGCGCCGGCCTGGGACCTGTGGCGCCGCATTGCCGCGAAAGACCCGGCCTTCGGGCGCCCGGACGTGTTCGGCGCGCATATTCCCGAGACCAAATGGGCATCGGCGTCGATCACAGCACTCGATCAACGCATCCCGCAATACGTCGAAAGGATCACCAAGCGGAATCCCTTCACTGGAAAGATCGTCTCGGCCGGCATTGTGACAGTCAAAGACTCGGCGTGGCTGCTGAGTTGGACGGTCCATCGCCAGCCGCACTTCAAGAAGCAGCCGAAGGATCAGATGATTGCCTGGTTCTACGCGCTCTTCGTCGACAAACCCGGCGACTATGTGAAGAAGCCGATGCAGGACTGCACCGGCGAAGAGATCACCCAGGAGTGGCTGTATCACCTCGGTGTGCCGATTGAGGACATCCCTGAACTGGCGGCGGCCGGCGCCAGCACTGTCCCGACCATGATGCCCTATATCACCGCCTTCTTCATGCCGCGCCAGGCCGGCGACCGACCGGACGTGGTGCCGGAAGGGGGAGTCAACTTCGCCTTTATTGGCCAATTTGCCGAATCGAAGCAGCGCGACTGTATCTTCACCACCGAATATTCGGTGCGCACGCCGATGGAGGCCGTGTATACGCTCATGAACGTCGAGCGCGGCGTGCCGGAAGTGTTCAACTCAACCTATGATATTCGCACGCTGCTCGCCGCGATCACGCCTTTGAGGGATGGCAAGGGCATCGACATTCCCGGACCCGACTTTGTCCGCAAGCTGCTGATGAAGAAGCTCGAAGGCACCGAGGTTGCGAGGCTGCTCGAGGAATTTCACCTGATTTCGGAATGACGAAGAATAGGATACGCGCCGAGACGGGAAAGGCTTGAAATGGCTGGCGGCGACGACACCCCCTCGGCTGCACAGCCGGCTCACGGACGGCATAGGCACCCCTGCTCCAAAGGGGGCGATGCGCCGGCCCGTGACCGGGTCAAGGATCCCGTCTGCGGCATGGGGGTTGATCCCGTCGCCACCGCGCACCGGACAGACTAGGTCAGCAACAGCTGTGTCTTCTGCTCGGCGGGCTGCAAGGCGAAGTCCGAGGCCGATCCTGTCCGCTATGCCGCATCGGCCTCTGCCGCGCAGACCGGGCATAGCGACCAGGCGCCGTCAGCCCTCGGCCATGCCCATGACCATCATGGACATGATCATGTGCATCATCATCATTCCGCCGCTCAAACTGTGACGGAGCCCGTGCCGGAGGGCGCGATCTGGACCTGTCCGATGCATCCGGAGAGCCGTCGCGATGCATCGGGAAGCTGCCCGATCTGCGGCATGGGGGTTGAGGTGCGAAACGAACATATCGCTTCAAGGCGGAAAGATGCATCATTCTTCAAAGGTATCGGTTTCAATAATCTGCCAGCTTTGCACAGATACTCGAAAGCGCATTTGCGAAATGAAATTCCACGTTATTTGTATCCATCCCGAGCCTAAAGCTGATCTGGCGGAACGATAACCCGTCCACTCGAGCGAGTAGGAAGGTAGCACGCTCCAACATCGGAAGTGATTCAACAGCTGCAAGATAGGCATCTCGACAAGCTAAATCTATCTGCATCGATAAGAGATCCTTCGATACCACGATATGCGACCATCTCCGATTCATTGCGCTTATGCGAAGCATTTCACCGCAATAATTGCGGGATAATGGGCTGCAACTCAGCCTCATATTAAACGAGCGCGTGATTTTCCGATTTTCGCAAATCGCTGATAGGAAGCAGGCGATTATGGATTCCCCTTGGCATATCGAACATCCAATGAGGCGAATAATCTCAGTGACGGGCGCAAAGTCCAAACTGCCCTCCATTCTCCAGGATGTGGCTGACGGGCACAGCTACATTGTCACGCGACAAGGGCGAGCGATTGCACAAATCGTTCCCGTTACGCCGTCCAATCACCCTTCCCCCGCCGGACGCACAGCCCTCCTCGCACGCCTGGAGCACCAGCCGATTATCCGCACCAGCGCCTGGAAACGCGATGATTTGCACGATGGCGATTGATAAACAGCGCAACGGCCGACCAAATCGCGTCGATGGCGTGGACCGGCTGACGACACGAACAGCCGACATCAATCCCGCCATTCGATCCCGATCTGTGCGTCGAGGATGCGCGCCGCACGAGCGATGTGCTTAAGCGAAGGGCGACGGCACGATTTCAGGAAGAAGCGGCCGGTCCCCGCCCGCTTGTCCAGCTAGACAAAGGGAGATTTGCATTTCTTTTGACCGGCAACGGATCGCGTCGAACGCGGGGTCCTCGAACTTCGCCAGTTTTGGCTCCCGTCGAACCGCGCCGATATGGGATGCCTTGCTCGTGATCTGGCACAAGCGCAGCCCTGTCGTAAGGCGGACTGCTATTGCGATCGCAGTGGACGGCCGCCGATAAAAGTGGAGGTCGTTTTCCAAGCGGGGCGAACGTCCGATTTCACCTCGTTCAGTGAGACCAAATTTGTGCCGTACAGCACCGTTATCAGTTATGTTTAGCGGTTATGAAACGGAGTAACGAATTTACACGAATGCAGCCAAGCCATTGATATTAAATATATAAAATGAACGCAATCACTCGCTCTTAATCAGCGGGTCCTAGGTTCGAGCCCTAGTGCGTCCACCACATTTTCGATAAATTTCAATGACTTCCCTCTGGCTTCGGCGGCAGGCGAAAGCTACATCTATCTCGTTAGGTAGCTTTCTAGGTAGCTTAACGCGGATGGATCTCAGCCGCCCACGCCTAGAAAATGGGACGATCTGCCTTGGGCAAAATACGCCGACGCCTTGTGCAGTATCTCGTTGGCGTGTCGTAGCTCGCGAACCTCGCGCTCCAGCGCTTTTACCTTATCAGCGACTTCTGTAGCCCACCTCCCATGTGATCCGGCCGATCGGCAACACACTCGACCGCAATATTTCCTGCGCCTTCGCCACCCCCAGCGGCTTGCAATAGGCGGTGGTGGTAAGGTCCGTCGCCTTCGGCAAGCGGCGCAACAAAGTCCCTTTCTCAAGCGTCCCTTATAGCGGCCACGCTCGATAGACGGGCGTCGGTTGCGCCGATCGCCTGAAGCCAGTGCTGCACTTCAGCACCGCTCCGCCGCCATGATCGAGCCTCGGTGCGAAATCGCTGCAACAGCGCTGCGCGCGTCCAGGTGGGTCGCACAGGAAGGATCGCGCCGTGGCAAGCATCACGGCCGGACCCCAGAAAGCGATCGATCAAACGCAAGCATAGGTCCGTCCACGCCATCACGCTCCCGGGGGTCAATATGTCGCATTCGTCCATCAACAACCGCTCCGCATCGAGTTTCACATCAGGAAAGCGCTGGCGACAGGCGTCCGCTGCGCCCCAATGCGTGGTCGCCCGGCGCCCGGTCGGCAATTCTGTTTCGCTTAGCAGGAGCGCCCCGGCGCAAAGCGATCCAAGTACGCCCCCGGCCTCATGCCGGTCGCGTAGAGGCGATCCAGATGGAGTGGCCGCAATGTTCGATCCAGGTGACGAAGCGACTATCCGCGCACGCGCTTGGCTGTCTCGATGGAGCCGCGTGCTTCAATCTTCTTGAGCACTCGCAGAACGTCGGTGGCCTCGATCTCGCTGATCGGCACATGCCCGAAGGCTGGATAGACGTCGCGCTCGAAGCGATGACGGACGCGCACGGCGTTTGCCTGGGACCAGAGCGGTTCATGTTCCTCAAGCCATTCGTCGCCGAGTTTGCGGAAGGTGGCCTGTGCGCCTCGAATGTCTTCCTGGCGTTGCCGCTTGCGCTCCCAGGAGGGATCCTTGCCGGCAAGCACGACTCGTCGGGCATCGTCACGCGCGAGCCGCGCCGCAGCGAGGCCGACCTCGGGGTAGCGGCCGAGGGTCAGCGTCTTTGGCAGCCCCTTGTGCCGATAGCGATAGTGCCAGGTTTTTGTACCCCGCGGCGATATTTGGAGAGAAAGCCCATTGGCGTCGGTCAGATTGTAGCTGTCGGCCTTAGGCTTGGCGTTCTTCACCTCGTTGATATTCAGCGTCACTTTTACACACTTTCTGGCGCCGTTTACCCCCATTTTTACACACACGAGTCGTGATAGCCCTTGGGACCCTATGTTAGCATATGGTAGAACATTGGTCGGTAAGTCCTTCTTTTATAAGGACTTACCGATACCATATGTCACGAATGTGGTGAAGCGCTGGTGGGCCCGGCAGGACTTGAACCCGCAACCTATCCGTTATGAGCGGACAGCTCTAACCAGTTGAGCTACAGGCCCCTCCCATGGAGGAGTGCGCGATAGCGTGGCGTCAGGCCGCTTGGCAAGCGCTGTTCTGCCCCTTGGGACATGAATTTGCCGCAGCCATCACCTCCGACAGGCTGGCGGGCGCGATGCCACGCCGGGCCAGATGGTCGAGCACCTTGTCCCACCACGCCCAGAACGTCCGCAAGTCCGCCGCGTCACGGACATAGGGCGTGTGCCCCGCATCCAGCGTCGGGGAGTGAAAGGAAAAGCTGAGCAGGGGAACCGCATCGGCGATAAGGGCGTCGATCGCGGCGATGGCTTCGTCGGCCGGCACCCCCTCTGGCGTCAAAGGCACCCGTGCGACGACGCCAAGGCGCGACAGTGCGCCCGCCAATCGCCCCTTCCCTTCGGCAAAGCGATGCAGCGGACCGCCCAGCCCCCGCAAACTTCCGACAAAGGCGGTCGACAAGGGCAGTTCAAGCAACGCGTTGTCCCTGCCGACCCAATAGGGCGATAGCGGGAACGCATGATAGTCGGGGCCAAGCTGAGCGCGATAATCGAAGCGGCTGCGGACCGAGCTGTCCACCCGAAAGCCCAGATCGCAAAGCGTCTCTGCCGTCTGCGGCCCCGCGCCATAGCGGCCCGCGCGGAAGGCAATCGGGCGAACGCCCGTTCCCCTCTCGATCGCTTCGACCAACGCCTCTAGCTTGGCGCGTTCCAGCGTTGCGGGAAGGTTCCCGGCATAGCTGTTGCGCAGGCACACTTCCTCCTCATGCGGAGGCGTTACCCAGGGGTGCAGATGCGCGCCGACATCGCATGTGCCGTCCGCCGCCCATTGGCCCAGCATTGCCGCGGCGTTCGCATCGCAGGCAATCGGGTGATCGATGACATATACCGGCTTCACATCGGCTGCGACAAAACGTCCCTGCCCCTCGGCAAGGCCGCGATGATGAGTGACGGTGCGCGCATTGCGATCGAACGGCGCGTTCCAGTCGAACTCCTCTTCGGTGTCGACGAACAGGATGAAGCGTTGGCCAAAGCCATCGGCCATCCGCGCCATCTGACGCGCATGCGGGGGCGAGACGATCGCGCCGGAGGGCGTTTGGATATGGCCAGGACAGTCGGTCATGCCGCCGCTTCTATCCGGGAAAAGTTGCCGGATTGTGCATGAACGCCTGGCCTACAGGCTTTCCTGCCCGCCTTCCGACTGTTCGCGGCTGGCCGTCATGGGCAGGCTGATCGAAAGCTGGTTGGCAGAGATGTCCAGCCGCCCGCCCAGCCCCAGGGCAAGGCTGCGGATCAACCGCAGGGAAAAGCCCACGCCAAGCAAAGGCGCATCCGGCCACTCGCCGTCGGGACCATAGCCGGGATCGAGCAACGCAGCCTCTTCCAACCCGCCGAGCGCCTTGGGCCGGTCGACGGTCAGTTGCAGGCGGTCCACGCCCGCCTCCTCCACCTGTTCGCAACGCGCCGAAAGACGTTCGCCCGTGCCAGACACGGACACGAGCGTGCGGATCAGGTGCTGAACCATGCGGTCGGTCTGCACCGGGTCGAGCTGCACAGGCTCCAGAAAGGGATCGATGCTCCAGTCGATCTTCGCGCCGCCGGCGTCGAAACGCGCGCTGACCGCCGCAAGCAGGGCGGGCACATCCACCGACTGACGCTGCGCGCCGATCTCCCCCCGCGCAAGACGAGAGGCCGTGTCCAGATCGTCGAACGCGCTGAGCAACTTGCGCGCATCACCCACAATATCCTGTGCCAGATGCCGATAGGCGGAAGACGCCGGACCAAATAGCTGGTTCTCGATTATCTCGGCAAAACCCAGAATGGCATTCAGCGGCGTGCGCAATTCATGCACCAGCTGGCGCACGGAATCGGGCGGCAAGCCATCGCCCAGCGGATCGGCCAAGGATTGCGGGATATCCTGCGCGGCGTGGCCGGCCGGCGCGAGCGGCACCTCATGCGGCCATGGGCGCCGCGCCTCGCCCCGATAACCCTGGAAACGGCCGCTATGCTGATCGAACAGCGGAATGCCGGAGATGCGCCAGTCGCCGGCCAGCGCGCTGCCCTCCGCTATGCTGAAGCGGGCATTGCGAAATGCGCCGCGCCGGCGGAATGCACCCAGCGCATAGCCATCGGGTCCGCTTTGACCGTCGGCGGACGCATCCGCGATGGTGAGGCCGACGAGCGCGCCGCGCGGCTGCGCATCGACCCAGACCAGCACGCCATCGGCGTCCGTTTCGAATGCGAAGCGCGCCACGATCGGCCAATCGTGACGATGGCGCGCCACCAGCGCGGCTAGGCCATCGACATCGTTCGACGGCGTCTTGTCCCTTTCGCCGGCCGCCCGTTCGCGCCGTGCCTCGGTAAAGGCCTCGATCCGTTCTACCAGCTTGCGGATCGAACGATCTTCCTCAGCCGGGATCGCCGCGGCATCCACCGCCGCCTCCAATTCAGGGGAAAGCTCTAGCCCGCCCATCTCAGGCTGGGATTCGATTTCCGCCACCGCATTTTGCTGTGCCAGGACCAACTCGTCAGCGGACAGCGAGAAATCCACGCTGCCAAAGGCGTCCAATGCGCGGCGCGTTTCCGGCCCGATGTCCCGGCGATGACGCAACGCGCCCCGTGCCGTCGGGCCAAGTTCGGCAAGCAGTTCCGGCCAGATGGCATCGGGCAGACGCGCCCGCGACATCGCAGCGACGCAGACGGAAGGACGATCCGATGCGAACAACCGCACCAGCGCCGGAGAACGCAACCGCGAGCCGATTTCGACGACCGATGCCAGCCGCTGGGTTTCCGGAATCCGGCCCGCCACGTCCCGCAGACGATCGAGCAGAGCGGCGCGCGCGGTGGCGTCCATTCCCGGCCCGTCGGCCCGGTCATGCTGCGCCAGCAGGTCGACGCATTGCCGCCACAGGGACGACGCCGCAGAGGCTCCATCGCCCTGCGCCGCAAGCACGGTCTGCAACTGATCGTTGAAGCGCAAGGCCGCTGTCCCTCGGTCGATGCCAACATTCAATCTGGATGAAAATGCGACCTACGCCTTGTCCGGTCCCAGCGGAAGGGCACTGCGGCGGATAATTTCAACCGCACGTCGCAAAGTGGGACAATTGCAATGGCCGGCAATATAATTATGATGGCACCACAGAATCGTGACATGAAATTATAGAAACAATGGCTTCCACTAACATCGATCAAATTGATATGCAGATCCTTGCCGAACTTCATGAGGACTGAGCGGATGACCAATGTCGACCTTGCCCGCCGGGTGGGGCTGACAGCGCCGCCCTGCCTGCGCCGGGTCCGGGCACGGAGGAGTTCTGGGCACGATCAAATCCTCACCATGCAGTGATCGATCCTACTGCGCGCTTGGCTTTACCATCACCGTGTTCGCCATGGTCAGCTTGAAAAGCCAGGCGGAAGATGCGCTGTCCGCGTTCGAGGAGCATGTGGCCAAGCTGCCCGAAGTGCGCGAATGCCACATGCTCAACGGAGAAATCGACTTTATTTTGAAAGTTGTATCGCCCGACCTGCAAAGCTTTCAGCAGTTCCTGACCTCGAAGCTGACGCCCGCACCCAATGTGGCAAGCGTGAAGACCTCCCTGACCATCCGCACGTCTAAGAACGAACCGGGCGTTCCGCTGCCCGAATGAATGCCCGCTCCCGATGCGTCCGTCCGTTTACGGTCGCACCGGGGCGTTGGATGGCACTCAGCTCGCAGGCGATGTCGCGGCAATGCCCTGCGCGGTCGCGTTGCGCTTGATCTGAAGATCGACCCAAACCGACCAGAAGCCTGCCACGGTGCTCCATGGACCAGCCGGCACCTGCGACAAGGCGGTCTTCGCGCCGGGCAGATCGCCCGACCGCGCGAGCGCCACGCCCAGCCGGGTACGGGTGCGGGCATCGTCAATGCCGCCCTTGCTGATCGCGGTGTGGTACAGTTTCGCCGCCTGAGGATATTGAGCGAGCGAGAAATAGAGGTCACCCGCCGCCATTGCCGCCTGACCATTGGACGCGCTCTCTGCCTTCTTCGCCTGCGCGGGCAACGCCGCCGCCGCCTTCACTGCCTTGGGCGAAACGGTGCTGAACAGCTTTGCCGTGGCGGGATCGTTGGCGGTCAGATTGGCCGATGATCGCCCGGCCTCGATCGCTGCGCGCGCCTCACCATCGAAGCCGCGGGCCGCCGCGGCGGTCGCATAAGCCTGGAAATCGCGCTCGCTCGCCAACGCGCCCGTCGCCGACATCAGCCGATAAAGGTCAAGCTGCGCCTGCGGGTCGATGCCCGGTGCCGCCAGATAGTTGACGATGGCAGAGCGCCAGTTGGGCGCGGTGGGATAAAGCGAGAGCTTTTCCTGATACCAACGCGCGACGTCACCCCACTTTCCGCCCTGATAGGCGAGTGCGCCGGCCCGGTCGTACCAGCTGGCAGGTTCCGCACGCCCCGCCTGGCGATCCAGTTTCGCGGCTTCATCCGCAAACTGCATGCCGTCGGCACCCTTTGTCTTGCGCAAAGTAGCATCGGCCAGCAGCATTGCGCTATCGCGGTTCACATAACCCAGTTGCCGCGCATAATTAACCTGCGCGATGGCATCGCCCTGCTCACCCAGCATGTTGGAGAGATAGCCGGCCAGATAGCGTAGACGCGGCGTTTCGGCGGCCGGGGCGGCGTTGCTGTCGAGGATTGCGGAAAGCGCGAGGCGCTGACCCTGCATATCCCCGCGCCAGGCGGCATACTGCATCGCGAGTTGGCCAGCGACATATTTCTCGCTCGGTGCAACTGCGGTGCGCTTGAGTTCGGCGACCTGCCCTGCCGCCGCGGTGCTGTTGCCCGCTGCGATGGAAGCCTGTGCCTGCGCCGCGAGCGCGCGGAACGGCGCCGAGAGGGTGAAGCTGGTCGCTTCCTCTTCCTTCGGCTTCTTCTTGGCGATGGCAGGGCTGACGATCATGCCCCCCATGATGGCCGCCACGGCGAGCGCGGCGATAGGACCCCGTTTGAAGGACATTGTCGTGTCGAGCCTTTTCCTAAATCCCCTCACCGGGCAGGCCAGCCTTTCCGCTTCGCCTGCCCGGTCATTCCCTGATCGGCTCTGTTGGCCGGATGCCTTACTGGCCCGTCGTGGCGGGTGCTGCCGCACCGCTCTTGGTATCGATGTAAACGGTCCAGAAATTGGCGATCGCCTTGCGATTGGGCTTGGTGACCTTCGCGAACGCCGCCTTGGCACCGGCCATGTCGCCCGATTGCGTCAGCGCGATGCCAAGGCGCGAGTTCACCTCGTCCGCGTCGACGCCGCCCTTGGTCAGCGCGAGGTTATAGAGCGTGACCGCCTTGGCATATTCGCCATAGCCCATCAGCGCGTCGCCGGTTGCAACCGCTGCCGCACCATTGGCCGCCTTAGCCGCATCGCGCTCGGCTGCCGGCAGGTCGGCCTTGTCGCGGGCGACTTGAGACTGTGCCTGACTGTAATAGTCGGCCAGCTGCGTACCGCTCAGGACGCCGCTCGACCGGCCCTTTTCAATGCCCTTGATGACTTCGCCGAGCACGCCGGACTTGAGGGCCGCATCGGCATATTCGCCATAATCATTCGGCGAAGTCAGGCCGTTGGTCGCGTACAACAGGCGCGAAAGGTCCAGATTTTCCCCGCGGGTCAAATCCTTGTGCCCGTTCTGGTAAGTGATGATGGCTGCACGCCAGTTCTGTCCGGTGGGCGCGGCGCGCAGGTTCATCATCGACCATTCCGGCGCATCGGGCAGGCCTAGCACCGATGCAAAGGAGAACCCGCGGGCGACCCATTCCGGCGGAACCGGCTTGCCAGCGGCTTTCTCCGCCTCGATCGCCTGCTTGATGTAGGGCACGCCCTTCGCTGCGATGGCCCGGTTTTCCGGCGACATGTTCGTGCCGGCGGCAGTCGCTTTCTGGAAATGCGCTTCAGCCAGCAACAGATAAGCGCTGCTGCCCGGATAGTTGAGCTGGGTCGCTTTGGTCAGGTGCGCGATAGCGGGATCGTATTCCTTCGCCTGCAAAGCGAACTGGCCGGCGTAGAATTCCAGCGCCGGTAGATCAGCCGGGTTGGCCTTGCCCGAAGCCAGCACGCCCTCGATGCCGGGGCGCTGCATCGCAGGGTCCTTCAGCTGGATACCGACGTTCAGCTGCTGCTGCGCGAACCAGTATTTGTCATCCTCGCTCGACACCGAAGGCTGCGCCGCAAGGAGCAGTTGCTTGGCAGCCGCCCAGTCCTTCGCCTTCACGGCGTCCTGGATCTTGACCGCGCTCTCCATCAGGGGCTTGCTGAGCGTGATCTTGCCGGCCTCGGCGGGTTTTTCCTTGGCGCTGGCGACCGGAGCCGCCACGACCGACATCGTCCCCAGCCCGATCGAGGGGGAAGGAGAGCCAGGGTAGGAAGCAGCGCGCATAATATCCTCCATAGGGCCGCCGAGCGACCGGGAAACTTTCATTTTTCCGCCTGTCTTGCGCCGTCCCGGGGGCTGGAACGGTGGCGGCCTGCAGAAACAGCCCATGCGACAAGGCACGTGAATGGCTGTTGAATGTTCGTATAATGTCACTGGTTCCGCTTGTCATGCCCGTTGCTGCATCGAGCTGACGTCAGGACGTTGTTCGTTACAATCCAGCCATCGCAGCGCGGACAAGATCGTCCCTTGCAGCCTCGCGCGCGAGCGCGCGCCCGTGCGAGAGATGGGGTGACAGAATGGAAGGGCTGGTCTAGGGCGAACGACCGACATTCGTTCCACACACAAAGAGAATCGATTTGACCGACGAGACTGCCCTCGGCGACCCTTCCGACATCAGCCCCATCTCCATCGTCGACGAGATGAAGTCGAGCTATCTCGACTATGCCATGTCGGTGATCGTCGCCCGTGCGCTGCCCGATGTGCGCGACGGCCTGAAGCCCGTTCACCGCCGTATTCTCTTCGCCGCGCAGGAAGGCGGCTATGTCTACAACCGCCCCTACCGCAAGTCGGCCAAGATCGTCGGCGAAGTCATGGGCAATTATCACCCCCATGGCGACAGCGCGATTTACGACGCGCTGGCACGCATGGCGCAGGACTGGTCGCTGCGCGTTCCCCTGATCGATGGTCAGGGCAATTTCGGATCGATGGACCCGGACCCGCCGGCGGCGATGCGTTACACCGAGAGCCGGTTGGCCAAGGTAGCCGGCGCGCTGCTGGAGGATCTGGACAAGGATACGGTCGATTTCGTCCCCAATTATGACGGGCAGGAACAGGAACCGTCCGTCCTTCCCGCGCGCTTCCCGAACCTGCTGGTCAATGGCGCGGGCGGCATTGCCGTCGGCATGGCGACCAATATTCCGCCACACAATCTTGGCGAGGTATTGCGCGCGTGCAAAGCGTGGATCGACAATCCGCTGATCTCGCTGGAAGAGCTGATCCAGATCGTGCCCGGCCCCGACTTTCCGACCGGCGCGACCATCCTGGGCCAGTCGGGTGTGCGCAACGCATACAGCACTGGTCGCGGTTCGATCATCATGCGCTCGCGCTACAAGGTTGAGGAGGGGCGCGGCGATCGCAAGTCGATCGTGCTTACCGAAATCCCCTACCAGACCGGCAAGAGCGGCCTGGTGGAAAAGATCGCCGAAGCCGCCAAGGACAAGCGGATCGAGGGTGTTTCAGACATTCGCGATGAATCCAACCGCGAAGGCGTGCGGATCGTAATCGACCTGAAGCGCGATGCGACCCCGGATGTGGTGCTGAACCAGTTGTGGCGGCACACCCCGGCGCAATCCAGCTTCCCGGCCAACATCCTGGCCATTCGCGGCGGGCGGCCCGAACTGCTGAACCTGAAGGACATTATCGAAGCCTTCGTGCGCTTCCGCGAGGAAGTCATCACGCGCCGCACCAAGTTCGAGCTGAATAAGGCTCGCGAACGCGCCCATATCCTGCTTGGTCTGGTGATCGCGGTCACCAATCTGGACGAGGTCGTGCGGATCATCCGCGGTTCGCCCAATCCCGCCGCCGCGCGAGAAGCGCTGCTGGCGCGCGAATGGCCGATCGCGGAAATCGCGCCCTATATCCGCCTGGTCGAGGCGGTGGACACGGTGTGGAGGGCGACAGCTATCGCATGTCCGAAACGCAGGTGCGCGCCATTCTGGACCTGCGCCTGCATCGCCTGACGGCGCTCGGCCGCGACGAGATCGGCGACGAGCTGTCGCAGCTTGCCACTTCGATCGCGGAATATCTCTCGATCCTCGCCGATCGCGTGAAGCTCTATGGCATCATGCGCGCCGAGTTCGATGCGATCGAAAGCGAGTTCGCGACGCCCCGCCGTACCGAAATCGCCCCCGCCGCCGACGGTATCGAGGACGAGGATCTGATCGAGCGTGAGGACATGGTCGTTACCGTGACCATGCAAGGCTATATCAAGCGTACCCCGCTCGAAACCTTCCGGGCGCAGGCGCGCGGTGGCAAGGGCCGGTCGGGCATGGCGACTAAGGACGAGGACGCCGTCACCAACCTGTTCGTAACGTCCACGCACACCCCGGTCCTGTTCTTCTCGACCATTGGCAAGGTCTATCGCCTGAAGGTATGGCGCTTGCCCGAAGGTGGACCGGCAACCCGTGGCCGCCCCATGGTGAACATGCTCCCGCTGGCGGAGGGAGAGACCATCTCGACCGTCCTGCCGCTGCCGGAGGATGAGGCGGAATGGGGCAAGCTGCACGTCATGTTCGCGACCGCCAAGGGATCGGTGCGCCGCAACAGCATGGACGCCTTCGCCAACGTGCCCTCGAACGGCAAGATCGCGATGAAGTTCGAAGGGGACGATGCGGACGACAAGCTGATCGGCGTCGCGCTGCTGGAACCGGGCGACGACACGCTGCTCGCCACGCGCCAGGGCAAGGCGATCCGTTTCCAGTCGGAAGATGTGCGCGAGTTCCAGAGCCGCAATTCCACCGGGGTGCGCGGCATCACCCTGCGCGAAGGGGACGCGGTCATCTCGCTCTCCATCCTGCATCGCGCCGGCGTAAAGGATCAGGACGAGCGCGACGATTATCTGCGCTTCGCCCCGTGGAAGGCCGAAAAGGAAGGTGAGCCGGTGATGAGCGCAGAACGCTTCGCCGAGTTGCAGGCGCGCGAGCAGTTCATCCTGACCGTCTGCGCCAATGGCTATGGCAAGCGGTCCTCCGCCTATGAATATCGCCGCACCGGACGCGGCGGTCAAGGCATCACCAACATCGACAATATCGACCGCAACGGACCGGTGGTCGCCAGCTTCCCCGCGACGCAGGCCGACCAGCTGATGCTGGTCACCGATCAGGCGAAGCTCATCCGCATGGGGCTTTCCGCTGCGGGTCATCGGCCGTGGATCGGCGGGCGTGCGCCTGTTCAACGTCGCCGATAACGAGCATGTGGTCAGCGCCGCGCGGATCGAGGATAGCGGCGAGGAAGAAACCGACGTCGAAAGCAGCGCCGCCTTGCTCCCGAGGCTGATCAGCCGCCCAAGACAAGAAGGGGCGCTCTCGCACATGCGTGAGCGCCCCTTTTCGGTTTCAGGCGGTGTAAGCGACGCCCGCTCTACGCATCCGGTCGTCGATGGCAGACAGCCCCACGAGCGCCACTCCGCCGAGCGCAAGCCCCGCGCCGACCAGCCCCGTCGAGGTCCAGCCATATCCCGCCGCGATCGCCAGACCGCCGGCCCACGGCCCCAGCGCATTGGCAACATTGAACGCACTGTGATGCAGCGCGGCAGCCAGTGTCTGCGCCTCTCCCGCCACGTCCATCAGGCGCGTCTGCAACACCACGCCCACGCCCCCGCCGCATCCGATCAGGAAGATGTCGATCGCCAGCGTCCACAGATGCCCGGCGGCCAGCGGAAACAGCGCCAGCATCAGCGCGCTCATCAGGAACATGCCCGCTGCCGTCGGCATCAACGCGCGGTCGGCGGCCCAGGCAGCGACCAATGTCCCCGCCGTCATGCCGACACCGAAAATCGCGAACATGGCGGGCAGCATCGCGGGCGCCGCCCCCGTCACCTCCAGCATGGTGGACGCCAGGTACGTATAGACCGCGAACAGGCCACCGAAGCCGATCGCCCCCGTCGCCAGGGTGAGCCAGACCCGGCGGTTACGCAGCGCGCCCAGTTCGCGCAGCGGGCTGGCACCTTCCGGCGCGACATCATGCGGTGCGAAACGCCAAACCAGAATAGCGGTCAGCAGCGCCAGTCCCGAAACGATAGCGAAGCCCACGCGCCAGCCGATGAACTGTCCCAGCGCGTTGGCGAACGGCACGCCGATGACCGTCGCGACGGTCAGGCCAAGCATCACTCGCGCCACCGCCTGCGCCCGCCGATGCGCCGGCACCAGACCCGCCGCCACCAGCGCTGCCACGCCGAAATAGGCACCATGGGGCAGCCCGCTCAAGAAACGGAACAGCAGCATGGTGTGATAATCGGGCGCCACGGCGCTCAGCCCATTGCCTAAGCGCGAACATCGCCATCAGCGCGATCAGCAGGCTGCGGCGCGGCATCCGGGCGGACAGCACCGCGACGACGGGCGCGCCCACGACGACGCCCAGTGCATAGGCGCTGATGACATGCCCCGCCGTCGGCGCATCGATACCCAGTGACGGCGCAAAATAGGGCAGCAGGGTCATTGCGGCGAACTCCGTCGTTCCGATCGCAAAGCCGCCCATGGCAAGCGCCAGCATGACCAGTCCCGGTTTCACGGCCCTCGTCCCGTCAGCGCTCACGCAATGTCCTTTCATGTTGCAACGCAAAACAAGCGCCGCACATGGGGAGCAATGCGCCGGCCCTCAAGGACAAAGCGACAAACTGAACGTTGCGTTTTCTGCAGCCGCTTCCGACTGGTCCCGCAGGCCAGCCCTGCTAAGGAAGGCGGCCAGTATCACGGAGCGACGCATGACAGACCTGTTTGCCTACAAGATCTTCACCGCCGACCAATGGGCGCAGTTCAAGGCCGATGGCGTGTTCGACGGTGCACCGATCGATATTCAGGACGGCTATATCCACATGTCCACCCGCGCGCAGGCCGCCGAAACGGCCGCCAAACATTTCGCGGGACAGGACCGGCTGGTGCTGGCGATGGTGGACCTGGCCCCGTTCGGCGCGGCGATCCGTTGGGAAGAATCGCGCGGCGGCGCCCTGTTCCCCCACCTCTACGGCCAGTTGCCGATGAGCGCGGTGACGACAAAGACCGTCCTGCGCCTGGACGAGGCCGGACGGCATATTTTCCCTGCCGGTTTCTGACAAAAATAAGGGCCGGCGTCCCCACAGATCGCCGACCCTTCAGTTGACCGCTGCTAGCGGATCTTTCAGTCCGGGCGGGCAAGATAGGCGACGACGTTCGCCCGATCGGCCGGTTTGGGCAGCCCCTTGAACTTCATGATGCCGGCTGGAACCACCGCCTTGGGATTGGCCAGATAGGCAGCGATGCGTTCAGGCGTCCATATGATGCCAGACGCGCGCATCTGCGCGGAATACTGGAATCCCGGCACTGTCCCGGCACGACGACCGATGACCCGAAACAGCGTTGGCCCCTTCTTGCTGATGCTTTTCGGCGAAACCGAATGGCAATCACTGCAATAGCTGTCGAACACGTCGCCGCCAGCCTCCGCATCGCCGGTGCCCTGCGAACGGGCAGGTCCGGCGACAACGCCCAGCATCAAGGCAACAGCCAGCCCGCTGGCCAGCGACGCAAAGGTCTTCATTCCATCTCTCCGCATCAGAAGGCCAGCCAGGCAAAGGCGGTCAGCGTATTGTTGTCACTCGCAGAGCGACCCGATCCGTCATAGTCGTGCGAGGCGCCATTGAACTTGGTGTACCCCTTGTACTGCAGGCCAAGCCGCAGGTTGTGCAGGGTCGACTGCCCTTCGCCGCCAAACGGCGTCCAGTCCGCTTGCGCGATATAGCCATCGGTATTGGGGCGGCCGATCCGGCTGCCTTCCTCCACATCCGGCGTCAACAGATCGGTGTCCGTGGTGCCCGTGGTGTGGAACGCGCCCAGGGTCACACCGTAATGCTTGTTGTGATACCAGCTGACGTCGCCGGACAGGCTGTTCAGCTTGTGCTTGGCAAAGGTCGTTTCACCCAGAAACACGGCGTGGTCGAGCGTCTGATTTTCATGGATATAGGACGCGTTCAGGCTGAACACATTCTTGCGATTGCCCAGGAATTGATAGGTCGCATCCACGCCCCAGTCGCTATACTTGTCCGTGGGGCCGCCGTCGCGGTCGGGGTTCAAATGCGCACTCATGCCGATCAGGCCGATCGACGCATTCTGCTTGCCCCAATCCTTTTGCCAGGCAAGCCGCCAATAGGGCGCCACGCCCTTAAGGCTGCCTGCTTCGGAATCGATCCCGAAGGTCGAAAGGAAGCTGGGACGGAGCGAGCGGTAACCGCCGACCTCTGCGTAGATCGCGTCGTCGATGGAGATGTAGGCGGATGCTCCGACCACTTGATGCTCCACCCCGCCCTGAAGCAGAGGCGCGGCGGCGCTTTCAAAACCAAGGTCGGACGAGGTGTATGGGAACGACCACGCCCCTACCGAATTCCAGGGGTCCTGCAATGTCGGGTTGTTGTTGACGACGATACCGGCAACCGCATCGCGCCCGCCGATTTGAAGAGGATGAGCGTAGCGCACCTCGAAATGGTCGAGCGCGGTGTGACGATCGATTTCGGAATAGGTTGTCTGGATGAAGGTTCCCAGCCCCGGCGCGATGCGTCCTGCAATGAAAATCGACGCTTCCTGCAACGCGACGTTATCGTTGCGGCCGTCATGACCAGAAATGGGATCAGCGCGGTCAGCTGCGGTATGGGTGTAGTTCGCCACGACCATGCCCGAAAGCGGAACAACCCGCTTCCCATCGGAATAGCCACCCAGCTTGAACGCGCGACCGTGCGGCGTCAGTTGCGGGCCGAAGCCGCCGACGTGGCATGCGGCGCAATCTTCTCCTGTTTGCCGGGCATAAGAAGGCAGCGCGCGGGCTGCAAACGGCGCGAAGTGGCCCGATGTCAAACAGGACGCGATCAGAATGGTCGCGGCGCCCCCGGCGATGAAATAACGCATTTGCCCTCCCTTGTTAGGCATTGATTTCAATGCGTGGACGCCGCCGCCTCACCCCTTCCGCAGTTGCGGCAGAAATTTTTTCCCTGTGACTGAGGCGCGCCGGCTGCCGTGGCGTCCCTCCGATGCAACACAGGGAAGGAACAAGATGAAGGCGCGGGCAGCTCAGGCAGCAAGGATCGGATTTCACTGGGTAACGGCCGCGCTTGTCGCCATCGCCTTTGCGGCCATCCTCTATCGGGAGGGGTTGGACGATCCCGATCAGCGACTGTTCTGGCTGGATGTGCATCGCAGCATCGGGCTGACCTTGCTGGGCCTGACCGTGGCACGGGTGATCGCACGGGTCATATTGCCTTTCAACCGGGTCCACGAAACCGCCCCGGCGATGCGTGTCGCGGCTGGGCTCGCCCATATCGCGATTTATCTGGGCCTGGTCGCAATGCCTTTGCTCGGCTGGGCGCAATCCAGTGCGAAGGCGCGCAAGTTCAAGCTGTTCGACATCAAGATGCCGTCGCTGGTTCACCATGACTCAGCTTTGGGCGAAACGATAGGGCAGTGGCATGAATGGATCGGCTGGACCATATTGGCGCTGATCGGGTTGCACGCGCTCGCCGCGCTCTACCATCATTATGTGCGCAAGGACGATGTGCTGCGCGACATGATCCGCCTGCGCGGTTAAAGGGGCTGCCATGACCAGCGCTCCATCCGCTACGACACACCTGTTTAGGCGCCGTATTGTTGTCGTCTTCATTGCCGCCGGGCTGTCTCTGGTCGCGTTGCCGCTGTGGCTGCAAGGTAGCGCCAATGCCGTGCAGCTGACGGGTGAGCCGGTATCGGGCGGCCTGCAATATCGCGATGCCCAGATTTTCGAGGTGCTGGACGACATAGCCACGCAAACGGGCTTCCGGGTCGTTGCGTTTCCCCAAAGTGCGCGCCCAGCGCTTCAGCGGCTACCTGCCGCTCGGTCGCGACGGTAAAGCGGCGGCCATGGATCTGGCCGCGCGCACCCATCTTGTCCTGCGTAACGCAGGCCCGCATTGGGCCTTGGTCATGCCCCCTTCTGCCAACGCCCGCTAACCGCAAAAATATATTTGCCGCATGTCAATTCATCCGTTATTTCTGAAATAACAGAAAGAAACGATATGCCCATTCTCGACCATCCCGACGCCAAGGCATTCTTGCTCCACTGGGGCGAAATGGGGACGCAATGGGGCGTCAACCGCTCCGTCAGTCAGGTGCACGCCCTGCTGTATCTTAGCGACCGCCCCTTGCCCGCGGACGAAATCGTCGAACAACTCGGCCTTGCCCGTTCCAACGTGTCGACCGCGCTCAAGGAGTTGCAGGGTTACGCCATCGTTCGCCGCGTCCATGTGGAAGGTGACCGGCGCGACCATTTCGTCGCGGAACTGGACCTTTGGGAAATGCTGATGCGCATCACTGCGGAGCGCAAGCGGCGGGAAATCGATCCGACGATCGCCTTGCTCAACGAACTGGCCGAGCGGATGGCGCAGGACAAGAGTGCCCCCGTCCATGTGCGGGAACGGATCGTGAGGATGCACGAGTTCATTTCGACCCTGGGCAACTGGTATGATCAGGTCCGCGTCCTGCCCAAACCCACGCTGATTGCGCTGATGAAGCTGGGCGGCAAGATCGCCCGTTTCCTGCCGGGAAAAGCCAAGCAAAAATAGAGGATGTTGCGCGGCCTGACTGCGCCGAGCCACGGCCAAGACCAAATGCTTATCCAATCATTTCAGGATTTACAGAAATGACTGATATAAATGCAACTACATCGGCAAAGCGCACACGCACCGCCACCGTTCGGATCGCCTGCGCATTTCTGGCCGCGCTGGCCTTTGCGTTCGGAATCTATATGTTGCTGGAAGCGACGCGCATTGACGGGCTTGTCAGTTTCTCCTTCCTGCTGATCCTGCCCGGCGCAATCTGCGCATTTGTGTCCTACGTGGGCGATCCGCTTGGGGAAAGGTCGCGGCGCTTCTATTTCATGACGCCGGTCGCGCTGTTGGCCGCGATCATACCGTTGTCGATCATCATCCTGCGCGAAGGAACGATCTGCGTCGTCATTCTGTCGCCACTGTGGCTGGCAAGCGGCGTGGCGGGATCGGCCATCACCTATGTTTCCCGCAAACGGCCAAAGGATGGCCCTACCTATTGCACGGCATTGATCCTGCTGCCCCTGCTGGCAATCCAGGTCGAACCCATGATCATCCTCCCCGAAACCCATGGCGAAGTCACCCGGTCGATCGTCGTGCATGCGACGCCCGCCCAGATCTGGCCGCTGCTGAAAGGCATTCCGGACGTGGGACCGCAGGAAGGACGATGGAATTTCACGGAGGATCTGCTGGGCGTCCCCCGCCCGTTGGGTGCCCGCATGATCGGCGAAGGCATAGGTGCCCTGCGGCTTGCCAACTGGGGCCGTCATGTACGGTTCAGCGAACGGATAACAGCCTGGCAACCCGGCCGTGACATCTCATGGCAGTTCCAGTTCAACAATGGCAGCGGCTGGGAATTTACCGATCGCCACCTTGTCCCCGATAGCCATTACTTCAAGGTGCAGACGGGCGGATACCGTATGGAACGGATCGACGCTGAACGCACGCGCGTGACGCTCTACACCCGCTACTGGATCAAAACGCCGGTCAACAGCTATTCGAAACTGTGGGGTCAGGTTTTCCTTGGCGACATCCAGAACAATCTGCTCGCCCTCATCCGGCAGCGCGCGGAGGGCAGCAGAGTCACTGTCCCCGCGGCGTAAAACCGGCTAAGGGCCGCGGCCATGACGGTATTTCAGCATCAGGTTCACATCATCGGCGGCGGGCTGGCCGGGTCGGAAGCGGCTTGGCAGCTTGCCCAGGCGGGCATCAAGGTGCGCCTTTCGGAAATGCGCGGCGGCGGGGACATGACGCCCGCGCATCAGACCGACGGCCTTGCCGAAATGGTCTGTTCGAACAGCTTCCGGTCCGACGACGCGGAGAAGAACGCGGTCGGCCTGCTCCACCGCGAAATGCGTGCGCTGGATTCGCTGGTCATGGCGGCGGCGGAAAAGGCGAAGGTGCCGGCAGGCTCCGCCCTCGCGGTCGACCGCGACGTGTTTTCCGAAGGCGTGACGCGCGCTCTGGCCGATCATCCCAATGTGGAGATTGTGCGGGAAAGGATCGACACCCTGCCCTCGCAAGGGCTGACGATTGTCGCAACCGGGCCGCTTACCGCGCGGCAACTTGCCGAAAGCATCGGCGCGGCTACCGGCATGGAGCATCTCGCCTTCTTCGACGCGATTGCGCCCATCGTCCACCATGACAGCATCGATATGGACATCTGCTGGAAGGCAAGCCGCTGGGACAAGGTCGGGCCGATCGGCGATGGCAAGGATTACATCAACTGCCCGATGACGAAGGAGCAATATCTCGCCTTTCATCAGGGCCTGCTCGACGCCGAAAAGACCGAGTTCAAGGAATGGGAAAAGGACACCCCCTATTTCGACGGCTGCATGCCGATCGAGGTGATGGCGGAACGGGGTGTGGAGACATTGCGTTTCGGCCCGATGAAGCCGGTGGGGCTGGACAATCCGCGCACCGGCCGCTGGCCCTATGCGGTTGTGCAGTTGCGGCAGGATAACGCTCTGGGGACCCTGTGGAACATGGTCGGCTTCCAGACGAAGATGAAGCATGGCGCACAGGTCGAACTGTTCCGCACCATCCCCGGCCTTGAAAAGGCGGAGTTTGCGCGACTGGGCGGCCTGCATCGCAACACCTTCATCCAAAGCCCCAAGCTGCTTGATCCCGCGCTTCGCCTGCGTGCCGCGCCGCATATCCGCTTTGCCGGGCAGATTACCGGGTGCGAGGGCTATGTGGAAAGCGCGGCCATCGGCCTGCTCGCCGGTCGCTTCGCCGCCGCCGACATCATGCGCAGCGACATGCCGCCACCGCCCGCCACGACCGCCCTGGGCGCGCTGCTGGGCCATATCACCGGCGGCGCCGACGCTGAGAGCTATCAGCCGATGAACGTCAACTTCGGCCTGTTCCCGCCGGTCGATCCCTCCGTGAAGAAAAAGCAGCGCAAGGAGGCCTATACCGCCCGCGCGGCGGCGGATCTGGCGGAATGGATGCGCGCGCTGGACGCCGTGCCGGCCTGATCGTGGTCGGCGCAGACCCTAACAGCCGCAGCGCTGCTTGACCTTCGGCTTGGGCGCGGTGGTGGCGAATTCCGCGCGGCTTAGCTTTCCATCGCTGTCGCCATCCGCCCTGGCGAAGCGATCGGACGTCGCAACCGCCCACTCTTCGAAGGACAGTAGGTTGTTGCCGTCCTTGTCCAGCGCCTTGAACGCCTTGGTGCGGGATGAAAGCATTTCGGCCCGACTGATGATGCCATCCCTGTTACGGTCATAGCGATCGAAGCGCCGCTGCTCCCGGCTTTGCGGCGTGGCGCTGGGCGGCATCGGCGGCGGCGCGCCAAAGGCATTGTCGTCCCCGACCGGCGGTTCCAGATCGGCGGCGGCCACCATTTCCGGGCGAGGTGTCACGGTCGTCTCGCGGCTGGCGCGCCCCTGCCACCAGAACAGGCCCGCCGCGATCATCAGGATCGCCGCCATTCCGCCCGCCAGGAATTTGTTCATTGATGCCAGCCCCTTGCCCGTCCCGGCGCGACGCTATCACCCGCCGCCGCTGACCGCCAGCCATAGCGAGCGGCGATAGCGTGCGGGCGTCAGCGCGGGCTCGGGAACACGCTCCGCCGCCGCGTCGTCGCGGGCCAGTCCGCTTAATACACGCTGCGGCGCAAAACCGCGCGGCCAGCCCCTCGCCGGCACCTTGGCAAGGTGACGCGCAGCCCCGGCCAGCGCGACCACGGCTGTCGGCCTATCGATCAGGTGCGCGGCCAGATCCCACAGCGCCCAGCCCGCCCCGGCCTCATCCAGCCAGTCGGGCAGGTTCGCCGCATCCGCCGCCATCAACCGGAACAGCGCACCGCGTCCCCGCGCAAAGCGATCGAGCGCCGCAAGGTCCAGCGCATCGCCACCCTCGATCAACGCTTCCCAACCGTCCAGCAGCCGCCCCAGAGCCTGCCTGTCCGCCTTATCGGCGAACAGTGGTGACATGGCATCGACCAGCGGATCGCCACGCCCCTGATAGGCCCCTTCATCCTCTACCTCGCCAGTCTTCAGGACGCCGTGCCACCAGGTCAGCCGCATCGCGCCGATCGTCGGATCGCTCGTCGATCGCACCAGTCCAGCCAGCCGTGCATCAAGGGCCAGTGCCAATTTGCACCGATTCTGCGCACCGCGCGGCGCATAGCCAGAGACCAGCACGGCGAGCGGTGAGAGCGTTGATTCGACAGAATTATTCACGCTCATACGGCTGCCGGTCATCATGCCCAGCCCCGACGCTGCATGACGATTAGCCATGCATTTACCATCGCCGTTATCGAAACCGAAACCATTGTCGTTGCATGGCCGATCATTGAACAGCCCTGCCTTCTTGCGAAGTGCAGCCTGTGGGGTGGTATTGAGAGGCGGACAGAATGAGCGGCATCGGGGGCAATACAGGTGGCGTCATGCTGCGCCTGCTGCACGATCGCAGCGGCAATACGATCGCCATGGTGGCGGCAGCGATGATTCCCCTGGCGGGACTGATCGGTGGCGGCATCGACATGAGCCGCATGTACCTTACCAAGACGCGACTGCAACAGGCTTGCGATGCGGGCGCTCTGGCAGGGCGGAAGGTCATGGGGTCGAACACCTGGACCTATAACAGCAATGTCGCGCCCAACGCGGCGATCAAGATGTTCGACGCGAACTTCGCCGCGAACGCCTATGGCACCGGCACGATGACGCGCAGCTTCAGCGAAAATGCGGGCACCGTCACCGGCACGGCCAGCGTGCCGCTCAACATGTCGCTGATGAAGATTTTCGGCATCGCCAGCAAGACGATCTCCGTCAACTGCGAAGCGCAGATGCGGATTCCCAATACCGACGTGATGTTCGTGCTCGACACGACCGGGTCCATGGGGTCGACCAATCCGGGCGACAGCGCGCCCAAGATCGACGGTCTGAAGAAGGCCGTGAAGTGCTTTTACGAAGCGCTTGCCAAGTACGACATCAACGATGTCGATTGCGGCTCTACGCCCAGCGGCGGCAACGGCACCCAGGTGCAGCTGCGCTTCGGTTTCGTACCTTACAGCGTCAACGTCAATGTCGGCCGCCTCCTCAACAACGACTGGATGGCCGACAACTGGTCCTATCAAAGCCGCGAATGGAAAACCTCCGGCTTCACTTGGACGCCGTGGGAAAACTGGAGCGGCGCGGGTAGCTGCCCAAGCAACTCGTCGACGGTAGAGTATCGTTATTTGACTTCAAGCGGAGGTTGGAATCCCTATTGCTCGGGCCAGCGCCGCATGAAGGTGACAGGCAACTACTGGGTGTACAAGCAGGTCAGCTTCAACGTCAGCGGCCTGAAGGCGGGGGGTGCGACGTGGAACAACAGCGTCAACCTGCCGCTCGGGAACAACGGAGGCAACACTGGCATCAGTTGGCCGGGCTGCATTGAAGAACGCCAGACGGTCCGTAACACGGATGGAGATCCCTCCGACGAGTTTTCACCAATTCCCGCAGCAGCGTTCGACCTCGACATCGACATGGTGCCAACGAGCGATCCGGCCACCCAATGGGGACCACTCCTCCCAAACGCGGTCTGGGGTCGTTACGACAGTACCGGCGCCAGCACGATGGAAGACTATCCAACGTCAGCAAATCTCTCTCGAAATTACAGCTCGGCTTGTCCCAATGCGGCGGCTAAGCTTTCTACGTACGGCGGAACCGGATCGACATTCACGACGAACCAGTTTCGCGATTATGTCAACGCTCTCAGCCCAACGGGCAACACCTATCACGACATCGGCATTCTATGGGGCGCACGCCTTATGTCGCCCACCGGCATCTTCGCCAGCGAAAACGCCACTACGCCAGGCGGCGGGCAGATCGCACGCAATATGATATTTATGACGGACGGCGACACACAGGCCGGAAATCAGAATTACAATGCATATGGCGTGCCGTGGTGGGATCGACGGCAGACTGACCCAAGCACTCCGCCAAGCAGCACCCTTGTAACTGCCGAGGTCGATGCCCGCTTCCCGGCGCTTTGCACCGCTGTGAAGAACAAGAACATCACCCTGTGGGTCGTGTCCTTCGGGACGTCGGTCAGCAACACAGCGGCCAATCGCCTGCGCGATTGTGCCACCAGCCCGCAGCATTTCTTCACGGCTGCAAACACGGCGACCCTGATCCAGAATTTCCGCCAGATCGCGGACAATATCTCGCAATTGAGGCTGACCAACTGATGCGGCCCGGCACCCTCCTTCGGCGGCTGCGTGGCGACGAGCGCGGGAATACCGTGGTCGAATTCGCTGCCGTAGCGACGCCGCTTTGCATCCTGCTGCTGGGCGGCATGGACCTTGGCCACTCGCTTTATCTGCAAAGCGTGCTGCAAGGCGCCGTGCAGAAGGCCGGGCGGGACTCCGGTCTTGATAATGGCGGCCTAGTAGCGACGCAGACGACCATTGACGACAAGGTGAAGGACTCCGTCGCGCAACTCATTCCCAACGCGACCGTGAACATCACGCGCCGCTACTACAAAAGCTTCACCGAGGCGGCGGCGGCCATCAGGGAACCGTTCACCGACACCAACGGCAACGGCACCTGCGACGCGGGCGAGCCCTATCAGGACAACAACAACAACAGCGTGTGGGACGCCGATGGCGGCAATGGCGGCCAGGGCAGTGCAAAGGACAATGTGGTCTATACCGTCAACGTCACTTATCCGCACCTGTTTCCCGTCACTACGCTGATCGGCCTGTCACCCAATGTGTCACTGACCGCGACGACGGTTCTTGCCAACCAGCCCTATGGCGACCAGTCGCAATATGGCGCGCCAGTCGCACGAAATTGCACATGACCATCGCCGGTACAGCGAACAGAGGCTTTGCCGCTGCAAGGGCGCTGCTGCGGCGGCTCCGCGACGATCGCAGTGGCTTGGCACTCATCGAGTTCGCCTATTCGCTGCCGCTGCTCACCACGATGACGATGGCGGGCGCGGAGCTGACCAACTTCACCACCACGAAGATGCGGGTAAGCCAGTTGGCCCTGCACGTCGCGGACAATGCGGCACGCATGGGCACGGGCGACATCCTGGCGCTCAAGACGATCAGCGAAACGCAGATCAACGACGTCTTCGCAGGCGCAAATCTTCAGGGCGGGCGGCTGAACCTGCTCCAGAACGGTCGCGTCATCCTGTCGAGTGTCGAACCCGTATCCAACCCCAATACCACGCAGAAATTCAAGATCGGCTGGCAGCGGTGCAAGGGTGCCAAGGTCTATGACAGTTCCTATGGCACTCCCACGACCACCACTAACGTCAACGGGGTGGGACCGGCAGGCGCGCAGGTGACCGCGCCTGACAATGGTGCGACGATGTTCGTCGAGATTTCCTACAATTACCAGCCGCTGATCTCCTCCGCCTTCGTGCCGAAGACGACGATCAGCGAAATCGCGGCCATGACCGTCCGCGACGATCGAAACATGACGCAAATCTACAATACGGAGGGCGCATCGATCGCCAGTTGCACCCTCTATACCTCCAGCTGAGCCAGTCCGCCTGGCACCGGCACGAAAAAGGGCGGCCCTGAAGGCCGCCCTTTCCATTGCGTGCGCGGTAACGCGATAACGCTTAGCGATAGGTCACTTTCTTGACTGCGGCGACGACACGCGCCGCATCGACCAGCGCAGCCTTTTCAAGGTTCGCGGCATAAGGCAGCGGCACGTCCTCGTTCGTGACGCGCAGCACCGGCGCATCCAGATCGTCGAAGCCCTGCTCCATCGCCACGGCCGCAATTTCGCTGGCGATCGAGCAGACCGGCCAGCCTTCCTCTACCACGACCATGCGATTGGTCTTCTTCAGGCTTTCGAGCACCGTTGCCGTATCGAGCGGGCGCAAGGTGCGCAGGTCGATGACTTCGGCATCGATGCCTTCCGCGGCCAGCTTTTCGGCGGCTTCCAACGAAACGCCGACCCCGATCGAATAACTGACGATGGTCACATCCTTGCCGGGCCGCGCGATCTTCGCCTTGCCGATCGGCAGAACGTAATCGTCGATCGCCGGGACGTCGAAGCTGCGGCCATAGACCAGCTCGTTTTCCAGGAACACGACCGGATCTTCCGACTGGATCGCGGCCTTCAGCAAGCCCTTCGCATCGGCCGAATCATAGGGCGCGATGACGATCAGGCCGGGAACGCTGGCATACCACGGCCCGTAATTCTGGCTGTGCTGAGCCGCCACGCGCGACGCCGCACCGTTGGGACCGCGGAACACGATCGGGCAACGCATCTGCCCGCCCGACATATAGTTGGTCTTGGCGGCCGAGTTGATGATGTGGTCGATCGCCTGCATCGCGAAATTGAACGTCATGAACTCGATCACGGGGCGCAGGCCACCCATGGCCGCACCCGTACCGACACCGGCAAAGCCATATTCGGTGATCGGCGTATCGATGACGCGGCCGGGACCGAATTCGTCGAGCAGGCCCTGCGTCACCTTGTACGCGCCCTGATATTCGGCGACTTCCTCACCCATGACGAAGACGCGCGGATCCTTGCGCATTTCCTCCGCCATCGCGTCGCGCAGCGCCTCGCGCACCGTGGTCTTGACCATTTCGGTGCCCGCCGGAATGTCGGGATCGGCGGCAGGCTTGGCGTCGCTGACCAGCTTGGCAGTCCCGCTTTCTGCCTTCTTCGGCGCTTCGGGCGCTGCTTCGGCCTTAGCCGGCGGCGCGCTTTCGGCCGCCTTCGCTTCGGCAGCCGGTGCGGACGCTTCCTCGCCGCCCTCGCCCGCCATCGTGGCGATGACAGTGCCGACCTTCACGCCTTCGGCCCCTTCGGGCACAAGGATGGAGCCGATCTTGCCTTCGTCGACGGCTTCGAACTCCATCGTCGCCTTGTCGGTTTCGATTTCGGCGAGAATATCGCCCGACTTCACTTCATCGCCTTCCTTGACCAGCCATTTGGCCAGGGTGCCCTCCTCCATCGTGGGGGAGAGTGCAGGCATCTTGATCTCGATCCCCATCAATAGGTCTCCACCAGCACGTCAGTATATAATTCGGGCGCTTCCGGCTCCGGCGACGTCTCTGCAAAGTCGGCGGAGGCGTTGACGATCTTGCGGATTTCGGAATCGATCTTCTTGATCTCGTCCTCTCCGATCCCGGCGTCGGTCAGATATTTTTTCACGCCCTCGATCGGATCGGACTTCTCGCGCACTTCCTGCACTTCCTCACGGCTGCGATATTTCGCTGGATCGGACATGGAGTGGCCGCGATAGCGATAAGTCTTCATTTCGAGCAGGATCGGTCCCTTGCCCGACTGAACCCATTTCAGCGCCTCCTCGGTCGCGCCGCGCACCGCCAGCACATCCATGCCGTCAACCTGGATACCGGGAATGCGGAAGCTTTCGCCACGACGGAAAAGCTGCTGCTCGGCCGACGAGCGGTTGACCGACGTGCCCATGGCATACTGGTTGTTCTCGATCACGAAGATGATCGGCAGCTTCCACAGCTCGGCCATGTTGAAGCTTTCGTACACCTGGCCCTGGTTGGATGCGCCATCACCGAAATAGGCGACGCAGACGCCTCCATCATTGTTGTACTTGTGCGCAAAGCCAAGGCCCGCACCCAGCGACACCTGCGCGCCCACGATGCCATGGCCGCCGTAGAATTTATGCTCGACGCTGAACATGTGCATCGAGCCGCCCTTGCCCTTCGAAATGCCCGCCGCGCGGCCGGTCAGTTCCGCCATGATCAGGTTGGGATCGATGCCGTATGCCAGCATATGGCCATGGTCGCGATAACCGGTGATCACGCTGTCCTTACCGGGGGTCAGCGCCGACTGGATACCGACGGCGACGGCCTCCTGCCCGATATACAGGTGGCAGAACCCGCCAATCAGGCCCAGGCCGTAAAGCTGGCCTGCCTTTTCCTCGAACCGGCGGATGAGGACCATCTGGCGGTAGAATTCGAGCAGTTCTTCTTTGGTTGCCTTGTAAGGCACCGGCGCGTCTGGCCGTTCACGATTATGGTCTGCAGGTGCTGCAGGTGCGGAAGCCGTCGATGCGGCTTTGCTCCGCGAAGATGGAGTCTTTGCCAAGGAGCTTTCCTTTGCTGATTATCCGGGGAGGATGAAGGGCGGTATAGGGCTAGGCGTGCAGGGATTGCAACGGCCCACGCGCATGCCGTGCGCGTCAACCGACGCCTTTTCCCAAACGCGCGACGGCTGTTCAGTTCAGCTGGATGATGACGTCGTTGGGATGGACGACGTTCAGGTTCTTGCGCAGCAGCTCTTCCGCCATGTCGGGATCGACATGACGCGGATCGACCAGATTGACGCGATTGCGCATCTGCGCCTTGCGCGCCTGAAGCACGGCCAGTTCCTGCTGCCGCTTGGCCAGCGTCCGACTATAATCGCCCCAGGCCAGCAGCCCGTTCGCGCCCAGCACCGCATAGCCGGCGAACAGCGAAAGCAGAATGAATGCAATCGCGGGACCGAGCGCGGAGAACAGGAGGGATCGAAGTTTAGCGAGTTGCGCCATGACCTCTAAGAATCACAATGCGATTCGCTTGCCAAGGGAAAAATAGTTAACTTGTCAGCCATTCGTCGCATTAGCCCCGGCGACGAAGAAAAGGCGCAACCAGTATTGAATTGCTGAGGCCAGAACGCCGCCTCCCCGTCGCGATCGACGAGAAGGCGGTCGCATCTGTCGATCAATCG
>JAXHOI010000011.1:0-53202 GCA_034519505.1 Sphingobium sp. | reverse complement strand
CACGCCGACAAGTTGCCGAGGTGTCCGACGTCGCCACCGCGATCTATGACGGCGCGGATGCCATCATGTTGTCGGCCGAGAGTGCGGCGGGCGACTGGCCCGAACAGGCGGTCGCCATGATGGACAGCATCGCGCATAGCGTGGAGCGCGATCCGGGCTATTTCCGCCGGCTGCACTTCATCGATACGCAGCCCGATGCGACAACGGCGGACGCTCTGGCGGAGGCCGCCAACAGCATCACGCTGACCACGACGGCAAGCGCGATCGTCTCCTTCACCTCATCGGGCAGCACCGTGCGCCGGATCGCGCGGGAGCGTCCGTCCGCGCCGATTTTGGCGCTGACGCCCAAGCTCAGCACGGCGCGCAGGCTGGGCCTGTTCTGGGGCGTCCATGCCGTGCGGACGAAGGATATCGGCAGCTTCGAGGAAATGATCGGCAAGGCGCGGCGCATGGCGATGCGTCACCGGCTGGCGGAGGCGGGGGACCGGATCATCGTGCTGGCCGGTGTTCCCTTCGGCACGCCGGGGTCCACAAACGTGATCCATGTCTCTGTGATTCGCGGAGATGAGTTGAAAGGGCACGCCGCCGGTTAAGTGCCGCAGGGCTGGTCAGAGCAGCCCGATGCCTTTCAGTTCCGCGCGGAGCGTTGGTTCGTCACGAAAATGATGAGCCATCATGCTGATGGCCCGCGCGCCCTCCACATTCTCCAGCCGGTCGTCGATGAACAGGCAATCGCACGCCGACAAGCGGAATCGCTGGAGGGCGAGCCGGTAGATGGCCGGATCGGGCTTCACCAGCTTTTCGACACCCGACACCAGAATGTCGCGGAAGCGATCGAACAGGGAAGGGTTGGTCGCGCGGAAGGGTGGCCAGAATTCATGGCTGAAATTGGTGATCGCAAACAGCGGCACACCGGCATCGTCAAGGTCGGCGACCAGCCGCTCCATGCCCGTCACCATCGGTCCGACACTGTCGTTGAAGCGCGGGCCCCATAGAGCGATCAGGTCGCGATGCTGGGGGTGGCGGGCAATCAGTTCCGCAGACGTGTCGGCAAAATCGCGGCCGGCATCATGTTGAAAATGCCAGTCCTGCGTAACGACATCGCGCACAAATGCATCAAGCGCCTGATCGTCGTCGATCAGGCGCTGGTACAGGAACCGTGGGTCCCAGTGATACAGGACGTTGCCGACGTCGAAGACGACGGCGGACACCGTCACCGAAGCTTAGCCCTGGCGAGCCTTGAAGCGACGGTTGGTCTTGTTGATGACATAGGTGCGGCCGCGGCGGCGGATCACGCGGTTATCGCGGTGACGGCCCTTCAGCGACTTGAGCGAGTTGCGGATCTTCATGACTATTGCCCGTGATTCTTGAGACTGGCGGAAATTCGAAGGCGTGCCCCTATGGGCCAGGCCGCGATAAGTCAAGTTCCAGCGGCCCATTTTGCGCGCGATCGGCTTTTTATTTGGACAGCCGCCGTTAAGGGAGGAGGGCGCAAAAGCGCAGTGGGCGCCAAGACCTGTATACAAGCCAAGGCCAGACAAAAAGGACATCGATGATGAAGAGCGCACACGCCCCCCGGATTCGCGCGGTGCAGATTCTGGGTGCGCTCGGCGCGCTGGCGCTGCTCTCGGCCTGCGAAACGGCGGTGCCGTCGGTGGAGGTCACGCGCTTTCATCTGGAACCGCCACCGTCCGGCGCACCGATCACGCTGACGCCTTCACCGGCGCAGGATTCGCTGGCGATGCAATATGGCACCTTCGAGTCGGCGGTGGCCCGTGAACTCGACACGCTCGGCTACCGCACGCAGCTGTCGGGAAAGGGCGTGGCAAAGACGGACTATGTGGCGCAAATCGCCTATCGCACCACGACCATGGCCGCCGCGCCCCGGCGTTCGCCGGTTTCCGTGGGGGTGGGCGGATCGACCGGCAGTTATGGCAGCGGGCTTGGCCTTGGCATCGGCTTTGACCTTTCGGGTCGGCCAAAGGGGCAGCAGGTGATCGAGCTGTCCGTCCGCATCAATGACATGCGCGATGCCGCCGCCGGGCAGGCCGGGCGTGCCGTGTGGGAAGGTCGCGCGATCACGCAGGTCCGCGTCGGCTCCCCCGCCGCGCAGCCGGGCATCGCTGCGGCAAAGCTCGCCGCCGCGCTGTTCAAGGACTATCCCGGCCGCTCCGGAGAGACTATCACGGTCCCATGACCTTATCGATCAGTAGCAGTTTCGACAGCGGCAACATTCATGTCCTGTCGATCGACGGCGACCGCGCCGAGCTGGAAATCCGGCGCGACCATCTGTCGGATTTTTATCAGTGGTTCCATTTCCGCGTCGCCGGTGCGGCTGGGCGCAGCGTCGAACTGGCGATCACCAATTGCGCCGGCTCGGCTTATCCGGACGGCTGGCCTGGCTATAGCGCGCGGGTCAGCGAGGATCGCGAAAACTGGACTCTGGCTCCGACCGAATATGCCGATGGCGTGCTGACGATCCGGGTCGAGCCCACGACCGATGCCGTCTGGGTCGCCTATTTCGCACCCTATTCGATGGAGCGGCATCATGATCTGGTCGCCTGGGCGGCCAACCAGCTGGGCGTCGAGCAGCGTGAACTGGGTCTGACCCTGGACGGGCAGCCACTCGACATGCTGACGCTGGGCGATGGACCCAGGCAGGTGTGGCTCTACGCCCGCCAGCATCCGGGCGAGAGCATGGCGGAATGGTGGATGGAAGGCGCGCTGGAGCGGCTGTGCGACGAGGAGGATGCGGTCGCGCGCCTGCTACGCAGCAAGGCGACCTTTCGCATCGTGCCGAACATGAATCCCGATGGCAGCCGGCGCGGCCACCTGCGCACCAATGCGGCGGGCGTAAACCTGAACCGCGAATGGCACGACCCGTCGATGGAGCGTAGCCCCGAAGTCTTTCTGGTGCGCGCCGAAATGGAGCGCACGGGCGTCGATTTCGCGATGGACGTGCATGGCGACGAAGCGATCCCGGCGGTTTTCATTGCCGGTTTTGAGGGCATTCCCTCGCTCCGCGCGGATCGCAAGGCTTTGTACGACCGCTATCGCGACACGCTGGCCGCCCGCACGCCTGATTTCCAGACACGCCTCGGCTATCCGGTCGGCGCGCCGGGCAAGGCCAATCTATCGATGTCCACGGCACAGCTTGCCGAGCGGTTTGGAGCGGTCAGCATGACGCTGGAAATGCCGTTCAAGGATAATGACGACCTGCCCGACGCCGATTTCGGCTGGTCGCCCGCCCGCTCCAAGCAGCTGGCGCGCGATTGCCTGTCCGTGCTGGCGGAAATCATCGACGAGGTATGACCGCCATGGCGGGTAAAGATGCCACGGCCTCGCCCCCGGCGCCGCCACGAAAGCGCATTGCGATTTTCATTTAACTGTCATCCAGCCGTCGTTTTACAGACATCTGGCGTGCCTATCGCGCCCCTCGAAGCAACCGGACGCAGGGATCGGTTGACCGACAGGGGACTTTATCATGCTTACCGTTCGTGCGCGCGCCTTTGCCGGTGCGTCCTTCCTTATGCTCGCCGTTTCGACGATGCCGGCCGTCGCAGTCGAAGCGGACGCGGGCAGCATCGTCGGCGCCGGTGCGGCGGCGGCCCCGGTTGCGGCGCGCGCCACTGTTTCCGGCCATGTGTACGACGAAAGCGGCACTGCCCTTCCGGGCGCGCGCGTGCGCGTCGAAGGGCAGCCGGGCGAAGTCGCCACCGACCTTCAGGGCACATTTTCCGTTCCTGCGCCGGAAGGCGACAATGTCACGATCACCGTCGATTATCTGGGACGCCCCAGTGTCACGCGCAGCGTAACGCCCGATGAGCGCGGAACGGCCCTCGACATCGTCATGCCTTCGGCTCCCTCGCGATCGGGCGACATCGTGGTGGTTGGCGCGTCGCTGATCGACAACACCGCACGCGCCCTTAACCAGCAACGTCAGGCTGACAATACCGTCACGGTGCTCTCGTCGGATGCCATTGGCCGTTTCCCCGATCCCAATATCGCCGAAGCGCTGCAGCGCGTGCCGGGCATCGGGATCGAGCGCGATCAGGGCGAAGGCCGCTATATCAACGTGCGCGGCGCACCGGCCGAATTCAGCGCGGTTTCGGTCGACGGTGTGCAGGTCGCCGCTGTCGACCCGACGACGCGGGCGGTCGATCTCGACACGCTGCCGTCCGACATCGTGTCGAATATCGAAGTCGCGAAGTCGCTGTTGCCCAATCAGGATGCGGATTCGATTTCCGGCGCGATCAACATTTCCACCCGATCGCCGTTCGACCGGAAGGGCTTTGCGCTGACCGCTATGGCCGGCGGCAGCTACAACCAGTTCGGCAAGAAGAACGACAAGCGCGCCTCCGGCGCGATCAGCAACCGCTTCGGTTCCGATGGCCAGTTCGGCATCCTGCTGTCGGGCAGCTATTCGCAGACTCGCCGTGCGCCCGACAATGTCGAAAACACCTGGGCGCTGATCGGCCCGGCCAATGCCCGCCGGTTCGGCGTCACCGAGACGCTGTTCAAGGATTACCAGACCAAGCGCACGCGCTTCGCGGGCACCGGCGCCCTGGAATGGCGACCGGTGCAGGGCACGCGTGTCTATGTCCGTGGCTCCTATGCCCGGTTCACGGACAATGAATTTCGCAACCGCCTGGGTATCCTGTGGACCGAAGGGACGCTGCAGCCGGGCTATACCGACACGTCGGCGACCTACACGAACACGCGGATCGAAAAGCAGATTCGCCACCGTATCCAGCGCAACGAGATCTGGTCGGTGGTCTTTGGCGGGGAAACCATGCTGGGCGAAGGGACTCTGAGCTTCGACGCGGCCTACACCGAATCGAACCAGAGCTATCCGCGCCGCGATGAACTGCTGTTCCGCTCCTCCTTGCGTCCGACCCAAAGCTATGACTTTGGCGATGGATCGAACCTGCCCGTCTATTCGCTGTTCACCACTGGCGAGCATCTGCAGACCGCGCGCTATGCGTTCCGCGAAAACACCTATCGGTCGAACACGACGAAGAATGATGAGTTCAGCACGCAGATCCGCATGGACTTGCCGACGACAGTGGCGGGTGCGGAAACGATTTTCAGCGTCGGTGGCAAGTTCCGCGATCGCAACATCGATGCGGATGAGGAGCGCTTGCGCGATCGCCGCGCGTCGGCCGCGCCGACCACGACGCTTGCCGGGTTTCTAACCGATCAGGAATCGCGCAACTTCGATTATGCGCTGGGGAATACCATCGACGGCAGCCTGGCCGACCAGTATTTCGGCGCGACCAAGGCGCAGTCGGAGCGCCGCATGCCGCAGTCGATCTCGGCGGACTATACCGCCAACGAAAAGGTGCTGGGCATGTTCGGCATGGGCAAGTTCCAGTTCGGTGAGACGACGGTGATCACCGGCCTGCGGGTAGAGGCCACCAATTTCAGCGCCAATTCGCCCACCGCCGCGACGCCGGCGAAGACCGATTATCTGAACTTCTTCCCCAATCTGACCGTGCGTCAGGGCTTTGGCGCGAACCTGATCGGCCGTTTTGCCCTTAGCCGGGGCATCAACCGCCCGAACTTCCCGCAGATCGTGCCCCGCGTGCTAGATGCGACGGAGGGCAGCACGGTGCGCGTGGAACTGGGCAACCCGGACCTCAATCCGACGCTGTCGAACAATGTCGATGCGGGTCTGGAATATTATATCCGTCCGCTCGGCATCATCGCGGTCAATGCCTTCTACAAGGACCTGAACGATTTCCGCTACACGGTGACGCGCGGCGGCACCTATCAGGGGCTGCCGGCGCTACTAACGCGGGCTGAAAACGCACCCAATGGAGAGTTGTACGGTGTGGAAGTGAACTGGCAGCAGCAGTTCACATTCCTGCCCGGCCTGCTCAGTGGTTTCGGCGTGTTCGCCAACTACACCTTTACCAAGGGCCATGCTGACCTCGCCGCACCCTATGCCGGGCGCCGCCGTTTCGCGCTGCCGGGCCAGTCGAAACATATGTGGAATGCCTCGCTCTTCTACGAGAAGGGGCCGGTCAATCTGCGTCTCGCCTATACCAAGCGCAGCGACTATCTGGATGAAATCAATGCCGATCAGCCGGCGCTCGATCTCTATTGGGAAGGGCGCGGCCAGCTGGACGTCACGGCAAGCTACCAATTGCTGAAGGGTGTCAACCTGTTCTTCGAGGGCAAGAACCTGACCAACACGCCGGGCGTGCGCTATTTCGGGGAACGCCAGCGCGTCTATGAATATGAAAAATTCGGCTACACGCTGTTTGGCGGCGTGCGGATCAAACTGTGAGGCATAGCGTCCTCCTGGCAATCACGCTGGCGGGGTTGAACCTCGCCAGCGCGGGGCTTGCGCAACCGCCTACCGCAATCGCGACGGTCGCGGTTCCGGCGACGGCGGAGACGGATCCCGTCGACACCGCCAACGATGCCGCCGACGATCCGGCGATCTGGCGAAACGCGGCCGATCCCGCCGCCAGCCTTGTCATCGGCACCGACAAGAAGGCCGGCATCCATGTTTACGACCTGCGTGGCAAGCGGTTGAGCTTCACGCCTGCTGCCCGCCTGAACAATGTCGACCTGCGCGAAGTTGATGGCCATGTGATCGCGGTGGCAAGCGACCGGGCCGATGTGGACAATGCCCATGTCTCGCTGTTCCGTCTGGACACAGCGGCGGCCCGGTTGGCACTCATGGGGCGCCATCGGGTCGGGCCGGGCGAAGCCTATGGCATGTGCCTGTGGCAGCGACGCACGGATAAGGCGTTGTTCGGATTCGTCGTTCTGAAGGACGGCCGCATCGATCAGATTGCCATCGACGTTGCCGGCGCGCAGCCGGTGGTGAAGACGGTTCGCAGTCTGAAGCTGGGCAGCCAGGCGGAGGGATGCGTCGTCGATGATCGCACCGGCCTGCTTTACGTGGCGGAGGAAGATGTCGGCATCTGGCGTTTCGATGCCGATCCTATGGGCGACCCGGCACCGTTTGCCGTCGCGAAAGTCGATGGCGTGACATTGGTCGCCGATGCAGAGGGGCTGGCGCTGGCACCCAAGGGACGGCGGGGCGGTTATCTGGTCGCGTCGAGCCAGGGCGACAGCAGCTATGTGCTGTATGACCTGAAAGACCATCACGTCGCCGGTCGCTTTCGCATCGCGGGAAGCGTAATCGACGGGACCAGCGAAACCGACGGCATCGACCTTGCGCTCGGCAATTTCGGGCCGGATTTCCCACGCGGCGTCTTCGTCGCGCAAGATGGCGACAACGCCCCGGATACGCAGAACTTCAAGCTGGTCCGCTGGGACCGGGTGAAGCGGGCACTGAAACCCAGGGCGCGCTGACAGTTGCGATCAGGCGAACAGCTCCTCCAGAAAATTTACCATCGCCTGCCAGCTGCGACGATCGGCCTTCGGTTCATAGAAAACCGCTCTTTCTGGACGCATGTCGATACCCTGATCGGTGAAGGCGTGCCCCGCATGGCCATAGGCATGGATCTGCCAGTCCGCGCCGCCTTCGGTCAGTTCGCTTGCCAGGGCGACGGTTGCTTCGGGCGGTGAGAGCGGATCGTCCCAGCCGTGACAGATCAGCAGCTTTACCGCCATCGGGCTGACATTGGCATAATCGGGCCGGTCATAGACGCCGTGGAAACTGATGCCGCCCAGCAGGTCCGCGCCGGAGCGCGCAAGGTCGAGGACGCATTTGCCGCCGAAGCAATAGCCGATGGCGGCGGTCCTCGCGGCGTCGACCTGCGGCATCGCCTTCAGCTGCGCCAGCGCAGTCCATAGCCGGTCGCGCAGCAGGCCGCGATCGGCGTTCATTTCGTTCATATATTGTGCCGGATCGGGCGATTGCCGGGTCGCGCGCCGGCCCTGTCCATAAACGTCGCCCACGAACGCGGCGTAACCCAGTCCGGCCAGCTGCTCGGCATGGATGAAGTCCGCTTCCTTGGTACCGAGCACATTGGGCAGCACCAGCACGCCGGGGCGCGGTTCAGCCCAATCGCTGTCGAATACCGCCATCCCTTCGAACAGTCCGCCCGGCCCTTCGTGAATGATGGGGGTGCGTATGATGGGCATGGCTTCTTTCCTTCCGACTGCCCTTGGGTGATGGCAGCGCCACTCGCATACGGCAAGTTGCCTTCGCCGCGCTATGCGTTAGAGGGGCGGTCAGGAAAACGCAGGATTTCGCCAGAAAGGGAGTTTCCACGCCAATGCCCACTCTTGTCCTCATTCGCCATGGCCAGTCGGCCTGGAACCTGGAAAACCGCTTCACCGGCTGGTGGGACGTCAACCTGACGGAAAAGGGCATTGCCGAGGCAACCGCCGCCGGCGCGCTGCTGGCGGAAAAGGGGCTGGACTTCGATTGCTGCTTCACCAGTTTCCAGACGCGCGCGATCAAGACGCTGAATCTGGCGCTGGAGGCGATGGGCCGCCTGTGGCTGCCGGTCGAAAAGGACTGGCGCCTGAACGAGCGGCATTATGGCGGCCTGACCGGCCTCGACAAGGCGGAGACGGCGGCAAAGCACGGCGACGATCAGGTGAAGATCTGGCGCCGCAGCTTCGACACGCCTCCCCCGGTCCTGGAAGCGGGCAGCGCGTTCGATCTGAGCACGGATCGCCGCTATGCGGGCATCGCGATCCCCGCGACCGAAAGCCTGAAGGATACGATCGCGCGCGTCCTGCCCTATTGGGAAAGCCGCATCGCGCCGGAACTGAAAGCGGGCAAGCGGGTGCTGATTTCCGCGCATGGCAACTCGCTGCGCGCTCTGGTCAAGCATTTGTCGAACATTCCGGACGACGAGATTACCGAGCTGGAAATTCCGACCGGTCAGCCCATCGTGTACGAACTGGACGACGATCTGAACGCGCTCGACCGTTATTATCTGTCCGAGCGCTGAGCGTTCCCTCGGCCCTTCCTCCGCGGGAGGGCCGTCAGCCGCTGACCGCGCGCAATGCCCGCCGGGCGCGTTTGGTCTCATACATGTCGGCATCGGCGCGCGCGATGATGGTTTCATCGCTGATGTCGGCTTCCACCCGTGCAAGGCCGAAGGAAGCGAACACCGGCAGCTCCGTACCGCCAAAGTTGCAGCGCGCGTTTGCGATAGCCGCGTCGAGCTCGGCGATCTTGTCCCGGCCGGTCGCTTCGTCGACGCCATCGAGCAGAAGCGCGAATTCGTCGCCGCCCAGGCGCGCGGCAACGTCCGTGGAACGGATATTGGCGGCCAGTTGCTGGGCGATGTGACACAGTGCGTAATCGCCGGCCGTATGCCCGTGACGGTCGTTCACCTGTTTCAGGCCATCCACATCGACGAAGATCAGCAACGCGCTGTCGCCGTATCGGGCCAATCGCGCCATGCGATCATTAAGTGCGGTAAGGAAAAAGCGACGGTTATAAAGGGGGGTCAGCGTGTCGCGGACGACAATGCGCTCCAACTCACCGTTGGCGATCCTGAGCAGGCGGACCTCCCGACGTAATTCGGAAAGCTCCCGCTGCATCTCGTCGAAGCGGGAATCATTGTGCGTTTCGTCCCGCGTCATTGCGACGTTGTTCCCCAAAATTTGTCCTCCCGGCAAGATAGTTGCCAGAATTTGATTGAAAATTCCTTTCAATATTCGGGACTTGTAAGCTGTGGGATTGCCCGCGCAAGGCCGTATCGCTAATAGGCCCGCTTCGCCGCGCGGAGGGCGCGATTGGTTGAAGGGGGAGCCGCAGCTTGGGCGACAGCGGAATGGAAGGTCAGGCCGAAATAGGCATCATCATGGGTTCCCGTTCCGACTGGGAAACGATGGTGCACGCGTCCGAGACACTGGCCGCACTCAAGATTGCCCATGAATGCAAGGTGGTGTCGGCGCACCGCACGCCCGAACGGCTTTATGATTATGCGCGCGGCGCGGCGGCACGCGGGCTGAAGGCGATCATCGCGGGCGCGGGCGGCGCGGCGCATCTGCCGGGCATGGCAGCGTCGATGACGCGCCTGCCGGTGCTGGGCGTGCCGGTCGAATCGAAGGCATTGAAGGGCATGGACAGCCTGCTTTCCATCGTACAGATGCCGGCCGGCATTCCGGTCGGCACGCTGGCCATCGGCCGGGCGGGGGCGGTCAACGCCGCCTTGCTCGCGGCCGCGATGCTGGCCACGACGGATGAGGCGCTCGCTGCCCGGCTGGACGATTGGCGGGCGAAGCAGACGGCGGCCGTCGACGAAAGTCCGCTGGGATGACCGTCCCGCCCGGTTCCACCATCGGCATTCTGGGCGGCGGCCAGTTGGGCCGGATGATCGCCATCGCCGCGGCGCAGCTGGGCTATCGAAGCCACATCCTTGCCCCTGAAGCCAGCGGTCCGGCAACCGAAGTCGCTGCCGGATGGACGCAGGGCAGGTTTGAGGATGTGGAGGCGGTAAAGGCCTTTTCCGGGCAGGTCGACATCGCGACCTATGAATTTGAAAATGTCGACCCCCAGGCGGTCGCCTATCTGGCCGGGCGCACGCCTGTGGCACCGAGCGCGAAGTCGCTGGAAATCTCGCGCTATCGCCCCAATGAAAAGACTCTGGTGGCGCAGCTGGGCGGGCGCACCGCGCCGTGGCGGCCGGTATCGTCGCTCGCCGACCTGAAAGCCGCGCTGGCGGAACTGGGCGCGCCGGCGATTCTGAAAACCACCCTGTTCGGCTATGACGGCAAGGGGCAGGCGCGGATCGAATCGGCGGAAGAGGCGGAGGCGGCATGGGCAGCCATCGGCGCACCCGGCCCGCTCGCCAACGCAGTCCCCGCCATTCTGGAAGGCTTCGTCGATTTCTTCGCGGAATTCTCAGTGATTCTGGCGCGCGGCCCCGACGGCGAATGCGCGGTCTGGGACGTCGCGGAAAATGTCCACCGCTCCGGGATTCTGGATACGTCGACCGTTCCGGCACGACCGGAAATCCTGATCCAGGCGGATGAGGCGATCGCGCTGGCGAAGTCGGTGGCCGAGCATCTGGGCCATGTCGGCGTTCTGACCTGCGAGTTTTTCGCGACGGACGGCGGCCCGGTGTTCAACGAAATGGCCCCACGCGTGCACAATAGCGGCCACTGGACGATCGAGGGCGCGGACACGTCGCAGTTCGAAAATCATGTCCGTGCGATCTGCGGCCTGCCCTTGGGATCGACCCAGCGGCGCGGCCGCCGAGTGCAGATGACCAACCTGATCGGGGAGGATGCCAATGCCTGGCTGACGCTGATGGCGGAGCCGGGGGCGCATGTGCATCTGTATGGCAAGACGGTGCGGGCGGGCCGCAAGATGGGCCATGTGACGCGGATCGAGGAATGAGCGGCACGAACGCGATCACGCTGATAATCGCGCGGGCCGACAATGGCGTGATCGGTAGCGAGGGCGCGCTCCCCTGGCACCTGCCCGCCGACCTCAAACGGTTCAAGGCGCTGACCATGGGCAAGCCAATGATCATGGGTCGCAAGACGTTAGAAAGCCTGCCCGGATTGCTGCCGGGCCGTCGTCACATCGTGCTGACGCGCGCTCCAGGCTGGACATGCTCCGGCGCAGAGATCGCGCATGACGTTGATACCGCGCTGGCGCTGGCGGGGGATGAGGCGATGGTCATCGGTGGCGCGGAAATCCACGCGCTGATGCTGCCGCGCGCCACCGCCATCGAACTGACCGAAGTGCATGTGGAGGCGGCGGGCGACGTGTCCATCCCCTATCCCGATCCTGCCGATTGGCGGGAGACCGCGCGCGAAGATCATGGCGCGCAGGACGGCAGGCCGGCCTACAGTTTCGTCACCTTCGCCCGGCGGTGAAGGTATGGCGGGCATGAAGGCGGTTTGGCCACTCATATTGGCGGGAACGCGCGATTGCCTCGCTTCGCGCGCGTGCCTATAGCGCGACCCCATGGAGCGGCTGGACAGCGGCGCGCCGATTCCGCCGCATCTGCGCGGGGCCATCGTCGCGCTGGGCAATTTCGACGGTTTTCATGCCGGGCATCAGGCCGTGGTGGGACGCGCGGTGGCGCGCGCCCGGGCGGAAGGTCGCCCGGTCATCGTCGCGACGTTCGATCCGCATCCCGTGCGCCTGTTCGTGCCGGACGCCGCGCCCTTTCGCCTGACCACGCTTGACCAGCGTGAGCGGCTGTTCGCCGCTGCCGGGGCAGATGCGATGCTGGTGTTCGCCTTCACCCCCGAACTCGCGGCATTGAGCGCGGAGGCCTTCGTCGCTTTCCTGGCCGATCATATCGGTGCAGGTGGCGTCGTCACCGGCGACGACTTCACCTTTGGCAAGGGACGTAGCGGCAACGTCGCCATGCTCGCCTCGCTCGGCGCGGCGCGCGGCATGAGTGCCGAAGCGGTGTCGGCGGTCGTCGACGCCGGGGGCGAGACGATTTCGTCCAGTCGGATACGCGATGCGCTGAAGGCAGGCGATTGCGCGACGGCCACGCGCCTGCTCACCCGCCCGTTCGCGATCGAAGGCATTGTCGAGCATGGCGACGCGCTGGGCCGCACCATTGGCTTTCCAACCGCCAACCTTTCGCTCGGCAATTATCTGCGCCCCGCATATGGCATTTACGCGGTGCAGGCGCGCTTGCCGGACGGGCGGATCGTGGACGGGGCGGCGAACCTTGGCATCCGGCCGACCTTCACCCCGCCCAAGGAATTGTTCGAGCCGCATTTCTTCGACTTTTCCGGCGACCTTTACGGTCAGCGGATCGAAGTCGCGCTGATCGAATATCTGCGACCGGAGGCGAAGTTCGACGGGCTGGACGCGCTGGTCGCGCAAATGGACCGGGATTGCGCCTGCGCGCGCGATATTCTTGGCAAGACGCGCCCGCTTCTGTAGGGCCGCCTCATCTCTTCCCGTCCGGGCCGCGCGGCATGGGCGGCATTACAGAATGAAGCGCAGATGACCGAAGCCACCGATTACAAGTCCACCGTGTTCCTGCCCCAGACGGCCTTTCCGATGAAGGCTGGCCTTGCGCAGAAGGAACCGGAAATCGCCGCGCGATGGGCGGCCATGGACCTGTATGGCGAACTGCGCCGCCGCCGCGCGGGGCGCGAACGCTTCATCCTGCACGATGGCCCGCCCTACGCCAATGGCGACATCCACATGGGCCATGCGATGAACAAGGTGCTGAAGGACATTATCGTCCGCAGCCAGTCGCTGCTGGGCAAAGACGCGCCCTATGTCCCCGGCTGGGATTGCCACGGCCTCCCCATCGAATGGAAGATTGAGGAGGAATATCGCAAGAAGAAGCTGAACAAGGACGAGGTGCCGGCCGCCGAGTTCCGCGCGCAATGCCGCGCCTATGCCGAAAAATGGGTGGCGGTGCAGCGCGGCCAGTTCGAGCGGCTGGGCATCATGGGCGATTGGGACGACCCGTACCTCACCATGAAGTTCGAGGCGGAGGCCGCGATCGTCGGCGAGCTGCTGAAATTCGCGGAAAGCGGCCAGCTTTATCGAGGGGCCAAGCCCGTCATGTGGTCGCCGGTCGAAAAGACCGCGCTGGCCGAGGCGGAAGTGGAATATGAGGATGTCACCTCGACCCAGATCGACGTGGCGTTCGAGGTCGTCGAAGCGCCCCACGCCCCGGAACTGGTCGGCGCGCATGCGGTCATCTGGACGACGACGCCCTGGACGATCCCGGTCAATCAGGCGCTCGCTTATGGGCCGGATGTTGAATACGGTCTCTATGAGATTGTGATATCTGTAGACGGCCAGCCTGGCATTGACGTTTTCGACAATCCTGCAATTAAGCAGTGGCAGGGTAAACAGATACTCATCGCTGCCAACGATGCACTGTGTTCTGAATTCGAGGCGCGTTTCCGCAATTCGTGGACAGGCGGTGCATCAGCCAAGCTGATCCAGCGTAGTCGTATTAAAGGGTCGCAACTCGCCAGCGTCATCGCCCGACACCCGATGCACGCGCTCGGCGGCTTCTTCGCCAGGCTCCGCCCGTTCCTGCCCGGCGATTTCGTCACGACAGATGCGGGCACCGGCCTCGTCCACATGGCGCCCGACCATGGCGAGGACGATTTCCTGCTGTGCAAGGCCAATGGCATCGACCCGGTCTTCGCGGTGGAAGGCGACGGCAAATATCGCCCGGATTGGCTGTGGCTGGGCGGTCAGGGGTCGGTCATCAATCCCAAGTTCGTCAGCAAGGACGGGCCGATCTGCACCGACCTTCGCGACGCCGGGGCGCTGCTCGCCGCGTCCGACGATTTCCAGCACAGCTATCCCCATAGCTGGCGGTCGAAGGCCAAGATCATCTTCCGCTGCACCCCGCAATGGTTCATCCCGATGGACCGCGCGCAGACTGCGGTGAACGATGATTATGCGCTGCCCGCTGCCGATCCGGTGACCGGCGCGCTTGTGCCGCCGCCGACCAACGGCCCGACGCTGCGCGAAATCGCGCTGGACGCGATCGAGAAGACGCGCTGGGTGCCGGAGCGTTCGACCAACCGCATCCGTTCGATGGTGGAGGGCCGCCCGGACTGGGTGATCAGCCGCCAGCGCGCCTGGGGCGTGCCCATCGCGCTCTATGTCCATCGCCAGACCGGCGAGTATCTGAACGACCCGGCGGTCAATGCCCGCATCGTCGAGGCATTCCGGCAGGGCGGGGCGGACGCATGGTTCGCCGCCGATCATCAGGCGCTGCTGGGCGCGGACTACAGCCTCGCCGACTATGAAGTCATCAACGACATTCTGGACGTGTGGTTCGACAGCGGCTCCACCCATGCCTTCACCATAGAGGCGCGTTATGGGCAGGACGTGCGCGCGGACCTCTATCTGGAAGGGTCGGACCAGCATCGCGGCTGGTTCCAGTCCTCCCTGCTCGAAAGCTGCGGCACGCGCGGCCGGGCGCCCTATGACGCGGTGCTGACGCACGGCTTCGCGCTCGACGGGCAGGGGCGCAAGATGTCGAAGTCGCTCGGCAATGTCGTCGATCCGCTGAAGGTGATCGGCGAAAGCGGTGCGGATATTTTGCGCGTATGGGTCGCCAGCACCGATTATTTCGACGATGTGCGTATTGGCAAGGAAGTGCTGGCGGGCGCGAGCGACGCCTACCGCAAGCTGCGCAACACCTTCCGCTATCTGCTGGGCGCGCTCAGCGACTTTACCGAGGAAGAGCGGGTTGCCCCGGCGGACATGCCGGATCTGGAACGCTACATGCTCGGTCGGCTCGCCGCGCTCGACATGCAATTGCGATCGGTCGTGGACAAGCAGGCGGGCAGCCAGAGCTGGCTGGAGTTTGGTCGATACAGCAGGGCGCTGTTCGATTTCGCCAATAATGACCTTAGCGCCTTCTTCTTCGATATTCGCAAGGATTGCCTCTATTGCGATGCGAAGGACGATTTGAAGCGCCGGTCCTATCGCACGGTGCTCGACACGCTGTTCCATGCGCTGGTGCGCTATGCCGCGCCGATCATTCCGTTCACGGCGGAGGAAGTGTGGCAAAGCCGCTATCCCGACGATGCCGAGAGTGTCCATTTCCTGGAGTGGCCTCAGGTGGATGCGCACTGGCTGCACGAAAGTCTGGACGCCAAATGGGCGGAAGTTCGCGCCGCGCGCGAGCAGGTGAATGAGGCGATCGAGCCGCTGCGCCGGGAAAAGACCGTCCGCTCCAGCCTGGAGGCGGACGTCACCATGGGGCAATATATCGACGCGGGCGACGCCGATTTCGCGGAAATCTGCATCGTCGCGCGCGTTGAGACGGGCGTTGGCGACGGCATCATCGTAAAGCCGAGCGACTGGCATAAATGCGGTCGCTGCTGGCGGCTGCTGCCCGAAGTGGCGGAGGATGGCGCGCTATGCGATCGCTGCGATACGGTGTTGAAGGCATGATGATGACGAAGTCGGTTCATCGGACGGACAGGCAGAAGGGCTAAGCGAGCGACATGACATCGACGTATCGCCGCCTTGGCCTGATCGCGGCCGCCATCGTGACGCTGATCGATCAGGCGATCAAATATATGGTCGCCGTCCCGCTGGCGCTGAGAACGCGGATCGACGGGATCGAACTGCTGCCGATCTTCAACTTGCGCTGGATCGAAAATCGTGGCGTTTCCATGGGCTTCTTCCATGCCGACACCGAACTGGCGCGCTGGGCGCTGGTCGCGATGACGGCGGGCATTGCCGTGCTGGTCGCGGTGTGGCTGTGGCGGGAGCGGTCGCGTGACGACGCGATTGCGCTGGGCCTGATCCTGGGCGGCGCGATCGGCAACATCATCGACCGGGTTCGTCTGGGCTATGTCATCGACTATGCCGATTTCCACATTGGCGACATCCGGCCTTTCCTGGTTTTCAACCTGGCCGACGCGGCGATTACCATCGGCGTGCTGATCCTGCTTGCACGCGCGCTCATGCTGCGCGAAAAGGCACCCAAATCGGAGACTCCCTGACCATGCGCACCATCGTTACTGCCGCCCTTTTGGGCACCATGCTGACCGGCCTGTCCGCCTGCGGCAGTTCAGGTGGCCTGTTCAATCGTGCGCGCCCCGATGAATTCGCGGTGACGCGCGCCGCGCCGCTGGTGATCCCGCCCGATTTCGCTCTGGTCCCGCCGCAGCCGGGCGCGGCCTCCTCCGCCGCCAGCTCCGATGCCGGTCGTCAGGCGCTGGAGGCGATGTTCGGCCCATCCGCACCGCGCAGTGCGGTGGAAAGCGGCACGCTGCGCGCGGCAGGCCGTGAAGATGCCGATCCGGGCATTCGCTCGTCCGTGGGCGATCCGAAGACGGTGGTCGTGGACAAGGGCGCGACCGTGCGCGACATCATCGCCGCGCCGGAAGGCGACGGGCAGAACGCCCGCGCTTCTATCCCTTCGGCGAACTGATCGGCAAAAACGCCCTATCGACCACGCAGGTCGCGCGCCGCCCTTTCCAGATAGTCGGCGCGGTCTGCGATCACCTCGGCGCGGCAGGTGGGATAGGCAATGACCTGTCCCTCCCGCCCCCAATCGCCGCTGGCGCGCCACAGGCAACTCTTGTCCTTCCACGCGATCCACAGGCGTTGTTCACTGAGCAGGCTGGCCTTGCTGCGTGCAGGCAGGCCGGAATAAAGCGCCTTCCACGCGACATTCAGCCGGCGTTCCTCCCGCGCGATCCATGCGGCTCCGCAGGCTGAATAGTCCGCATTGCTGACCGCCTTGCCCGCGCAGCTGTCATAGCCGGGGTCGGCTTGTGCGGTTCCGGCCCACATCGCCGCGCCGATCAGCGCGATGGAAACGATGCTCTTGTGCATGATGCTGCTCCTCTTTTCCAGCGTCCGCTCAGCAACGCTTGAGCGGGGACAAAGGGATCAGGCGCGCGCACCTTCTATCACGCCGGCGCTGTTGTGGCGCAGCGCCGTAAGCACGGTTTCGACCAGCGCATCTGCGTCCAGTCGCGCCTCTGCATATTGCACTTCAGGCTTGTCCTGATCCTGGAAAATATCGGGCAGGCGCAGCGTGCGCAGCTTCAGCCCCGCGTCGATCAGGCCGTTGTCGCTGGCGAAAGTCAGCACATGCGCGCCCAGGCCGCCGATGGCGCCTTCTTCGATCGTCACCGCCACTTCATGCGTGGTGAGCAGCTTGCGGATCATCGCCTGATCCAGCGGCTTGGCAAAGCGCAGATCGGCGACTGTCGTGGACAGCCCCTTCGCTTCCAGCACTTCGGCGGCCTTCAACGCTTCTTCCAGCCGGGTGCCCAGTGACAATATCGCAACCTGCCGCCCTTCGCGCACGATGCGGCCCTTGCCGATTTCCAGCTGCTGCGGCGTTTCGGGCAGGGCGACGCCGGTGCCATTGCCGCGCGGGTAGCGCACGGCAATCGGGCTACTGTCGTGCATCGCGCAGGTGTGGACCATATGGACCAGCTCCGCTTCGTCCGCCGCCGCCATCACCACCATGTTGGGCAGCGAAGCGAGATAGGTGACATCGAAGCTGCCCGCATGTGTCGAGCCGTCCGCGCCGACCAGTCCGGCGCGGTCGATTGCAAAGCGCACCGGCAGATTCTGGATTGCGACGTCATGCACCACCTGGTCATAGGCGCGCTGCAGGAACGTGGAATAGATCGCGCAGAACGGCCGCATTCCCTGCGCGGCCAGGCCAGCGGCAAAGGTCACGGCATGCTGTTCGGCGATGCCGACATCGAACGTGCGATCGGGATAGGCCTGCTGGAATTTGTCGAGACCGGTGCCCGACGGCATGGCCGCCGTGATCGCGCAGATCGTATGATCGCGCTCCGCCTCGGCAATCAGCGCCTTGGCAAAGATATTCGTATAGCTGGGCGGACCGGGCGGCGCCTTTGCCTGCGCGCCGGTTATGACGTCGAACTTCTGTACGCCATGATATTTGTCGGCGGCGTTTTCGGCAGGGGCATAGCCCTTGCCCTTCTGCGTCACGACGTGGATCAGGCACGGCCCCTCTGCCGCGTCCCGTACATTTTCCAGCACCGGGATCAACTGGTCCAGATTGTGGCCGTCGACCGGCCCGACATAATAGAACCCCAGTTCCTCGAACAAGGTGCCGCCCATCGCCATGCCGCGGGCATATTCGTCGGTCTTCTTGGCGGCCTTGTGAAGCGGCGTCGGCAGTTTGCGCGCGAGCCTTTTCAGCACGTCGCGCAGGCCAAGAAATTCGCGACTGGACACCAGCCGCGCCAGATAGCCCGAAAGCCCCCCGACGGGCGGCGCGATCGACATGTCGTTGTCGTTCAGGATGACGATCAGGCGGTTGCCGGCGGCCTCCGCATTGTTCATCGCTTCATAGGCCATGCCGGCCGACATCGCGCCATCGCCGATGACCGCGATGGCCTTGCCCGGCGCGCCGGACAGCTTGTTGGCAATTGCAAAGCCGAGCGCTGCGCTGATGGAGGTGGAGCTGTGCGCCGCCCCGAACGGGTCATATTCGCTTTCGGACCGCTTGGTGAAGCCCGACAGGCCGCCGCCCTGGCGCAAGGTACGGATGCGGTCACGCCGCCCGGTCAGGATCTTGTGCGGATAACATTGGTGCCCCACGTCCCAGACCAGCCGGTCGCGCGGCGTTTCGAACACATAATGGATGGCCGTCGTCAGCTCGACGACGCCCAGTCCCGATCCCAGATGCCCCCCCGTCACGCCGACTGCCGCAATGGTTTCGGCCCGCAGCTCATCGGCCAGCTGGCGTAGCTGTTCGGGCTTCAGGCTCCGCAGTTCATCGGGCGTCTGGACGGTATCGAGTAGGGGCGTATGGGGTGGTTCGGCCATGGGCATCTCGCTTCAAGCAGTCGACTCTAGCCCCTTTTGGCGGCAGTGTCGATTGAAACGCGCCAGAACGGCGGGCGCTGCTGGCGCCGGGTCTTACCCGTTCAACTGCATTTTGCGCAAAGGCCCAGTACTTCGATGACCGGGCGTTGCGGCACAAATCCTTCATGTTCGGCCAGCTTGCGGACGGTATTCGATAGCTTGTCGTCGTCTATATGAGTGGCTTCGCCACAGGCATTGCAGACCAGGAAGATGCAATCGTGCATGCAGCCGGGATGCGCGTTGGCGACATAGGCATTGGCGCTTTCCACCCGCATGGCCAGATTGTTGGCCACGAACAGGTCGAGGATGCGATAGACGCTGTTGGGCGCGACGCGCTTGCCCCGCGCTTTCGATACCTCATCGGCGATGTCATAGGCCGAAGCGGGCTTTTCATGCTGCGCCAGCGCATCGAAAATCGCCGCGCGCATGGGTGTCCATTGCTCGCTCTGCTTTAGCAGCGTCGCTTGTGCCGCCGATGCAAGCGACTGACGGCTATGCGGCTCGACATGATCATGGGTGTGGGCGTGTGCCATGGCGCAGGATATAAGGCCGACGGGTCGTCGCGGCAAGAAAACAGCGACTGGAGGCAGCCGCCCCGGCCTTAATGCCAGTGCCCGGCGCGATGATTGAGGTCGTGGCCCAGCGCCAGCAGGGCGACACCGACCAGGCTGTAGATCATCTCGCCTTCGCCATGGGGCAGGCTGAGCGATCCGGCCATCACGCCAAGACCCAGCGCGCCGATGGCCGACGGCATCATGAAGCCATGGGCGACTGCGCCAAGGCCCAGGGCAATCGCGCCCAGCAGGATCGCAATGGCCAGCCCCACTTCGTGGAAGATCGGATCGCCGAGCACATTGCCGACCGACGCCAGCAAGCCCACCAGTATCGCGGTCGTGATGCAATGCGCCACGCACAGCCCCGACAACGCGATCGCCCAGCGATCGAGCGTTCCGGAACGGAGGAGCGTGATGGGCATGAAAACGAATCGACCTGCGCGCAAGAGAAGTTGAAGCGCGCCTTAGCGCTCAAACGTTAAGGTAACAATATATCATTATCTGGGTGCCGTTCAAGGATGGCATTCCAAATAATCGCGATGATCCCGGTTCGGCCGGTGATTGCGGGGCGATGCCACGCGCCTTGGCCCGCTTGCCAGCCGGTCACTCTGGGCGCATGGGGCGGATATGAACGCTCCTGCCTCTTTTGCGCCGCGCCTGAATGCCGGGGCGCGACCCGATTCCATCGCGCGCTGGCTGTTCCTGATTGCGGCGATGATCCTGACTATGGTGATCGTCGGCGGTATCACGCGCCTTACCGAATCCGGCCTGTCGATCACGGAATGGAAGCCGGTGACGGGGGCGATCCCCCCGATTACCGATGCCCAATGGGCGGCGGAGTTCGACAAGTACAAGCACAGCTCGCAATATGTGCTGATGAACCAGGGGATGACCCTGTCGGCGTTCAAGCACATCTATTTCTGGGAGTTTTTCCATCGGCTGCTGGGGCGATTGCTTGGCGTCGCCTTCGCGCTGCCGTTGATATGGTTCCTGCTTCGCCGTGCTGTGCCGACCGGCTTCGGCCCGCGACTGGTCGCGCTGTTCATCCTGGGTGGAGCGCAGGGCGGGATCGGCTGGTTGATGGTGAAAAGCGGGCTGGTCGATCGCGTGAATGTTCAGCCGGCCATGCTGGCTGCGCATCTGTGCATGGCGTTGCTGCTGCTGGCGCTGGTTGTATGGACGGCGTGCGACATGCGCTGGCTGGCGCGCGATCCAGGTGGCGTGGGGGCGCGGTTGCGGCCGGTTCCTCTGCTTCTCTTCACGCTGCTCTTCATCCAGATTTTCCTGGGGGCGATCACTGCGGGCCTGCGCGCGGGCTATGTCGCGAACACATGGCCGCTGATGAACGACAGTTTCGTGCCCGACGGGATCACATGGTGGGGTAGCATCTGGATGACGCTGACCAGCGATTCGTTCCTGGTGCATTTCCTGCACCGCTGGTGGGCATGGGTGGCGCTGGCTGCGATGATCCTGCTGGCGCGGCGTGCAAAGCTGGCCGGGGACAGGGCGGCTTCGATTGCGCTTAACGCGCTGGCGGGAACGCAGGTGCTGCTGGGCATCGCGACGGTGGTGAGCGGCGTCGCCTTGCCGCTGGCCGTTTTGCACCAGGCGGTGGGCGCGATGCTGCTCGCCGTCGCGGCATGGGCGATGCACAGCGCGGGCCGGGCGCGCTGATGGTCTGCACACCATTCCGGCTGCCGGTGGCCGGCCGGGAGGCGAGGATTTAGCGCTTCACATTGCGACGGGTATTATTTTACCCGTCAGGAAAAGCCCGCTTTTGCTTGACTCTGCGCCCTCTCACCGTCATTAGGCGCGCCACATGCGGCGTCCCGGCGGGCGCCGTCTTTCGTTTGGATGGAGATTTCGGCCCATGAAGGCGCTGATGAAGACGACCAAGTCGGTAAAGCCGGCCGAGGTCGAGAAGAAGTGGCTCCTGATCGACGCAGAAGGCCTGGTTGTCAGTAGTGCCGCTTCGATCATCGCCAATATCCTGCGCGGCAAGCACAAGCCCAGCTTTACCCCGCACGTCGATTGCGGTGACAATGTCATCGTCATCAACGCGGCCAAGGTGAAGTTCACCGGCAAGAAGCTGCAGGACAAGGTTTATTACAAGCACACCGGCTATGCCGGCGGGATCAAGGAAGTGACCGCCGCCAAGGTTCTGGAAGGCCGCTTTCCCGAGCGCGTCCTGGAAAAGGCCGTTGAGCGCATGATTCCCCGTGGTCCGCTGGGCCGCCAGCAGATGCGCAACCTGCGCATTTTCGCCGGCGCCGAACATGCCCACGAAGCCCAGAACCCCGAAGTGCTCGACCTGGCGTCGCGCAACCGCAAGAACAAGGTGGGTGCATAATGTCCGATAACCGTCAGTCGCTTTCCGACCTCGCCAGCTTGGCCTCCGGTCAGCCGGAAGCTGCGCCCGCGCCCGTCGCCGGCGAAGCTTCGGCACCCGTCGCGCCGGCTGCGCCCTCCGCGCCGCTGCGTCAGCAGGAACTGGACAAGCTCGGCCGCGCTTATGCCACCGGCCGCCGTAAGGACGCCGTGGCCCGCGTCTGGGTGAAGCCGGGCACCGGCAAGATCACCGTCAACGGTCGCGATCAGGAAGTGTATTTCGCACGTCCGACCCTGCGCCTCGTCATCAATCAGCCGTTCACGGTCACCGACCGCAGCGGCCAGTATGACGTCGTCTGCACGGTGAAGGGCGGCGGCCTTTCCGGTCAGGCCGGTGCCGTCAAGCACGGCATTGCGCAGGCGCTCACCAAGTACGAACCGGCGCTGCGCAGCGCGGTCAAGGCCGAAGGCTTCTTGACCCGCGACAGCCGCGCCGTTGAACGTAAGAAGTACGGCAAGGCGAAGGCCCGCCGCAGCTTCCAGTTCTCGAAGCGCTAAGTTTCCCCGGCGAAGGTCGGAAAACGAAAAGAGGGCGGTCCCATCCGGGGCTGCCCTTTTTTCTTGGTTGCGGAAGGCCGCTTCCTAATTTTTCGGCGCGGGCTTCTCGGGCGGCAAAACCTGTTCCGGCGGGGCTGGCATGTCGCTGCCGCGTTCATAGGCACCCCGTCCGTCTGGTGGGATCAGCTTTCCTTCCCGATCGGTCAAAGCCAGCGTGTCGAAACCCGGCGGCGGCGCTTTCTCATCCTTTTGCGCGGTCAGCGTCACGACATTGCCCTGCCGATCCCATGTGCCTTCGGCGAACAGGTCGACCGCGCCATAGGTCAGATACCATTGGAACTGGCCATCGGCGGTCAACAGCAGTTCCGATCCGGTTTCCCGCACGCCGCCAAGATAATAGTGACCGACCAGGCTGGCGGGCTGGTCCGCATGCGCTGCCGTCGTGGCGGCGACGGTCGAGATGCCGATGGCAATGGCGATCGCCGCGCTGGGAACGGGTCGCGGACAAGATCCGGCTCATTTCGGGTTGTCGAGCGCGGCGACCGTCGCGGTCGCCGGCTTATCGCCCGCCATGTCCTTCGCTACCTTTTCCGCCGCTTCCATCACGCGCAAGATGTTGCCGCCGGCCAGCTTGGCAAGGTTCGCGTCGCTCCACCCGCGCTTGGCCAGTTCGACGAACAGGGCCGGATAATCCTGCACCGTGTCCAGCCCTTCGGGCAGGTCGCCGCCCAGGCCGTCATAGTCCGATCCGATGCCAACATGATCATATCCCGCCACTTTCGCGATATGGTCGATATGGTCCGCGACCTGGCCCAAGGTGACGACGGGCGCCGGGTGCGCGGCCATCCAGGCCTCCAGCGCTGCTTTCGCCTTGTCCGGCTGGCCGATATAGAGGCCGCCAAAGGGCGGATTGTTGTAGCTTGCGATTTCTCCTGCGCGCGCCGCGCCCCATTTGCGCCGTTCCTCCGAGACGTAATTGGGCGCGAAGTTCACCATCACCACGCCGCCATTCTTCGCCACTTCCTTCAGCACCGCGTCCGACACGTTGCGGGGATGATCGCAGATCGCGCGTGCGGAGCTGTGGGAGAAGATCACCGGTGCCCGGCTGGCGTGAAGGGCGTCCAACATGGTCGCCTCGCTCACATGACTGAGGTCGACCAGCATGCCAAGACGATTGAGCTCTCGCACCACTTCGATGCCGAAGGGCGTAAGGCCGTCATGCTGAGGGTTGTCGGTTGCGCTGTCCGCCCAGGCGATGGTGCGGCTGTGCGTCAACGTCAGATAACCTGCGCCCAGCTGATGATAGGCGCGCAGGACCGAAAAGCTGCCGTCAATCTGCCCGCCGCCTTCCACACCCATCATCGATGCGATCCGCCCGGCCTTGAAGGCGCGGCGCACATCAGCGGCAGTCCGGGCATGCTCGAATGTCTGCGGGTATCGGGCAATGATGGCGTTGACGAGGTCGATCTGCTCCAGCGTCGCCTTCACCTGCTCCATTTCGGGCAGGTTGGCCGAGACATAGACCGACCAGAAATTGCCGCCCACTTTCCCCTTGCGCAGGCGCGTGATGTCGGTGTCGAATTTCTGCGGGTCGAGTGTATTGAGGTCGATCGTCCAGCGTTGATCGCCGGCATTGTCGACCAGCGTTTCGGCCCAGTCATTATGCCCGTCGATCAACGGCGAGGATTTCAGAACCTTCGCCACGCGCGCAGCATAGGCATCGTCCGCAGCAGCAGCGGGCTTCGCGGAGGCGGCGGGGGCCAAAGCGAAAGAAAGAGCGAGGAGCGGTAGCGCGAGCAGTGTCTTCATGGCTGCGAGCCTAGCCATAATCGCATCGCGCGCAAGCGATGCTATTCCAGCCCCTCGATAGCGCTGCGGCTCCACCCGCCGCCCATCGCCTGATAGAGTTGCACCCGCGCATTGAGCGCATCGGTGCGGATCTGGATCAGCGAGAGTTCGGCAGCGAGCAAGCCGCGCTGCGCGTCCAGTTGCTCCAGAAAAGGCGAATAGCCCTCGCGAAAGCGATTGGTGGCAAGTCGCAGCGCCTCGGCCAGCGTATCGCGCTGATGGATGGCGAGGGTCAATTGCTCGTCCAGCCGCTTCGCCGATGCCAGGGCGTCCTCGACCTCGCGAAATCCGTTCAGCACGGCGCGGCGATAGGCGAAGGCAGCCTGATCGCGCTGCGCCCCGCTCACTTCGGCCCCGGCGCGCAGGCGACCGCCCTCGAAGATTGGGGCAAGGATGCTGCCGCCGATCGACCAGATGGTGATCGGGTCGGCAAGCAGGCTGGAAATGGCCGCGCCGGCCGATCCGGTCAGGCGAAGTTGCGGCAGGAACCGCTTGCGCGCCACCGAAAGCGATTTGTCGGCGGCGGCGAGCGTCAGTTCCGCCTGCGCAATGTCGGGGCGGCGCGTAAGCAGGGTTGACGGCAGGCCTTCGGGAACCGGCGGTTCGCGAAGGGCGGCAAAGGGCGTTCCGCGCTCGATGTCGCGCGGGGTGTTGCCGATGAGCGTCGACAGGGCGTTTTCCGCACGCGTAATGCCAAGAGCGATCTGCGGCACGATCTGCGCAGTGGCGTCATATTCCGCCTGCGCCTGGTTAAGTTCGAGGCGGGGTGAATAGCCGTTGTCCACGCGACTATGTGCGATGCGCAGGGATTCGGCGCGCGCCGCCAGCGTCGCCTTCGCAACCTCAAGCCGGGCGTCGAGCGCGCGTAACGTGATATATGTGCTCGCCGTGGCCGATGCGATGGACAGGCGCGCCGCATCGCGTGCCGCCTGACTGGCGAACCAGTTATCGCGAGCGGCAGCCTGCTGGTCGGCAAGCCGACCGAACAGATCGATTTCCCATGCGGTCTGTACCTGCGGCTGGGCGGCGTATTGTTCAACCGCCTGACCAAAGGGATTAACCGAACGCGACCCGCCACCGGCGAGGGAGGCATCGATGGAGGGCAGCAGCTGGCTTCGGGCGAGGTCGACATTCGCGCGCGCCTCACGCACGCGCCCCATCGCGATCCCGAGGTCGGCGTTGTTAGCCAGCGCCTGTTCGACCAGCCCGGTCAGGATCGGATCGCCGAAACTGCGCCACCATTCCCCATCGATGGGCGCGACCGGACCCGCGTCCGTCCGCCAGCTTGCCGGCGGAGGCACTGTCGGAACCTGGGCCACTTGCACGGTCGGTCCGGCGCAGGCGGAAAGCGCGAGCGAGACAAGCAGGGTTGCGGAAAAGCCCTTGTGCAGTCTGTGCAGGTTCACTCGGCGCTTCCCCGCGTATTGATGCGCGCCTCCACCGACATGCCGGGCCGCAGTCGCCGGGTCGCTTCCTGACCCGGATCGATGCGAATGCGGACAGCGATCCGCTGCGCCACCTTGACGAAGTTGCCGGTGGCATTGTCAGGCTTGATGACGGCGAATTCGCTGCCCGCGGCGGGGGCCATGCTTTCGACCCGCCCGGTCAGCTTTTCTCCGCCCAGCGCGTCGACGCGGAAGCTTGCGCGCTGGCCGACCCGCATCTTGCGCGTCTGTGCCTCCTTGAAATTCGCGACAATCCATATGTCGTGCGGGACCAGGAACATCATCTGCGTTCCCGCCGTCACGAACGCGCCGTTGCGGACACCGATTTCCGATAATTGACCGTCGACCGGCGCACGAATGATGGTGTTGTCGAGGTCCACCTGCGCCAGGCGCAGGGCGGCTCTTGCACCCTCCACCGCCGCCTCCAGCCCACCGCGTCCGACGATGACCGTGCGGACGTCCTGCGTGCCGATGGCCCGCGATGCCTCCGCCTGTCGCACCGCCGCCTGCGCCGCAAGCAGGGCGGCGCGTGTCGCATCCCGCTCGCGCGCGGAAATCGATCCGTCGGCGACCAGCGCGTCGGCGCGCCGCATGTCGGCCTGCGCCTTGGTCAGCTGCGCCCGCGCATTGGCGATCGCGGCGTCCTGGCTCAGTGTCGCCGTTTCGCGCGACCGCTGGCTTTGTGCGGAGTTGGCGAGGGATGCCATCTGGGCGGACAGATTGGCTTTCGCCTGCGCAACGCGCGCGGAATATATGCGATCATCGATGGTGGCGAGCACCTGGCCTTTCTTCACCTCGGCGAAGTCCTGCACCAGCACACGAGTGACATAGCCGCTGACCTGGGGGCTGATGATCGTCACCCGACCGCGTACATAGGCGTTGTCGGTCCGCTCGTTAAGCCCGGCGAAGGGCGGCAGCCGCCAGGCATAGAGGATGGCAAGGATGGCGATCAGCGCCACAATCACGATCGCGACGATCGTGCGCCGATCCTTATGCGGGGGGCGCCAGCCGCCGGCAGGTGGTTCGATTTGCGGGTCGCCTGGGCTGGCTTGCGCGGCGGCGGGCTGACCGGTTTGCTGGTCCATGGATTATCCCTGTTGCGGATCTTGCGCCGCGGCGGCCGCAGCACGTTGTTGAAGCAGGACCACCGGCGAGATTTCGTGCCGGCGCCAGATTGAAAAGCGGATGGCATAGCTGAACAACAGCGCGGCGATGGCCAGCACGCCGATCAGCAGGAATACGTCGTTGAAGGCAAGGATGTTGGCTTCCCGTGCGACCTGCTGCGCAAGCAGCGCGGCGCCTTCCGCGCTGCGCAATGCCGGGTCGCCCACTACGCCGCTTACTGCGCCGCCCCCCGCACGGATGCGGGCCGCGACCAGCGGGTCGGTCATCACGATCGATTGCACCAGTTCATGGCTATGATATTTCTCGCGCACGATCTGGAACGTCCCGAGCAGAGCCGTTCCCGCCAGCCCGCCGACACTTTGGCTCATCGAAAACAGCACCACGAAGCTGACGAAATGCTTCGCGCCGGCAAGCAGGGTGCGCGAAATGCCGATCACCATCGCCTGCGCCAGAAACAACAGGGATGCAAAGCCGATCAGCGCCTGGCTGACATAGAAGCTGGACGGGCGGGTCAGATTGGTGGTGTTGGCGTCCATGAACGACCCGATCACGATCAGCAGAACGGCGATGCTGATCGGGCGCGCGACATTGTCCGGTCGAAAGGTCAGCACCGCGGTCAGCATTCCCGCGATGGAGGCGATGACGATGACGATATTCAGCGTGACCATCTGATCATTGATCATGCCCACGACGGTCAGGAACCCGACCGATCCATACGCCTGTTCGGACAGCAGCACGCGAACACTGGCCGCGATCAGCATCAACCGCCCCATTTCCCACGTGCCCAGCCATCTGGTGTTGATCAGTGGATTGGTGCGGCCATGTTCGTGCAGCAGTGCGCCGACGATCAGGATGATGCTGGCGATCAGGGACCAGCCCATCCACGCGCGCTCCGTCCACCACTCGATCCGCCCCTCGCTCAGAACCGCGATCAGCAGCCAGAAGCCGGGCGCGAGCATGGCGAACGTTATGAAATCGCCACGCTCGAACACTTTTTGCCGCTCGCTTGGGGGCAGGGGAAGCGCCCATACCGCCGCCAGCGTGGCGAGTGCCAGGCCCATCTCGAACCAGTAGAGCATGTGCCAGTCGCCCCATTCGAGGAGGCCGGGCGAAAGCACGCGGGCAAGCGGGGTCGCCAGTTGGGGAATGCTGATCCCGATCATGATGCCGGCCAGCCGCTTGGGTGCGGGCAGCCCCTGCATCAGGTAGAGCAGCGTCAGTGTGGAGAGGCCAGACCCCGCGATCCCGCTTGCCGCCCGCACCGCGATCGATGTCCAGAAGCCATGCAGGAAAAGGTGCATGAGGGTGGTCAGCACATAGGCAACCAGCATGTAGCGCACGAAGGGCTGCAAGCCGAATTGCTGCCGATATTTGACCAGCAGCAGGTTCGCCGTCACGTTGGTCATGAAATAGGCGGCGGTCAGCCACGTCGCCTCGTTGCTGTAAAGGCCCAGCGTGCCCTGCGCGAAATTCAGGTTGACGGTGACCAGCGCATTGCCAAGGCCACCAGTGATACCCACCAGCACGCCGATCGCAAGATAGGCCAGACGGCGGCGGGACGGATGATCGGGATTGGCTGGCGATCCCGGCAGGGTCGGCCGTTCATGCGGCTTGAAGACATAAGGCGTCGGCTCGCTCATGGCACGGGCACCCGGTTGGGGGCGGTTGCCCCGTCCGCGCAATGTATCATAAGGTTTCCCGCCAAAAGCAAGCGAGCGTCCCCACGCTGCATCAACGGCGTCCTGCGGCAATCATGATCAGCTGGCAGGCGTTGTGGTCACAAAACGGACGGGGCATTGGGCTAGCGTGAAAGTGCAGGGAGCCGGTGCGCTCGCCCGTTCTCCGTCGACCAGCAGGCCGATATCGCCCCCACCCTCTTTTTCCACGGTCCATTCCGGTGCGAAGCCCAAAAGCTGGCTGGGTCCGCCCAGGAAATCGCCCATCAGCCAGGCAAGCCCATGCTGCGCCAGTTCCGCCGCGTTGGCGGCGGACACGCCGAGCGCCTCCACCCCCTGATCGGTCGCATCCAGAAACAACGCTTGAAACGCGCGCGCATCGCCGCGCAAGGAGACGAGGTCGCCTTCGAATGTCTCGCGCAGCGCCGCCGGCACGGTTTCCGCCAATTGCCTTATGTCGAACCGCCGCACCGCTTCGCGCACGTCGCCCCAGGCGGACGTGGGGCCGGCAATCACACCTACCAGCGACCGTAGCCCCGCGCCTTTCAGGATCGGCATCGTCCGCGCCGTCGCCTGCGGCAGGCGTGCGATGATGTCTTCCGGCGTCGCATCCCCATGTAACTTGCGGGACAAAAGGTTCATCGTTCCGCCGGGCAGGATCAGCAATTCGCCGTCCCACCCCTCCAGCGCCTCGACCGCGGAGCTGACGGTGCCATCCCCGGTAAAGATCGCGATCCGTTCCGCGCCCTCGCGGCGCGCCGCTGCCGCATCGGGCATCGGGTCATCAGGGATGGTTATCCGCCGCGTGGCGCCCAGCGCGTCGGCGAGGGTATCGCATCGCTGGGCATCGTAGCTGCCGCTGGCGCTGTTGCAGATAAACCATGTCATGTGCGTAACAATGCCCGAGGGTGGATTTGGTGCCATGGCCGGAAGATTTGTTTGGGCCTGCTTCATCCTTGCGGCGGACGGCGCAATCGCTAAGGGCGTTTTCATGGATGGACCCCTTGCAATCGTCCTTGCCGGCAGCCGCCCCGGCAGGGATCCGCTGGCCAGTGCCGCCGGCGTTCCCACAAAGGCGCTGGTTCCGATTGCCGGTCGTCCGATGCTCGACCATGTCGTCCGAACACTGGTCGGCCACCCGGGCTTGTCGGGCGTATTGGTGCTGGCGCAGCAGCCCGATATGCTTGTGTCCGATCCCCAATGTGCCTGGATGGCGGCGGAGCCGAAAGTGCGCTTCGCCGCCAGCGGATCGGGGATCAGCCAGTCCCTGCTCGATCTTCTCGACAGTCCCGAAACACGGTTGCCGCTGTTGGTCACGACGGCGGACAATGTGCTGTTGAACTACGCCATGATCGACGATTTTCTGGCGCAGGCGGTCGGCGCCGACATCGCGGTCGCGATGGTGGAGCGCCGCGTGCTGCTCGCCCGCTATCCGCAGTCAAAGCGTACATGGCTGAAGTTCCGCGACGGCTGGTGGTCAGGCGCCAACCTCTTCTGGCTCGGATCGATGCAGGCGCGGGGCGTCGTGGCGTTCTGGCGCGGGGTGGAACAGGACCGCAAGAAGGGATGGAAGATCCTTGCCGCCTTTGGCCCCTTTCTGTTGCTGGCGTCCGCCTTGCGCCTGCTCTCGATCCGCCAAGGGATCGCGCTGGCGGGGCGGCGCTTTGCGGTGAAGGCGCGCGTTGTGCCGATGGCGCAGGCGGAAGCCTGTATCGACGCGGACAAGCCCGTCGACGTCACTTTGATCGAGGAAATTATCGCGGCCCGATAGCCCGATCGGCTGCTTCGCTGGCGAGCCGGAGCTCCTCGTCATAGGCCATCGTCGCCGACAGATCGACCATCGGCGCGCCGTTGAAACGCAGCTTCGGCGTCGCATCGACCTTGCGCTCGATCAGGGCGCGGGCGTGATCGGGCTTGCGGGCGAGGGCGGTTTCCACATCGATGTGCAGGCGGATGACGAGTGTGGGCACGTGGCTCGCCATCCATTCGTAGATGCGACGCTCCTTCGCCGCCAGCCGGCTGATGATCAAGCCCTCCGCGCGCGCGGCCGACAGGCCCGGACCGTCGTAGAAGCCGGGGACTTCCACCTGCGGGTAGCGGTCCGTCACCACCACGATCCCACGGCGGCGCAGGTCGAGCAGCTTTTCGAATGCGCGCTTGCGCTTCAGCGAAAAGCGATAAAGCACGATGGCGGTGGCGAGGCCGGGGATCTTGTCCTTCGCATCGCGCGCGCGATCGGCCTTCTTCGACAGGAAGCGTTCGAGCAGCGGCCCGACCAGCGGCCACGCCTTGATCCGGTTGCCCAGCGCTCCCGATCCCAGGCCCAGATAGACGGTCTCGGCCGGGCGGCTTTTGCGCACATGCGCAAGCAGATCGGCAGCGAGGGTCGATTTGCCCGACCCGTCGCAACCCACCACCGCGATCAGCGGCGCCAGCCCCTCGTCGCGTTCAGCCATGGCCGGGCGTCCCGGTTCAGCTCAGTTCCTTGAAGAAGCCGACCATTTTCAGCCCGCCGATCAGGAAGCGCAGGGCGACCAGCGCGCCATAGGCATGGACCCAGTTCATCTGCTGAGGCGTGACGGCGTCAATGTCGAAATTGATCCGCGCGAACCAGGTCAGGAACACGGCAGTGGCGAGAAGGAACAGCTTGTTCTGTTCGCGCCAGATCATGCGCTTCCACCAGAAGGGATATTTCGGCCTCACCCAGCCATGCAGGCGGGGCAGCAGTGCGGGTACGTCCTTCGCCCAGGCGGCGTGCACGTCCGCGCCGAACTTGTCGCGCAGGAACTCCTCCTCGTAAACCGAGATCCGCTCGTAGATGAGGACGGCCAGCAGAAACACGATCGCGCCATAGGCCCAGCTGCCCGATAGCATGGCGAGGCCCGTGAAATTCAGGATGCGGCCGACATAGAGCGGATTGCGCACCAGGCTGTAGGGGCCGGTGGTGTTGATTTCGGAGGCCTCTGCAGCGACTTTTGCGCGACCGGAGGTGCCGAGCGCCGCCCAGCCGCTGGTGAACACGCGCACGATGGCACCGGCGCTTGCGACGCCGAAAGAGGCCCAGAACCACGCGCAGTCCAGATGCGCGTCGGCGAACGGACCCCAATCCTTCGACATCCAGGCGATCAGCACGGAAATGGCGATCGTGATGTAGATATAGGTGCCGCGCCAGAAGAACAGCGTCTTGCCGCTGCGCGCCATTTCGATCTGATACATGGGGGTCCTGTCCCGCCTTATGCCCTGAAAAGGAAAACGTCACACGGGGAAGCCTTCGGCCCCCCGCCATTCAAGCGGCGCGCCTTAGCTTGCCGGTGGCATGTCCGTCAATGGGACAGGGGGCACCAGCCGCAGCTTGCGCGCTGTCTTGCCCAGGGAAAGCCGGTCTTCCAGCGGCAGGGCAAAGCGCATCGCGCACCAGATCGCCGCCAAGGTGATGGTGACGGCGATGGGCAGCGCAGCCGCGTCAGGCAAGTGCGATACCGCCCATGCAAGCGCAAAGGCGATCAGCGATATGCCAATCGCGCGCACCGCCACGCGCCGCATCTGCCCGTCGAACGGGTGCAGGCCGTCATGCACGTAGAGCTGGATCATCGGGATGGCGGCGCTGACGACGATGCCGATGGCGACGGCGGCTGTGACGCCGGTGAGCGGTTCCTTTCCCGACACCAGAAAGAAACCGGCGATGCACGCGACCACCAGCCCGATGAAGCTGGCGAGCAATTGCTGGGCATAGCCGCTGATCACCTGCATCACCGGAAGCGAGATCCCCAATATGGCTTCGAGCGCGCGCGCGACGATCATCAGGACGACCGCCGTGGTTGCGGCGTCCGCACCCTTGCCGAACACACCCATGATCGGATGCGTGGCGGCCGACAGTGTGACAGCGAGTGGAAGCGCGATCACCAGGATGAAGCGCACGGCATAGGAATAGATGTCCCGGACATGCGCGATGTCATGCTTGAGCGCGCTCGATGCCAGCGGTGCCAGCACATAGACGAAGGCGATCCGGACAAGCTGGACCGCACTCGAAATCTTGCGCGCGATGGTGAAGAGTGCGGCAGCCGAGGCACCGGCTGCGCCGGGGATCAGCATGTTCAGCACGAGTGCCGGCGCGTCGCCGAACAGGCGGGCGACGATATTGCCGGGCAGGATCGAGGTGCCGGCCTTCAGCGTATCGTGGAAGATCGGCTGGAACACCGGCCCCTTGAAAAGCAGCGACAGGCGATAATGGCGCCCCAGCAGGCGCAGGCACAGGACGGCGGTGACGAACAGCGACGAGATGTGCGCCAGGAACAGGCCGGTCAGGCCAAAGCCGGCAAGATAGAGAATCGCGGCGAGCACCAGCCGGATGATCTGTTCCCAGACGATGCGCAGGCGGATTTCCGCGCCGAACAGGTGGCGCGCGCGCAGTGCCGAGGTTGCGACTTCAACAAAGGCCCATAGGGGCAATGTCCAGATGAACAGCCGGATGGAGGGGGCGACCAGTGCCACGTCCTTCGCCGCGACGTTCAGCATCGGCGCGATCTGTGGTGCGAAGATGGCGGCGGCGACCGCTGCCAGAAAGCAGGGGCCGACACCCAGCAACAGCGCCGCGCGGAGTGACGCGACGGCTTCCTCGTCGCTTTTCGCCTGCGGCACCGTGCGCTGAAGCGCACTCGTCATGCCCAGGTCGAAGATATTCTCGATCAGGTTCACCGCCGCCCACAGCACCGCATAGAGGCCGAAGCTCGCCAAGCCGAACATGGCGACGTAAAGCGGCTGCGATACGATCTCCACCAGCGACCCCAGGCGCGAGAGGATGGTGCTGCCAATCCCGCGCGCGACATGGCGGCTGGTGACGGGACCATCTCCCGGAGAGGCGCGGCTGGTCTTGGCTTGCATGGCCCTCGCGCCTCTAGTGCGGCCGGTGCGTTCCGCCAAGCGGTGATTGCGACCGGCATGGCGTCATCAAACCGGCTCCATCCTGTCACAAAGTCGCAAGAGGATTGTCAGTTTTCCGACGCCGAACCGCAACGATGCTGGCATATCCGCGCGCGAAAAGAGGGACATGCAGCCGTCACCCTGCCATGACCTCCTCGTTTTGCGCGCGTGCCTCGTTCAGTGCGTGCTGCAGGGCGCGTTCGATCACGCCCATGTCGTGGCAAAGGCGCTGGTCGAGCATGGGATCGCTCAGGCGCTCCAGCGTGACGATCTGGGGCATGGACAGGGCGATGCGCAAGGTGCCGGCCCAACCCGTTCCGTTGCGCCCGGGAAGGCAACGTACCGGCTGGCCAAGCCGCACGCCATCCGCGGCCATCCGTCGGTAAAGCGCGACCGCAGCGTCAAAATCGAGGGCGTCGTCCACGCCCCGCAGGTCCAGTGTCGCGAGTGTTCCGATCAACATGTCCGCGCCTGTATGTCCGGGAACGGCAGTTATGCCGTTGCGCGCCATCATCGTGCTCAACGCTCTCTGAAAGCGCTGAACCACGCGGCCCACGGCATCGCGCGAAAGGGGGACGAATCGTTCCAGCTCGAACAGTGCCGATTCGATGCGAAGGGCAAGGCCGGCGTTGACGCTGTCGGGCAGGATCGCGCGTCCCTTCCATTCGCGGGGCCATTCAGCGCGGCGGAAGACATGCGCCAGGCCATGGGGAAGCGGTTGCGCCTGGTCCATCGATGCGCGTGGAACCAGCGCAAAACCGCTGAAGGGGGCACCGCCCATAAACTTGGAGCCGCTCAGCAGCACGATGATGCCGCGATCGAGATAGGCGGCAAGCGTCTGGCGGTCGATGCGCGCCTGACAGGCATCGACGACGAATTGCAGCTGGCGGGCGTCCCACAGGCTGCGCAGCGCGTCGATCTGGGCAAGATCGGGCAGGATCAGGCCAGTCTTGGATCCGTGGACGATATGGACCAGGGCAACATGGCCGCGCGCGACTGCCGCCGCGGCCTCCCGCTCGATCCTGCGCGCGACTTCCTCGCTGGGCAGGGGCGGCCCCTGCTCATCGCGGATGGCGACATGGCTAAGGTCGACCGGACCAAGACCGGGGACGGCGGTGCCCGCCTCCGTCGCGACGCGCAAGGCGGTGCTTTCGGCGAAGAAGCGCCCGGCGGCGCTCAGGATGCAGCCGCTGCCGACTTCATCGGGGGCGAGCAGGATGTTGCGGATGCCGCCTCGTCCAGCGTGCGCTGCGAGCGCGACATATTCAAGGTCGGTTCCCGACGGCGCAAACACGATGCCCGTATCGTCGTCGAGCCCATAGGCGGTGCGCAGCCGGCACCGCATGCCCTCCAGCATCTCAGCATAGCCACCTGCGTCCAGTCCCGCGCGCAGGATCGGTTCGGCCGCCCATTCCACATGCGCGAAAGCGTCGGGCGAAAGGTCGTTCGCGGTGGAGGAGGCATAGGCGATGCCGTGCGCGGGCATCGGTGCGCTCAGATAGCGGTTGATCCCGGTCTGGGGATTGATCGCGATGCGGGCGTCGCCACCCTGGGACATCAGGCGAACGGCTGGGGGAAGGGTGCGGTCGAGCATCATGGCCTCCGGCGTCGGGTCAGCGGAATGTCGCTTCGTCCCACAGGCCCATTACCCCGCGATGGCGCTGGCGTTGCGGGATGCTTTCACTTTCTCTTCCAAATGGAGACATTTACATGACGGAAATGCTGCAACCCCGATCGGCCGGCTGGCAGCTGGAGCCGATGCGGATCAGCGCGCGCGCCAGGGAGACGCTGGACATCCTGTTTATCGCCAAGCACGCGCTGGGCGACGGGAACCTGCATCACGAAGATGGCAATCATGCCGTCTATCACCACGAAATGCGCACGGTGCTGGAGGGGCTGGGGCTGAAGCTGCGGGTGGCGGACAGCTATGAAGTGCTCTTCGGCGATCCGGGCGTGGACTATGTCTTTCCGCTCTATAACCGGGGCGGTTTCCTCAACTCGGAAATGCTGCTGCCACTGCTGTGCTCGCGGCTTGGGGTGCCTTGCCTTGGCGCCTCGCCGATCCTGCGCGGCCTGTCCGACGACAAGCATTTGTCCAAGCTGGCGGCCGCCGCCCGCGGCGTCGCTACCGCGCCCTGGGCGATCTATCGCCGCGGCGCGCCCATCGATCCAACGCCGTGCCCGGAAGCAGAGCGCTATGTCATCAAGCCCAACGCCTCCTCGGCAAGCTGGGGCGTTACTGACGCCACCGACTGGACGGGCGTCAAGATCGCCATTCAGGCGCTGCACGATGATGGCCATGACGCGATCGTCGAGCCGTTCGTCGAGGGGAGCGACATCGAAGTGCCCGTCATCACGCGGTTCGACGAACCGGTCATCCTGCCGCCCTTGCTGTTCCGTCAGGCCGATCCCGCGCATCTGCGCAGCTATTGGGAGAAGCGCGATCTGGTCGAGCGGCAGAGCAAATATGAACTGGTGCCGCTGGAGGACGATCATGCCCTGGCGCAGGCGCGCGCGATGACGGAGCGGCTGTGGGGCGAATATCGTCCGTTCGATTATGGCCGGTTCGAATATCGTTATGACGAACAGACCGGGCAGGTCCTGTTCCTGGAGCAGAATCTCAACTGCAATCTGTGGTCGCGCAAGGTCTTCGGGCGGTCCGCCGCCATGGTCGGTCTCGACCAGTCCGACCTCATCGAAACCATCCTGGCCGAAGGGCTGCGGCGCAACGGCCTTGCCGATGGTCGTCGCGGGCCGGTCGGTTTTGCCGGCGGGCCGCGCCGGATCGCGGCCTGAAGATAGAGGATCATTCCATGGATCATTCGCAAGATTTCACCGCGCTGGTGCTCGCCGCGCAGCGCCCCGGTGTCGTCAATCCGTTGGCGCAGAGCTTCGGCGTCAGCCACAAATGCCTGGTGCCGATCTGCAACGCGCCGCTGATCGTGCATGTTATCGAGACGTTGAGCCGGACAGCGGGAGTGGCCCGCATCCGCATTTCCGTCGAACCGGAAATCTGGGACCGGATCGATGCACTGGTGGCCCCATATCGCCGAAGCGACCTGGTGATCGACTTGGTCGCCCCCAGCCCGAGCCTTGCCGACAGCGTGTGCGATGCGCTGGAAGGACAGGATGGTCCGTTCGTCATCACGACGGCGGACAATGTGCTGCTGACGCCTGATGCGGTATCGGCGTTGGTGCGCACGTTGTCTCAGAAGGACGTGGCCGCCGTGCTGACCACGCGGGAAGCCGTGCAGGCGGTCAATGTCCATGCCCAACGGCGATTCTATCGGATGGCGGGGCGTCATTATTCCAACTGCAACCTTTATGGCATGCGCGATGGGGCGGGTCTCGGCGCCGCGGAGATCTTTCGCCAGGGCGGCCAGTTCCGCCGCAATGTCGGGCGGGCCGTGCATGCCTTTGGCCTGCTCAACATCCTGCTTGCCATAGCCGGCCTGCTGTCGGTGGATGGGGCGGCAAGGCGGCTGTCGCGCCGGTTCGGGCTGCGCTTTGCCGGACTGGTGCTGGATGACGGGGCACTCGCCATCGATGTCGACAATGCGCGGACTCACGCCATCGCGCGCGAGGTGCTAGCGGCGAGAATCGCGCAACGCGGCGATCCCGCTTCCGTGCCGCGTCGCGACTTGCAGGCCGCCTGATTCGCCTTCCACTCGCGGTCGCGGAACCGACGCGGAGGGTGAAAAAAGACGGTCTGGAGCGGCATGAACGCGGGGCGCGGCGTCATCTTCATCGCAGATGCACCATTTTACGCCTTTCCCCGCCTGTCCTCTTTGGCTATTCGCCCGGTGAACGTACACGGGAGTCCAATAGGTCATGGCTGAATTCGCATTGCCGGCAAACAGCAAGATCAAGGGCAATGGCAAAGCGCACAAGGCGCCGGAAGGCGCGTCGAGTGTGAAGACATTCCGCGTGTATCGCTATGATCCGGACTCTGGTGAAAACCCGCGTTACGACACCTTCGACCTTGATCTCGACAATTGCGGCCCGATGGTTCTGGACGCGCTGCTCAAGATCAAGAACGAATATGACTCGTCGCTGACCTTCCGTCGGTCCTGCCGTGAAGGCATTTGCGGTTCGTGCTCGATGAACATGAACGGCAAGAATGGCCTCGCCTGCACCACCTCGATCGAGGATTGCGCCGGCAAGGAAGTGCGCATCACGCCGCTGCCGCACATGGACGTGATCAAGGATCTGGTTCCCGACTTCACGCATTTCTATGCGCAATATGCGTCGATCAAACCCTGGCTGCAGACGGTGACGCCGCCGCCGTCGGGCAAGGAGCGCCTGCAGACCGTCGAGGATCGTGAAAAGCTGGATGGTCTTTATGAGTGCATCCTGTGCGCCTGCTGTTCGACCAGCTGCCCCAGCTATTGGTGGAATTCCGACAAGTTCCTCGGTCCCGCCATCCTGCTTCAGGCCTATCGCTGGCTGGCCGACAGCCGCGATGAAATGACCGGTGAGCGTCTGGACGAGCTGGAAGATCCTTTCCGCCTGTATCGCTGCCACACCATCATGAATTGCGCGAATGTGTGCCCCAAGGGCCTGTCGCCGGCGAAGGCGATTGCCGAAACCAAGAAGATGATGGCCGAGCGCCAGCTCTGACCGGTTCGCGCGCATGAAGGTCGCGCCGTTCGCGGCCGGGGAGATGGCGGCATGACCGGCGTGATCGATCGCTATCGCGAACTCGTTGCGCTGGGCGAGCTGCGGGCCGACCCGGATCAGGAAGCGGCGGCCATACGGCTTGACCGGCTGCAAACAGAACTGGAAGCGCAGCCGCAGCGTGGGTCCGTCCTCTGGCGGATGCTGCGCAAGGCACCCGAGCCGGTGCGCGGCCTTTACATGTGGGGCGGTGTCGGGCGCGGCAAGTCCATGCTGATGGACCTGTTCCATGACCGTGTTCAGGGCGTGACCAAGCGGCGCGCGCATTTCCACGAATTCATGCTCGACGTTCACGCGCGCCTTGCCGAAGCGCGCAAGGGCAAGCAGGGCGACCCGATCCCGCCGGTCGTCGAAAGCATCGCAGGCGAGGCGAAGCTGTTGTGCTTCGACGAAATGGTCGTCAACAACATGGCGGACGCGGCGATCATGTCGCGGCTGTTCACCGGCCTGATCGCGGCCGGCGTCACCATCGTCACCACGTCGAACCGCCCGCCGGTCGACCTCTACAAGGACGGCCTCAATCGCCAGCTGTTCCTGCCGTTCATCGATCTGATCCAGGAAAAGCTGGACGTGATGACGCTGAACGGTCCCACCGATTATCGGCTGGATCGGCTGGGCGGCATGGACATGTGGCATGTGCCGGTCGATGCGCAGACGACAGAGACGCTACGCACCGCCTTTTTCAAACTGACCGATTATCCACCGGAAGATGCCTATCATGTGCCGAGCGAGGAATTGCCGGTGCAGGGCGGCCGGTCGATGCATGTGCCCAAAAGCCTGAAGGGCGTTGCCGTATTCTCGTTCAAACGCCTGTGTGCAGAGGCGCGGGGCGCAAGCGACTATCTGGCGATTGCGCGTCGCTATCACACGGTCATCATCGTCGCGATCCCGATCCTGGGGCCGGAGAACCGGAACGAGGCGGCGCGGTTCGTGACGCTGATCGATGCGTTGTACGAGTATAAGGTGAAGCTGTTGGCAAGTGCTGCGGCTGAACCCGCACGCCTGTACCCGACAGGCGATGGCGCGTTCGAGTTCGAACGCACCGTGTCACGCCTGATGGAAATGCAGTCGGACGATTATCTGGCGCTCGGCCATGGCAGCCATTCGACCTGACAGAAGGCCGGCAAACGGCACCGAGGCAAAAGAGAGGGCGTCTGAACCGTGGTTCGACGCCCTCTCCTGTTTCATTGAGATGCCGCGATTTCGTGCGGCGCTACCGATCAGGCGGTATATACTTTCGCGACGGCCGCACGGAATTTGGCCATGTCGTCGGCCGAACCGACCGTGACGCGGCTGACCGTCGGCCAGATTTCCCAAGACCGGCCGATCTGAACATTCTGGGCGAGCAGGGCGGCCTGGACTTCCTTGGCGGGTTTCGTCTTCCAGTCGACCATGAACATATTGCCCTGGCTGCCGGGATGCACGGCAATCCCCTTCTTGGTCAGCCAGGCGATCGTTTCCTCGCGGTTGCCGATCATTTCCGCTCGGCGTGCCTTGATCAGGTCGGCGTGGGGCAGGCTGGCGGTGCCGCAGGCGACTGCGGTCATGGGCAGCGTGCCAGTGACCTGGAAGCCGTCATAGCGCATCATCTTCTTGTGCAGGTCCGGGTGCGCCATGGTGAGGCCGAGGCGCATGCCGGCCATCCCGAACAGCTTCGAGAAGGTGCGCATGACGATCACGTCGTTGCGGCTTGCGGCCAGATAGGCGGCGGTCGGCGCTTCGGAGAAGTGGATATAGGCTTCATCCACCAGCACCACCGAATCCGCTGGCTTGTTGGCGATCAGCCATTCGATGTCGCTGAGCGGCGTGACCGTTCCGGTCGGGTTGTTGGGCGTGCAGATGTAATAGAGGCCCGCATTCGGATTGGCGGCTAGCATCGCCTTTACATCGGCGCCCTTGCCCGGTGCCATCGGCACGCGCTTGAGCGGTGCGTTCAGCCATGCCGCGGCGCGCCATGCCGATTCGAACGTCGGATCGGCCGTGACCAGTCCCTTTTCAGGCGAGCAGAAGGTGATGACGCTGCGCACCAGCGGGTCACCCGATCCCGGCCAGGCCAGCACGCGATCTTCCGGCACCTTCTCGACGGTCGAAACCGCCTTGATCAACTTGCCGCGTTCGTCATCGGGATCGTAACGATTGCCCCTGGCGACGATGGCGGCGGCAGCTTCTGCGCCGGGGGCCAACGGGCCGGTCCAGCATTCGTTGGCGCCGATCTGCACTGCGCCGGCAAGGCCGCGTGCGGCCTGGCTCTGGGCGAATGCGGCCGGTGCGGCAAACTGGCTGGAAACGGCGCCCGCACCCAGCAGCGCAAGCACGCCCCCCAGCTGGCGGCGCGAATAACCGCGGTCGATCAGGTCATCGGTCGCTTCTTCGTTCAAAAGTTCGATGGTCATGGCACAAATACCTCCCGCAGCGGATTAACGAGCGAGCCGCCCGCATCCACCATGCGCACGGCGTCGAATTTGGCCGCAGCGTCGGGGCAGGCGCGCCACAGCGCCAAAACGCCCCCGGAAACCACGGCGTGCAAGCCTCTCCAGCATATTATTGTGTGCGGCGATGACATCATATTGTTTGGCGGATGTCCAGCGCATCCGCAGTGCAATTTTCGGCAAGAACAAGCAGGGGCGCGCGGTGGAATCCGTCGCGGCAATCTGTTAGCGAGACAATGTGATGCCAAGCTCGCCCGCCGCCGCCGCCCGCCAGATCCTTATCCGCCTGCACGAAGTGATGGCGTCGCGCATCAATGCGCAGGCAAAATTGAACAAGGTCGTCGAAATCGTTGGCGAAGTGCTGACCAGCGAAGTCTGTTCGATCTACCTGTTGCGCGAAGGCGTGCTGGAGCTTTTCGCCACGCGCGGACTGAAGCAGGAGGCGGTCCATGTCGCCAAGCTGGCTTTGGGGCAGGGGCTTGTCGGCACCATCGCGCAAAATGTCGAGACGCTCAACCTGGATGAGGCAGCGGCTCACCCCGATTTCGCTTACCTGCCTGAAACCGGCGAGGAACTGTTCCATAGCTTTGCCGGAGTGCCGATCGTGCGGCGGGAACGCGCCGTTGGCGTATTGTGCGTGCAGCATGCCGATCCCCGGAAATATGAGGAAGTGGAGACAGAGGCGCTGCAGACGGTGGCGATGGTGCTGTCGGAACTGATCGCCAATGCCGGGTTGATCGATGAAAATCCATCGGACGTTCGCGTGGCCGAAACCGGGGCGGGGACTTTGTCCGGGTTGCCACTGGTCGTGGGCATGGCGCGGGGCCATGCGGTGTTCCACCAGCCGCGCGTCAACATCGAACATACCGTTGCCGAGGATGTCGAAGCCGAGCGCCAGCGCGTCTATGCCGCCTTCACCAAGATGCGCGAGCAGATCGACCGGATGACGACGCAGGCCGAATTCGGCGTGGCGGGAGAACATCAGGAGGTTCTCGATACCTATCGCATGTTCGCCTATGACGAGGGATGGTCGCGGCGGATCAACGAGGCGATCGACAGCGGCCTGACGGCGGAAGCGGCGATCGAGCGCGTGCAGCAGCGCACGCGCATGCGCATGCGCCAGATCGACGATCCGTTGCTGCAGGATCGCATGCATGATCTTGAAGATCTGGCGAACCGGCTGTTGCGGATCGTGTCCGGGCAGCTTGGCACGGCAGCGCAACTGGGATTGCGGCAGGACGCGATCCTGATCGCCCGCAATCTGGGGCCGGCGGAACTTCTGGAATATGACCGCCGACGGCTGAAGGGTGTCATCCTGGAGGAAGGATCGCTGACCGCGCATGTCACCATCGTGGCGCGCGCGATGGGCGTCCCCGTGCTGGGGCGCGTGCGCGATATTCGCCATCTGGTGAATGAAGGCGACCTGGTCCTGATGGACGTAGGCGAAAACCGCCTGTTCATCCGCCCCAGCAACGCGATGGAGGAGGCGTTCGAGGCGAAGTTGCTTTCCTCGCAAAAGCGTCGGGCCGCTTTCGCCGCCATGCGCGACCTGCCGTCGGTGACGAAGGACGGCACGAAGATCGAGCTGATGGTGAACGCCGGGTTGCGCGACGATGTGTCGGCGCTCGATGTGACCGGGGCAGACGGCATCGGCCTGTTCCGCACGGAATTTCAGTTCCTGGTGTCGGCGACCCTGCCCCAGCGCGAGCGGCAGCAGCGGCTTTATCGCGATGTGCTGGAAGCCGCCGGCGAGCGCCCCGTGATCTTCCGCACCGTCGATATCGGCGGGGACAAGGCGTTGCCCTATATGCGGCAGGAGGACGCCGCGATGGAGGAAAATCCGGCCATGGGCTGGCGTGCGTTGCGGCTTGCGCTGGAACGCGACGGGCTGATGAAGGCGCAGGCGCGCGCCTTGCTGGAGGCTGCGGCCGGACGGACCCTTCATGTCATGTTCCCGATGATTTCGGAACCGTGGGAATTCGACGAGGCGCGCGCGTTGGTGGAAGCGCAGCGGGCATGGCTGACCGAGCGGCGCAAGAAGGTGCCGACGGCGGTGCGTTATGGCGCGATGCTGGAGGTGCCGGCGCTTGCAGAGGTGCTGGACCTCCTGCTGCCGAAGCTTGATTTCCTGTCCATCGGCACGAACGACCTGACGCAGTTTCTGTTCGCCGCAGATCGTTCGCATCCCAAGCTGGCGGAGCGCTACGACTGGCTGTCGCTCGCCATCCTGCGTTTTCTGCGCCGGGTCACCCGGCAGTGTCAGGAGGCGAAGGTTCCGGTCGGCATATGCGGCGAGATGGGCGGTCGCACGCTGGAGGCGATGGCGCTTCTGGGCCTGGGCGTCCGGCGCCTGTCGATCACGCCCGCGTCCGTCGCCCCGGTAAAGGCGATGGTGCGCAGCATCGATCTGAATGCCCTGACGCAGGTCATGGATGCGATACTGGCCGATGGAAAGGGCAATGCACGCCCGGCGCTGACCGCATGGGCGCAGCAGCAGGGCGTCGAACTGCTCTGACATGCTGCGGCGGGGCGAGTGGCCATAGCGTTGACTTTTGTGCGGCGCACGCGGATGAGCCGGGTGCGCGGTAATGAACAGATAAGCGGGTCAAAATATGGACATCGAACAGGACGAACCGCAGGGCTCGCTGGGCATGGACACGCCCGGCCAGATACTCCGCAGGGCACGCGAGGCGAAGAATTTCGACCTGGCGACGGTTTGCACCCGCACGCGCGTGCCGGTTCGCCATCTCGAAGCAATCGAAAAGAACGATCTTTCCGCTCTGCCCGGTCCCACTTATGCGGTGGGCTTTGCGCGGGCCTACGCACGGGCGGTTGGCATCGACGAAACGCAGATTGCGCAGGATATGCGCGCCGAGCTGGAACGGGCGGGGGCCGCCGCGCCGCCCCGGCAGGAAGTGTATGAGCCCGCCGATCCCGCCCGCGTGCCCCCGCGCTGGCTTGCATGGACGGCCATTGCCGCGGTGGTTCTGGTCGCGGGCGGTTATGGCATCTGGCGTACACAGATCATGACGCCTCCGACCGACGCGGAGGTGGCGGCCAAACCTGTTGCGTCCAAGCCGCAGGCTGGCGGCCCGGCACCGGTTCCCGCGCCGACTGGACCGGTCGTGATCAAGGCGACAGGCCCGGTTTGGCTGCGGATTTATGAAGAAGATGGCAATCGCCTGTTCGAAAAGGAAATGGCGGTCGGCGAAAGCTTCACCGTACCCACCAATGCGCGCAATCCCATGATCCTGACCGGTCGTCCGCAGGCGATCGAGATCAGCGTGGGGGGGCGGGTGATCCCGCCTCTGGGCGATGCGGATCGCACGATTTCCGACGTGCCGGTCAGTGCGCCGGCCTTGCTTGGTCGTTCGGCGACGCCAGCGCCGGGTGCGCCGGCTGTCGTGCCGACGATTGCGCCCACAGCAGCGGCGCGGCGTCCCGGCGTGCAGGGTTCTTCCACAAGCGGCGCGCCGAACGCCGTGTCCACGGAGGCGCCGTCCGCTCCGTCGGCGGCACCGGATGGAGCGACTGCCCAGCCGGACTGACAGGTAGGGCGCAAGCAACCGTTCAGCACCGTCGCGTTAGCCACGACTCTTTACCATGGCGCGAAAGTGCCTAAGGATGCGGTCGAAGTCCGCAGACCGCGATGGAGACATTATGCGCAAGACCGCACTGCTTGCCCTGCTGCCGCTCTCGACCCTGTTGTCGGTGCAGGCGATGGCGCAGTCCACATCCAGCACGCTCGACGCGCGCGTGGGCAAGCTGGAAAAGGAAGTGAAGGCCGTTCAGCGCGTGGTGTTTCCCAATGGCGCGGGTCTGCAACCGGAACTGACGGCGCAGCCGACGACGCCCGGCACGATCGGTACGCCGGCATCCAGCCCGGTTGCCGACCTGACCGCCCGGGTCGACGCGCTGGAGGCGCAGCTCACCAGCCTGACCGGGCAGAGTGAGCAGAACATGTTCAAGCTGCGCCAGATGGAGGATGCCTTTGCCAAGTACAAGGCAGAGACCGATGCCAGGCTGAAGGCGCTGGAGCCAAGCGCGGAGCCGCCTGCGGTGACGCCGACCACGACACCGCCCCCTGCGGCTGGAACCGGAACGCGGCCCGCTGCGACGACGCCGACAAAGCCCGCCACTACGGCACCGGCGACAACAACCGCGGCGCCGGTCAGCGCCGAGCGCAAGGCGGCGGTTGCCGCGATCGAGCGGCCTTCGACCGGCGATGCTGCCGGGGATGCCTATACCTATGGTTACAGGCTCTGGGCCGCAAAATTCTATCCTGAAGCGCAGGCGCAGCTGAAGGCCACGGTCGACAAATATGGCACCACTTCGGTGGCGAGCCGGTCGCAGAACCTGCTCGGCCGCGCCTATCTGGATGACGGAAAGCCCAATCTGGCCGCGCTTGCCTTTCGCGACAGCTATGAAAAATGGCCTCAGGGCGACCGCGCGCCCGACAGCCTGACATATCTGGGCGAAGCGCTGATCAAGCTCAAGAAGCCCGCCGACGCCTGCAAGGTCTATAGCGTGCTGGAGGACAGCTACGGCTCCAGCCTGTCGTCCAGCCTGCGCGCGATGATGGTGAAGGGGCGTGCCACGGCGAAGTGCGCCAGCTGACACCGATGAACGGGCCAAAGTCGTGAGGCAAAGGCCCAGCGATCAGGATCGGCTGTATAGCGAAGTCATGCGGCTGGCCGGAAAGGTTGAGGGCACCCGCTTTGGGGTGGCCGTGTCCGGTGGGCCGGACAGTATGGCGCTGCTCAACCTGATGAGATTGGCCTTTCCGGGTCAGGTCGAGGCCGCGACGGTCGATCACGGACTGCGCCCGGAGGCTGCCGAGGAGGCGGCGATGGTCGGACGATGGTGTGTCGCGCAAGGGATCGCGCACGCCACTTTGTCGCCCGATCGACCCATCACCGGCAATATCCAGTCGTCCGCGCGGTCCGCTCGCTATGCGCTGCTCGATGACTGGCGGCAGCGCCGCTCGATCGCGTGGGTGCTGACCGCCCATCACGCCGACGATCAGGCTGAAACAATGCTGATGCGTCTGAACCGGGGGGCGGGCGTGTCGGGCCTTGCCGGCATCCGGTCCAAGGCGGGCCATGTCCTGCGCCCGCTGCTTGCATGGCGTCGGGCCGCCTTGCTGGAACATTGTCGAGATGCTGCGCTCCCCTTCGTCGATGATCCGAGTAACCACAACCCGGATTTCGACCGCGTGGCGATGCGCAACTGCTTGCAGAAGGCCGGATGGATCGACCCGGTCGCGCTGGCGCGCAGCGCTGCCGCGCTGCAGGATGCGGAAGAGGCGATTGGCCATGTGATCGCGCAATTGCTGGAAGCGCATGTCGTGGCCGCTGAGGAAGGATGGCGCATGTCCGCAATGGCTGAGTTGCCCCGCGAATTTCAGCGGCGGATCATCCTGCACCTGCTTTCGCAGGACGCGCAGATGGGTGCACCGCGCGGCGACAGTCTGGACCATGCGATTGCCCGCGCGCATGCAGGTGGGCAGGCGAGCCTTGGCCGCTGGCTGCTGCAGGGCGGCGAACAATGGTCGCTTCGTCTTGCACCGCCGCGGCGTTCACCCTTGGGCAAGTGATCCGTCCTATATGTCTATCAATAGCCGCCGTGCGCGGCGGTCCATCAGGCTGATGCATCAGACATTAGGCTGAGTTGGACGGCGCAGGTTGCGATAATCGCCGCAGATACTATCTTGGTCGCGGTAGCACGGAGTCTGATGTGAACGACGACAAGGAGCCGCAGGGCAATAATGGCTGGGTGAAGAGCGCGCTCATCTGGGCGGGCGTCATCCTCGCGCTGTTGGTTTTCATTTCGCTTTTCGACGGTCGCACCGCCAACAGCGGTTCGAGCATCGCCTATTCGGAATTCCGGCAGAAGGTGCAGGATCGCGACGTCAAGGATGTGGCGATCTCCGCTGATCGCATCACCGGCACGCTCAGCGACAATAGCCGCTTTTCCACCAATGTCGTTCCCGACCCCAATCTGACGACGCTCCTGGACCAGAACAATGTGCGCTATTCGGGTCAGCCCGATGAGCAGCCGAGCTTCTGGTTCCTGCTGCTTTACCAGTCGTTGCCGTTCCTGTTCCTGGTCGGCATGGCGATCTTCATCGTGCGTCAGATGCAGAAGGGCGGCAGTTCCGGGGCCATGGGCTTCGGCAAGTCGAAGGCGAAGCTGCTGACCGAAAAGCATGGTCGCGTGACGTTCGACGATGTTGCCGGCATCGACGAGGCGCGTGAAGAGCTTCAGGAAATCGTCGAGTTTCTGAAGGATCCCACCAAGTTTGCGCGCCTGGGCGGCAAGATTCCGAAGGGTGCCCTGCTCGTCGGTTCGCCGGGGACCGGCAAGACGCTGCTCGCCCGCGCCATCGCGGGTGAGGCAGGCGTGCCCTTCTTCACCATTTCCGGTTCCGACTTTGTCGAGATGTTTGTCGGCGTCGGCGCGAGCCGCGTGCGCGACATGTTCGAACAGGCTAAGAAAAACGCGCCGTGTATCGTCTTTATCGACGAAATCGACGCGGTCGGTCGTCATCGCGGCGCGGGCCTTGGCAACGGCAATGACGAGCGCGAACAGACGCTGAACCAGCTTCTCGTCGAAATGGATGGTTTCGAAGCGAATGAGGGGATCATCATCGTCGCGGCGACGAACCGTCCCGACGTGCTTGATCCCGCCCTGCTGCGCCCTGGCCGCTTCGACCGCCAGGTTGTCGTGCCGCGGCCCGACATCGAGGGACGCGAGAAGATCCTGGCCGTTCACATGAAGAAGGTGCCGCTGGCACCGGACGTGAATGCCCGTACCATTGCGCGCGGCACGCCGGGCTTTTCCGGCGCGGATCTTGCCAATCTGGTGAACGAGGCAGCCCTGATGGCAGCGCGTCGCGGAAAGCGGCTTGTCGCCATGGATGAATTCGAAGCAGCCAAGGACAAGGTCATGATGGGCGCGGAGCGCCGCTCAATGGTCATGACCGAGGATGAAAAGAAGATGACCGCCTATCACGAGGCTGGTCATGCCATCGTCGCCGTGCACGAGCCGGCGTCCGACCCAATCCACAAGGCGACCATCATTCCGCGCGGTCGCGCGCTGGGCATGGTCATGCGCCTGCCCGAACGGGACAGCTATAGCTATCACCGGGACAAGATGTACGCGAACCTGGCGGTGTCCATGGGCGGGCGTGTCGCCGAAGAGATCATCTTCGGTTATGACAAGGTGTCTTCAGGCGCGAGTGGCGACATCCAATATGCGACGAAACTGGCGCGCGACATGGTGACCCAGTGGGGCATGTCGGACAAGCTGGGTCCGCTGCAGTATGAAGAGCAGCAGGGCGAGACGTTCTTGGGCTATTCGCAAAGCCAGCGCGTGCACATGTCGGACGAAACGGCCAAGGCGATCGATCACGAAATCCGTGCCATCGTCGACAGCGGTTATGTGAAGGCGAAGAAACTGCTGACCGATCATCAGGATCAGTTGCACCTGCTGGCCAATGCACTGCTGGAGTATGAGACTCTGTCGGGCGATGAGATCAAAGCGCTGCTCGACAAGGGTGAGATCACCCGTGACGACGGCACGAAGATCAAGCCGAGCAATATCCCGCAGGTGGGCACGTCGATCCCCAAGACGCGCAAGCGGCAGGGCCCGTTCGGCGATCCGACGCCGCTGGGCGCCTGAAGACAGGCCGACAGGAAACATGACGATGGAGGGGCGGGCAATGCGGATTGCTCGCCCTTCTTTCTGGCGGTGGCAATCCGACGGTGCGCCGGTGCAGAGGGTCAGTCCTAAATGACGGCCTTCGGGACCTTCTTCCATGGCGCGCTCTCCCGCATGGAGCGTGCCTGTCTGCGCTCCTTCGTCCGCCATGGGCACAGCGTTCGGCTATATGCTTATGCGGAGATGGCAGTGCCCGACGGCGTGATGCTGTGCGATGCGGAGGAGGTCTTGCCCGCGCACTGGCTCTATCATGCCGATCGCGGACAACATGCAGGAACGGTGGCCCAGTTTTCCGACCATTTTCGCTACGCGATGATCCGTCAGACGGGGCTGGTGTGGATTGATACCGACATCATCTGCCTGCGCCCCGACTGGCCGGATCGCCCTTGGTTGATCGCGCGACAGGACGCCTGCCTGGTAAATGGTGCGGTATTGGGAATCCCGCAGCACCACGCGATGCTGGACGATGCACTGATGGTGGCAGAGCGGATGAAGGGCGTCACGGTTTGGGGTGTCATAGGCCCGCATCTTCTGACTGCGCTGGCGTGGGAGCATGGCAGTTGGCAGCATCTTCTGCCGACCGACAGCTTCTACCCGCTGCATTGCAGCCGGGCGGCGCAACTGCTGCGCCCCATGGCGGCGGGCGAGCAGTTCACCATCCCCCGGGAGTCGCTGTGCCTGCATCTTTGGAACGAGATGTTGCGGATGGCGGGGCATGATCGCCTTGCCGATCCACCAGCAAGCAGCGCGCTGGCGCGACTGATGGACTACGCCGAGGCCCTGTAACTGCGCCTTAAATCGGTGGACCACTCGCTTCGCGGCGGGGCTGTTGCCTCATCCGATCCGGCCAAAAAAGAAAGCCCCCGCAAGAGCGAGGGCTTTCCCTTGTTCAAGAGGCTGGACGCCCCGAGGTAATCAGCCCCAGCTGCCACCCCAGACCCAGTCCCAGAAGCTCCAGCGAGCAGGCGCCGGACGATTCTTCGCAACGGTCTTCTTCATTATGTCCCCCATAGCCTGGGCAGCCGAATCAGTTCGGCCATCCACAGTTCTATCGTTAAGCATTTTCCTTTACAACGGATTAACCTTCTTATTTTTCAAGATAAATTTATCCACGCTGTGGTGATGCTTTGAAATGGGCTGATAATAGTCGGCGGGTCGGATGGCGCGGGCGTGGCACGCGCCTGACCTGTCAAGGAAATTGTTTTATTTCATTTGGATGGCTGGCAAACGGTCCATTACGGACGGGGTCCGCCACCGGGATTCGCCCTTTGCAGTGGGTCAGCCGTGAAGGGTGCGCAGTATGTCCTGCTGGCCTGCCAGCGAAATGATGTCGTCGGCTGCGCCGGGCCGGGCAAGGTGGAACCCCTGACCGACGTCACATTCCATGCCCGTGAGGATATACAGCTCCTCGGCCGTCTCTATGCCTTCCGCACATGCCTTCATGCCCAACGCATGAGCCAGTTGGATGGTCGATTTCATCACGACCTGATCCGCCGGGCTGGAGCAGAGTTCCGAGGTAAAACGGCGGTCGATCTTGAGTTCGCTCGCGGGAATTTTCCGAAGATATTCAAGCGTGGACAGACCGGTTCCGTAATCGTCGATCGAGAGGCCGACGCCGAGCGCCTCGAACTCGGCCAGTGTCTGTGCGGCAATCCGCCCTTCTGCAATCGCCGCCGTCTCGGTCACTTCCAGGATCAGGCAATGCGCTGGCAGGTCGTTGCGCGCCAGGGCATCGATAACCATTCCATACAGGCCGCTTTCGCTCAGCAGACTAGGCGAAATATTCACCGACATCTGGAATTCGGGATCGATCGAAAGCACGCGCTTGGCTAGCGCCAATGCATCGTTGAGAACAAATTCCGTCAGCTTGCCGATGCGGCCATGCCGTTCGGCCATCTCGACGAATTGCTGGGGACTGATGGGCCCGCGCGTTTCGTGTGTCCAGCGGACCAGCGCTTCGGCACCGCACATTTGCCGACTGTGCAGGTTGAACTTGGGTTGATAAGCGACCCAAACCCGGCCGCTCATGAGCGCCTGATCGAGCTCTCCAAGCAGAGAAAGCGACCACTCCTTCGCACCGGCGGCTGCTGGATCGTGCAGCTTCCAGCACGTGTTCTCCTGCTCCGCGCTATGGGCCGCGGCGAGCGCGCTGACGAGGCGGTGCGACAGGGGGCCTTCGATTTCCCGGTCGAGGCCGAACGACACATCGACGTCGAAGCTTTTGTCCATGACCCGTATGGGATTGCGAAAGATCACATGCAGCGCCTGAAACTGTTCGATAACGGTTTCCAGTTCGGCCTGGTCGGCCAACCAGAAGAAGTTCCCGTCATCGCCGTGCAGCAGCTGTCCGTTGCCGACGCCGAACTGCAGGCGGCTGACGATCTGTGTCGTGAGCGCCTGTTCGGCATGCGGCGGCAATGTCGACACCACATCTGCGAAATGACGGATACGCGCGGCGATCAGCAGGCGGTCATCCACACCATCGTCATGCCGAATGGCATTCGTCGTCAGCAGGCCGGAAACCGGATTGATGGAGCCGACATTGCGCTGGCGTGCGCCAAAGCGCCGCCACGCGAGCTGGATCATTGCGCCGATGGACAGGACAAGCCCAGCAACGATGTCCATGTTGATGTGAGAGGCATCGAGCGCAAGCGGAAGCAACAGGATTGCGACCAGGCCCAAGGGGCCGGCTATGCGGCTGAGAACGCGCTGGCTTCCGTGCAGGACGAGGGCCGACGCGCAAAGCGCAATCAGCCAACTTGGCCACCAGCCCAGCGAAACTGGCCGACCCTGTTTCAGTGTTTCGGCCCCCATGGCGATGATCATGGTCGACGAAGCGCGGCCGTGTCCTGGAACGCTCAGCATCAGGCCGAGGGAATCACTGTTGAAACCTATCAGCACATCCTTGCCGGCGACCGATTGGGCGGCTTGTGGCGAAGTCAGCAGATCAGCGATGCTGATATAGGGGATTGACCGGGGTTGGATAGAATAGTCGATCGGAAAGCTGTTGTCCTCCCCGCCGCTAACGCGCGCAATGGCAGCATCCATGGTCTGATAAAGTCGACCGTCGATTCGCTTGCTGTAGGGGACAGCGGCGACGCCGTTCCAATAGGCCTGAATCCAGCGCACCGTGCTGACTGTCTGCGCCTTCCCAGCCAGCTCCGGCATCGGCATCATCGACTTTTCGTCTGCGCTTACGGCAGCAGCGGCATAGACCTTTCCTGGATGTGCGGCGATCGACCGCACTAGCGCCTTGTCCCCGGGCGTGCCGCTGCCTTGAAGCTGCAGATTGATGAAAACGCGATCCGCGCCCGCTGCAAAAAGGCGATCATTCACTTTTGCAATCAACGCGTTATTCCAAGGCCAGGGTCCGAAGCGGGCAAGCGACTTGTCATCGATGCCGATGACGACCACTTGTCCGCTTGCGGGGTGTTGCCGGGCCTTGTTACGGATCAGGCGCAAGGAAAGATCGATGGGCTGGCCCAGTTCCAGGATGCCGATCAGCGCGGCGACCAACGCCAGGACGCACAAAGCCTTGTGCATCTTCAGCCAGCGTCGCAGGGCGCTGTTGGTATGATCGGCAAGGCGCTTGTGCATGAGACCTCTGGCTAAAACCCTAGGGTCGAATGCTTAACAAACTCGCTACTAATGGCGGGAATTGGGGCCAATTCGGCCCTCTTCCCTGCTGTTGCTGGTGCCGGATCAGATAACCGCGCTCAATAGGGGAAAGGCCCGCCGTCACTGTGGACGGTCGGGCCTTCGCTCCCTCTCCAAACCTGTCGTGCGGACCGATCAGCCGTCGTAGTCGCCGCCGATATTCTGGTTGCGCGGCGGCGCAGCGGCGGTCAGCCGCAGCGCTTCTGCCGATGCGCTGATCGAACCGATTTCATCGGGCATGTCATCGTCATCGACCTGCACCTTCTGCAACGAAGATACCACGTCTTCACGCAGTTCGTCAGGCGTAACGGTTTCTTCTGCGATCTCGCGCAGCGCGACAACCGGGTTCTTGTCGCGATCGCGATCGATGGTCAATTCGGCACCGCCCGAAATGGCGCGCGCACGCTGCGCAGCCAGAAGAACGAGGTCGAAACGGTTGGTAACCTTGTCGATGCAATCTTCGACGGTAACGCGCGCCATGCAGCGAATCCTTTGGGAAAAAGCCGTGAATATAGAAAGTCGGCCGCCTAGCAGCGCGAGAGGCCTAAGTCAAACCTGACGATGAAGTGCGTTCGGCTGCAAGGTTGCAAAGGCGCGGGGACTGGTCTTTGCAATCGGGAAGAGGCAAGCTCAAGATATGGATGCCCAAGCGACACAGCCATGCGACGCGCCCGATCGCGACGTGCCGCCAGGAAGCGCCGGTCGCATCGGTGCTATGGTCGCGGGCAACCAGCTGCGGGTCATCGAACATGGCCCGGATTTGCTGTCGGCGCTGATCACGCTGATCGACGAGGCGCGGGTCAGCCTGAAACTCTATTATTATATCTTTGCGGCCGATGAGAGTGGGGGCAAGGTGCTGGACGCCCTGCTCGCAGCGCGGCAGAGGGGGGTTGCGGTTACCCTGATCATCGACGCCTTCGGATCAGCCAACACGCCCGACGTGACGTTCGATGCCCTGAGACGGGCAGGGGGGCGCTTCGCATGGTTTGGAATGCGGCGCTCCACCCGCTATCTGATCCGAGCAATACGTAACTT
>JAXHOI010000046.1:0-30062 GCA_034519505.1 Sphingobium sp. | reverse complement strand
GGTTACGTATTGCTACGTTCCCGCCGTGCTGAAGACGGTCGATCGCTGTGGCCAGCAGTTCAAGATGATGGAAACCAGCTTCTTCCTCGCGCGTCAGACGCTGATCGCGTCGGAGCGGCCAAGCATGTGGATCTGGCGCGAAAAGCTGTTCGCCTGGAGGGCAAGCGGCGAGCGCGATGCAGTTCTCCGCCTTCCCACCAATCGCGTGGGTCACCGATCCGGGCAGCCAGGAATTCAATCCCGCCGGTCGCTGGCTGCGCCAGATCAATGCCCTTGCCCATCGCCTGATAGGTCTGCTCGGACAAGGGAGACAGGCCATGCAGGACGGCCGACATTCATTCTTCATTTCATGATCGGCACGACCATCATGGGCATGTTGGTCACCACGGCGCTCAGTACCGGGCACACATCCGGCCGCTTCATCCTGCTGGCGGCGCTGGCCGGGTTCCTGATCGCCGTGCCGGTCAGCTGGCTGGTCGCGCGCCGGATCACGCATCTGGTCAAGGGAGCAGCGCACCGGTGATGCCTGGCCTGCGGCGGCGTTTCCATGGAACCCGCCGGTAGCAGCTCAGCGTAGACCGTCATCTTCGCGGCGGCATATTCGTTCGCCAGTCGATCGACGATGGCGGCGGCGCTTTCCACCCTGTGCACCGCGCCGATCCCCTGACCGCAGCCCCAGATGTCGCGCCACGCCTTTTCGCCTGCTTCCTGCCATGCCGAATTAATGCGCCGGGGCTGCTTGCGGCAGGTTGTCGATCGCGCTTGCCGCGACGATCGACTGGCGCAGGTAATTGCCGTGCACGCCGGTGAACAGGTTGCGGATGATGTCGCTGGCATGGCCATCGACGATGCCCTGTTTGTAATCGCTCTCCGCCCGCGATTCCTCCGCCGCGATGAACGCGCTGCCGACATAGGCGAGGTCAGCGCCCAAAGCGCGCGCGGCCAGTACCGAGCGGCCATGCGCGATCGCGCCCGACAGCGCGACCGGACCATCGAACCAGCTGCGAATTTCCTGCATCAGGGCAAAGGGGGACAGGGTGCCGGCATGGCCGCCCGCGCCCGTCGCGACGGGGATCAGGCCGTCCGCTCCCTTCTCGATCGCCTTGTGCGCGAACATGTCGTTGATGACGTCGTGAAAGCTGATGCCGCCCCAGCTGCGCACGGCGGTATAGACATCCTCCCGCGCACCAAGTGAGCAGATGACGATCGGCACCTTCCACTTGGCGCAGGTCGTCATGTCCTCTTCCAGCCGATTGTTGGACCGATGGACGATCTGATTGACGGCGAAGGGTGCGGCGGGGCGTTCGGGATGGTCGCGGTCGTGCGCGGCCAGTTCCTCGGTAATCTGGTGCAGCCATTCGTCCAGCTGGCTTTGCGGCCGGGCGTTGAGGGCAGGAAAGCTGCCCACGATCCCGGCCTTGCACTGCGCGATCACAAGTTCCGGCCCGGACAGGATGAACATCGGCGAACCCATGACGGGCAGGCGCAGCCGGTCGAACAGCGGGGAAGGCAGGGTCATGGGCTAAGGCTCTCCTAAATCGCACCATGCGCCGGGCGCATGGAATTGGCGGGTAGCCTAGTCCAATTGACGTGAAGGTAAAGCCCTTCGCATTTCTCCAGCGTGAAAACGTGCCTGCGCGAAAACGGCACGCTTTTCGCCTATCCGAAGGGCGCCGGGCCTGCCGACAAACGCCTAGCCGCGCCGCGCGAGCAGCCCGTTCGCCGCCGACAGCGCGGCACGCACCGATGCCGTAGCGACATCCTGATCCAGCCCCACGCCGAACACCTTCACCCCATCAGCGCTGACGCACTCGACATAGGCCGCCGCCTGCACATCGGTGCCAGCACCGATCGCGTGCTCGCTGTAATCGACGACGTCCATTTCCACGCTCAGCCCGTCGCGCAGGGCAGCGAGGACGGAGGAGATCAGGCCGTTGCCCCGGCCGGAAATCGACCGCGCCTCTCCCCGCATCTCGATTCGGCCCACGAAGCTGCGGCCGGAACCGCCCGGCACGGCCAGCCCTTCATGATAATCGACCAGCTTCACTGGCTGCTCGGCGTCAAGATGATAATGCGCCCGGAACGCCCCCCAGATGTCGGCGGCGTTGAGTTCGCGGCTGCTCTCATCGGCCAGCGCCTGTACGACGCGGCTGAAATCGGCCTGCATCTTCTTGGGCAGCTTGAACCCCTTGTCTTGCTCCAGAACCCAGGCGACGCCGCCCTTGCCCGATTGCGAATTGACGCGAATGACCGCTTCGTAATCGCGACCCAGATCCATCGGGTCGATCGGCAGATAGGGCACGTCCCACTGCTGGTCGTTGCGGGCCTGCTGCGCGGCGAACCCCTTCTTGATGGCGTCCTGATGGCTGCCGGAAAAGGCGGTGAACACCAGATCACCGGCATAAGGCGTGCGGGGATGCACCTTGATATTGGTGCAATATTCGACCGTGTTGACGATTTCGTCGATGTCGGAAAAGTCGAGCTGCGGGTGGACGCCCTGCGTGTACATGTTGAGCGCAACCGTCACCAGATCGCAATTGCCCGTGCGCTCGCCATTGCCCAGCAGGCATCCCTCGACCCGGTCGGCACCCGCCATCATGCCAAGTTCCGCCGCCGCGACGCCGGTGCCCCGGTCGTTGTGGGTGTGCAGCGAAATCACCACCTTGTCCCGTGCGGAGATATGGCGGCACATCCATTCGACCTGATCGGCGTAGATATTGGGCGTCGCCGCCTCCACCGTCGCGGGCAGGTTCAGGATCAGCGGCCGGTCGGCCGTGGGCTGCAGGATGTCCATCACCGCTTCACAGCATTCCAGGCTGAAATCCAGTTCAGCGGTGGAGAAGGTTTCCGGCGAATATTGGAACATCCATTCGGTGTCGGGCTGCTTGGCGGCCTCGTCGCGCAGGATCTTTGCCGCGTCGATCGCGATCTGCTTGATATCCTTGCGGTCCATGCCGAACACGATCCGCCGCCAGGCGGGCGACACCGCGTTATAGACGTGGACGATGGCGCGCGGTGCGCCTTTCAGCGATTGAAAGGTTGTTTCGATGAGGTCGCGGCGGGCCTGCGTCAGCACCTGGACCGTCACGTCCTGCGGCACCTTGCCATCGCGGATCAGGCCGGAAATGAAATCGAACTCGGTCGCGCACGGGAAGCCGACCTCGATCTCCTTGACGCCGATGCGGCAGAGCAGGTCGAAGAAACGCTGTTTCTTCTCGCTGTCCATCGGGTCGATCAGCGCCTGATTGCCGTCGCGCATGTCGGTCGAAAGCCAGCGGGGCGCCTTCGTGATGATGTTCGACGGCCATCGGCGGTCGGGCAATTCGACCTGCGGAAAGGGGCGGTATTTTACGGACGGGTCCAGCAACATGGTCACGATGATCTCTGCCTGCTTGTCTTGGGCCGAATGCGTCGGGGCGTAACGAATGTTCGATGCGCGCCTACCAGCATTGGGCGGCTTTGCAATGTCGGTTTTCAATGCCCTCAGGCGATGCGGGCGCCACGCAGGCGCAAGCCGCTGTTCACGCCCAAGGGCGCGTAAGTCGTAGCAGGCGAAGAAGGCCGTTGCGGGACATGGCATGGCGCTTCTAACCGATGATGGTTAGCAAACCATATCGAATTATGGGAAGCGAGCGCACCGAATGTTGGCGCGGGCGTTGAGGAGGAGGGCTTCCGGATCGGGGGGCTGTTCCGCCCCTTTATCGGAACGCCCTTTCCGAACACGACCAGTCGCGGTCATTCGATCAGTTCTGCAAAGTTCTAGAAACCTGACATCTCACCGCTTAGATATCATCGCTTCAAACATGGCCGCTGGCATAAGTTTGACATGAACCGCTCCTTGATCGCCGACGCCATCCCGCACCACAGATCGAGGAGCCTGTAGAGAAATCAGCATGTAGCCATCAGGTGCTCTTGATACGAAAAGCACGTCAATGTCTGAGCCGGGAATTGTGTTTTCATGAACAACTTGGAAACCACCGGCCTTTAAAAGTGCGGCAACCTTAGTTCGGACTTCCACCGTCTGCCTAGTGTTAGCCAGCACGACATGACAAGCTCCAGGACTGTCTCCCACTCCAATAAAGACTTCGTCTGGCTGCGTCTTCAATCTAAACCATGTGGGAACGCGACTGAAATGGGTTTTCACCGTCGAAGGAGCTTCGGACGTAGGTTCGAGGAGGAGGCTTGCCGCATTTTCTCGTGTTGGAGGCTTCCCTCGCGCAGTTTGAAAGCAGACATCGGGAATGGTATTAAAAAACCGAGTAGCGAGGTCGGCGCTGTCTGATGCCTGTGCCTCCAATGGGCTGGCAACGATAAATCCCATAAGACCTAACACAGCTAATCGGCGCATAGATATCTCCCTCACGGGAACGCCTAAACAGTTCTAGCTAATTTTGTTTGAAGATAAGGGTCTGCTTTCAAGCAATTTTTGATGCCCCCCAGTCTGCTACGCACCAGAAGCGAGCAATTTCCCAAAGTAAAAATCGTCCGCATAGCCCGCGTAACAGAAAACCGCGCGCCGTTCCCGACGCGCGGTTTCGTTCGTTGCTTTAAGCCGAAAAGCTTATTGCTTCTCGAACGCGGCGACGATCTTCAGTTGGATGGCATCGTCGACGATCGGCGCGGCCAGATCCATGCCGAATGCGCTGCGCTTGACGGTCGTGGTGGCGGTGAAGCCGATCGTCGTCTTTTTGGACATGGGATTTGCCCCAGCGCCATAGAACACCGCGTCCAGCGTCACCGGCACGGTCTTGCCCTTGATGGTCAGGTTGCCGGTGATGTCGGCGGTGGTGCCGTCCACCTTGACGCCCGTGGATTCAAAGGTGGCGTTGGGGAACTTCGCGCTGTCGAAGAACTGCGCGCCCATCAGATGTTCGTCGAGCTTGGGGATGCCGGTGCGCAAGTTGGCGACGGGGATCGTCACCGAAACCTTGGCCGCTTCGGGCTTGGCCGGGTCCAGCGCCAGCGTGCCGGTCGGCATCGCGATCACGCCCATATTCTGCGAAAAGCCCATATGGTCGTAAGCGAACAAGATCTGGGTATGGCCAGGATCGATGGCGTAGCTGCCGGCGGCGACCTTGGTCGGGTCGGCGGAGCCGGGCTTGCCGGCGGGGGCCTGCGCCGTGACGGGCAGGGCGGTCAGCACCGCGGCGGCGATGGCCGCGGAAAACAGGGTTGCGCGCATGATGAAAGTCTCCTCCGTGTCGGACGAACGGAGAAATAGGCTGCGCCGCCGACAAGTTCCAGTGCCGAAACGGGAAACGATGGGTTGCGATGCGGAAGAGGAGAGGGGGGTGTCGGACCTCGCGCCGTTAGTCCCGGTGCCCGTCAGTCCTGTGTCGCCCAGTCAGCCTTGGGAAGCCCCTGCGCATAGAGCAGCACGCGCAGGTCGCCATGGTTGATTTCCGCATCGGCCGCCGCGCGTAGTTTCTGCTTGCCGTGATAGGCGACGCCAAGGCCCGCGCCCTCGATCATCGGGATGTCATTCGCGCCATCGCCCACCGCCAGACTTTCCGCCCGGTCGATGCCCAGCCGCGCGATCGCCGCGTCCAGCTCGGTGCGCTTCCGCGCGGCGTCGACGATGGGAAAGGCGACCTCGCCCGACAGCATCCCGCCCTCGATCCCTAGCACATTGGCGACATTGGCGTTAAAGCCGATCTCCTGCGCCACCGGCCCGGTGAAGCGGGTGAACCCCCCGGACACCAGGATCGCTTCTGCCCCGCGCGCGCGCATCGTCTGCACCAGCGCCTTCGCCCCCGGCATGATGACGACCCGTTCGGTGCGGCACTGGTCGATCACTTCGTCCGCCAACCCCTTCAGCAGAGCGACGCGCGCGGTCAGCGCCTGCGCGAAGTCCAGTTCGCCGCGCATCGCCCGTTCTGTCACGTCGGCGACCTGCGCCTTGATTCCGGCATAATCGGCCAGTTCGTCGATGCACTCGACGGTGATCATGGTCGAATCCATGTCGGCGACGATCAGCTTCTTGGCACGGGTGGCGCGCGGCTGCACCACCACGTCGAAACCGCCGGGCAGCGATTGCAGCAGGGCGCGGGCCGCGCCCATGTCGCCATCAAAGCCGATGTCGGCGGCGCTGCCCGCTTCGATCCACACGGGATCGGCGGGTGCGAAGCCGGCTGCGGAAAGGCCCGAGGCCGCGCCGTCCACTTCCCCCTGCCCCAGAGCGCCTTCTGCGACTAAGGTGGCGACGAACATGGTCATGCAATCTTCCCCCACGAACAGCGAATCTGCGCCGAAGGTCGCGCTTATTGCCGGGCCGACCGCCAGCGGCAAGAGCGCGCTGGCGCTTGCGCTGGCGCAACGGCATGGCCGCGCCGTCATCATCAACGCTGACGCCAGCCAGGTCTATGCCGATCTGCGCCTGCTGTCGGCCCGGCCCGACGCTGCCGAGATGGCCCGCGCGCCGCATCGCCTGTTCGGTTATATCGATGGCGCCGACAGCTGCTCGGCGGCGCAATGGGCGGGGGACGCACGGGCGGAAATCGACGCGGCGCATGCGGCGGATATGCTGCCCATTCTGGTCGGCGGCACCGGCCTTTACCTGCGCACCCTGCTGGAGGGGATAGCCCCGATCCCGCCGATCGACCCTGCGGTGCGTGAAGCGGTCCGCGCGATGCCGGTGGACAAGGCGCACGCGGCACTGCTGCGGGAAGATCCGGTGGCCGCCGCGCGCCTGCGGTCCAGCGACACCACCCGCGTCGCCCGCGCGCTCGAAGTGGTGCGCGCGACGGGAACGCCGATCGGCGAATGGCAGAAGCGGACGCAGGGCGGCATCGGCCAGCGTATATCGCTATGCCCGATGATCCTGCTGCCGCCGCGCGAGTGGCTGCGCGAACGATGCGACCGGCGTTTCCTGACGATGCTGGACGAAGGCGGGGAGGCGGAGGCGCTAGCGCTGGGCGCGCGTGGCCTCTCGCCCGACCTGCCGGTGATGCGCGCCATCGGCGTGCCGGAAATCCTGGCCCATCATCGCGGCGAGATCGACCGAGGAAATGATGATCGCGCGGGCGCAGGCGGCCACCCGCCAATATGCCAAGCGGCAATATACCTGGTTCGCGAACCAGCCGCCGCCGACTGGCTGCGCGTTAACGAAGAGATTGATGACAAAAACATCGATCATTTGGCAACTAAATTTCAATATTAGATGTTGACAAGTCATATTGTGACAAATATCAGCGCCGCCTTGCCAGCGTGCGCCGATAGGAGCAAGGCGCGCGCACGATGTGGACCGATGGCGGCCAACGGCGGAAATTCCCGCCCCGTCGCCATCCATCAGGAGATCAGAAGTGGCCGAGAAAAGCGGCGCGGACATATTGGTGGAATGCCTGATCGACCTGGGGGTCGATACGGTATTCGGCTATCCTGGCGGCGCGGTGCTGCCGATTTACGACGCGCTGTATAATCATCCGAACGCATCCGTCACATGCTGGTGCGCCACGAAGCAGGCGCGACCCACGTGGCGGAAGGCTATGCCCGCTCCACCGGCAAGCCCGGCGTGGTGCTGGTCACCTCCGGCCCGGGCGCAACCAACGCAATCACCGGCATTACCGATGCGCTGATGGATTCCATTCCGATGGTCGTCATCACCGGGCAGGTCGCGACGCACCTGATCGGCACCGATGCCTTTCAGGAGGCGGATACTGTTGGCATCACGCGCCACTGCACCAAGCACAATTATCTGGTGAAGTCCCCCGGCAAGCTGGCCGAGGTCATTCACGAGGCGTTCCATATCGCCACGTCCGGCCGCCCCGGCCCGGTCGTCATCGACATTCCCAAGGACGTTCAGGTCGCCACCGCGCCCTATGCCCGGCCGGAGGCGCGCGAGCATCCCAGCTACCGCCCGCAGACGAAGGGCGATCCGCGCCTGATCGAAACGGCGGTCGAAATGCTGGCCGCGGCGGAACGGCCGATCCTCTACACCGGCGGCGGCGTCATCAATGCCGGGTCGAGGCAAGCGCGGAGCTGCTGCGCGAGTTGGCCGACATCACCGGCGCGCCTGTCACCTCCACGCTGATGGGTCTGGGCGCGTTCCCGGCAACGTCGAAGCAGTGGCTGGGCATGCTGGGGATGCACGGCACCTATGAGGCCAATATGGCGATGAACCGTGCGACCTGATGGTCTGCATCGGCGCGCGTTTCGATGACCGGGTGACCGGGCGGCTGGACGCCTTCTCGCCCAACAGCAAGAAGATCCACATCGACATCGACCGCAGCTCGATCAACAAGACAGTCGCCGTCGACCTGCCGATCATCGCCGATTGCGGCAGCGCCATGGCCGACATGATCACGCTGTGGAAGGAGCGCGGGCACAAGGCCGCGGATCTTGGCGAATGGTGGGCGCGCATCGCCGGGTGGCAGGCGCGCCGCAGCCTCGACTATCCCGAACGATGGTGAGGCACCGATCATGCCTCATGCCGCAGCGAACGCCGGTGGAACGGCGCCCTGCGCTCACCGCAAGCCCGAGCCCATCATCTCGACCGAGGTCGGCCAGCACCAGATGTGGGCGGCGCAGTATTTCGGGTTCGAGAAGCCGAACAAGTGGCTGACCTCAGGCGGGCTCGGCACGATGGGCTACGGCCTGCCCGCCGCCATCGGCGCGCAGCTTGGGCATCCCGACGCGCTGGTGATCGACATTGCGGGCGAAGCGTCGATCCAGATGAACATCCAGGAACTCGGCACCGCCAGCCAATACCGCCTGCCGGTCAAGGTCTTCATCCTCAACAACGAATATATGGGCATGGTCCGCCAGTGGCAGGAACTGACCTATGAAAGCCGCTATTCGAACAGCTATTCGGACAGCCTGCCCGATTTCGTGAAACTGGCCGAAGCCTATGGCTGGAAGGGCATCCGGCATCGAAGACGATGCAGCGAGCTGGACGACGGCATCCGCCGGATGCTCGACCACGCACGGCCCGGTGATGGTCGATTGCCGCGTGGCGCAGGCTTGTCCAACTGCTTCCCGATGATCCCGTCAGGCGCGGCGCACACCGACATGCTGCTGCGACCCGGCAACAAGGTGTCGGGCACGATGGCGGACGAAGCGAAAGCTCTGGTGTAAAAAGGCGCGGCCCGATGACCCGGCACCTGCATCTGAAACTGCATATCAGCGAACCGTGGAACTTCGAAAGCGAAGCGGGGACCAGCACCTTGTCGGGCTGGACGATCGATCATGCCGATGAAGGCGCCGACCATTGGGAAGTGCAGCTGGACCAGGGCTTCGACTATCACGACCATCATTATGCCCGGCTGCTGATCGGACCCCGCTATGTCGGGGAAAGGATCGGGCGGATTTTCGATGCGGTGGTCGGCTTTCCGGTCCGCATGGCGCATCGCACGCATGAAGGCACCTGGGCCTATGCCTTTGCCGGAACCGTGCAGATCGACCGGGAAAGGCAGAACAAGCAGCAGGCGGCCGACGACGCGGCGGGGCCGGACGGCGCGCCGCAGGGGGAAGACGAATAATGCATATCAAGGAAGAACAGAGCGAGCGGCACGTCCTGTCGATCACGGTCGAGAATGAGGCAGGCATATTGGCGCGCATCGCGGGCATGTTCACCGCGCGCGGCTATAATATCGAAAGCCTGACCGTCGCGGACATCACGCAGGATCACAAGATCAGCCGCATCACTATTGTGACCAACGGCCCGCCCGCGCAGATCGACCAGATCATGGCGCAGCTCGACCGGCTGGTGCCGGTCCACAAGGTGACGGACCTGACCGAAGTCGGCCCCTTCGTCGAACGCGAACTGGCGCTGGTGAAGGTGGCGGGCACCGGCGAAAACCGGATCGAGGCGCTGCGCCTGGCCGATGTATTCCGGGCCAAGCCGGTCGACACAACGATCGAAAGCTTCATTTTCGAAATCACCGGCACGACCGACAAGATCGACACCTTCGTCAACCTGATGCGCCAGATCGGCCTGGTGGAGGTTGGCCGCACCGGCGTGGTCGGCATGGTGCGCGGCAAGGAAGCGGTTTGAATTTCACCCCCTTCCCGCGTGGGAAAGGGGCAGGGGCCTGCCGCCATCGGGCGGTGGGAGGGTAAGGGCCTTCAAGGCCCCGTCGCCTCGCAAGACACCCTCATCCAACATCGGTCCGGCGGCACATGCCCGCGCGGGTCATTCACATCCTCCCGCCGGCGGGAGGGCAGTTTTGAGCGGACTAAAAGGGAAGAGATACATGCGCGTTTATTATGATCGGGATGCCGACATCGGCCTTATCAAGGGCAAGAAGGTCGCCATTCTGGGCTATGGTAGCCAGGGGCACGCTCATGCGCAGAACCTGCGCGACAGCGGCGTGGCGGAAGTCGCGATTGCCCTGCGCCCCGGTTCGGCATCGGCCAAGAAGGCGGAAAATGCCGGGTTCAAGGTGCTGCCCAACAAGGAAGCGGCACAGTGGGCCGACGTGCTGATGATCCTGGCCCCCGACGAGCATCAGGCCGCGATCTATGAAAACGATATCAAGGGCAATATGCGCCCCGGGTCGGCGCTCGCCTTCGCCCATGGCCTCAACGTCCATTTCGGCCTGATCGAACCGCCCGCAGACATCGACGTCATCATGATTGCGCCCAAGGGGCCGGGCCACACCGTGCGCAGCGAATATGTGCGCGGCGGCGGCGTGCCGTGCCTGATCGCGGTACATCAGGATGCATCGGGCAACGCGCATGACGTCGCCCTGTCCTATGCTTCGGGCGTCGGCGGCGGGCGCAGCGGCATCATCGAAACCAATTTCCGCGAGGAATGCGAAACCGACCTGTTCGGTGAGCAGGCGGTGCTGTGCGGCGGCGCAACCGCGCTGGTGCAGGCGGGCTTCGAAACGCTGGTGGAGGCCGGCTATGCGCCCGAAATGGCCTATTTCGAATGCTTGCACGAACTGAAGCTGATCGTCGACCTGATGTATGAAGGCGGCATCGCCAACATGCGCTATTCGATCAGCAACACGGCCGAATATGGCGACATCACCACCGGCCCGCGCATCATCACCGACGAAACGAAGAAGGAAATGAAGCGCGTTCTGGCCGACATCCAGTCGGGCCGTTTCTTCGTCAAGAACTTACGTGCCCGAGCAACCGCGCCGGCCAGCCCGAGCTGGAAGGCCGCCCGCAACGCCGCGCAGCGCACCCGATCGAGGAAAACCGCGCGCAAGCTGCCGGCGACGATGCTCCTGGATCGGTGCGAACGGGGCTGGTGGATCAGGAAAAGAACTGATCCCCACCCGGCGTGGTCGCGCGCATTCGCGGCATGCCGAAAAGAAAACCGCCCTCTCCGCACCATGCGGAGGGGGCGTTTTCTTGAGCACTGCTCCGTCAGCCGTCACTTTGACGAAGGTGGGGCGGCGCGGAACAATTCTTGGCTAAACGAAAATCCGCTACCAGCTCCTTGGAAAGCATTCTGAACCGTAAAGAGGGATGACCTGCTGACCGGCGGCTTCGGATAACGTAAAGCGATAGCGGATGTTTTCGGATTAGCTTTCTAGAACCCATTGACCCGCCGCTCCGCGCTGCAATTCTGCTTCAGCGAGCTCTGCGGTCGCGAATATTCCGCTCACCACTCGATCCTCCATCCAGTAGGGCTGCGTTCCGTCGGGCAGAACGGTGCCATCGTACACGATCTGGAATAATCCATCTTCACGCTGGCGGATGGAACATCGCATCTCGCCATTTGAAGAGACGAATTGCCGGACCGGATCACCCGCATAGCTCATTCAAAACGAATATCATGTTGTCGGAGACGGGGAAACAGAGGGCCTTGTCGGGCTAGTCCGATCGCGCGCCAGCGCTCCATGCCCTTGCGCATCGGCGCGCAGGGCCGCACAGTCCCCTACAAGCGGCGCAGCGAGAGGAAGAGGCGGCCAGCCATGTTCGACCAATATGTCGCCTATCACGCCCGCCTGACGCCCGATGCGCTGGCCGTTCGCCTGCCCGAACGCGATGTCAGCTATGCCGCGTTCGATAGGGACATCGGCCGCATGGCCGCGCTGCTGACGGAGGTGCCGATCGCGCCGGGCGCCATCGTGTCGGTGGCGCTGGCGCATGATTATCTGCACTGGGTCATGGTGCTGGCGCTGGCCCGGCGGGGCATCGCATCGTCCATCGCGGCGGACGATCGCGCCGATTTCCGCGTGACCGACGATCCCGAGCGCGCTCTCCCTGGGCGCAGCCTGATTGTCGATCGCGACTGGCTGGCCCGTGCATCAGCCGCTGATCCGGCGACGCCCCGTATCGTGCCGCCGACCGACGCGGTGGGCATCGCCCTGCGCACCTCGGCCACCACGGGGGAGGCGAAGCGGGTCGGCTGGACCTTCGGCCGGATCGATGCGGCGATCCGCAATGCGCAGTTCCTTTATGGCACCGCGCGGGGCGGGTGGCTGGCTCTGTCGGGGCATCAGAACATCATGGGCTGTTTCAGCATGCTGGCCTGCTGGGGGCAGGGACAGATGGCGCTGCTTGGCCTGCCCTGCGCCAACGGGCAGGATGCGGTGGCGATCGCGGCGCAGCGCCCGGCCTATCTCTCGCTGGTGCCCGCGCAACTGCGCTGGTTGCTCGACAATCTGCCGGGCGACGTGCCCGCCTGGCCGGTGCGGCTGCTGACCAGCGGCGGCCCGCTGCCCGCCACGCTGGCGCAGCGGGCCGGCGAGCGGCTGAGCCGCGACATCGTCAGCCAATATGGCACGACCGAAACCAGCGGGATCGCGGCGGCGGCGCTGGCGACTATTCTCGCCCGACCCGGCGCGGCGGGCTACGCCGTCCCCGGCGTCACCATCGAGATACTGGATGAAGGTGGCGTGCCGCTGCCGCCCGGACAGCTCGGCCGGGTGCAGGTGCGCAGCGATCGGGTCGCGCCCGGTTATCTGGACGATCCCGAACGCAGCGCGGAATGCTTCTCCCCCGGCGCCTATCTCAGCAACGATCTGGGCGTGGTGGAGGCGGACGGCCTGATCATCCTGCATGGCCGCGCCGACGACATGATGAATGTGGGCGGGCAGAAGATCCTGCCCCGCTTCGTCGAGGATGCCGCGCTTGGCTGCCCCGGCGTGCTGGATGCCGCCGCCTTCGGCCTGCCCGATGCCGACGGGGCGATGCAATGCTGGCTGGCGATCGAGGCGGACGGGACCGCGCCGCCGGACGAGGACGCCCTGAAAGCCGCGCTCGCCCCCGTGCTCGACTGGGTCAGCGTGCGCTACGTCACGGTCGACCGCATTCCGCGCAACGCCATGGGCAAGGTGCAGCGCAGTGTCCTGCGCGATGCCGTCATCGCGCGCGGAAAGCTGGACCCTCAATCCTCGTAGAGTTCGAGCGGCAGGCCATCGGGATCGGCGAAGAAGGTGAAGCGCCGCCCGGTATATTCGTCCACCCGCACCGGCTCCGTCACCACGCCCAGTACATTCAGCCGCGCGACCTCCGCATCCAGATCGGGAAGTGCGAAGGCCAGGTGCCGCAGGCCGCGCGCTTCGGGATAGCTGGGGCGGGGCGGGGGATCGGGAAAGGAAAACAGCTCCACCTGTGCGTTCCCCGCATCGAGGTCGCATTTCCACGACTGCCGCTCGGCCCGCCACACTTCCCGGATGACCGGCAGGCGCAGGATGTCGGCATAGAAATGGCGCGATCGGGCATAATCCGACGCGATGATTGCGACATGATGGATACGCAGCATGGTACGCGCCTTAGCAGCGCGGGAGGACGGGCGAAAGCATCGGGGGGCGGACGGACGGTGCTTGCGCCATGGCGCGCCTTCATCCTAAAGCGGCGGCGCGGGTCTTCACATCGGAGAGATATGATGATGGGACTTCGTCCACTGATGACCGCTGCCTGCCTGATCGCCACCGCTATGGTGCAAACCGCCATGGCGCAAATGCCCGTCGGCACCGGCGCATACCATATGTGCGTGGTCAGCCACGACGCGGGCAATACCTTCTTCGCGTCCAAGCTCAGCACCGGGGCCGATGCCGCCAAGGGCGAGGAAATCTATGGCCGCTTCCTTGCCTGGCTGGTCGGCCAGGGCAAGGCGAGCGCAAGCGATGCGGGCAATTGCTATTTCAACGATGATGGCGCGCGGATCACCGCCTATGTCCAGCATCTTGACGACGGCTGCGACAATTGCGCGAAATGGACCATCGTCGACACCGAATGGACGCCCGCGATGAAATAAGGCCGACAGGGCATTGGGTTGGGGCGGGGCGATGATGCGTCACGGACGGCTCATGCGCCCCGTCACCTGCCCGCTTCCCCCCGGACGCAGCCCGCGCTACATCCCTGCGTCATGGATCTGGGGGCGATCATAGCGGAAATCGTGGCTGCCATGGCTGCGCAGGAGGATCGGGGCACGGTCGCCTCCTATATCCCCAGCCTTGCCGCGGTCCCGGCCGACCGTTTCGGCATCGCCATCGTAACGGCCGATGGGCAGGTGTATTCGGGCGGCGACGCAGACACCGGCTTTTCGATCCAGTCGATTTCGAAGGTGTTCGCGCTCACCCTGGCGCTGGGCCGCGTGGGGGATCAACTGTGGGACCGGGTGGGCCGTGAACCTTCGGGCAATGCCTTCAACTCCATCGTCCAGCTGGAGGCGGAGGAGGGCATTCCCCGTAATCCCTTCATCAACGCGGGCGCCATCGTGGTCAGCGACATCATCCTGTCGGGCTATCGCCCGCGAGAGGTGATCGGTGAAATGCTGCGCTTCATGCGTTATCTCTCCAGCGACGACGACATCATCGTGGATGAGGAGGTCGCCCGTTCGGAGGCGGAAACGGGCTTTCGCAACATGGCGCTCGCCAATTACATGCGCGCGTTCGGCAATATCCGCCACCCGGTGGAACAGGTGCTGGGCACCTATTTCCACCAGTGCGCCATCGAAATGACCTGCGTTCAACTGGCAAAGGCCGGCCGCTTCCTGATGCTGGGCGGGCAGCATCCCGAAGGGGGGCAGGTGGTAAGCGAGCGGCGCGCACGGCGCATCAACGCGCTGATGCTGACCTGCGGCCATTACGACGCCAGCGGCGATTTCGCGTTCCGCATCGGCTTTCCGGGCAAATCGGGCGTGGGCGGCGGCATATTGGCGGTGATTCCGGGTAAGGCGTCGATCTGCGTCTGGTCGCCGGGCCTGAACGACAATGGCAACAGCAAGCTAGGGACCGAAGCGCTGGAAATGCCGTGGCCAACGCCACCGGCTGGAGCGTATTTCAGCCCCATTGAGCGAGGTCCGCTGGGCACCGCGCCGCGGCCACAAGCAAATCTGGTGGTATGGCAAGCATTGGTTGCGCGACATATATCTACTGAATGAATAGATAAATGACCGAGCACTCGCTCCGCGGCTTTTGAAGGAACAGCTTGCTCCGCGTTGCCAACGGCTAAAGCGCACGAGGGCGCCCAGGCGACACCGCCACGCCTCTTCGTGTTTCCTTGCCTCTAACGGAAGGAACACTGACATGACCATCGAACGCAACGAACCCGCATCTTCGCACGGGACAAAGGCCAGGCTCCGGCGGGCAAGTGGTTGGGCGGCGACGCTCGCCATCCCCGCGCGCAATCGCCCGCTGCCCCATCCCAGTTGGAGCCGCCGGCCGGCCACGCCGGGTGCTGCGACGCTGGTGCCGGCGCGATTCTGGGAGCGGCTGGGCATCTGACGTTCTGGACGTCGGCAGGCGGGCAGGGCACGTCCCGCCCGCCTGTCGCGCCGTTCTCGCCGCCCTCAGCCAATTGCGCACGGGAAGGATTGCCAAGCGCCGCGCCTGCCGCTAGGAGCGCCTTTCCCGAAAGGGAGCCACCATCCGAGGCCCGATGGCGGAGTGGTTACGCAGAGGACTGCAAATCCTTGCACGCCGGTTCGATTCCGGCTCGGGCCTCCATAAACCTGTCAGCCGAGGTGTGCTGATGGTTGAAAAAACCCCTGATTTCCGATAGTTTAGGGCCATTCGCTGATTGCCAGTGATGGCCTCTGTTTGCCTGTAGTTGCAGACGTTGGGGGCCTAATCAGGGGGCTCCGCCAAGCCTCCATGAATGCGAGGCCCCCATCGTGCTAACCGACACCGCAATTCGAAAGGCGAAGCCCAAGGAGAAGCCTTATAAGGTCTCAGATTCGCAGGGCTTATACCTGCTGGTCAATCCAAAGGGTAGCAAACTGTGGCGCGTCAAATATCGCATGAACGGCGTGGAGCGGAAACTGGCGTTAGGCTCCTACCCTGAAATCACCTTGGCCGAAGCGCGTAGCGCCCGCGATGCAGCACGAAGGCAACTGGCTCATTCGATCGATCCCAATTTTGTTAAGCGCCAAGAGCGCATCGAGGCGGGCATTCGCGCCAGCAACAGCTTTTCCAGTGTGGCGCAGGAACTGATCGAGAAGAAGGCGCGCGAGGGGATGGCGGAGCCGACGCTGGCAAAGATGCGCTGGTTCGTGAAACTGCTCGGGAACGATTACGGCAAACGCCCGGTGGCCGAAATCACTCCGCAGGAATTGCTGCACGAATTGCGAAAGCACGAGCGCCGGGGCCGACTGGAGACGGCAAATCTGTTGCGCGCCTTCGCTAGTCGAGTGTTTCGCTATGCAGTTGCGACGGCGCGGGCGGAGCGCGATCCGGCTCAATTGCTGATCGGCGCGCTGACAACCCCGAGGGTCAAGCATTTTCCGGCAATCACCGATGCGATCACATTCGGGGCGTTGCTTCGCGCGATCGAAGATTATCAAGGTGACCCAGCCGTGATGCACGCGCTTAAGTTGACGCCCCATGTGTTCCAGCGCCCCGGCGAAATCCGTCATATGGAATGGACGGAGGTAGATTTTGGCAAGGCGGTCTGGATCATTCCGGAAGGGAAGATGAAGATGCGCCAGCCTCATTCGGTGCCCTTGTCGCGGCAGTCTCTCGCGATCCTCACCAACATGCGGACCCTGTCCGGTTCTGGACGCTATGTGTTCCCGTCGATCAGATCGCGGACACGGCCGATCAGTGAGAATACGATCAATGCGGCGCTCCGCCGGATGGGCTATCCCAAGGATCAGATGACGGCCCACGGCTTTCGCACATCGGCATCCTCGCTTTTGAACGAATCCGGTAAGTGGAACCCCGACGCGATCGAGCGGGCGCTGGCGCACATGGTCGCGGGCAGCGTCCGGCGCATATACAACCAGTCTGCCTATTGGACTGAGCGTGTTGAAATGGCGCAATGGTGGAGCGACTATCTGGATGAATTGCGCGAAGGAGGAAATAGATGACAGGTCGCCCCGGAGAAGGTTGGAAAATCTTCGCAGACGGGGACGAAGCCGACAATGTGCCGCTCTGGAAGGTGTTGGCTCAATTTAGATCGGACGATCTGGACGAGGGCTTGAGCCTTAACGCCGCTATCATCAATCACGCCAAGCCGTCGCCGGTTCGATATTATAATCTCGCTTTCATCATCAGCTTTGCATTCGGGTTCCTGTCCGTCCTCCTCTTGATCGGCCTCCTTGTATCGGGCCATTCGACAGCAACGGACCTCTTCTTCTACCTCACATTGGCCGCGCTAGCGGCGACGATAGCGCCGCACCTTTGGCGGCAGGCTTATCAGTATGGCCTGAAAATCCCCGACGCGCCGTTGAAACTGCCCCATGCGCCGGACAGGCTCTTTGACGAGGTGCTGGGCTATTTGCAGAAGGTGGACGGCCCGAAAGCCTATTATCTTTCCCGGCTCCGCAAGAAGCGGGTTCCGCTCAAACGCAGGCAGTTTTTCGGCAGGCTGCGCTATTTCCTGTTCTCCGAACACAGCAAGGATCGGGGGATGGTCATGCGCTACCCGACCGCCATGTCGCTGCCCACTGACCTCTATCTTCATCGCGATGATGTCGAGACGATGCTCGCGATGAGCAGACCCAAGCGCCGAGGTGGGCCCGGTCGAAATACCAAATATCGCTATGACGATGCGATTATCGCCCTGATCGGCGAACCGCAGTCGGCGAAGGATGACGATGTGCGCGAAAGCGTCGAGGTCAGCCGGGCCGAGGTGGTGTTCGACGAGAAGCGGCGCGCGGTGCTGGCGCTGCTCGGTTTCGACCCCGAGGAGCCGACCGTGACCGGCGGCAATCCGATGCCGCTCGCCGAACTGTTCCAGCGACTGCTCGACCTACCCGACCGTGCGGTGATGGACGTGATCGCCATTGTCATTGGCGAGACGCTGTTCGCCGGGAGCGCGGCGGTCGAGGCGGTGGGTCTCCATATCGGCATCGACATGGCCGCATGGTGGAACGCCGATGATGCTTTCTTCGCCGGACTTCGCGACAAGGAAGTGCTGACCGCGCTGGTTGCCGAGGTCGGTGGGGACGCGGTTGCCGCCGCCAATGCCAAAGAGAAGGGCACGACCTTGAAGGCGATCGTTCGCGATCATCTGGACGGCAGCAATGGCCGCGCCAAGATCGAAGGGTGGGTGCCGAAGTGGATGGCCTTCCCACCCGCCGCCTACACCGAGCGCGGTGGGGTCGGCACGGTGGCTGCGCAGATCGAGGGGGCGCGACACGACGTGGAAATGGAACTCCAGCGCGAAGCGGCGTGAGCGTATGGCGGCGGCATCACGCCGCCGCCATACAATTTGGCGGGCTAGAAATTCGCGCGCCGCTCACCCGTTCCGGGCGCGCGGCGCAATTCTCCGGAACTCGGCGGTCATCGACAGGCTTACTGCTCATGGACTAGAATTTGTCGCGAGCCATTTCCACCGACTTGCCGATTAATCAGTCCTTGAGTGCGACCTTCTTGCCCACATGTTCGCGCCATAGGCCAAGGCGCTTGATCCGATATTCAACAAGTTCAGGTGACGTGCCGAAATGTTTCGCGATCACCGCAGAAGATTTGCCTTCGGCCACAGCCGCCTGAACAGCGCTTTTTGGCAGGAGCGTCGCGGACGCCAAATAATAGGCGTCATGTTCCTCGGCCTTGTCGTAAGTGCGTCCATAGGCTTGTGCGATGCGAGCGACTTTGGTGAGTTTGTGCCCCATCAGGATATGCCAATATTCTTCGAGGAGGGTGACGCGCTGGCGCTCCATTGTGTGGCAGTCGTTCAAAAGAACTACCCACTTTTCGTGGCTCGCGTCGAGCGGAACGCTCATCGCCGACCATTCGCCGCAAGCCTCGTCGCGAAGACGGCGCATCGTTCTAACGTCCAGGCACTCGGACGACGTCAGCTTAACTACGCGCACGCCTTCGACGTCTATTTGCAGGGAATCGAGCGGGTCTCTATCAGATAGGTCAAGGTCGGACCGAAACTTCGCGACGATCGATTCGAGCTGATCCTTCGAGAGCTCTGGGTACGGCTCCTCGGCATTTGGCGATGCTAAGTCGTCAGACGGGTACCCGTCCTCTTCGGCATGATGATCCTTGAGGCAAGCCGCGGCGTGGAGCAGCGACTGTACGGTGCCAGACTGAATATTCTTCATCGCGCGGAAATGGACCAGTGCGACGCTCTCGAATGTCAGCCCCGCTTCGTCCGCGTCGGGACCGAGCCATTCGATCAGCCGAACCTTGGAATTATTGTCAGGCGACCCTTCTCCGCGTTCGATCCGGGCTAGGGTCGAGAAACTCATTCCGATCTGAGTCGCGAGCGCCCGAATACTTAGGCCCAGCCGCTCGCGCTTCGCGCTGACCGCCTTGATCAGCTTGCTTTCGAAACTTTCCATCGTCTTCCCGTGCGAATGACACACCTTGACACAGGTGCCGTAACTCGGCAGCCTGTGCGCATGGCACAGAATCGCACATAAGGCCTCAAAAGGGAAGCTTTGTCGGCGACGCGTGTCGACCCGTCTTGGGGAGGGGGCGGGTGGCAACAGGAGTCGACGATGCTGATTGGTCCAAACGAGCAGTTCCGCCGAGCGAGTCTCACCGGTGCGCTTGAGATTATGTGCGAAGAGCTTGAGCTCTCCCCAACCCAGGCGAAGGATGCGAAGACGCATTATGAGGCGTCAGGAGGCTGGCTCGCCGACTCGACGCACCCCGCGCTTCAGGGCATCAGCATCTATGTGCAGGGGTCCGCGGCGATCGGAACAACGGTCAAGCCGATCGGCCGCGCCGAGCATGATGTCGATCTGATCGCCCGCCTGACCATGTCGGCTCGGGGCTACTCACCGGCCTTCGTCAAGAAGCTGGTCGGCGACCGACTGAAGGAGCATCTGACCTATGAGCGGCTGCTCGTCGAGATGTGCCGTTGCTGGCGGCTCGACTATGCGAGCAAGTTCCACCTCGATATCACGCCGTCCATTCCGAACGTCGATTGCCCCTATGGCGGCGAGCTGGTTCCGGACAAGGAACTGAGCGCTTGGAAGGCATCGAACCCTCGGGGGTATAAGGCGCTGTTTGACAAGCGCGCCACTCTCGCGCCGCGCTTTCGCGTCAGCAAAAGCGCCTTCGCGGCCGACGAGTCATCGCGTGCGTCCGTCGAGCCTTATCCCGAGGCGATGGGCTTTAAGGGTATTCTCCGTCGCACGGTGCAGATCGCGAAGCGTCACCGCGACGTACACTTCAGCCGCCGCCCCAATGAGTGTGCGCCCATTTCCGTCATCATTACGACCTTGCTGTCGCGCAGTTACGAACGCTGCGTCACCCAGCGGGTCTATGATGACGAGCTGGAAGTGCTGACCGACGTAATCGCGGGCATGCCCGAATTCATCGACTTTGATGGCCGCGTCTGGAGCATCGAGAACGAGACGACCGTCGGCGAGAACTTCGCGGAAAAATGGAACGTCTATCCGGACCGCGCCGGGTCCTTCTATGCTTGGCATAAGAAGCTGCTCGAAGATGTCGTTACGCTGCGCTCGATCGAGGGACTCGATCGCATCGCGCGCCGCCTTGACGACGCGTTCGGAGAACGGCCGGCGGAAATCGCGATCGCGCATATCGAAGATGCGATTTCGGCATCGCGTGCATCGGGCACGCTGCGCTATGGCGCGACAGGCTTGGTGGCCGCGACCGCGGCGACGCCGGTGGCCGCTTCCGCCGCAGTCGCTCGCAATACGTTCTTCGGGCGTTAATCGATGAGGAGGGGGCGGGCGCTCACGATCGCACAGCAGTTCTTCGCCTTGCGCAACAATCCGATATGCGCGGGCGAAGGCCAGCTGCGCCGCGAGCATCTCATATGGAAGTTCGACGTGCGGCCGTCAGATATGAGCCGCAGCTACCGCGCCCGGATCGAGCTCAGCCAGAAAGGGTCGCCGATGGTGTTCATCGACGGACCTGATCTTCATGTGCTCGCCGAAGGACGGAAGCTGCCGCATGTCTATTCGGACCACCCGCCCCGGCTTTGCCTTTATCTGCCGGGCGCGTTTGAATGGATGCGCGAGCACCGGCTCGATCTGACGATCGTGCCGTGGATCGCGCTGTGGCTTTTCTATTTCGAGGAATGGCTCTGGTCGGACGACTGGAAGGGGGGCGGGATGCATCCCGGAGATTTGGAAGCGGCGCGCCGGGTGGGCCGGGAGCCGATCGCATGCTGAACTATATCATCCGATCCGCGACCGACTGGCTCTTTCGTCGTCGATCCCCCGGCTACGGTCTCGTGCGATCGGGTGTCGCCTTGCTCCTCGCGCTGCTCGGCGGTCTTTCTTATGGGCTGAACCCCACGGCGCGCGGCCCGCTGACCTTTAGCTGGTCGACCGCGGACGGAACCGCCGAAGCAATCAGTTGGACGGTGGCGTTCGTAGCGATCGCGCTGATTGTCGCCGGTCTGCTGCACATTCGAGCGGAATGGCGTCGGCAGGAGCGCGCGAAGGTCATCGTTATCGAGGCGCGAGGGCTTCGCGATTGGAGCGGCGATCCTTTGGCGGAAGCAGTCCCGAGCACCATTGTCGGGCGTCCCGATCCGCTTATCCTGAATTTTCGTCAGGGCTTGGTCGATGGGCAGATTGTCGATCCCGCCGTGCCTCTGCAAAAGCTTTCGTCGCTGCCAGACGATCTTGCACGCCGCACCGAGGGACTCGATCGAAAGGATATCAGGTTCGTGGTTGGTGGGCTGGCGCCGGTGCCTTTGCTATTTCTGCTCGGCATCATCGTGGACGATGAAGGTTCGACGACGTTGATGGATTGGGATCGGCACGCCCGACTTTGGCGAACTCTCGACCAGGATGACGATGGGAAGCGGTTCGAGGTCACTGGATTGGATCTTGTGCCGGCCGGCACCCGTCGCGTTGCGCTATGCGTCTCCGCTTCATACGATGTCCTGGATTCCGATGTAGCCACTGTTGCACCCGAGACATCTGTCGTGCGGCTTGACCTTGCTGACCGAGGCACCGACGCGCACTGGTCGGAACAGAAACAACAAGCTCTCGGACAGCAATTTCTTGATGTCGTGATCGGGCTCGCCGCGCGAGGGGTGAAGGAAATCGCTCTGTTCGTCGCCGCTCCTGCCAGCCTCGCGATCCGATTGGGCTCCCTGTACGACAAAAGGAATCTGCCTTTCCTAGAGGTCAATCAGTATGAGCGAGGGGATCCCAGGACTTTCCCTTGGGCGATCAGGATGCCGGTCGGGGGGCTGTCGAGGGCGGAACTCATCCTCCGGTAGAAAAAAACGCTGTTCTAACGGCCCACTTCTAGTCGCAGCGAAGCCCGCGTTCGCGCGCCGCGGGCGGGCAATCGCGCAGGGAAATTAGATAGCGCGACCGCTTCGAGCGATACTTGTCGGGAGTCGGTTCGATTGCTTTTGAAGGAAAAAATTCTCGGGGCCTGATTGGGGGCATTGGCGCCCAAACGAACTAAGTATGTGATTGTAATAGATCGATAACATTCAAGTAATTCGATTCCGGCTCGGCTCCATTACAGCCTCTCAGAAGCTGCTTGCAGAGACGTTCAGGAACGTCGGTGGAATGGCTGCTTCCTAGCGCTTTTTTGGTAAGCCGGTCAGGGAAGGTCGGTTCGTTCTACCCCCATCCAAGTGCATCAGTGGTGCGGATGATGGACTAAGACCCGGACAGGGTTTCGGAGATACTTCACGATGAAGTCGGCTGCGGCTCTGCTTGGCGAGCGGAGTTTCATCCTGGACTTGCCTGCATGCTTAGCCGGGCAGGACAAGATCGAAACGATGTGCGCGCCGTTCCGATCGGCCAGCGTCGGAACAGGATCGACGGTCCGGGTCGTTGCCGGGCGGCAACGTCAATGAGCGGCCCGTGGTCAGGATAGACCTGTAAGGGATATCTTTGCGAACTGAACCGTCTGGTCCTGCCTTATTCAGCAGTCCAGCCGCCGTCCACGACAATGCTCGTACCAGTCACCAGAGCGCTTGCGTCCGTTGCGAGGAAGAGGGCAGCGCCCATCAGGTCCTCGACGCGGCCGATACGGCCCAGCTTGATCTTGGCCAGAACGCTCGCCTTGAACGCCGGATCCTCGAAAAATGGCTTGGTCATTGGGGTTTCAATGAAGGTCGGCGCGATCACGTTGGACCGAATGCCCTTGTCGGCAAGATCGAGGGCAAATGCTTTGCTCATGCCTTCGATCGCCCATTTCGATGCGCAGTAAAGCGATCGGTTGGGGCCGCCAACATGCCCCATCTGGCTGCCGATATGGATCAGGCTTCCCCGAACATTCTGGGCAATCATCTGCTTTACGGAATTCTGCGCCACGAAAAAGGCGGACTTGACGTTCAGGTCGATCACCGCGTCGTAGTCTGTTGGCGTTACATCCCACATTGGCTTGGGCCGGTTTGTGCCAGCGTTGTTGACGACCACGTCGAAGGCCGGTCGGGCGGCGAAGAATGCCTCCACGCTGTCCAGGTCGGCGATGTCTAGTATGGCCGCTTCCGCCTGTCCGCCGGCCGCTATGATTTCGGCGGCGGCGGCATCGATCTCGGCGGCGGTGCGGGCGGCCAGCGTAACGGCAGCGCCTGCTTCGGCAAGCCCGGCGGCCAGAGCGAGGCCGATGCCCCGACCGGCTCCCGTCACCACCGCGCGCTTGCCGTCCAGGCGGAAGCTTGGCATGCGCGGCAGCGACATCAGGCGTTCACCAACGGTTCGGCGCGTCCCGCATAGGGTACGTCGCGATGACCATATCGGCGCACGCGGATGTTGGCCTGTTCGCCATGGCCTGCAAACCCTTCGAGCGCACACAGTCGGCTGCAATATTCACCGATCATGGCCGATGCCTCGTCGGTCAGGATCTTCTGATAAGTGCAGGTCTTCAGGAACTTTCCGACCCACAGGCCGCCGGTGTATCGCGCTGCCTTTTTCGTGGGCAGGGTGTGGTTGGTCCCAATGACCTTGTCACCATAGCTCACATTAGTGCGTGGACCCAGGAAAAGTGCACCATAATTCGTCATGTTCTGAAGAAAATAGTCGGGGTCCGCGGTCATAACCTGCACATGTTCAGAGGCGATTTCATCGGCGATGCGAACCATTTCCTCATCGCTGTCGGCCACGATCACCTCGCCGTAAGTCTCCCATGCCTTGCGCGCGTGTTCGGCAGTCGGCAGGATCTGCAACAGACGCTCCACTTGCGCCATGGTGTCGCGCGCCAGTTGTTGAGAGGTGGTCAACAGCACCGCGGGGCTATCGGGTCCATGTTCGGCCTGTCCCAGCAGGTCGGTAGCGCACAATTCGCCATCGACGCTGTCATCGGCGATGACCAGCGTCTCGGTCGGCCCGGCGAAAAGGTCGATGCCGACCCGGCCGAACAGTTGACGCTTCGCCTCCGCCACGAATGCGTTGCCCGGTCCGACCAGTATATCGACCGGGGCGATCGATTGTGTGCCGATCCCCATGGCCGCCACGGCCTGAATGCCGCCCAGGCAATAAATTTCGTCGGCGCCCGCCATCGCCTGCGCGGCGACGATTGCCGGAGCGGGCTTGCCTTGAAAGGGCGGGGCGCAGGTCACGACACGGGGCACGCCAGCGACCTTTGCCGTGATGACCGACATGTGCGCTGAAGCGAGGAGCGGGTATTTTCCGCCTGGGACATAACAACCGGCGGCATTGAGCGGAATGTTACGATGCCCCAGCACTACGCCGGGCAGGGTTTCGACTTCAACGTCCTGCATGCTGTCGCGTTGTATCTTGGCGAAGTTGCGCACCTGGGTCTGCGCGAACTCGATGTCCTTAAGGTCCTGTCCGGTCAGTTGATCGATGCAATCCTGAATCTCGCGGTCGGTCAGGCGATAGCTTTCCCGGTCCCATTTATCGAATTTGATCGAGAGATCTCGGACGGAGGCGTCCCCCCGTGTTTCGATGTCGGCTAAGATCGCTTCCACCGTGTCCCGAACGGTGCGATCGCGATCCGCCTTTGCCTCAGCGCTCGCGCCTCGCTTGAGATACACAGCCATCACTCACTCCCTGAAGAAGATTTGCAAGCGGCGACGCATGGCGATCGAAAGGATCGCGTCGCCTCAGATTGCAAGGGCGTCCAGCTACGATCTGAATGAAGTGCCAGCCTTCGAACGCGCAATGCTGCCGGGTTTCTAAGCTGCCGCCAGCAGATGGAATAGACCGATAAGATTTATACGGATCATAGCAAAAGACCTATGAAACGTGCGTGCGCCTTCGACCTGAGTGACATGCCGACGTCCCAACCGGTCGGGATAAAAGCATAGGAAATCACCTATGACATTTATAATTTTAATCGCGCTAGTCCTGTATGACAGGCCGGATTAATTGTCCTCCCGAACCGACGGATTGACATCGGACTGCGGCCCATCGGCGCCTGTTACGCTAGGTGCCCAGGTTCGGCTGGCGCTTGTTCCGTTGTTCGACGATAAATCTCTTGGGGAGGATATAATGAACAATCGCTTGCGGATCGGCCATGTGTGGACGGGGCGGAGCATCGCACGCCGGCTGGCCTGCGCCTGCCTGCTGACCACCGGCCTGACGCCGGTGTCCGCGCTGGCGCAAGAGGCAGCGGCTGCGCCACAGGCGACGGCGGATGCCACCGTCCAGAATGACGGCCAGCTTCAGGACATCGTCGTTACCGCGCAGCGGCGCGAACAGAAATTGCAAGACGTTCCAGTTGCTGTCACCGCGTTCGGCGCCGCCGCGCTGCAGGCCAGCGGCGTTTCGACGATCAAGGAACTGGCCTTTGTCGATCCGTCGCTGAATGTGCCGCAGGTCGTCGGTGTGTATCTGCCCTTCCTGCGCGGCATCGGCAACGCGGCCGGCGGCAATCTGGGCAATGAATCGAGCGTCCCGGTCTATATCGACGATCTTTATTACACCCGCCTCACCACGGCCTATCTCGCGATCAACAGCATCGACCGGGTCGAAGTGCTAAAGGGGCCGCAGGGCACGCTGTTCGGGCGCAATTCCTCCGGTGGCGCGATCCAGATGTTCACGAAAGATCCAGGCAGCCGGTCCGAAGTGAACGGAAGCGTCGGCTATGCCAATTATGATCGCTGGAGCGGGCAGCTTTACGCCTCCACACCGCATTCCGACACGCTGGCCTGGAACATCGCCGTTGCGGGAACCGATCAGCGCGATGGCTGGGGAAAGAGCCTTGCCACCGGGCGCGACATCTTCACGGAAAAATTTGTGACCGCCCGTTCCAAGTTGGTGTGGGAACCGGGCGACGAGACCAAGGTGAAACTGGTGGGCTTCTATGCCTATTCAAAGGGCGACATCGGCATGGTGAACGATCGCCACAGCGGCACCTATGCTTCCTCCGCCGCGATCGTGGCGCCAGGCTATCCCAATCCGCCAGTGCGCTTGCCTTCGCTGGCCGATGTGCCGGGCGCAAACTTCTACGACACTCGCAACAATCTGCCCCAGTTTGCGCGGGCCGAGGGATATGGGGGATCGCTGCGCATCGATCAGGGGCTGGGTTTTGCCGATCTCGTATCGATCACCGGCTATCGCGCGTCTGACGAACTGATCCGTCTTGACGCGGATATTACCGCGCAAAACCTGCTGAACGGCGATCTGAACAGCAAGGATTCCCAAGTTACACAGGAATTCCAGCTCAAGTCCAAAAGCGGCAGTGACATCGATTGGATCGTGGGCGCGTTCTACCTGCGCAGCTTGGTGAAATACAATCCGATCATCCTGTATGGCGACGCTTTCGGGGCGGGCACCGTCGAAATCCGCTCGAAACAGATCATCAACAGCTATTCGATGTTCGGACAGGTGACCGCGCCCCTTGCCGACACCACCAACCTGACTGTCGGCCTTCGCTACAACATCGACAATCTGAAGGGCTCCTCACCGACATACAGTAATTCGGAAGTATTCCGGAAGCTGACATGGAAAGGTACGCTCGATCACCACTTCACCGACGACGTTATGGCCTATGCGTCGATCAGCCGCGGATACAAGTCGGGTGCGTTCAAGACCTTCCCGCTCGACAGTCCGCCGGCGCTTCCCGAAGTGATCGACTCCTACGAACTGGGCGTGAAGACGGAACTGTTCGATCGCCGTGTGCGGCTGAACGGCGCGCTGTTCTGGAACGACATTAAGAACCCGCAGGTTCTGGCCGTCGATGTTCAAGGGCTTATCCCCGGCATCATCCTTACCAACGCGCAAAAGGCGCGGATCAAGGGCGCGGAAATCGGCATCGACGCCGTTGCGGCTCCCGGACTGACGCTGCGTGGTGCGGCGACCTATCTCGATGGCAAATATGTCGAATATATCAATGCGCCCTTCTATTGCCTCAACGGCACGACCATTGCGGGACCATCGACGGTGCAGAACGGCGGGCCTTGCCCGGTGCCGGCCGACGGAGCTGCCGGCAACCGACTGCCCAACGTGGCGAAATGGAGCTTCAATGCCGGTGTGAATTACAAGCTGGGTACGGGCATCGGTGAATGGGTCGGGGACGTGAGCCTTGCCTATACCGGCCGGTTCGCCTGGAATCCGGACAATTTCGTGTTCGAAAAGGCCGTTACGCTGGTGAATGCCTCGCTCAACTTCACGCCCGCTTCGGCCGATTGGCTGACCGTCGGGATATGGGGCAAGAACCTGACCAACGTCCAATATTACTCGATCACGCAGGAATCAGTCGGCCCAGGCGGAACGGCCGGTTTCCAATCGGGTGCGGCAGCACCGCGCACCTATGGCGGGACGATTTCGTTCAAATTCTGACCGGAGGGGCGTCGCGCAGTGCCGCGACGCCCTTTCCATTCAAACGCCGTCCCGGAAAAGCTATGCAAGGCCGGGATGCGCGAGGGCAATTCAGACCACCGAAACCGTAACGACGCAGGACAATCCAATGCAGCCGATGCCCGCCGACCTCGATAGCTTCAAACGCTGGACGATCGGCGACATTCGCGTCACTCGTATCATGGAACTGCCGCCGACCGCGTTCGACCCGGCGATCTTTATTCAGGCCACGCGCGAAGACATAGTGGCCGAAGGGGAGTGGCTCTGCCCATCCTTTGCCACGACCGATGGCGACATCATCCTCCATTTTCAGGCGTTCGTGATAGAGGCTGGCGGGCTACGCATCATGGTCGATCCTTGCATCGGCAATGACAAGCCGCGCGGCCACCCCTTGCTCGACATGCTGGACAACCCGTTCCTTGCCCGCCTGGAACACGCCGGTTTCCCGCGCGAGAGCATCGATTACGTGCTGTGCACGCACCTTCACGTCGACCACTGCGGCTGGAACACCATGCTGGTCGACGGCCAGTGGGTGCCGACTTTCCCCAACGCCCGCTATTTGTTCGCCAGAACAGAAGTGGAGGGTGCGCAGGCCGAAACGGAGGGGGACGGCCCAGCCATTTTTCAGGATTCGGTCCAGCCGATCATGGACGCGGGCCTGGCGCAGTTGGTCGATCCCGGTCATGTCATCGTCGACGGTGTCCAGTTGACGGCTACACCGGGTCACACGGCCGGCCATTGTTCCATCGTACTCACATCGGGCGGCGCAGAAGCCATCATCACTGGCGATGTCATCCATCACCCGTTGCAGGCGGCGAGGCCGCATATCTGCAGCAATTTCTGCCACGACGAAGCCCGCGCAATCGAGACCCGCAAACGCATTCTGGAGGATGCTGCAGAGCGCGACGTGATGCTGTTGGTCGCGCATTTCGCCGGCTCATCCGGCGTCCATGTGCGCCGCGAGGGCGAAGCATGGCGGGTGGAAGAAACCTGAAGCTCTGGCAAAAAACTGCCCCTGCAAGGATCGCCCCATGTCCACAAATCCCATCTTCAACGAAAACAGGCTGAAGCTCGGTACATTCTGCACCAACGGGCGCGGCACGACGCATTCACTGGCACCGCAAGCCAACCAGCTGACCTGGGCAAAGGCGGTGGAGGTCGCGCGCGAAGTCGACCGTGCGGGGTTCGAGGCAGTGGTGCCTTTCGCCCGGTGGAAGGGCTATGTGCGCGGGAAGCCGCAGCATGTGTCGGGAGAAGTGCTGGACCCGTTTACCTGGGCAGCAGCAATCGCGCAGGCCACGGATCAGATTGGGGTGTTCGTAACGTCCCACGCACCAACGATCCACCCCATCGTCGCGGCCAAGCAGACGGCCACGATCGACATCATTTCGGGCGGGCGGCTGGCATTGAACGTCGTTGGTGGCTGGAATCGGCCGGAGCTGGAGATGTTCGGCGCCTCATTGCGCGAACATGACCAGCGATACGACTATCTGGCGGAGTGGCTGCACACGCACGCGCACGCACCGCACGTATCTCCCACTCCCTCCCACAGCAGGGAGGGAGGGAGGGGGGAGGGAGGGAGGGAGGCCCCCCCCCCCCCCCCCCCCCCCCCCCCCCCCCCCCCCCCCCCCCCCCCCCCCCCCCCCCCCCCCCCCCCCCCCCCCCCCCCCCCCCCCCCCCCCCCCCCCCCCCCCCCCACACACTGAGAGAGAGGGGGGGGGGGGGGGGGGGGGGGGGGGGGGGGGGGTCTCTGTCTCTGTTTTGTTTTATTCATTATAATCCTTTCGCCAGTATTACCTTCAACAATAGCTCGCCGCAGCAATCACCCCTATTCCCTCACCTCACCTTCTTGAATGAAAAACTTAGAATTTATTCGTCAAAAATGCCGATGACGCCAGCGTCAAAATGCGAAAAATGTCAAAATCAACGTCATGCAATCTTAAAAACAGCAAGTAAGCACTGATACGAATGCGCTGCTGCCGCTTAAAAACGCTTATATGCACAACCCCACAAAATGCAGCATACCCCCTTTGCATCCGCAGTA
>JAXHOI010000027.1:0-121949 GCA_034519505.1 Sphingobium sp. | reverse complement strand
TGTGTGTATTGCAATTTCATTTGTAGTAGTATTTGTATGGGTAGCACAACGTAAAAAAAAGAAAAAGTACTAAAAAAGTAAGTGATGTGTTTCATAAATAATTGGTGTAAAAATTAAAATTTGTTTTTTGTTCTATAAAAAAAGCGTATTTATATTGATAAATTCTATTATTATTTGGTCAATTGGTCCGCAACACTCCATGGGCAACCTTCGGTCAAAGTTGCACTTTTACCTTGTTCGTGCTTCCGTTTTGTGGTTTTTGCAAAAAAAAAACACAAAAAATCCGTTCGAGTTGGGCTACAACGCCACTACAAAACACAAAATAAGTAGTAAAAACAAAAAATAGCCTAAAATACATCTAAAATCATCATCACAATAAACCCACCAATAAACCCAAAGTATGGCATCTCTGTATTAAACATTGTGTTTCGCAGAGTTACTTCTTCAACCACCACAAAAACCATTGCCCCTGCCATAAAAGCCAAAGCAACCGCAGCAACAAAGGAGTAAAAAAATGGCAACTGCTACCCAAAAACTCCGGTAATGGCTCCACAATTGCCGAAGATTGTCCATTACATAAAACTTTTTCTGCGACTCTGTCCCATTCGCCGCGAGCATAGAAGCTGCAATTCGCTGGAAAATTTTGAATTCGTTCAATAGTAAAGTAACTGCTCCAGCAATTGAAGCTTCTGGGATTCCAGCTGCAACTCCACCAAACAAAACTCCGACAGGGCCCAATCGCTACAGGATGTTATGCAATGTAATCGCCAAAAGTTAGTAAAGTTGTTCTTTGCCAAGGCGATTTTATCGCTTCTGTTTCTTTAAAATTGATATGCAAATGCGGTAACGTTTTATCTAAACCAAAAATAAAAAGAGCACCCAACGCAAAACCCACCGCAGCCGGAATTACTTTTGTAAAATCCATCTCGCTTTGCTCGACTACCATAGCAGGCGCCAGCAAACTCCAAAAAACTCGCATGACATCACACCACCCGTAAAACCAAGCATTCCATCAAAAAAAGTACGGTTCATACCTTTAAAAAAGAATACAAACGATGCTACAAAGCGGTTACAAACCAAGTGAACATTGTGGCATAAGCAGCCAAAATAGGATCAATACTTTCTAAATAATTTCAATATTTGTTGAGCATATTATTACTTTTATATAAATTAGTCGCTATTTTATTAGAAATCGTAATTTTTTGCCGTTGATTTCAACCTGTAAAATATCATCAAAAGCATCTTTCTCTAAAAATTTTTAAAAAAAGTCGAACCTAAAGTTTATTTTTGTTTTATCTAAATATTGTAAAAAATCAACTGAAGAGTCTTTAACTCCAATACATTTATAAGAAACATCAATTTTAGCATCTGATAAAAGTTGTTTTACTTTTTTAATTTCTCCAATTTTGCATTTGGAATTGGATCTCCATGTGGATCAAAATCTGGAAAAATTCAAAAAAACTACAATTTGACTAATCAACTTTTCAGATTGAATGTGTTTCTAATTCTTCAGCAATTTCATGCGCTTCAGCCCAAGTAAAATTCAATTTTTCTGCAAAAAAACTTCCAGTAACCGATGTTTTCTTATTATCATTTTTGCGGTTAATGTTCCTTTTTCTATTGTTAAAGAAGCACCTTGATATTTTTTGATATTTTACTAAATCTTTTCGATAATTTTCAACATATCGGTTACTGAGGAAGGCTTTTGTTACTAACATTCCTGCTATTGCATTAGTATTAACTCCTTTTTTGGAGAAACAATAGATAAATGATAAATTACTTTTAAATAATTTTTCTTCTGAAGTAGTCATTATAAAATTTAAGCAAAATATATAAATTTTATTTTAAAAACAAAAAAAAAATTTTAGTTTTGTCTAAAAATATTTTATGAAAATAAAAACAGATATATTTCTGTGTATTTTCCAAAATTGTAATGCACAAAAGTTGAATTCATTCAAACGAGATGAACCAGATTAAACAGAAACTCCAGCATTAACACCCCATAAAATGTTTCAAATTGAAGCGGGTCTTAGTTTTGAAAAAACAAATACTCATGAATCTAGTTTTTTGATTCCAAGTGTATTATGGAAATATGATATGTCAAAAAAATTTGAATTAAGATTAATCACAACATTTTCAAGTGATAAATCGTTTTCAACAAAAAAATTCTGGAATTAATTCGGTTTTTAATTGGATTTAAAGCAAAACTTATTGAGGAAGACGATTTAATTCCAAAAACTTCAATAATTGGACATTTTAGGCTACCAAATTTAGTTCAACTAAATACAAGTTGGATTATTTGGCTCCAGAAATTTCGATTTGTCATGCAGCATACACTTTCCCTAAAAAATTTCCTTAAGTTATAATCTAGGAAGTGAATGGAATGGCTTTACAACTGAACCAACATTTATTTATTCAATGGCAGCAGGATATTTAATTACAAGAAAAAATTGGGTCTTATGGTGAAATTTTTTGGATTGCTCCTGAAATCAAAAATCAAATCATAATGTAGATGGAGGAGTTTACACTTACTTTTACTTTCGAACCACGTTACCACAATGTTAGATGGTTTCTGGAGGAGTTGGATTGACAGAAAATGCACCTGAATATTATCTTGCTTTTGGGTTTTCGTTTAGAATATAAACTAGTTTTTTTCGTTTACCATTTTTTGAAAATAAAAAGCGGGTACAAAGCAGCAGAAACAGGGGCTGAATTAAAAACCTTCTTACATAAAAAAGAAGCATATAATTGGGCTGTGAAAACTGTAAAACAACAAATAACAAAACTACTAACAACACAAACAATGGTAACAAAATTGCAGAAAATCGCACTAATTTTGTATCTACAAACAAAACGTAAATAAGCAAAAGACTAAACAAAACTGTTTATCCAATACCTAAAAAATAGATGCGTAAAAAGTAACCAGCCATTATAATTTGGTAACGGTTTGTTTTGAAATTCAGTTTTAAAAAACAAAATAAATGGATCATAAAAAAGGGTTTGTTCCAAAAAACGAATGCCTACCAAAGCGATAACTAGTAAGCATATATAAAAATATTTTAGGCTACTTTTTTGGCATAATCTGAAAATTTGGTTACCCATATAATCCATAGTACAAATACTATCCATAAATAAACAACGGAAACAAAACATCGTGTATAAGATGTTGTTTTATCGGAAGAATGAAATAAAGAATAGGTAATGATGGCTATTCTAAAGATATTTCTAAAACATAGATAAGTATAGATTGCAAAAAACATAAAAAAATTGTCTTTCGAAACCCGAAGCAAATGCAAAAATAAAAGCATTAAACAAAATAATAACACTCACTCTTCTACACCCTTTTACAATTCAGTTGACAAATTTGTTGTTAAAAATCATTTATAAAGGCTGGAATTTGGGTGCAAAAGGGATATGGGCATCATAACCAAAATAAGAAAGTGATTGTTGGAGGGTGTGAGTTGCAACCATTTTATGCGGCGTATCAACGCCATTGCCAACACCCTCAAAGTGCAAATACGCAGCCATAAATTATTGAAAAAACGATAAAAGAAAACCTATAAACTTGAATAAAAAAACAAAAAAAGGCTTGTATTGTACAAATAATTCTTTCACTAGAAAAGTTTTTTTCAAAAATTAAAGATTTTAAACCCTTTCAGTTTTTCACAATATTTTTTGCTAAAAATACAAATTTTTAATATAATTCTGCTTGAAAAAATATTCTACTTTTTATGTTTTTATGCTGTATCTCTACCAACGCGCAAGAACGATTGCAACGTATGAATGGTTGTTAACCTATTTGTATCAAAACGATAAATTTATGGGCTCAGTTGGTTGCAGAAAACGAGAAAGTTATCTTTTCTAAAGCCTACGGTTATAAGATGCAACGCAAAAAACACTTGCAAACAATAACTTTAAAAAATATAAAATTGGTTCGATTACCAAAATTTTTGCGCCACAATTATAATGCAGTTGATTGAGGAAAAAGCCCCTTATGTACAAATTAAATCGTTTTTTCGTGCAAATGCCAGAAAGAACGGCGGCAGTCACCGCTTTCACCACGTCCGGGCGCAGGGGGGACGCATCCGATGATGTCGGCTGGTCCACGGTTTCGATCTTCGCTGAAGGGTCGGCAATCACCTTCGTCAGTTCCGCCTTCACGCTGTCGACGCTGACGCCGGGGAAGATGCGGCAATTGATATTGATGCTGGCACGCTGGGGCAGTGCATTGAGCGCATGGCCGCCCGACATCATGGTCGCGACGCAGGTGGTGCGCACCTGGCCGATCAGTTCGGGCAGGGTGGAAATTCGGTCTGCCGCCGCATTGTCCCTGGGATTGGCCAGGAATGCGCGGATCGACGTGCCGACCTCCGCGCCAAAGCTTTCGGCGGCGACCGCCAGGCTGGCCCGCGTCAGCTCGTTCTGCATCGGCGGGAACTTGTACGCATCCAGCCGGGCAAGCACATGTCCCATCCGATAGATCGGATTGGTTGCTGTTGGGGCTGACGAATGGCCACCCGGATCGGTCAGGGTGACGGTGAAGTCGGCATAGGTCTTCTCGCCCGCCTGCAGCAGATACATGGCTGGCTGGCCCTGTTCATCGAGCAGGCCGCCACCGCCATCGCCGTTGATGAACATTTCGGCATTGCGCCATGTCTTCGCCGCCGCTGCGGCAGTGCGCATATGCGTTTCCTCGTCCCCGGTCAGCAGCATGACCAGATCCTGCCTGGGCACGTAATTCTCGCGCTTCAGCTTCGCCATGGTCGCGACGATCAGCGAGACGTCATATTTATTGTCTTCCGATCCGCGCCCGAAGATGTAGCCGCCTTCCTCAACCGGGGTGAACGGGTCGCGCGTCCAATCCTCCGCCTTGGCCTCCACCACGTCCATATGGCCGTTCACAAGGATCGGCTTGGCGTTGGCGTCGCGCCCCTTCAGCGTCACGGTTAAGATGCCGGTCTCTCCGATGGGGGTCCACACCATCTCGCTGTCCTTGTATCCCGCTGCGCGCAGGATAGTCGCGAAATAGTTGGCCAGCTCCTTGACCTTGCCCCGGCCTTCCACGGTGGGAACGGCGATCGCGTGCTTCAATATCTCCTTGCCGGTCGGGTCGGCCGGCGAGGCAGGTGCGGCAAGCAGGGAGCCACTGGTGCAGGCGATCCCGGCGATGGCGAAAAGGCTGGCAAGATGCGTGACACGGAAAGAACGCATGGTGATGATCGACCCCTCTCATGCGGCCATGACGCTGGCTGGGAAGGTGCGTCACGCCCGGTTCGATGTTGCACGCGCGACGGGCGCAGGGCAATGGCTGTGAATGATCAGGAATTGAATGGGAGAGGCTATTTGCGGTCCTTGCTCTTCGTGCCCGGCGATCGGCCGGAACGCTTCGAAAAGGCGGCGGCCTCGGGCGCCGATGCGATCATCCTAGACCTGGAAGATTCGGTCGCGCCGGAAAACAAGGCGCAGGCGCGCGTTGCCGTAACCGAGTGGCTGGCGCAGCCGCGAACCGTGCGTGCCTTCGTTCGGATCAATGCACTCGACAGCGGGCAGGCGCAGGCCGATCTCGCCGCCATCCTGCCCGCGTCGCCTGATGGACTGGTCCTGCCCAAGGCGGAAGGGGCGGAGAGTATCGCGCAACTGCTCGCGCTGGCGGGCGGTGCGCCCGTGCCGCCCATCCTGCCCATCGCCACGGAAACGCCCGCGGCCATTTTCAGGACCGGCGAATATGGATCGATGGCGCAGCATCTGTGCGGCCTTACCTGGGGCGCGGAAGACCTGCCTGCCGCCATCGGAGCGGTATCGTCGCGGGATGAGCAGGGGCAGTATCTGCCGCCTTATGAGTTGGCGCGTGCGCTCACCCTGTTCGGTGCACATGCGGCGGGCGTTGCCGCCATTGAGACCGTCTATCCCAACATCGCTGATACAGAAGGCCTCTCGGCCTATGTCGCGCGCGGGCGGCGGGACGGCTTTACCGGCATGATGGCCATTCACCCGGCGCAGGTCGCACTCATCAATCAGGGCTTCACGCCGAGCGAAGCGGAAATCGCGCACGCGCGGGCCGTTATCGATGCCTTTGCCGCCAATCCGGGGGCAGGCGCGCTGAAGCTGGATGGCAAGATGATCGACCGGCCGCACCTGCGACAGGCCGAGCGGTTGTTACTGCGGGTCGGGTGACGACGATATGCCGTAACGCTTGCGGAAGGTCGTGCGGAATGGTTGAGCGCATTGCGACAAGAATCAGGATCGGGTGAATAATGACGGACGGCAAACGCAGCAGCATCAGTACCGCCAGGATCATTTTGTGGTCGGTCGTATTTCTGGCGCTTGGCGCGTTCGCATTCCTGCTGATCGAGCGGCAGGCGACGCAGGGCGATGCCGGTGCCGTGTTTGCGCAAAGCCCTATCGGCGGACCGTTCACGATGACCGGACCGGACGGAAAAGCCTTTACCAACAAATCGCTTGCCGGGCGTCCTTACGCCATCTTCTTCGGTTATACCCGCTGCCCGGACATATGCCCGACGACGCTGGCGCGCATGGGGGCGCTGCGCAAGGCGATGGGCGCGGACGGCGGGAAGTTCGATCTGGTCTTCGTCTCGGTCGATCCGGGGCATGACAAGCCGGCGGACATGGCGCGCTATGCCGCGCTGTTCGGAACCCCGGTCATCGGCCTGACCGGCACGGAGGCGCAGGTGGCGCAGATCGCCAAGGCCTATCACATCTTCTATCGCAAGGTGCCCCAGCCCAATGGCGATTATATCATGGATCACAGCGCCGCCGTGCTGCTGGTCGATGCGAAGGGCAATTTCGTGACCACCATCGATGCGGAAGAATCGCAGGATATGGCGATCGGCAAGCTGCGCCGGCTGGTCGCCGCCTGACCCGCCGTCAGGCGCCTGGCACGCCCAGTATCTTCGCCTCGCTTTGCAGGCGCGCGGCCTGCGCCGGATTGGCGGCGGTCGCGCTCTTCAGCGCTGCTGCGGCCTTCGTCGGCTCGTTCAACGTCATGCGGCTGCGCATCAGCATGATCCAGCCGTCGACATTGGCCGGATTGGCTTTCAGCTTGCCCTCCAGGCTGTCGACCATGCCGTTCACCATCATCTGCTGCTGACCGGGCGGCAGGCTGCTCGCCTGCTGCATCTGTTCGCGCGACGGGCCGGGGATGGCGGCGGCGGCCACCGAATCGACCGGCGCGCCAAGGCCGGGATGCGGGGCGGATGGCTTGATCGCGGCCAATTGCTGGGAAACGTCGATATTGCTGATCTTGCCCGCCTGCAAAATGGTGCGGCGCAGGTCGCTTTCCCACGGTGCGCCGGGCGGCGTGTCCTTCAGCAGGGCCAGCCAGTCGTTGATCGCCCCCTGATGATCCTTCGCCAAGTCCTTCTTCACTGCCAGGAAATAGCGGGCACGGGGGTCTTTCGGGTCAAGCGATATGGCCGTCTCGAACGCTTTGGCCGCTTCGCCCGGCATCGGATCGCGCTCGTCCGCCATCACCAGCGCTTCTCCCATGGAGGACCAGAATACGGCGGTTTTCGGGGCGATTTGCGTTGCCCGGCGATAGGCGCGGGCGGCATCGGCGTAGCGGTTCATGCTGAAATAGGCGAAGCCCAGCTGTTGCCAGCCCTCGCTGTCCTTCGGGTTCGCGCCGACCCGGTCCTGCAACTGCCGGATGGTCTCTTCCGGACTGGCGGCGGGTTGCCCCGTCATGCCCGCCATCATCGCATTGTCGGATTCGCCAGGGGCAGCGGACTTGCCCTTCATCATGGCGTAACCGACCGAAATTGCCGCGATCACAACAGCCACAATCAGCACAATACGGCCAACCCCACGGCCATTTTCCGCCCGATCCATCAAAAATTCCCCACTTTCATCGCCAATCAGTCTAGCGCAACGCGATTCAAATGATAGAGTGGGGTCACGGATCGCACCCATTTTGACGACTGACCGGCTCGGGGAAAGGCTGGCTGTTGTCCGTTCAAGACGGGGGGTATGGTGTGGTTGACCGCTTTCGCGTAGCGATAGTGGGTTCCGGTCCGGCAGGCATGAGCGCGGCTGCGCATGCTGCCAAGCTGGGCCTGCCTCATGTGCTGCTGGAAAAGACCGACCATCTTTCCGATACGATTTACAAGTATCAGAAGGGCAAGCATGTCATGGCGACGCCGAACCAGCTGGTTCTGCGTTCCGACTGCTCCTTCGATGCGGGCAAGCGCGAAGCGATATTGGGCAAGTGGGACGAGGAAGTCGCCGGCCACAAGATCAACGTCGCCTACAATGCCGAGGTCAAGGCGATCGAGGGCGAAAAGGGCGCGTTCAAGCTGACGACCACCAAGGGGCAGGTGGTCGAGGCGGAGAACGTCATCCTGGCCATCGGTACGCAGGGCAATCCCAATCTGCTGCGTGTTCCCGGTGCCGATGCGGGCTTTGCCAAGCCGATCGTTCAGTACCAGCTCGACGATCCGGGCGAGTATGTCGACGAACATATCACCGTCATCGGGTCGGGCGACGCGGGTATCGAAAATGCGCTGGGTCTGGCCGCCGACGCGGCGCAGGCCAATGTCGTGTCGATCCTCAACCGCAGCGCGGACTTCGCGCGCGCCAAGGGCGCGAACGTCAAGCTGCTGACGGAAGCCGGCACGCTGGGGCGGGTGTCTGTCCGCACCGAAACCAGCCCGGCTGAGATCAAGGAGGGCATGCTCGTCCTCGACACGCGCGATGGTCAGGAAGCGATCCGGTGCGATCGCATCATCGCCCGCATGGGCTCGGCCGCGCCGCGCAAGTTCGTCGAAAGCTGCGGCATCGAATTCACCAGCGAGGATCGCGAAGCCTTTCCAAAGCTGTCGCCGGTTTTCGAGACGACCAAGCCCGGCATTTTCGTCATCGGTGCGCTGGCGGGCTATCCGCTGATCAAGCACTGCATGAACCAGGGCTATGACATCGTAGAGTTCATCAACGGCAACACGACGCTGAAGCCCGCCGACGAACCCATTCTGGAAGCGAAGTTCAAGGCGCTGTCGACGCGCAAGAGCGTTGAGGAGTGGCTGGAGTTCCTGCGTTCGAAGGTCACGATCCTCAACGAACTTTCGCCGCTGCAGATGCGCGAATTCATGCTCGACAGCGATGTACGCGAATATAAGCGTGGCGAAGTCATTTTCGAACGGAACGCGCCGGGTTCCTCGTTGTTCGGGATCGCCAGCGGGTCGGTGAAGGTTCAGATCAACAAGGATGATCCCAGCATAACGGTGCCGATCGATACGGGATCGATCTTCGGCGAAATCGGCCTCATTTCGGGCCGCCGGCGCGGCGCCACCGTGGTCGCGGCCGAGGACGCGGTCGTCGTGGAAGTCTCGCGCACCGCTGCACTGAAGCTGATGGCGTCGGTCCCCGCCGCCAAACGCGCGGTCAACCGCATTTCGACCGAGCGCCAGTTGCTGCAGATGTTCGGTTCGGGCCTGAAGCCGGAGGATCTTGTCGAAGTGCTCGACAGCAGCGAGCAGGTGTCCGTGCGCGCGGGCGGCGTCGTCATTCAGGAGGGCGATGAGGGCGACGACATCTATGTCGTGCGGTCCGGCTCGCTGATCGTGGAGAAGACGGTGGCGGGCAAGCAGGTGTTCCTGTCCTATCTGCCCGCCGGTTCCTATGTCGGTGAAATGGCCTTCATCACCGGCGAGCGGCGCAGTTCGACGGTGAAGGCGGCGATCAAGTCGGAAGTCGTCAAGCTGCGCGGTGATGCGATGCGGCGGCTGATGCGGCGCAAGCCCAGCCTGCTCGCCAAGATCCGTACCGACATGGCGACGCGCCAGAACCTCAACGCCTTCATCGAAAGCCGGAAGGACAGCTTCTCCGGCATCGTCGACATGTATTCGCAAACCTCTCGCTTCCTTGTCGAAAACGGCGTGGGTGAAGCGACCGACGTGCTGCTGATCGACGAAAATCTGTGCGTGGGCTGCGACAATTGCGAAAAGGCGTGCGCCGACAGCCATGAAGGGCTTTCGCGCCTCGACCGGGAGGCGGGGCGTACCTATGCCCATCTGCACGTGCCCACCAGCTGCCGCCACTGCGAACAACCGCATTGCATGGCCGACTGCCCGCCCAACGCGATCCATCGCGGCGCGGACGGCGAAGTGTTCATCGACGATACCTGCATCGGCTGCGGCAATTGCCAGCGCAACTGCCCCTATGGCGTGATCCGCATGGACAGCGTGCCGCCCAAGAAACCGAGCCTGTGGTCCTGGATTTTCTTTGGGTCGGGACCGGGGCCGGGCGAGCCGAGCAAGAAGTGGCGTTACAAAAATGCCGAGCCGGGCGTCGAAAAGGCGAAGAAGGCGATCAAGTGCGACATGTGTTCGGGCATCGACGGTGGCCCGGCCTGCGTGCGTGCGTGCCCGACGGGCGCAGCGATCCGCGTGTCGCCGGAAGAGTTTTTGACCGTGGCCCGGCTTGAAAGGGAAAAGGCCTGATGGCGACCAAAGCAGCATCTTCTGGCCGTCGCCGCCAGCGTCAGTCGCTTCACGACGGTTTTCTGCGGCACCGCAACTTCTTCTGGCTGAAGGTTGCGACCATCATCTCGCTGGTCGTGATCGTCGCCTATATGCTGATCGACGTGACGCCGCGGCCCAATGGTGGCAGCTGGTATGGCTATACGCTCGGCACCGTGGGCGCTGGCCTTATCCTGTGGCTCACCCTGCTCGGCGCGCGCAAGCGGCGGATGAACCCCGGCGTGTGGTCATTGAAGGCCTGGACCAGCGCGCATGTGTATCTCGGCCTCAGCCTGATCGTCATCGGCACGCTGCACACCGGGTTCCAGTTCGGCTGGAACGTCCACACGCTTGCTTATGTGCTGATGATGTTCGTCATCCTGTCGGGCATCTGGGGCATCGTCGCTTATGCAACCCTGCCCTCCGCACTCAGCGCCAATCGCGATGAAATGACGCAGGGGCAGATGCTGGATGCGCTGCGTTCGCTCGACCGCCAGCTGCATGACGCGGCCCAACCCCTTAATCGCGAACAGGCGCAGTGGGTGCAGTCGAGCCTGAACGAAGATCCGTTCGGCGGGAACATCTGGCGTCGTTTGACCGGCTATTATCCCAACAGCCCGACGATGATCGCGCATCAGGAGTTTCGTGAACTGACCGCTTTCTCGCCCGATCTGGGCAACAGCCCGCTGGAAAAGGTCGACTCGCTGCTCGAACGCAAGCGCGTTACGCTTCAGCTGCTGCGGCGGCACCTGCGGATCAAGGCCATGCTCGAAGTCTGGCTCTACATCCATATCCCGGCAACCTTCGCTCTGATCGCGGCGCTTACGGCGCACATCGTCAGCGTCTTCTTCTACTGGTAAGCGCGGCATGGCATTCATCATCCGACAAATAAGCTACACCGCAGACGGGCGAGAAATCGTCCGTCCCAAGTCGGTGGAAAAGCGCATGATCGTGCTTGGCCGTTCGGCCGACAGCGACATTCACCTGCCGGACCTCAACATTGCGCCGGAACATGCGCGGCTCGACCGGCTGGACGATCGGCGCGTGCGCGTGGTGGCGAGCGGCGGGCTGGACTTCGAAATCGACGGCCGGCCGACCAGCCGCACCGAAGTGGACGTGACCAAGGGTGCCGAGCTGGGTTTTGGCGGCCACCTGCTGACGTTCAGCCGGGAAATGGGCGACATCGTCATCGCCGTCCGCCGGGTCGAGGCGCTGTCCGATGCGTCGGAAGAGAAGAACGAGGCGGAAGTCTTTTCGCTGAGCAAGGTGCTGCCCAGCCGCCGCATAATGGCGTGGGGCGGCGTGGTCGCCATCCTGCTCGCTTTCCTCATCGTGCCGATCATCAGCCACGCCTTCGCCAGCAAGGATGACCGCAAGATCGATCAGGTGATCGGCGACAAGAGCTGGTCGAGCGGCAAGCTGAGCCAGGCGCACCACCAGCTGGAGGGCAATTGCGAGGCGTGCCACCAGCAGGCCTTCGTCTCCGTCCGCGACAGTGCGTGCGTTTCCTGCCACACCTCGGTGCATGACCATGCGCCCGCCAACCGCATGGGGCCAGCGCGCCGCGATCCGGGCCTTGGCGGCGCGGTGCTGGCCGGGTTCGCCAAATTCTTCGGCAAGGAAGGCGAGGGCAGCTGCGTTTCCTGTCACACAGAGCATGAGGGCGCGGGCGCCATGCAGCCGACGGCGCAGGCGTTCTGCGTCGATTGCCATGGCACGCTCGACGAGCGGCTGATCAATACGAAGCTTCAGAACGCCAGCGATTTTGGCACCGACCATCCCCAGTTCCGTCCCGCCGTGATGGTGACGCCGGGCGTTCACCCGACGTTCCAGCGCGTGTCGCTAGACAACCGACCGCAGGACAACAGCGGCCTTAAATTCCCGCACAAGCTGCACCTTTCTGGCACCAACGGCGTCGCCCGCATGGTGCAGACGATGCGCGGTGAATTCGGTTGGGGCAATGCACTAGTCTGCAAGGATTGCCACACGCCCACGCCCGATGGCGTGCGGTTCCAGCCGGTGAGCATGGAGAAGAATTGCCAGATGTGCCACAGCCTTGGCTTTGAGCAGATCGGCGGAACGCTCCGCACGCTGCGCCATGGTGAGCCGAAGCAGGTCATCGCGGACATTCGCGCTTATTATCGCTCGACCGGACCGGTCCGCCCCGACTTCTCCGGCATGGCGCGTCGTCGCCCCGGCGATTATACGCAGGCGCAGACCCAGGCGACCTTCGCCATGGCCGCGGCCAACCGGCCCGGCACCGCGGACGCGGCGATCCGGGCGGTGTTCAGCCAGGGCGGCGCCTGTTTCGATTGTCACCAGGTGACGCCGCCCCGCGCCGGCGCCGATTGGGGCATCGTGCCGGTCAAGCAGACCATGCGTTACATGCAGAAGGGCTGGTTCAGCCACGATCCGCACCGCACCGAAACCTGCCAATCCTGCCACAAGGCAGATGCCTCCAACAGCTCGACCGACCTGCTGCTGCCGGGCATTGCGGTGTGCCGCGATTGCCATTTGGGTGAGGCATCGAATTCTGATGTTCCGTCCAGCTGTGCTCTATGTCACAGCTATCACGCAGATGATGGGGCACCTTGGACAACGCGAGACAGAGTCGCACGTGGAAAACCGGGTACGAATACTGCAGCTGGAGGGCGTTCCACCGGCAGCAAATAGGGGAGGGGATGGCCGGTGCTGATAGGGCAGATAACCGACATCCATTTAGGGTTCGAACCGGACAATCCGGCAGAGTTCAATCGGAAAAGGCTGGATCAGGTTCTTCGGACCCTGGTGAGCGGCCCGAACCAGCCTGATCTTCTGCTGGCGACCGGCGATCTGGTCGATCGTGGAGATGTCGACAGCTATCGGCGGCTGGCGAATGCGCTGAGCGTGTGTGAATTTCCGGTGTGGCCGTGCATGGGTAACCATGACGATCGCGACGCCTTTGCACAGATTTTCCCCGATATTCCGGTCGTGGACGGCTTTGTGCAATATGTCGTGCCGCTCGATGGCCTGCGCCTGATCGTCATCGACACGCTCGATCCCGGTCGGCACGGCGGGGCTTTCTGCGAGACGCGGTCGGCTTGGCTGGCGGAGCGGCTGGCGGAAGATCGCGAAACCCCGACGCTGATCGTGATGCATCATCCGCCCGTTGAAGTCGGCATCGACTGGATGAACACGCACCCCGACGAGCCATGGGTCGAACGGTTCAAAAGTACGATCGCAGGGCATGGGCAGGTGCGAAGCCTCATTTGCGGCCATCTGCATCGCCCGATAAGTGCGCCTTGGAATGGGACCACGGTTACCATCTGTCCTTCGACCGCGCCGCAAGTCGCGCTTGACCTCAGCAGCATCGATCCGGAAGCGCCCGACAATCGGCCGATGATTATCGCCGATGCGCCGGCCTTCGCCCTGCATCGCTGGACCCGCCATGGCCTTGTCAGCCATTTCGACACGGCGGAGGAGCATGTTATGCTCGCCCGCTTCGACAAGAAGATGCAGCCTCTGGTCCGTAGCCTGATCGAGGAACGCCCAGCCTGATCCACTGAGTTGGGAGGAAGGAGCGAACCTTAAGGGGAGAATTGTGGTGCGGGCGACGTCCGCGCTCTTTAAGAACCATCAGACGGCGCCAGCCGTGCATACAGGCGTCACCAGAAGGCCGCGTGCAGCATCAGCCAGATCGTTCCGCCGAAGAGGGCGGACAGTGTGGTGAAAATAGCTAAAGCAGTGTAGCTTCCACCCTCAGGATATTTGTCGATTTCGCGGCTGATGAGAAATCCGGCAAGGAGGCAAAGCGTCGTCACCGCAGCGAAAAATTCATAGATGCCTCGTTCCACCTTTGTGGGGCAGATCAGGCTGCCAAGACATGCGCGCCTGGAGAGATCGGCGATCGGCGGAACGACAAAATAACCAATCAGTAACAGAGTGGCGACTGAACCATAGACTCGACCGCGCGACATGCAGCGAAGATGACGCAGCTTATCCATGATCGTCATCATACTGCAAATCCGCTCGAACACATCCCATGTTTACATTCTGCTTCTATATTAGTTGATTCGGCCTGACCGAGTTTGGATGGCGTGTGGGCAAGCCGGTACAGCCCAATAACACCCAAGGCGTATTCGGAGCCCATGCCAGTTTTGGCGGGATGGCCTCTGGCTGGCTTTCGATGCTGTGTTAGGTTCGTTGCCTTCACGCAATCGAAGGGGGCACGGACATGCAGATCGCGATCCTGACACTGGACGGATTCAACGAGCTGGACAGCTTCATCGCCGCCGCGATCATCAATCGCATGCAGGCCAAGGGCTGGTCGGCGCAAATCACCGCGCCAACGCGGACCGTCACGTCGATGAACGGCGTGGAGGTAGGCCGGCAACAGCCGCTCGATTTCCTGCAGGGCGCTGATGCCGTACTGATCGGCAGTGGGGTTCGGACGCGCGATTATGCCGCGGATGCCGCTTTGCTGGCCAGCCTGTCAATCGATCCTGCCCGCCAGTTGGTCGGGGCACAATGTTCGGGCACGCTCCTGCTCGCGAAGCTCGGCCTGATCGGCCAACTGCCCGCCTGTACCGACCTGACCTCCAAACCCTGGGTGATGGAGGCGGGGGTCGACGTCATCGATGCGCCTTTCGTGGCGCACGGCAATGTCGCAACCGCTGGCGGCTGCCTTGCCTCCCACTATCTGGCCGCGTGGATGATCGCCCGCCTGGGATCGCCGGGCGATGCCGAAGCCGCCATCCATTATGTCGCGCCGGTGGGCGAGAAGGCGGCCTATGTGGATCGGGCCATGGCAGTCATCCACCCGTTTCTGGAAACGGTTCCAGCCCCGTGACGATCAGGCGGCGGGTGGAGCCGTGAGCGGTTGGCCAAGATCGGCGAAGGCGGCGGCCACGGCTTGGACGCAGGTCAGCGGCCCCAGGGCTTCCATATTGCCGGTAAGTGCAGTCAGTTGGAGATGCGCGTCGCGAGGGTTGTGGTTCGCCTGCGCCAACGCTTCGAACAGCCGATATTCGTCCCGCGTCATGCGCGTGCAGCAACAGGGTGCGACCATGATGGTCCGGCTGGAACCGCGCGCGATCTCCAGCATCATGGCACGCAGCAGGACCAGCGGCCGCCGGTGGCGCAGCCCGAACACGCCCAGAAGGGCATTGGCGGCATAGGCGTCATCAACGCCATGGGCCGCCATTCGCCGCATGACGAATATGGCAAGGCTAGCGGCCCGGTCGATTGGCGTGGCGGCGACCAGAGCGCGATGGAGAGGGGCACCGCGCCTTATGTCGGTATTGGGCGCGTCGGGCTGTGGTTGGGTCGTGTCGGCCATCAAAAGGCTCCCTGATCTGGTGACCCAAGCAGTTTCCATAATTTGCTATTGCAAGTCAATCTCAATAATGAGGTTGTGCGACACGACATGATGACGGGACGATATGGAGAGAAATGCGGGCAGCTGCCGTTCGCACCCCATCGATTCTGGAGTATGGCGCGTCCGGTCTAGCTCTTATCTTTGAGAAAGGTTTAGTCCGGCAGCTGCCCGTTGGCTTCCAGCACCCGGCCCGCAAGGTAGAGCGATCCGCCGATCAGCAATGGTCCCCGCCGTGTCGATGAAGTCGCCAGCGCGGCGACCGCAGCGGGCACATCTTGCTGCGCGATTACACGCACGCCGTGCGGCTCCGCAATGGCGGCAATGTGGTCGGCGTCGTGCCAGTCGTGACCGGGCACCGGCACGACCTGAATGCTGTCGAGATGCGGGAGAAGGGGTAAGAGAAAGCCGCTCGCGTCCTTGTTGGCCAGCATGCCCAGGATCATCGGCATGCCGCGCACGCCATGAAAGTGTTTTGCCAGTGCTTCACCGGCAGCCGGATTATGCCCGCCATCCAGCCAGACATCCGCGCCCTTGCCCAGCGGCGCGATCAGCGGACCATGATCCAGCCGTTGCAGCCGGGCGGGCCATCGTGCGGTTCGGGCGGCTTCAACCAGGGCATCGTCGCTGACGGACAGTGTCCGCTGATGACGCAGCATCGCGATGGCCAGCGCCAGGTTGCCGAACTGATGCGCGCCCGGCAGCGCGGGAAGCGGCGTCTCCACCAGCCCCCATGCGTCGCGATAGACCAGCATGTCGCGCGAGGGATCGACGGCATAGCTCCAGTCCCGCTCCGCGCGGAACAGAGGCGCGCCCGCCGCCGCCGCCACTGCGGCAATCGCATCGGTTAATGGAGAATCGAGCGCGATGGTGACGATAGGGGAACCATGCTTGGCGATGCCCGCCTTTTCCCGCGCGATGCCGACGATGTCGCTGCCCAGAAAGGCTTCGTGATCGACACCCAGTTGCGCGATGCCGCAAACAGCCGGAGCGGTGACCACGTTTGTTGCGTCCAGCCGACCTCCCAGCCCGACCTCCAGCACCAGCGCGTCGGCCGCCACTTCGCTGAAGGCAAGGAACGCCGCTGCCGTCGTTACCTCAAAGAAGCTGGCGCCCACACCCTCTGCGATGTCGAGCACACGGCCGAGATAATGTGCCAGCATCGCATCCGAAATCAGCATCCCGGCAAGGCGGATGCGTTCGTTGAAACGCACCAGGTGGGGCGAGGTGAAGACGTGGACTCGCCGCCCGTCCGCCTCCAAAGCGGCACGCAGATAGGCGCAGGTCGAACCCTTTCCATTGGTGCCCGCCACATGGAATATCGGCGGCAGCCGAAGCTGCGGATCGCCCAGCCGCGCCAGCAGCGTGGTGATCCGCTCCAGCCCGAGAATATCGGCACCCGGAGACAGGCGAGCCAGCCGGTCGAGCTGCCCCTGAACGGTGGGGTCGGATGACGTCGCGTGGTCAGCCATGGAAAGATGCTCTAATCCCGCCCCGACGGAAGATGTGCCGTTCGCCGGTTCAGGCGGCCTGACGCACGGTCAGATAGCCGATGACCTGCGCCAGCGTCTTTTTCAGCTCGTGCCGGTGGACGACCATGTCGATCATGCCGTGATCCAGCAGATATTCCGCGCGCTGGAACCCTTCGGGCAGCTTCTCACGGATCGTGCTTTCAATCACGCGCTGTCCGGCAAAGCCGATCAGCGCCTTGGGCTCGGCGATCTGGATGTCGCCCAACATGGCATAGCTGGCGGTGACGCCGCCGGTCGTCGGATCGGTGAGCACGACGATATAGGGCAGGCCCGCCGCGTGCAGCTTGCGGATCGCCACGGTCGACCGGGGCATCTGCATCAGCGAGAGGATGCCTTCCTGCATCCGTGCGCCGCCAGCGGCGGTGAAGATCACATAGGGGCACTTGTCCTCGATCGCCGCGTTGACGCCCTGAATGAAGGCCGCGCCCACGCCCATGCCCATCGACCCGCCCATATAGGCGAAATCCTGAACGCCGATCACGACCTTCGCGCCATCCATCCGGCCGCGCGCATTGATCAGCGCGTCCTGCTCGCCGGTGGCCGCGCGCGCCGCCTTCAGCCGGTCGACATAGCGCTTTTGATCGCGGAACTTCAGCGGATCTTCGGCTACCTTGGGCGTCGGCAGGATGCGTGCGGTGCCCTCGTCCAGCAACTGCTCGAACCGATCCTTCGGCCCGATCCGCCCATGATGGTCGCAGCGCGGACAGACCGAAAGATTGTCTTCCCATTCCTTGGTAAAGATCATCTGCCCGCAGCTGGAGCATTTATGCCACAGATTGTCGGAAGACTGCTCTTTTTTGACGATGAAGGGGATCGCGTTGCGGACGCGGTTGAGCCAGCTCATGCGGCCAGTTCCTTTCCTGCCGCGGCGATCGCGGCGCTGAGTGAGGCGACATAGGCGCGCACCGGTTCGGCTGCGTCCTTCCCATGTGCGCCGACAAGTTCGACGATGGCGGAGCCGACGACGACGCCGTCCGCCACTTTCCCGATGGCCGCCGCTTGCTCTGGGGTGCGCACGCCAAAGCCGACGGCGACGGGCAGGTCGGTAGCGGCCTTCAGCCTTGCGACAGCGCTTTCGATGCTGCCGAGCGCCGCCTGCTGCTTGCCGGTGATCCCGGCGACGGAGACGTAATAGAGGAACCCGCCCGCACCGGCCAGCACCTGGGGCAGGCGCGCGTCATCGGTGGTGGGGGTCGCCAGGCGAATGGGCGAGACACCTGCCCCGCGCAGGGCGGGGCCGAGTTCGGCGTCTTCCTCCGGCGGAGTATCGACGCAGATCACGCCATCCACCCCGGCCTTTGCGCAGGCATCGGCGAACCAGTCCGCCCCGCGAATGCTCATCGGATTGGCATAACCCATCAGCACGAGCGGCGTGTCGGGGTGGCGCTGGCGGAAGGCGGTGGCGATGGCGAAAATATCGGCGGTCTTCGTCCCCGCGCCCAGGCTGCGCAGGTTCGCGGCCTGGATGGCGGGGCCATCGGCCATCGGATCTGTGAACGGCATGCCCAGTTCGATGACATCCGCGCCGCCCGCAACGATGGCGTCCAGTATCGCGCCGCTATCCGCTGCGGTCGGATCGCCGCCGGTCACGAAGCAGACGAGCGCTGCGCGCCCTTCATTGCGGGCGCGCGAAAAAGCCTTCTCGAAACGGCTCATCACATTTGCGCTCCCAGCGCCTGCGCCACGGTGAAAATGTCCTTGTCACCCCGGCCCGACAGGTTGACGACGATGATCTGGTCGGCATCCATGGTCGGCGCGACCTTGTCCAAAGCGGCGATCGCATGTGCGCTTTCCAGCGCGGGGATGATCCCTTCCAGTGCGGAACAGGTCTGGAATGCGGACAGCGCCTCATCGTCGGTGACGGGCAGATACTCGACCCGGCCGATGTCGTTCAGCCAGCTATGTTCCGGCCCGATGCCGGGATAATCGAGGCCCGCCGAAATGCTGTGCGCTTCGGTGATCTGGCCATCCTCATCCTGAAGCAGATAGGTGCGGTTGCCGTGCAGGATGCCGGGCTTCCCGCCCGCGAGCGACGCGGCGTGCTTGCCGCTCAAGCCCTCGCCGGCCGCTTCCACCCCGATCATACGCACGTCGGGATCGTCCAGAAAGGGGTGGAACATGCCGATGGCGTTGGACCCGCCGCCGACCGGCGCGATCAGCAGGTCAGGCAGGCGACCCTCCGCCTCCATCATCTGCGCACGGGTTTCCTGGCCGATCACCGACTGGAAATCGCGGACCAGTTCGGGATAGGGGTGCGGCCCCGCCGCCGTGCCGATGATGTAGAAGGTGTCGTGGACGTTCGCGACCCAATGGCGCAGCGCCTCGTTCATCGCGTCCTTCAGCGTTTGCGCGCCTGCGGTCACCGCTTCCACTTCCGCGCCCAGCAGCTTCATGCGGAACACATTGGGCTTCTGCCGCTCGACGTCCTTCGCACCCATGAAGATGGTGCAGGACAGGCCGAAGCGGGCGGCGACCGTCGCGGTGGCGACGCCATGCTGGCCCGCGCCGGTTTCCGCGATGATCTTCGTCTTGCCCATGCGCATGGCGAGCAGGATCTGGCCGATGCAGTTGTTGATCTTGTGCGCGCCGGTGTGGTTCAGTTCTTCGCGCTTGAAATAGATCTTCGCGCCCTTGCCCGGCGCGGCCTTCGCGCGGATCGCGTCGGTCAGCCGCTCGGCATAATAAAGCGGGTTCGGGCGACCGACATAATGCTTCAGCAGCGAAGCGAACTGCGCCTGAAATTCCGGATCTTCCTTTGCCGCGCGATATTCGCGTTCCAGATCCAGGATCAGCGGCATCAGCGTTTCGGCGACATAGCGGCCGCCGAACGCGCCGAAATGGCCGCGTTCGTCGGGCTGCGCACGCAGCGAGTTGGGAAGGGCGGTGGTGGCGTTCATCGGCTTATCCTACCCACCCGGCGACCGGGCGGAGACTGTTAAAGGTCGCGAACCGCTTTGCAGAAGGCGGCGATCTTGTCCACATCCTTGACGCCCGGCGCGCTTTCGATGCCAGATGACACATCGACCATATCGGTGCCGGAAATGCGGATCGCTTCGGCCACATTCTCCGGCGACAGGCCGCCCGACAACCCCCAGCGGAGCGGCGGACGAAAATCGCGCAACAGCGTCCAGTCGAAACGCAGGCCCATGCCACCGGGCAGGGCGGCGCCATCGGGCGTCTTCGCGTCGTACAGCAAAAGATCGGCCGCCCCGGCATAGGCGTTGCCCGCCTGCAGATCGGCGCGCGTCTTCACCGACACCGCCTTCCACACCGGCAGAGCGGAGAGGCGCGCCACCGCCGCCACGCGCTCCGGCGTTTCCTTGCCATGCAGTTGCAGGATGTCGACGGCCCCGCTGCCGGTCAGGCGACTTATCAGGTCGTCGTCAGGGTCGACCAGAACCGCGACCTTGGCGACATGGCCGGGCACATGCGCAGCGAGCGCGGCCATCTGCGCGATGTCGACATGGCGCGGGCTGCGCGCGAAATGCACGAAGCCGACATGGCTCGCCCCATGCGTGATCGCGGTGCCCAGCGTCTGTGCGGTGGAAAGGCCGCATGTCTTGATCGCGATTCTCGCCATGCCCCCCTCTACGCGCAACGATGGGGATGGCAAATGCCCGGTGCCGCAGATGAAGGGCAGGCCGGGCCGTGCAGGCGCACCAATTTCTGCTTGCGCGAGCGGTCACCGGATGGATGATCCGCCGCTATGCCATAACCGACGGAGAGATTGCCGTGGCGCTGACCCTCTACTCCCATCCCTTCTCCTCCTATTGTCAGAAGGTGCTGACGGCGCTGTGGGAAAAGCAGATCGCCTTCACCTATCGCCATCTGGAAGAGGAGGGGGCGGGGCAGGAACTTGCCGGGCTATGGCCGATCGGAAAATTCCCGGTCCTGGTCGACGACGGACGCGTGGTCGCCGAAACCAGCATCATCATCGAATATCTGGAGCAGGCGCATGGCGGTGCCGTCAGGCTGATCCCCGCCGATCTCGAAACAGCGCTGGAAACGCGCCTCCTCGATCGTTTCTTCGATCAGCATGTCATGACGCCCATGCAGGCGCCGGTTGCCGAAGCGTTGCGTGGGGACAATGCCGATCGGCTGGACGAGGCAAAGGCGCGCGCGGCCACCGCGCTCGACACGGCCTATGCCTGGCTGGAGGAGCGCCTGTCCGGCCGGACCTGGGCTGTGGGCGACATATTCAGCATGGCCGATTGTGCGGCCGCGCCGGCCCTTTTCTACGCCGACTGGGTCCACCCGATTTCACCGCAATATCCTGCCCTGCGCGACTATCGCGCGCGCCTGCTGGCGCGGCCATCCTTTGCCCGCGCGGTGAAGGAGGGGCGGCCCTATCGGCATTATTTCCCGCTCGGTGCGCCCAACCGCGATTGACGATCAAATTCCGCGAGGCTCAAATCGCCTTCGCGCCGTCCAGCACCTGCCGCACCTTGGTCGCCAGCTGGGCGAAGGTGAAGGGCTTGGGCAGAAACTGCACGCCCGGATCGAGCATGCCATTATGGACGATGGCGTTGCGGGTATAGCCGGTGGTGTAGAGCACCGGAAGGTCTGGGCGTATCTTCACCGCGCGATCGGCAAGCTGCCGACCGTTCATGCCGGGCATCATGATGTCGGTGAACAGCAGGTCGATGCGCCGGCTCCCTTCCAGCTCGGACAGCGCGTCATAGGGCGTGGCGCAATCGATGATGTCATAGCCGAGGTCAGACAGCGCCTCGACCGACATGGCGCGGACATTCTCTTCATCCTCCACGACCAGAACCGTTTCGCCATTACCGGCGCGGGGCAGGTCGGCTGCATTCTGGGCTGCGTCGGTCAATCGCTCCAGCCCCTCGCCATAATAACGGGGCAGGTAGAGCTTCACGGTCGTCCCGGTGCCCATTTCCGAATAGATGTTCACATGGCCGCGGGATTGCTTGATGAAGCCGTAAACTTGGCTGAGGCCAAGGCCAGTCCCCTTGCCCACGGGCTTTGTAGTGAAAAAGGGTTCGAAGGCGCGCTGAATGACATCGGCCGGCATGCCCGACCCGGTGTCCGTAACGGACAGCATCACATATTGCCCCGGACTGACATCGGCATGGCCCGCGGCATAGGCGTCGTCAAGAAACGCATTGGCGGTTTCGATGGTCAGTCGGCCGCCATCGGGCATGGCATCGCGCGCATTGACGCACAGGTTGAGGATGGCGTTTTCCAGCTGCGGCGCATCGATGATGCTGCTCCAAAGCCCGCCCGCCAGCACCGTTTCGACCTGAACCGGATCGCCCAGCGTCCGGCGCAGCATTTCCGACATGCCACTGACCAGACGGTTGGTATCGAGCGGCTTGGGGTCAAGCGGCTGACGCCGCGAAAAGGCGAGCAGGCGCGCGGTCAGGTCCGCAGCGCGTTGCGCGCCCTGCTCCGCATTGTCGATCCCGCGCCCGATCCGCTGGTCCAGATTGTTGGGAAGCCGCCGACGCACCATTTCCAGCGATCCCAGGATGACGGCCAGCATATTGTTGAAATCATGCGCGATGCCGCCGGTCAGTTGACCCAGGCTCTCCATCTTCTGAACCTGACGCAATTGGGCTTCGGCCTGTTCCCGGCTTTGCGCCTCCGCCATCAGCCTTTCGTTGGCGATGCGCAGGGCGTCCCGCGCGTGCAATGCCTCACGCAGATGACGGCGAGAGGTGCGCAGGGCGAACAGTCCGTAAAGGATCAGTAGCGTCGCCGTGACCAGCAGCGTAAGCCCGATCAGCCGGTTTTGCGTGTTCGCCATGGCCGTGCGTTGCGCCAGTAAGCGCTGTTCATGCACGCGCATCCGTCCGATCAACTCGCCCAGTTCCAGCGAAGCTTTCCGCCCTGCCTCGAAATCCTCTGGCGCACGCGCAACGTCTTGATGCTTTCTGGCGATCCCCGCACCCAGCAATTGCAGCCTTATGCGTATCAATGAGGATAGTCGGTTCAACCGCGCCAGTTGCTCGGGATTGTCGTTCACCATGCCGCGCAGCCGCTGAACGCTGGCAGGAAGCGTGCGCCGTGCCTGATCATATGGCTGAAGAAACTGGGTGTTACCGGTCAGGATGAAACCGCGCTGACCGGATTCGGCGCTCGTCACCTTCGCCTGCAGGTCGGACAGGGCACCCGTCACGGCAACGGTGTGATCAACCCAACTATTGGCGGCGCGTTGCTCCCGATAAAGCCAGAACGTCGCCAGCATGGCGACCAGGACAACGATCAGGCCGATGGCCAGCACCCAGGAAGTGCGGTCTGTCAGGCGTGCGGGCATGGGGCAAGTCATGGCCCATCATCATGCGATCGACAATCAAAAAGCGACCGGCCGTCCCGTGCGATTACGTCATGATTGGCACATATTTACCGTGGGGTTAGCGATCGGGCGCGCATTCAGTCTTGCTCCCGCCATCTGCGCGTCGACAGCGCGCCCGCCATTGGAGGGAGCCGTTTGCAAAGCCTGTCGGTCGTGCCGGAAAGCTGAAGGGCGCTCAGCATTGCACCGACCTACTTTCCAGATCGGCGCAAATCGACCATGCCGTCCTTGCCGGTCATCGCATGTCCGCCCCGGGATGACGCGCGCGCCAATAGTCAGGAGGTATGACCTCCGGCCACTTATCGCGCCTTGCGTGGACCTTAGTTTGCGGCCGTCCGCATCGGCGCGCGCCAGGCGCGCATATCGACCTCGTCGCTGACCTTATAGGGAACGCCCTTCGACGTCAGGAACAGCTTTTCCATCTCGTCGCGGGTGAAGGGGCGGGACCCGAGCCGTCCGAAAATCGCCATCTGTCCGCCGGTTTCATCCACGCCACGGTCGCGGTCCAGGCCCTTCGACACGGCGAGCGCAGCGCTGGGCGTTCGCGCCCAAGCAATCAGCTCGGGCATCGGCGCAGGCGAGAAGCCATAGAAATTCGGCTGGCTTTCCGGGCTGGTCAGCTGAACCACCTTCAACCCGTTGCGGCCGTCAGCGACATAGGCGAACAGCGAGGCATTGGTGGTACCGACGATCACGTCCTCCACATCGTTCATCTTTCCGTCGAAGGTTTCCAGCCTGTAGATGCTGGGCGCCATCGGCCGGGTGATGTTGATGATCGCCAGCCCCTGCTGCTTGGCCGCGACATAGGCGTAGGTCCGCGCCAGATAGATCTTGCGCGCGTCGGTCAGCGGCACGGTGCCGGACGGGATGGCAACCGGGGTGGCAAGGCGGGTGACGTCGAACAGCTTCAGTCCCTCGGCGTCCGTCACCCACAGGTAACGGAACTGGATGGCGCTCGCCCGCGCATCCTGCATCGGGATGCACGCGCACTGACGAGGGTCCTCTTTGTTCTGGTCTCCGCGGTTCGGTTCGACCTTGCCGGACGCGATCATGTCCTTACCTCTTGTCCTAAGCTTTAGTTGGCGATGTCCTGCGGCGTCACCGGATCGGCGAGGCGACGACGACCAGTCCGGCATCCGCCGTGATATAGGCGAAGTCGCCCGCCAGCGTGATGTGCCGCGCGCCCTTCAACACCCCATCCGGATTCCAAGGTCAGCGTGCGCTTAGGTAGTTGTTGCGGAACTCGGCGTCCGCAAAGCGATCGATGTTGACCGCGATCAGCCCTTCGACCGCGTCGGTGACGAAGGCATAGTGATAGACCGGGGCGAACGGCTGTTCCTGATTGACTGCGCGCAGCTCCGGCGTCGAACGCAGCGGCGCGATCGGCTGATTGGTGGAAATCGCCATGCAGGTCGCGTTGGTCGTCTGCACCCGCGTATTCTGGCCCAGGGTGGAGAAGGGCGAGGACAGGATGGCGTCGGAGAAGCCCTTGTTGGCGACCGATGCGACGTCATAGACCTTGAACCCGCCCGTGCCCTCGGCCACGAACATATATTCGCCGCGCAGTTGCAGGCAGTTCACCCGGCCCTTGGTCCCCTGAACGATATTGCGGAATTCCTCGATCGCGTGGGTTTCACCCGAAGCGCGCGCGTCGAAGAACTTGCCCCGCACCCAGTTCTTCAGCTCGCGGCCGTTCTGCTCGACATGCATCTTCCAGTAATCGGGATAGGCATATTTCTGCAGATAGGAGCCGATCACCGCTTGGGGCTCGTCCCATTCGGTCACGCGGATCGCCTCGAACCCGCCTTCAAGGCCGGTCCAGGCGTTCAGCCCGACGAAGTTCACGAAATTGGTGCCCAGCAGCATCAGCTGCGACATGATCGCATTGTTGTCGTCATTCACCGACAGGTGGCAGTCCGAGCAGGTTTTCGTCTCGGTCGTGCGCACGGTGTGCGGGAAGTGCGGGGCGAACGCCTGCGAGGAGAAGCCGATGCCGGAAATCGGCGGCTGCTGAATATAGATGCGCTCGCGGTTGATGTTGGTGGACGAAAGGACCAGCGCCGATGTCGACCGGATCGGGGCGATTTCATTGCCCTTGGTCGTCATGTGCTTGCCCAGCTGGAACATCTCGTCGCGCGCGACCTGAGGGTTGTAGGTCGCGAAGTTGCGCGTCTCCGTACCCTCGAAATGGTGCATTTTGGTCTTCCAGTTCGCCTCGATCGGCAAATGGCAACCGCCGCAGCTGGTCGTCCAGCTGAGGTGACAGGTAAAGCACGCCATCTCGCTTTCGGGGTGCGCACGTTCGGATTGCGGTACGCCCGGACCAAAGGCGAAGCTGCCGTCCTCCGCGCCGTTGCGGCTCATCAGCTTGGCACGGGCGGCCTTCGCATTGAAATGCGGATTGGCCGGATCGACCGCATCCTTCACCAGCGACACTTCCCATTCCAGGTTCGGGTCGACCAGCGAACGCTGAACCAGGCGGCGTCCGCCGGTGGCGTCATAATACCATTCGAAGCGTCGCTTGCCGTCCGGGTTGCGCAGCAGCGCCAGATTGGTGCCGCGCGGCGGCGCGGCCGGGCCGGACGTCAGCAGCGTCGGATAGGCGTCCGCCGTGCCATGGCAATCCTTGCACCCGATCTCGATCGCGTTGGCGACTTCGCCATAGATCAGGCCATTGCCATGGCTGTCCTGCGCAAAGTGGCAATCGGCGCACTGCATGCCCTTTTCGGCGTGGATGTCCATCAGGTGGACGGTCTTGCCCGGATTGACGCCGGGGGGCACGAACTTGCCCTCGCCATTCTTGCGCCACTTCTCCGGGTCGTTCGGATTGACGATGTTGCCGGCGCTGTCGAGCAGATTGCCTTCCCGGTCGCGCTTGAAAATCGCGCGGAAGTTCCAGCCATGGCCGTGATAGTCGGCGAACTGCGTATCGCTCAGCTGCGGATTGAGGTCATAGACATTGCGCAGGAAGTCGATGTTCCCCCAGCTGCCGCGTGGCGATGCACCTTCCGGATTGCGCTCCAGCGTCTGATGCACTTCGGCGGCAGTGGGATAACGCTGCTCCTTCGGCCACATATGCGGCGCGTCGGATTCATAATCCCACATGGTGTAGCCAAGATAGCTGTTCAGGAAGATGTTGGGCTGGTGCATGTGGCAATTCATGCACTGCGCGGTCGGGATGGAGCGCGTGAAGCTGTGCTTGATCGGGTGGCCGGATTCGCGGTCGTCGCCCGGCTGGATCAGGCCGCCATGGCCCGAACCATGATCGTCGCCATGTCCTTCGGCAGAGGCATGTTCCTCGCCATGGCCGGCATAGGCAGCGTCGTGCCCGCCCGCCGCGCCTTCATGGCCGGACCCATGTTCACCGCCATGTTCGGAAACGCCCGCTTCCTCGCCGGCAATCCGCTTCATGCTCTTGGTCAGCGACGAAATGGTCGGATCGATGCTGGCCGATTGCCCGTCGCGGCCGAACTGCGCGTAGATCAGGCTGTGCCGCGGTTCGCGATCGTTGGCATAGATCACGTGACAGCTGGTGCAGCCCGAATGGCGATAGTCGCCCGGCTGGTCATTGGTGCCCATGAACCAGGTGAAGGGGTCGTTCAGGCGGGTCTTGTGGATGTTCAGCACCGGGATGGCGACACGGATGCCCGTGCCGGGACCGCGGCTCGATTGCTTCAGGTCGGGACGGCCCGGTTCTTCCAGCCGCTGGATGGAGCCGGTGTTGTTGGGCAGGCCGATTTCCGGGAACTGCGTCTGGATATTGCGGCCGCCGCGTTCGAACACGCGGAACACGTCGGCGGGCGGAATGACATGCCATGTGGGCAGCGGATAAAGCTTGGCCAGCGCGCCGCGCGCCTGCTCGGCGTGGGTCAGCAACTGGTCTGCGCCCACCGCCGGGTCGCATGCGCCGGGCAGTTTCTTGGCGGGCATCACCGAACTGGGCGTCACGATGCAGGCCGGCTCACCCTCCCGCGTGTAGCTTTCGCCGAAGATGTAATTCTTGAACGGAACGATGCCGTTGTTATAGGCCGCGCCGCCCCACAGCATCGCGCCTGACGCCATGATGGAACGCTCCGCCGCCTCAATCACCTGACCATGGCACGCGCCGCAGCTTTCGCGCGCGATGCGATAGTCGCCCGGATTGACGAAGCGGACGAATTCGGGGCTTTCCTTGTTCAGCAGGGTATAGGTGCGCGCCGGGTTCGCCGAACTGGGATAGTGCCATTCGTCGGGGAACAGCGGCATGACGTGCGCGGCGTTGCGCGCTTTCACATAATCGGGGTCGGCAAAGCCCTTCGACGGATCGCCCTGAACGCTCGCATTGCCGCCATGGCAATCGACGCAGCCCAGCTTCACGGCCGGGGTTTCGTGCATGGACGGCTGATCGGTCTGTGTGTGGCAGCTGTAGCAGCCTGACGATTTCGCCATCACGTCTTCGTCGGTCTGGCTGGCCGGCGCAGGGGCCGCGCGCACAAGGCTGTAGTCGCGCGGAACAGGCTTTGCCTCCGGCAGCATCAGCGCTAGCGCTAAGCATCGATGCCGGAATCGCCAGCGCCGCGACAATCAGGACGAATAAGGGTCAAAAGCCGCTGCATCAGTAGCTCAAAATCAGGTTGGCGAGGATGGAATATTGGGTGCGTCCCGAACCGGTATTATCGAACAGATCCTTGAACCCCTTGCCGGGCAGCAGCGCCGCGCCGGACAGGCGGAACACGATGTTCTGATTGGCATGCGGACGCCAGATCGCGGCGGCCGAAAGATCCCAGCCGATCGATTTGGGGATCGACCCTTCGACGCGCAGTTCCTGCAGCAGCCGGGTGTTCTGGAACCACAGATGATTGGCGTTGGTCGACAGGCGGAAGGTCGGCGTCAGGTCGAAATCGCTGCCCACGCCCAGCAGCATGGTGCCGGGATTGTTGAAGTTCGACTGCCCCTGTTCCTTCGATGAACGCAGCGAGTTGAGGATGCCGTTGCGTCCCTGCAGCGAAATGACGCGGCCACCACCGGCGAAAGGAATGGTCTGCCGGATCCAGTAGCTGGTGTCCGCGCCGGCAAAGACCGGATTTTCGAAGATCGCGTCGAACCCGGCTTCCTTGTTGTCATAGGGGTTCTTGTCGCCGCTGGCGTAGAGCGCCGAAAAGCGGAAACGCATCCAGTCATGGTCGTAGCTCGCTTCCGCGGCGCCGAAATAGGCGCGGATGTCGGCCGGACGGCCTGTGAAGAAATTGCGGTTGTCGCGCCCCAATGCGGCATAGATGGAGGTTGTCAGGTTGATCCGCCCGATCCGCCCATCATTATTATAGCCCAGATAGACGACGTCATAATCATGCCCGCGCAGTTGGCCCAAAAGGGCGGGGCGGACCGGAAAGCCGTTATGATCGATCTCGATCTCATTGCCTTCGCGGTTGCGGTTGTAGACGGCGGTCATCTGGCTGGTGAGGCCGGGGACCAGGAAATCCTGGCGATAGACATTGGCGACGAAGACGAAATCGTCGCGCGGCCGCTGCGTGATGTCGTTCAGGCCGCTGTTGGTGTCCTTCTCCAGCCGCCAGAACGCCGCCAGATTGAACTGGAACCGGTTATTGTCCCGATTGCCGAACAGGCGGATGCCCAGTTGCAGATCGTTGAACAGGAAACCCCGGAAATCCGACTGGAACGGCTGGATGCCGATGCGGATGGAACGGAAGTCGTAGCGGTCGGACGTGTTCGCCAGGTGATAGTCGACGAACAGTTCCTGCACGCCCAGGAACGTGTCCGTGCGGTGCGTGGGCTTTGACGGTTCGACGAACAGCACGCGCCGTTCCGGCACGTTCACATGGTTGATCTGATAGGCGAGGCTGACGCGATATTCGATATTTGGCGGCTTGAACGCGGTCGAGCCCTTCAGGATCGAAAAGCCCGCGATGAAGGTCTGGGCAAAGACGAAGGATGCGTCTTTGCCGAACACGTCCAGACTGCCCGGCCGTTGCGTCGTTTGCACGCCAACCGGAATGGGAAATGTGCGCGGTTCCAGCACCGTGTCCGACACCGCGCTGCCGACGAAGAACCAGTCCTTTTCCTTCAGAAGGCCGAACAGGTCGGTCTTCATCGGGCGATCACCCTTGTAGGTGTTCTGGTGATAGGGATCGAGCCAGTTTTCCTTCACCACGCCGAGCGATTCGATCAGGCGCCAGCGGTCTGGCACCGGCACGCTGTCGCGCGGGAAGGCTTCGGGCGGCGGCGCGCGCACCGCGCCGGGATTGGACTGGCTGACCGCTTCGGGCAGGGCTTCCTGATAGCCGGGGCGGCGTCGCCCATCGATCTTGCCATCGTCCGGCGGACGGTCTTCCAGAAGCTCCTGCCAGTTTTCCGGCGGGGGCGGTGGCACCGGTTCGCCGGCCGTGGTCGGTTCCGCCATGGGCGCGGGTGCCGTCTGCGGTGCGGCTTCCTGCGCGGGCGCGGCGCCTTCGTCCCCGTTGTCTCCCGACGTTCCGTTGAAATGCGCGGCTCCGCTTGCCTCGTCCAGCGGATGCGGCGCGGCCTGTTCGATGGCAGGCGCTGCCGCTGCCGGCGCCTGCCCCAGCAGCGTCGCTATGATAGGGAGGAGGGAGGCCATCGCCATCGCCTACAGCCCCTCGCACACATTCTGTTGCGCCGTGTCCAGGAACGGCGCGAAGGGGCAGCCGACATAGCGCAGGCGGACATTGGCATTGCCCAGATCGACGACGATCTGGTCGGCGCGAATGGACTTGGGCGCATTGCCGATGCCGGTGTTCAGCCGCGTTCCGGCGTTGTTGAGGCCCAGGAAGCTGATCATGTCATCCTGATCGATGCCGTCGCCCGAAACCCCGATACCGCCGATCAGCGCATTGCCGCGATAGATCGGCACCGATCCGGGGAAAATCTGAATCCCGTTCGCCAGCCGGTTGAGATTGGGCGCAGAGTCGGGGATCTTCGTGCAGCGCCAGGGCGTGTCGGTCGGGCTGGCGTTCAGCGCGAAGCCAACATGCTCGACCAGATTGGTGATGATCAGCGCAGATTGCAGGCCGGTGGAGAATGGGCTCCATTGCGCGATCGGGCGCGAGAACGGCCCGTTGGGCCGTGACACTTCGCCGTCCGGGAAATAGGGGCGCGACAGGTTGCCATTGGCCCGGTCCGTAAACGCATGCGTGCCCGTCAGCGCAGTGGGATCGTTCAGGAATGTGCGGGCCGCCGCGACGAAGCCGCGCACGTCGCTGCTGGGATCGGCCATCAGGTCCGGCCCGGCATGCGCGCCAGAGAAAAACGCGGCAGTGCGCGCCTTCTGCACCGACACGTCAGAACCAAAGATCGGCGCATCGGGCGAGCGCACGATGCCCAAGATCGCGCCGCGCGTATCGACGACCGAAATCGAAACCTGCGCCCGGCTGTCGAGCGGCTGGCGGATCTGCGCGCGCGCGCGCGTCATGATCTTGAACGCTTCTTCCAGGATCGCGGTGACTTCGGCCTGGGTCAGCGGCTGACTGATCTCGGCAGCATCGGTCGCGCCGCGCAGGGGGAAACGATCGTTGCCCGAGCCGTCGCTGAAGACGAAGGCGTCGACATTGGAAAACTCGGCGGTGCGCGACGGGCGGATGCCCGATGCTTCGGTGCCATAAGCGGTCCCGGCGATGATGGCCGGGGTGGGAACGCCGAAATAGCCGCGCACGCTGACCAGCGCACCCGCCGTCTGCGCACTGGCATAGGTTGTCGTGCCGTTGGTGCGCAGCCCGGCATAGGTCGCGTCGGTGTAGCGTAACTGCGTGCCGTCGACCGAAATACGGTTGGCGCGAATGCCTTCGGGCGCTTCGAAGCCCAGCGTCCCGGCCAGCGCCACGAATTCTTCCTGGTCGTCGTCGGTGTCGAGGATGTTGGGATCGAAATCATATTTCTGGTCGCCCGAAATCCCGATGCCGCCCACCAGCACGCCGTTCTTGTAAAGCGGAAGGCCGCCCGCATCGGCGGCAAGGCCGAGTGGCGAGCGTTTGGGGCCGATCAGCGCGGCCGATCCGGTCAGCTCGCCAAAGCGCGACGAAAAGTCGGAGCAGGGGAGCTGGCTGAACTGCACGCCGAACAGCGGGCCGCTTTCCAGGCCCACCGTATTGGGTGCAGGCGGAAAGTGCTGCTGCACGATCTGGCTGGCGGTGCGGGTGGTAAAGGCATTGCCGCCGCTGGAGAGATAGGCGCCCGTCACGGCCTTCGAAATAGCGGCGAACTCCGCAGGAAGCTCCAGCCCCTGCGCATCCTTGTTGATGCCGCTGGCTGGGGTCGGGATCTTGAAGTTGGCCGGCGCGCCGGTCATGCGGAACACCGCCAGCACATTGCCCACGCGGTCGACCACCGAAATGACGGAGGGCAGGTTGCGCGCCTGTGCTTCGGCCACGGCATGCGCGACGATCGACTGTACATCCGATACGCTGAGCGCTTCCGCAGCCGGGACGGCGAAGGAACCGGTGGGAGTAGGCGTGGGGGTGGGCGTTGGGCTTGGCGTTGGCGTGCTGCCGCCACCGCCGCCGCAGGACGACAGGATCAGCGCCGCGCTTGCGACAAGTCCGCTCAGACGGGCACTGCGTCTCACCTGAGCGTCCTTATGCTGCGCACGGCCGCCCCCAAAGCGGACCGGAAATCGCCTGGCTTATAGGCATTGGGTTCCTTCACCGCGTCATAGGCGCGATTGATGTTGGCGCGGATGCCGGCGGCGGCACCCACCGTCACGCGGCCCTGCTTGACTAGCGCATTGAGCAGCGTATCGACGGCCATCACCGCCTGCACCGACCCTTCATAATCGGTGTAGCGCGCGGCCACGGCTTCGCTGCCCACCGTGTCGATGATGGTGAAGGCGGCGTCGCTGCCCAGATTGGCCGACGACAGGGCGGAGGCGAGCGCCGCTGCCGAAGCCTTCAGCTTGCTCGCAGCCGCGACCGCACTGCCCCGGTCCCTTGCCAGCGCGCCGTGGAACGCGCGCGAATCGGCCTCGAAACGGGCAGCCATGCCCGGCGCGCCGACCCTGGCGGCGGCGCTCAGCATGATCATGTTCTCGTCATTGAAGGGCGGCATGCCGGACGGGATGGGGCGACCCGGATTGCTTTCCCACGTCTTCACCCGGTCGGTTTGGTCATAGATGCGCCGGTGGCAGCTATGGCAATCGAAGAAGTAGAATTCGGGGAACACGCCCTCGGTGCCGCGATTGGCCGTCGAATAGAGGGAGAGGGCGCGGTTGACGGCCATCGCCTGGCCCACCGCCCACATCTTCACGCTGTTCGTCTTCGCGCCCTTGCGCTGCACATAGTCGGCATCCTCGTCATGATGCTGCTGCAACGTGGAAAACAGGTCGAGTTCGAAGGAAATGCGCGGATGGCCCGCCGCCATGATGCGATGGGTGACGAACTGCCCCTCCCGATCGCTGCCGAAATGGCAATCGAGGCAGACCGAAGCGCGCACGGTCGGGTTTTCCAGGGGCTTGAGGCCATTGGCGACATTGCCCGCATGGGTGGCGCCCGCCGCATAGTGCGACGAGATCCAGCCGCTTGCGCCGCCATGGCACGCTTCGCAGCCCACGCCGTCGGAAGCGTGGAACCGCGCGCCGCGCGCCGCCGCCGGATCGGCGTGGCAGCCAAGGCATTCCTTCGCCTGCGTAGGGTCGCCGATGCCCAGTGTCGCTGCAATCTGCTTGCTGCGTGCGCCGGTCAGGATGGCAAAGGCACGGCTGTGCGCGCCGCCCTGCGTCGATGGCTCCTGCCACCGGCGCAACTCGTCCTGACGCACGACGCGCCCATCGGCCTCCATTCGGCCGTGACAGGTTGAACCGGCGCAAGACGCCACGCCAAGATGCTCGCCCGATGCGGCGGCAGCAGCGTTAGCGGCGTCACTCGCCGGATTTAGGAACAGGGTGAACGCCACCCCCAGAGCAAGAATCAGCCCGCCGCAGAATGCGGCAAGCCAGCCCCTACTGCCTTTCCCCCCAAAAGCCATGCAGCACGTTCCCCGATCAGTCGCGGAAGAGATATTGTTCTTCCGAAACTGCCCTAACGGTTTGGTTGCGTGCGACCCGCCGACTATTTCCCCCACATTGGCCCAGCGCGCTTGGCGTTGCAAGAGCCGGGCAGGGGGATTTTTGCTGTTGTTGCGAGATTATGCCGTTCTGCGGATGACCAGATTGCGAATTTCGGTCATGTCCTCCATCGCAAAACGGATGCCCTCGCGTCCCAGACCCGAATCCTTGACCCCGCCATAGGGCATGTTGTCGACGCGATAGCTGGGCACATCGTTGATGACGACACCGCCGACGTCCAGATGGTCCCAGGCGTCGAACATCTTGAACAGGTCGCGGGTGAAGATGCCTGCCTGAAGCCCGAATTTGCTGTCGTTGACGATGGCCATCGCCTTGTCGAAATCGTCGAACTTGATCAGGAAGGCGACCGGCCCGAACGCTTCCTCGATATTGATCTTGGTATCGGGATCGACATTTTCCAGCAGCGTCGCGTCCAGCATCGCGCCTTCGCGCTTGCCCCCGCACAGCAATGTCGCCCCCTTGGCGATCGCTTCCTGAATCCAGCCGTCCAGCCGCTTGGCCTCGCCTTCCGAAATCATCGGCCCGACGAAGGTGTCGCGATCCTTGGGATCGCCCGCGATCAGCGTCTTCGTCTTGGCGACCAGCATGTCGCGGAACGCATCATAGACGTCGGCGTGGATCAGGATGCGCTGCACCCCGATGCAGCTCTGCCCGGATTGATAGAATGCGCCGAAGATCACGCGCTCCAGCGCGTCTTTCAGGTCGGCGTCCCTGTCGATGATGACCGCCGCGTTGCCGCCCAGTTCCAGCACCACCTTCTTCTTGCCGGCCTTCGCCTTCAAGTCCCAGCCGACGCCGGGCGATCCGGTGAAGGACAGCAGCTTCAGCCGGTCGTCCTCGGTAAACAGGTCCGCCCCGTCGCGATGGGCGGGCAGGATGGAGAAGGCGCCTTCGGGCAGGTCGGTCTCGGCCAGCACCTCGCCCATGATGATCGCGCCCAGCGGCGTACGGCTGGCCGGCTTCATCACGAACGGACAGCCCACGGCAATGGCCGGTGCGATCTTGTGCGCGGCAAGGTTCAGCGGGAAATTGAACGGCGAGATGAAGGAGCAGGGGCCGATCGGCACCCGCTTCCATATACCCTGATACCCCTTGGCACGGGGCGAGATGTCAAGCGGCTGGACTTCGCCGGTCATCCGCACCGATTCCTCGGCGGCGATACGGAAGGTGTCGATCAGGCGGGACACCTCGCCTTCGCTGTCCTTGATCGGCTTGCCCGCTTCGATGCACAGCGCATAGGCCAGTTCGTCGAACCGCTCGCGAAAGCGCTTCACGCAATGATCGAGCACCGCCTGCCGCTTATAGGATGCCATGCGCGCCATGGGTTCGGCGGCCCGCACCGCGCCCTCGATCGCCGCCAGGATGGTCGGCGCGTCGGCCTGCGCCACGCGGAACGCGACTTCGCCGGTATATTTGTCCGTCACCTCCAGGTCGGCATTGGGCTGCGCCGCCTTGTTGTTGAGGTAGAGCGGATAAACGTCCTTCAGCTTGATCATTCGGCTTCTCCCCCCTTGTGCGCGTGGGCAAAGGGCTGGTCATGGTATATGGCGGAACAGCCGCCCTGCCGCAGACTTAGCCCGGATCGATGGCAAACGCCCGCCCGAAATCCTGGCCAGTCTGGAACAGGGATCGTGCCTTTCCTCTCTGCCTCTCCCGGTTGGGGGAGAGGCAGTAGGAGAAGTTACAGCTTCTTGCTGAGTTCCTTGATGTCCTTGTTCAGGATCTGGTCGTTCTCCGAATAATCCACCGGGCAATCGATCAGGTGGACGCCCGGCGTGCTGAGCGTCATTTTCAGCACTTCGGCCAGATGCGCCGCGCTTTCGACCCGATGGCCCATCGCGCCATAGCTTTCGGCATATTTGACGAAATCGGGATTGCCATAGGTCAGGCCCCAGTCGTCAAAGCCCATGTTCGCCTGCTTCCAGCGGATCATGCCATAGCTGCCGTCGTTGAGGATCAGCACCGTGATGTTGAGACCAAGGCGAACGGCCGTCTCCATCTCCTGGCTGTTCATCATGAAGCCGCCATCGCCGCAGATCGCCATGACCTTGCGATCGGGATAGACCATGGCCGACGCCATGGCGCTGGGCAGGCCCGCGCCCATGGTGGCGAGCGCATTGTCCAGCAGCACGGTGTTCGCCTGACGCGCGCAGTAATTGCGCGCGAACCATATCTTGTACACGCCATTGTCCAGGCAGATGATGCCGTCGGCGGGCATGGCCGACCGGATCTGCTTCACCAGATGCGGCGGAAAGATCGGGAAACGGGCATCGTCCTCGATCGATGCGGTATGCTCCACCTCCGCCTTGCGCGCGCGCAGCATCGGGTCGAAATTCCAGCTGGGGGAGGGGACGATGTCCTCCTTCATCTGCCAGAAGGCGTTGGCGATGTCGCCGATCACCTCGATCTGCGGGAAATAGACCGGGTCGACTTCCGCCGAACGGGTGGAAATATGGATGACTTCCGTGCCGCCGACCTGCATGAAGAAGGGCGGCTTTTCGATCACGTCATGGCCGATGTTGACGATCAGGTCGGCCGCACCGATCGCGCGGTGCACGAAATCGCCCGCCGACAGCGCCGCGCAGCCCAGGAACAGGGGGTGCGCCTCGTCGATGACGCCCTTGCCAAGCTGGGTGGTGAGGAAGGGGATGCCGGTCTTCTCGATGAATTGCAGCAGCATGCGGCCGGTCAGCTTGCGGTTCGCGCCCGCGCCGATGACCAGGATCGGGGCCTTCGCCTTCTCCAGTTTTTCCACCGCGGCGCGCACGGCCTTCGGCTCGGCCGACGGGCGGCGGGCCAGGCTGGGCTTGATGGGCAGGCTGTCGGTATGTTCGTCGGCGACATCCTCCGGGAACTCCAGATGCGTCGCGCCGGGCTTTTCCTCTTCGGCTAGGCGGATCGCTTCGCGGACGCGGCTGGGGATGTTGTCGGCGCTGGCCAGTTGATGGGTATATTTGGTGATCGGCGTCATCATCGAAACGACGTCCAGGATCTGGAAGCGGCCCTGTTTCGATTTCTTGATCGGCTTCTGCCCCGTCACCATCAGGATCGGCATGCCGCCCAGCTGTGCATAGGCCGCCGCGGTGACGAAGTTCGTCGCGCCCGGACCCAGCGTCGCCATGCACACGCCCGTCTTGCCGGTGTGCCGGCCATATGTCGCGGCCATGAACCCCGCGCCTTGCTCATGCCGTGTCAGGATCAGCTTCACGGAGGACGTGCGCAGCGATTCCAGCATGTCGAGATTTTCTTCGCCCGGCACGCCGAAAATATATTCGACGCCTTCTTCCTCCAGGCATTTCACGAACAGGTCAGAGGCCTTCATTCCCATGTCATTCCCCCAAAAGCGGCGCGAGGTAGAGGCCGCTTATTCTCCTTCAGGATTGCCGGTGGCGCATTCGCCATTCTCTCCGGCATTTTCGCATTGATCCTGCCACAGATCGTCATTGCCGGCACCCGTCACCGGCTCGTCGATCAGCGGCGGATAGCCTGGCACTTCGAACTCGCGCGATTCCACGATGGCTTCGGGGAAGATGTCGCGGACCGGTGCGAACGGATCGTTCACGAAATCGATCGCGTCCTTGTTCGAATTGGTCATGCTGTCATCGACATTGCAGCTGGCCGGATTGGACAGGCTGCACCCGTTCACCGTCGAGCCAAGTGCAAACAGGCCCGTCTGCCCGTTCGCGCTGCCATTGATCGACAGCAGCGGGATGGTGCGCAGGCCGGTGAAGAACCCGCCCGATGTGCTGCTGTCGGTCAGGCGACCGTTGACGATGATCTGGGTATTCGCGCCCGCCGTGCTGATCGTCAGGCTGTTGGCGGTGAAGCCGCGACGGTCCGCGAACGGATCGCCCGTGCCGCTGTTCTGGATATAGACGCCGCCGCTGGCGCTCAGCGAAATCGCGCCCGCGCGCAGGAAGCCGTCTTCGCTGGTGAAGCCGTCGTTCAGGCCAAGGCGGGCATTGCGCGCGTCGATGGTCGTGGCCGCCGCGACATCGCTGATCGCCTGCGACGAAGCCGCGATGATGTCTGGCGCGCTGAGCGCCAGGATGCCCGACAGGCCGTTGTTGCCGTCGCGCAGGTCGATCGATCCCTGACCGCCGATCACTTCCAGGGCATCCGTCGCGACGATGGCGAGGCGACCCGAAGAGCCAAGCCCCGTCAGCGTCACCGCGCCATTCACGCGCACCTTCTGACCGCCATTGATGGTCAGCGACCCGCCGGCGGCCAGATTGCCCGTCTGCCCCGCCGTCAACGCCAGCGTGCCGATGGTGGTCGTCGGAGCAGCCCCCGATCCAAGCGATTCCGAACGGATCGCCTGCAGGTTGACGACGATGTCGTTGCCGAACAGGCGCTGTGCCTCCGCACCCGACAGGCTGTACCCGCTCTGCTGGTCGGTGCCGCCGATGAACAGGCCGCCGCTGCCCGGCGTGGCGTTCAGCGTGATCGTGCGGGTCGTCCCCTGCGTGCCCACGCGCGCCTGCTGCCCGATGGCGATATTGCCGGACGTCAGGGCAACATTGGTGCCGCTGACAAGGCCACCGATGGACAGGTTGCTGATGGTGCGGATCACCACGTCGCCGGCACTGGCCGTAGCCCCGGCAATCGCAAGCGAACCTGTGGCGTTCAGTTCCACGCCGCGCGCCGCGGCAGTGATCGGGCCGGCGGAATTGATGTTGCCGCTGATCAGGATATTGCCGCTCGACGCCAGCAGGCTGGTGGTGCCGCCGCTGGTCAACCGGCCGATGGTGATGCCAAGCGGCGCGGTGATGTCGATCGCCCCGCCGGTCCGCAGTCCGCCCGTGACGGTCAGCGAACCCATCAGCGCCAGCCGGCCGGCATTGACGACCAAGCCGTCGCGGTCGATACCGTTCAGCACGCCGCCCGCCGCGATATTGGCGAAGTTCAGGCTGCCGCCCGTGCCGATCCCGATATTGCCGTTGGATGCGATGCTCGCGCCGTCGCCGATCAGGTTGTTGCCCGCGAACAGGCGCAGGTCATTACCGGCATTCAGCGTAACATTGCCGCCCGCCAGATCCAGATTGCCCATCAGGGAGGCAAGGAACAGGCTGTTGCTGCCGGTGATCGCGACGGGATCTGTAAAGCCGATCAGTTCGAGCGCACGGATCGATATGTTGCTGGCCGTCAGATTGCCCGACAGGATCACGGAGGTCGGGACGACATCGCCGGTGGCCGCGCCGATCCGGATCAGGTCGACGGCATCGACCCGACCCAGGCATACCGAACCCACCATGCACGCCGCGGCAAAGCCCGCGTCGTCGGGCAGGTCGCCGGTGGCCAGGCTCTGGATGCCCGCCGCGTCGCTGATGATGGTGGTGTCGATCGGCGTCGTCGTGGTAACGAACAGGCTTCCGGCCTGAATGGGTGTGCCGCGCGCCTGGATGGCGTCGCCTTCCAGCACGATGGAGCCACCGGCGGCGCCGATTTCTCCATCGATCATGATTCCCGCGAAGCTGCCTTCGTTGAAGGATGCCGTGCCGCCGGTCGCCGCCGAACCTATGCCGGCGGACAGGCTGCCCAACTGGCCATATCCGCTGCCGCCATAGCCGCTGTCGCTGCGCAGCCTGCCCGCCGCAAGATAGAGCGTGGCCGGTTCCAGCAGCGGATCGGCGCCGGGATAGCCGGCCAGCGGATTGCGCGAGGCAAGCAGCTGCGCGCCGCTTTGCACGACGATATCGTCGACCGTCATCACATCGATGGCGTTGTCCGAAAGGACGCGTGCACCGGATGTAAAGGTCGCGTCGCCATAAGCCGCCAGACTGATGCGGCCCGTCGCGTTCAACGTGCCGGTAACGGTCAGGTTGTTTTCCGTGCCAAAGAAGCCCGCCTGCGCAAAGATGCTGCCGCCCAGCGGCGCGCCTCCATCGGGGTTCGCAGTGATCGGTCCGCGCGCGGTTGCATTGCGCAGCGTGAAGCTGCCCTCGCCGAACAACTGCACATTGCCCTGTGTGGCGGTGGCATCGGCGATTGTGACTCCATCGGCGATGTTGAACAGGGATACGTTCGATCCCTGCACAGACACGTCGCCACCGGCGTTGACGAACGTCGCAGCGACATCGCCCGTACCGTTTAGGTCCAGCGTCCCAACGGCGTCGAGAATGGAGGCGCTGATACCCCCACTGCCAGCCCCGAGCGACAGGTTGCCGCCCGATCGCGCGAAATCCGCCAGCACATTGCCGGTGAAGTTCCCGGTGAGGTTACCACCGGCGTCCAGAGAGGACGCACTGAAATCGGACCCGCTCAGCTGGATATTGCCCGTGGCCGATCCGCTGGTGACGTTCAGGGCGCTGTTCGATCGGATGATGAGGTCGCCAGCTGTCGCCTGCAGGAATGTGGCATCAAGACGTTGGGATGTGTCGATGGCGATGCCCCGCGCTACCGAGGAGAGGCTGCCGTTCACGACAAGATCGTTGACCGTCACGATCCCATTTGACGAATCCAGTCGCGCGTCGCCCCCGACGACAAGGCTGCGGATATTCATGCCGCTGCTCGCTAGGAGAGCCGTATCGCCGCCGGAAGTCGCGCTTCCCATGATGGAAAGACCGCGCACGTTGGTGGACAGGGCGCCACCCGCCGCGATCCGGCCGACATTCGCCGTCCCATTCGGTCCGAAAAGCGTGACGTCGGAAAACGCGTCGATCTGATTTACGGTCAGGTCGCCTGCAAGTGAACGCAGCCCCACGAAACCATTGGCGCTTTGCGCCGTCCCGACCACCATGTGGCGTACGCCCGGCGTGCTGCTGGAGCTACCCGACAAAATGTCCACACCAAGATCGCCTGTCACCTGATCGATCTGCACAGCGTTACCGACGCTAGCGGTGACAAACCGGCGCGCCGACAGGACATTTGCGGCCAAAGTGGAGGTGCGCAGGACGATGTCGCCAGTCGCTGTAGCCGACTGAATGGTGACGGGGCTGAACGACGCGTTGAGCGTGAAGTTTCCGGCCGTCGCGTTTGCGCTCGCAATCGTCAGCGGCGTTTCGCTTCCCAACGTGATCTCACGCGAGGCGACTGATAGTGCGCCGCCTACCGAGACATCCGTTGCGATCGTCCCGTTCGTGGCGGTCAGTGTCATGTTACCGCCTGCGCTCAGCAGGTTGCCGCCGATGCCGTTGTCGCTGTTGACCGTCAGGTTGCGCACCGCGCTCAGCGTGCCGCTGCCGGGCAGGGTGACTTGCTGCGCGGTAAGGCTGACGTCGCGGCCAGCACCGACCGACCCGACACCAATGGTTCCCGCCGTCGCGCGACCGATGAAGTCGCGGCCCGCGCTTGCCGTGCCGAAGGTCAGGTTGCCGCTGCTGGCGGTCGCGAGGATGTCCTGCGCGGCGGTCGCCTGCGTGACGGAGAAGGCGCCGCCGTCTAGCTGCACCGTGCCGGTCGTGGCGGTGACGTTGCCGATCGTCTGCCCGCTCGCGATGCCGCCGATCGTTACCGACGTGCCGGCGATGGTCGACGCTCCGCTCGAAGCGAAGCCGTTCGACACATTCACGCTGCCGCCGCTCGCGGTCAGCGATGTCGCGCCGCCGCTCGACAATCCGTTGAATATGGAAACGCCGCTCGCTCCATTCAGCGCGACGCCGCCCTGGCCGGACACGCTGTCGATCGAAATGCCACCCGCCGCATCGACTGCGGCATTGCCTGATGTCGTCAGGCTGTTGACGACGCTCAGCGATCCATTGACCTGCAACGTGCCCGCGCGGGTGATCGTCCCGTCGCTGTCGATGGTGTTCAGCGTGTCGGCGAACAGCCCCAGATAGCTCTGGTCGCCGCTCGACCCCAGGCCCAGCAGGCCGTTGGCACCGACATTCACGCCGTTGGCCAGAATTGTCCCACCGGCATAGAGCCGCACGTCGCTGCCCGGCACGATCTCTATATTGCCGGTCAGGTCCAGATCGCCGTTCAGGCTGGCGAGGAACAGTTGCTGCGGCGCATCGAGCGACAGACCTGTGGTGCCGGTGATGCTGTCATAGGCGCGGATGCTGATGATATTGGCGCTGATATTGCCGGACAGGATCACATCGTCCGGAATGCCGTCGGTTCCCGTCGCCTGGCCGACGCGCACGATATCGGTTGCGTTGACCGAACCCAGGCACACGATGCCCACCGTGCAACCCGCGCTGAGGTCGGCATCGTCGCCGGACCCGCCGACGGGGCGGGGCGTGGTGATGAACAGGCTGCCGGTGTTGACCGGATTGCCACCGATCTCGACCGCATCGCCCTCGATCACGATGGATGCGCCGTTCGCCTGCAGCGTGCCGCCCACCCGGACGGCGGAGAAGGTGTCGCTGGCCGGCGTGCCGTTGCCGCCCGCCTTGATGAACAAGGTCGCCGGTTCGTTCAGCGGGTCCGTCCCGCCGGCATAGCCCGCCACCGGGTTCAGCGATGCGGCGACCAGCACGCCGCTGTCGATCTGCACGTCATCGGTCGCGATGAAGGAAATCGCGTTATCCGAACGCACATTGGCGCCGGACGAAACGAATATGTCGCCGCTTGACGAGGCGCTGATACTGCCCGCCGCTGAAACATCGCCATTGATCAGCAGGTCGTCGCCGAAATTGAACGTGCCCGCATGCAATTCCACCGTCCCGTTGGTCGGCGTCAGGGCGCTGAAGGCGGCGAAGGTCGGCGCGCTGAAAAAGCCGGGAGCGCTGGCGTCGCCCAGCGTCAGCGTGCTGCCGGCGGAGATATAGATCGACGATCCGGCACTGACGTGGGCAATGTCGACATTGCCGAAAAATGCCTGCGCATTGAACGTGTCGTCGAACGAGAGATAGCTGTTCGCGTCAAGGCTGATGTCGTCGAACGCCGACAGGTAGCCGCCATAGGCCTGGATGCTGCTCAGCGGCGCGGCGCTGTTCTGGTTGCTGTGGGTGAGCCGGATGTTCTGGCCATAGGCGTTCACGTAGCCGATGCTGACGATACCGCCATCGCCATCGATGTTCAGCCCGACATCGGCCCCGGTATCGAACGTTGCCCCGAAATTGATGGTCAACGGCCCGCCGATGCTGGTCAGGTAGGTGCCTGACGGCGTGTTGCTGCGACTGGGGTCGGCGTTGCCGAAAGCGGAGGCATAGAGCGAACCCCGCACCAGCACAGTGCCGTTCGCCGCCGTCGCCGTGTCGCTGAAGGTCGCGTTGCCCGCCAGCAGCTGATTGGCGAAGCCATTGTCCGTTCTGGCGTCGGCGCGCAATTCGACGGAGCCGATCTGGCGCAGATTGCCATTGTCGATGCCATCGTCGGTGTTGCTGAACAGCACGTCGCCGCCGGTGGCGTCACCGGAAAGGCTCTGGAAAGTGAATGGCCCTTGCTGCGCCTGTCCGGGCGTTCCGGGATTGCCGTTGCCCGGCGGGACGGCCGGAATGGCCGGGATGAAGCCGCCTGCGCCGCTAAGCCCGCCAAGGCCGCCATAACCGGAAGCGGAAAGAGTGATGTCGAACGTGTCGAGATTGGCGTTGTTGGCATTGAAAGAGGCGTTTCCGCCCGTTCCCACGCCGCCCACGCCGCCCGATCCGCCGCTGAACAGCGTCGATCCGTCGGCGGCACCCGACGTGTTGCCGTTGCCGCCCGTGCCGCCGATGCCGCCGGTGCCGTCCGCATTGGTGGCAAGCGTGGTGTAGGCGTTCAGAAAGCCGTTATCGACATCGATGCTCGCCTGTCCGCCGCGTCCTGCGCCGCCCGTGCCGCCAAAGCCGCCCTGCATGCCACCGCTGATGCCATGGCCGCCAGCGCCGCCGATGCCCGACGCGGAAATCAGGAACGGATTGTTGTTACCCGACGGGTCGATCGTAAGCTGGCCAGATCCGCTGATGTCGATCGCCGCGAGACCGCCCATGCCGATACCGCCGTCGGAGCCGCTGGCCCCCACGCCCGTCGCGCCAGAGCCGGAATCCAGCCCGTTCGAATCGCCCGCTTCGCCACCCGTGCCATCGGCACGCAGCGTCAGGCCGAAAAACTGCGCCAGGCCTCCAACGCTGGACGCCAACACGTCGCCGCCCATGCCGGTGCCGCCAACGCCGCCATGATGGCCATCGCCACCTCTGCCCGCAACGCCGCTTGCGTTCAGCGTCACCATATCGGTCGCAAAGAGCTGCGCGGAGTTATCGCTGGACAGTCGCACGATCCCGCCGGTCGCATCGCCACCCAGGGCGCCGGTTCCATCGGGACCGTCGCTTCTGCCGCCTTCGCCCGCTTCGGCCTTGGCTTCAAGGGTGACGGCGGCCAGATTGCCGGTCGCGGCGTTGTCCAGCCGCAGGCTGGTGACCCCGCCAAAGGCTGCGCCACCGATCCCACCCATGCCGACGCCCGCACTGTTCCGGCCGCCGATGCCACCGGTTGCGTTGGTCGAAATCGTCACGCGGCCGCTGTTCAGTGCGGACCCACTCCCATCGGCGAGGAGCGAGACATTGCCGCCGTCGGCCTGGCCGCCCACGCCGCCATCGCCCGTCGTGCCACTGCCGCCCCGGCCTCCGGTGCCGTCCGCATGGATCGTGAAATCGCCCGTCACCGCAACGGTTGAACCGTTCACGGTAACGGAAATGCCGGGCAGGGTATCGCCCAGCGGCGTCACCCGTGCAAAGGCAAGGACCGCTTCCTGATAGGAGCCAAGACCGGTGCCGCCCGCACCGCCGCTGATGCCGTTGCCGCCATTGCCACCCCGGCCAAAGGCGCTTGCGGTAATGCTGCCGCTGGTCACATCGCTCGATAGGGATGCGTTGATGAAGCCGGCCGTGCCGTTGCCTCCGAAACCGCCCGTGCCGCCCACGGCGTTGCCACCGGTGCCGGCCGTCGCGTTCGCGCCGATGTTCAGGCTGTTGAACGCGACTTGCGTTGCTCCCGACAGGGTGAGCGACGCGGTGCCGCCCGCACTGTCGCCGCCTGCGCCGCCATCGCCAAGGCCGCTGTTGGCACCGCCATTGCCGCCGGTCGCGCCCACCCGCATCTGTGTATTGCCCAGCGAGGCAAAGGCGGGGGTGTCAAGCGCGATCGTGGTTTGGCCGCCCGATGCCTGGCCGCCGGCCGCGCCGGTAAAGTTCAATGTCGGCGTGTCGCTCGATGTCGCGAAGTAGAGCGCCGTTGAGCCGCCATCGCCGCCTGTGGCACTGGCATCCATCGTCAGATTGGCCAGACGAACCTCATCGGCGTCGCCCTGATTGGTCAGGCTGGAAATGCCGCCGAACGCACTGCCGCCCGCACCGCCCTGACCGGTGAAGCCAAAGCCCCCGTCGCCGCCGGTCGCGGTCGTGGTCAGCGCCAGCGTGCCGGTGATTTCCAGCGGTCCGTTGGACAGCAGGATATAGGCGCCGCCATAGCCGGAATCGCCGCCGCCCTGCGCCATGCCACCCGCGCCGCCGGTGCCGCCGTCACCGCCTGCGCCGCCGGTCGCCGATGCATCGAGCGTGAGGGTGTCGAAGGTGGGATCGTTGAAGAAATCCGCTTGGACATATCCCGCCGCGCTGCTGCCGCCCGCGCCGCCAGCGCCGACGCCCGGCACGAACTGGTCCGTGTCAGGATCGAAGGTGCCGGCAAGGCCGCCCGCGCCGCCGGTTGCATTGGCGCGCAGCGTGACCCCGCTGACGTTCAGCGTGCCGCCGCCTTTGAAGAAAATCGCGGACGCCGCATCCGCAAAGCCGCCCGCGCCGCCATCGCCGCCCGACCCATTGTCGCCGCCCGCGCCGCCCGTCGCGCTGCTGTTCAGCAGGATCTGCGGCACGGTCAGCGTGCCGCCGTTGATGCTCACAATCAGGTCGCCGCTCGATGCGTCCCCGCCGCGCCCGCCCGTCGTCGTCCCATTGCTGGACGCACGAACGGTGACGGCGCCACCCGCGCCGCCGAGGGCGGCGGCGGACAGGGTCAGGCTGTCCAGCGTGATATCGGACCCGTTGTTGTAAAATGATGCGAAGCCGCCATCCCCCCGGCCACCGATCGTGGTCAGGGTGTCGATGCCGCCATATCCGCTTTGGTCGATGAAGGGGATAAAGCCGCCGCCGGTGCCGGCGGAATCCAGCGTCAGCGCGCCGACGCGCAGCGTCCCGCCATTGCCGGTCAGCCGTGTCGAACCGCCAAAGCCACGACCCGCGAGTGCCGCGACACCCGTGACGCTGCCGTCCAGAAACCCTTCGCTCGCCAGACCCCCGACGCCCGCTGCCGTCATCGTCAGCGTCGTGATGTCGGCGGTCCCGCCGTTCATCGTGAAGCGAACACTGCCCCCGGCGCCAAAGCCGGCCTGGTACGGCGTGCTGTCGGTCGTGTTGGTGGCCGCCGCGCCGCCGAAACCGCTGGCGTTCAGGTCCAGGCTGCCTGCGCTGAACGTGCCGGCGTTGACGCTGATCTGCACGCTGCCGCCAAAGCCGTTTCCGGCATTGCCCTGCGCGACATCGGGCGTTTCGACATTGTACGACAGGTCGCCGTTGGAAGATGCGATCAGATTGCCGAGCGACAGGCTCGTCGGGTTGGGGCTTCCCGCCCGTGCTTCGATGCGGATCGCACCACCAGTGCCCGAACCGTTAAACTGACCGATGGCACCGCTTGAGCCATGCCCGTTCGCCGTCAGCGCGATATTGCCGCTCTGCGCCAGGGAGCCGCCATCGGCGTAGATGTTGATGTTTCCGCCGCGGCCCGATCCGCCAGCCTCGCCATTGCTGCCGATACCGCTGACGTTGACCTGACACGAAGGGTCGCAGGTCACCGCCACCGTGCCGCCCACGGTCGCGAACAGATTGACGTCGCCGCCCACGGCCTGCCCGGCGCTGGCGTTGGTGGCCCCCGTCGACGCGCGCGATTGCGCGTTCAGATTGGCGATGCGCAACGTGCCATCGCCCGTCGCGCTCAGATTGATGTCGCCGCCCGTCGCCGTGAACGACTGATCTGCGGATGCGGCCGCGCCCGTGCGCGTCACCAGCGTCGACGCGTCGGCGTTAAGGCCACCGGCGAAGTTCAGCAGGCTGTTGGCACCGTCGACCGTGACGTCGATCGTCCCGCCGGTGATCGTGCCGCCCGATCCGGCCTTGTCCGCCGACAGGCCGTTGGCGCTGAGCGTCGTCAGGCCATCGATGGTCAGTCGGCCGCCGTCGCTGGCGTGCAGGAACAGGTTCGCGACCTGTTGCTGGGTGCCGAACGCACCGCCGCTTTCCGTGCCGCCCAGCGTCAGTCCCGCGTCGACGCTCAGCGATGCCCAGGTCTGGACGCCGCCATTGACGTTGAACTCGATCGATCCGCCGCCGACCGCGCCGCCATAGCCGGAATCCGCGCCGCCGCCCACTGCGGCTGCCGACGCCGTGATGTCGCCCAGAGCGAAACTTGACTGGTTAGTCGTGACGTTGATCGCGCCGCCCGAAACGGTGCTGCCTTCGATCACCGGGATCGCGGAGGGGGCAGTGGCGTCTGCGGTGAATTGCGCGCTGCCCACGGTCAGCGATCCGCCGTCGATGGACCCCGTCACATTGATCGCGCCGCCAAAGGCCGCGCCCGCGCTGGTTGTGCCCTGGCCACCGATCGCGTCGGCATGGGCAAACAGGCGGTTGGCGCTGATGGTGCCGCCGTTGACATTGATATTGATGCCGCCGCCGGACGCCGATCCGCCGAAAGTGCCGCCGTCAATGCCGGTTGCCGACACGTCCAGCAACAGGTCGCCGCTCACGCTGATCGCACCAAGCTGCGGGCCATAGCCGGAATCGAACAGGGCGCTGGTCATGTTGACCGTGCCGCCCACGCCGCCATAGCCGGACTGTAGCGTCAGGTTGCCGAGCGCCGTTATCTCATCGCCGCCATCGGCATACAGGGTGACGCTGCGATCGCCCTGCAGCACGGTGTCCTGCGCGAAGGTGACGTTGGGCGTACCGGCGCGCAAAGGCGCGGGGTCGACGTTGACGTCGCCGGTCGCATGGGCATTGAGGCGCGAACTCCACAGGCCGTCGCGCACGATGATGCTCGCCGCGCTGGACGTGGTGAAATTGGGCGCGGCTGCGATGCTGCCGCCGGAAATGTCGTAACCGGCCGACAGCACGACGGCGCTGCCTTCCTGCTCCGCGCTTGCCGCCGCGGTAAAGCCGATATCGCCCGACAGCAGCAGGGACATTGCCTGCGTCTTGGGCACCGCGACCATGTAGATGCGCTGGACATCCTCGCTCGACGTCGAAGCCGGGCCGTTGGTCGTCCCGGTATGGACGATGCCGTCGGCATCGGGCGATCCTACCAGCACGTTGATGTCGAACAGGCCCGCGTCGATTTTTACGTCGGCTTGCTGCGCGGCGACATAGGCCACCGATCCGTCGACAGTAACGGAACCGGCCTGCACGATGCGCGGCGAAACGAGCGCGACATAGCTGCTGGCATTGATCCGCGCGCCGTTGTTGACGTTAATCGCGCTGGTGTTGTCGAGCGCGCCGCGGAAGCGGATTTCCCCGCTACTGCCCAGGAATCCGCCGCTCGTGTCGATGGCGCTGGTCGTCAGCACCAGGCCGCCGACATTGAACACGCCCGACGCGCCGACCACGAAGCCGCTGGGCGTGTAGAACCAGACATTGCCGCCCGGATTGCCGTTGATGAAGCTCTCGATGGTGCCGTTTAGGCCGATGGGACGATTGACCGCGACGAAGGTGCCGGAGGCGGGGCTGAACGCGCCGGGCGTGATCCGGTTGAGGACCGTATAGTCGGTGACGCCAGAGCCATTGACATATGTCGCGACGGTGCCGCTGGGCAGGAAGTCGTAAGGCGTCGCGCTGGCGACGGTGTCGTTGGTCTGCCAGTCGATCAGCGTCTCGGCGCTGTTGAGCGTGATGGTGGTGCGGTTCGCCACCGATTGATCCACCGACGCACCGCCGGCCGACACCACATTGCCCTGAAATGCCTGCGCGCGCGCCTCATGCGGCTGCGCCAGCACGGCCAGCGCCAGCGCGCTGGCACAGCCCGATTTCAGCAGGGCGGGCCCAAAGGACAGTCGCCGTCCGGTCGGCAGCGGCAGGCTGGCGACTTCGCCCTCCACCTTGCCGCCGATCCGCATCGGCTGGCGCGCATATCGCGGGCGAAGGCCGGGCGCGCCCATGGGGCGGGACGCCGCGGCATTCCTGCGCGCGGAGGTGATCGGGCGAGTGAAGGGAGGAATGCGATGAGCCATCAGTAATTCCAGGGCAGGATCTGAGTGGTGAAGTTGATGAGGAAGCGAACGTCGCCGCGCCGGGTGGCCCCCACACCCGCCTTGCGCAGCGGGGCCGCCACCGTGAAGTCGATCCGCGCCTTGTCACCCCACACCGCGCGAATGCCGCCGCCAGCGGAATAGAGCCGCTGCGGATCGATGCCGTTGAAGGTGCTGTCGTTGTTCCAGATCCACGCCGCGTCGAAGAAGGCGAAGGGCTGGACCGCGACATGCTTGATCGACTTGGGCATCAGGCTGAAAGCCGCGACTTCGGCTGAAAAGCCGACGCCGCTGTCGCCGGTCAGCGTGCCGGGATCGTAACCCCGACCGACCGTATAGTTGCCCGTGCTCATCTCTTCATAGCTCAGCAGCGGCGAGGAGCTGTATTGCGCGCGCGGCGACAGCGAGAAGGCGATGAGTGGGGAGGGGCGATATTCGAACGTGCCGCTCGCGCGCACGACGAACGCGCTGGGATCGCCCTCGATCCGGCCGAGCGGCACGCGCGGCGCGGCGCAGGCGGAGAAAGTGGGGCCGGGGCCGCAATCGTCGCTCGCGCCCAGGGCGTTGATGCCCTGCCGCACTTCCAGCGAACCGCCCGCGCGCCATTTCGGCTCCCGCGCGGAATAGCCGATGGTGCTGACCAGGCTGTCGGGATCGATCATGTCGAAATCGGCCTGCGCATAGAGCACGCGCAGATGATCGCGAGTGATCAGTGTGCCGTTGAAGGTCACGTCCTGATCCACCCAGTCGAGACCGAAGCTGGTGCGCACATTGCTCGCCTGACGCCGCAGGACCGGATAGCTGAGGCCCAGCGACCCGATCAGCGTCTCGCTCTTCAGCCCGCCGCCCACGATCGCCGGGCGGCTCCACGCATAGGTCAGATTGCCCGACAGGCGCAGGCCGTCCGCTCCGATCGCCATGCTGTGACCGGCCTGCAGCACGGTCTGCTCGCGCGTCTGCGCGGTGTTGAATACCGAAAGGATGGTGCTGTCGCCCATCCCGGTCAGGTCGTTGATCTGCGCGCGGATCAATCCGCCCCAGCGCCCGACGGCGTGGCCGCCGTAATTCTGGACGTTCGCCTCCATCTGGAACTGGCGGCGCGTGACGGTGACTTCGCCGACGACTTCGCCCGGCACCGTGTTGGCGGGGCGCAGGGACAGGCGCACGTCATAACCGGGCAGGTCGCGGGCGAGCAGCAGGTGGCGTTCGGCCTCCCGCACGTTGAACGCGGGCTTGTTCTTCAGCGGTTCCAGGCTGGCGGCGATCAGCTTTTCTGAATTGCCGGCATCGCCGCGCACCTGAATGCCGACCAGCTTCGCCATCAGCACGTCGAACACGACGGTGCCGTTCGCCTCGATCCGCTGTGGCGGCACCTGAACCGCGGCCAGATAGCCCATGCGGCGGATCGTCGTGGCGGCACGGTCGCGAATCTCGCAGACCGTTGCAATGGGCACCTCGCGCCCGACAAATTCGGCGAAGCTGTCGTTCAGCGCGGCGGCAGGCACGGGGCCAAGGTTGCGGAATTCCGCACCGCCGATCGTCACCTTCACATTGGCAAAGCGCGGTTCGGCGAGCGGGCAGGGGGTGCGCTCCACTTCGCCGTCCACGGTGACGCGGCCGGTCGCGCGATCCTCTGGCTGGCGGATCTGCGCGCGGTCCAGTTCCTCGCGGGTGGGCGTCACGGACTGCGCGGCGGCCAGAGCGGGCATCAGTGCCAGCACCGCAACGCCCCCCAGCGCGCTCAGCCTGCCGATGCCATGATTGCCAACCAACCGCATAAACGACTCCCCACTGCGAGCGTCCTGCGGGAAAAGGCTCAGGGTCGCTCGGACGCTGCGCACCGGCCCGGTCCGGGCTGGTACGCCGTTGCGCAGTCGCGGCGGGCTTCTCACCTCGCATCGCGCGCTGCACGCTATTCCTTGCGACCCCTAATTGCGATGGCGGGCGGCTTGTTCGCCTTGCTCCTGCCATCGGTGCGGGACGCTACCAGCCGGTGAGCCCCGATACAAGCGAGGGGATAGGTGAAACGGGCGGAAAGCGGTGAATGGAGCCGCCTTCCGCCCGTTCATGTCCCCTTATGGGTCAGCCGGGGTTGTCGGCTGCCGGATCGGGCAGGGCGACGGTTTCGACCAGCAGGTTCAACTGCGCCTCGCACTTGTTGGTGATCAGCAGCGACGCCATGTTTTCCAGACCGTCGGCCTTTGCCTCCATCACGTTGAACGTGATGTCGATCGGCTGGGTCAAGCCGGCCCAGGTCAGGCTGTAGGTCGAACCGCTGCTGACCGGCAGCGCGGCGGCGGGCCAGGTGGCGACCGAAGTGCCGGCGGCAAAATCGATCTTCGCGGTCTGGCCCGTCTTCGACTTTGCGGTGATGCTGATCGCTTCATGGTCGTCCGGGCGCCACAACTGCACGTTGGTCGCGTCTGGCACGCAGGCGACCGTGGGCTGGCTGATGTCGACATACCACAGGTTCGGGCTGCGAACCGGGCCGGTGTCGAAGCCGCGCACGGCGCCGGTGCGGGCGCGCCGGGTCTTGCGGCCCTCCAGCAGGCTGGCCAGGCTGGTGCGCGTATCGCTCGCGGCGGCGGTCACCGTCGCGGTGGTGCCGAACGTGCCGGGGCCGCGCAGGGTGCGGGTGCCGCGGCTGTCGAGCAGGATCAGGATATCGCCTGCCTTCAGCGATACGGTCGACCCGGTCAGCGCGCGGCCGGCGGGATACATGCGGGACGACGGGCCGGAGGCCTTGACGACCAGCGGACCGGCAATCGCCGGGGCGACGGGAAGGACGGTCAGCGCGAGTGCGATCGCGGCGCCCTTCAAGCCCTTATGAAATGACATAAGCTTCTCCATCCTCGGAATTCTGGCAACGGTGCAACAGGTTTTGCAGTGCGGTGTCGTTGGGGAACCGTGCGGCGAGAGCCTCCAGTTCCTTCAGACCTCCGTCCCGATCCTGTGCTAGCGAATCGAGAATATTCTTTAAGTGATCCTGATCACTTTCGGAAAATTCCGGCGCCGGCTCGAATATATCGACCGGAGTTGAACGTCCCCTGAGCGCGATCTTGCCCATCGGCCGCCACCAGTCGAGTTCCGAACGCTCCACCGCTTCCTTGCTGGCGATGACGCTGGTGCCCAGGCCCTTGTTCGCCGATTCCAGCCGCGCGGCGGTGTTCATGCTGTCGCCCAGCGCCGTATATTGAATGCGTCCCTCGCCGCCGAAATTGCCGACGATCGCCTCTCCATAATGCAGGCCCACGCGCGTCTTGCCGATTGGCGGCACGCCTTCGGGCGGGCCCTTGCGGAACGCTTCGCCCGCCTCGAACATGGCCCAGGCGCAGCGCGCGGCGTTGAAGCCGTCATCGGGCCGCGAAATCGGCGCGCCCCAGAAGGCGACGACGGCGTCGCCCACGAACTTGTCGATGGTGCCGCCATGTTCCAGCACCACCTCGCTCAACATCTCCAGATAGCGGTTGAGCAGGGTGGCGACCATTTCCGGCGCGATGGCATGGCTCAGCTTCGTGAAGCCCTCCAGATCGGAGAAGATGACGAAGATCGGTCGCTTCTCGCCGCCCAGCTCCAGCCGGTCGGGATCGGCGATGATCTCGCTCGCGATGTCGCGGGGCAGATATTTGCCGAGCGCCGACTGCGCGAACTTGCGCTGTTCGGAACCCACCGCGCGGGCGGCGGAGCCCACGGCGGCATAGGCGATGCCCCAACCCACGATCCAGCCGATCGCGGGCAGCAGCTGCGTGTCGGTGCCCGCCGACTGTAGCCAGAAGGGCAGGCCGATGATCGCCGCCACCTGGATGACGATGAAGACCGTCAGCTGCCACCATTTCAGCTCCAGAAGGGCGGTAAGCCCCGCGGCAACGACCACGATCGCCGCGGCCAGCCACAGCATGCTATCGGGCAGCATGGGCGCATTGGCGTTGTCCAGCGCCTGCGCCAGCATGTTCGCATGCACTTCCAGACCGATCATGGTCTTGCCGGAACTGGCGGTCATCGGCGTTTCGAACTGGTCGATGTCGACGATATCGCCGCCGATCAGGACGAAACGGCCCTGAATTTCGCTTTGCAAGGCGGCGGCGACGGCCGGGTCGGCGAACAGGTCGATGGGCAGGGAGCTGAACACCGGGCGCTCCGCGTCAGCGGGCAGGCGATAGCGGATCGATCCGTCATAAGTGGTGAAATGCTTGATCTTGTCCCACAGGGTTTCGTCGGCTTCCGCCGCGCCACCCAACATCGCGAGGGCGAGTGTCGCTTTCTTGCCCTTGATGCGCGGTGGCCAGCTGCGCGCCACGCCATCGGGGTCCACGTCGACACGGATGCTCGCCGGCTCGGTCTTGCTGCCGTCCATCTGCTTGACGAAGGCGTCGAGGAACTTCTGCTGTTCATAGATGATCGAATCCGCATTGGCTTCCATGTCGGTGTAGCCAAGGAAGGTCGGCGTCTTCATCCCGCGCAGGGCCGCGATCAATTCCGGGTCCTCGTCCTGCGGCTGGTCGATCAGGATGTCGATGCCGATCGCCTTTGCGCCCATGCTGTCCAGCGCCTTGAGCGCATTGGCCAGCGTATGGCGGTCGAGCGGCGATCGCTTGCGTGTCGAAATCAGCGTCTGGTCGTTATACACCACCATGACCACGCGCGGGTCCTGATCGACCTTGGGGGCATAGGCACGCGCGCGCACGTCATACAGCGCGCGCTCGGCATTGTCGGCAAAGGGAACCTGCCAGCTGTAGCGCGCCATGAACAGCGCGAGCAGCAGGAAGAGCAAGGTGCCCAGCACGCGGAACTTGCCTGTGTCGCGCACGATGCGCCCGGCGCTGCGGAACCAGGTTTTCTTGGCCTTGTCTTTGGTCTTTTCTGTCATGCCTTGCCCCACCTCAAGGAGTTTTCGTCAAGAGCGGACGGGCGCCATCGCCGACAATGGCGAAGCCCGACCAATAGAAAGGATGCGACGTGTTGACGTCGTCCATCAGCACCAGTTGCGCCTTGTGCAGCGCGTCGCCCATCGCTTCGCCCTGCGGCGCTTCGAACAGGCCGGAGATCAGGCGCTGCGTCGCATTGAATTCGTCGGGCGCGGGCCAGTGGCTGGCGATCACCGCGCGGCCGCCCGCGCCGATGAACGCGCGCACCAGCCCGTCGAGCGCCGATCCGCCGCCAACGCCCAGGCCCGCCGCGCGCGTCGCCTCCCGCGTCGCCTGACCCGCCGTGTCGCAGGCCGAGAGGATGACGAGGTCGGCGTTCAGCTTCAGGTCGAAAATCTCGCTGAATTGCAACAGCCCGTCCGAGCGCGGGCCGCCGAACGACGTCAGCAGTGCCGGACGCGCTGGGCAGCCGGGACGCGGCGCCGTGACCAGGCCGTGCGTCGCGAAATGCAGGATGCGATAATCGCTAAGGTCCGTGCGCGCCAATATGCCATCGTCGGTGAACGCAGCGCCGGTCACCACCTGCGCGCCGCCCGACCGCAGCAGGCTGGCCGCGCGGTTGAGTTCGTCCGCCGCGATCGGCTTGTTCCATTCGCTGACCGGCCAGTCGCAACCCACGCCGGTTTCCCCCGAAGCCGTAACCGACCGGGTGAAGGCCGCCTTGCGCACCGGGCCGATGGGCTGGTTCTGGCCAAAGCCGATATATTCCTGCTTGGCGGGCGAGGGCGGCGTGCGCCGCGCATCGCGAAAACCGCGCGCGGACAGCGCCGTGCTGACCGCCCTGTCGCGGCCAAGCCAGTCGATCCCGCGGAAATCGAACTCGTCGCCCTTTCCATCGGCGGTGCGCGCCTTGTACGCGTCGACGCTGGCCTGATCCATGATCAGCAGATTGGGGGGCAGTTTCAGCATCCCGCCATCCGGTTCGAAGATCAGATGCTTGGCCGCGGGCAGCCGATCCTGGATCGGCGTGAACAGTTCGACGAACAACTGCCGCGCGATGTCCACGTCAAAGGCGTAGGTGACCTGCGACCCGTTCTCCACGGTGGATATCGTCTCACGCAGTTCGCCGACCTGGCTGTCCAGATCCTTGGCTGACACCCCGGTGCGATAGCCAGTCGCGCCCTGCGCATCGGCATAGATGGCATAGACCGCGCCGCCCACCACGGCGAGCTTCATGTAAGCTTCGCCCGGCTGCAGCACGGAGCGCAGATCGGCAAGCGACAGCGCTTCGCGCGATACGGCCGAATATTGCGGGAATGCGGCCAGCGCCGTCAGCGTCTCGGCCTGTTGCTGCGACAGGGCGGCGATGTCCTTCTTCTGCGCCTCGATCGCAGGCAGCACGCTGGCGTCCTGCTGTGCCTGCTGTTCCAGCTGCGCCAGCTGGATGCGCGCGCGCTCGATGTCGCGGCCCAGCGACACGGACTGGCGGAACAAGCGCGATCCATCGTTGGTCCCGGCGGAAAGTTCGCGCGTCAGCACTTCCAGCGTGTCGGCGGCGCCGGGGCGCACCAGCAGCTGTGAAGCGGCGAACATGTCGTTCACCAGGTCGGGCTGGGCCGGAATCTGCTTCGCCAGCAACTCGAAATAGGGGGCAAGCTGATTGGCCAGCCCGGTCAGCGACGCGCGGTTGGTCTGCGTGCTCGTCACGATTTCGCGGTACAGCGAGAGCGCGTCGGCATCGCGATCATGCCGGACCAGAAAGGCCGCCTTGCGCGCCCGCGCTCCGTTCAGGGCGACGGTTTCGGGATATTGCACCGCCAGCAGCTGCACCGCATCGCTCAGCAACCCCTCGGCCTTGGCCAGATCGCCTTCCGATTCGTATGTCAGGGCCGTTTCCGCGAGAATCTGCGCGCGCAGGCGGGTGATGGACGTGACCCGCCCGTCGCGGATCGCAATCGCGCTCGCCATCGCCTTGTCCAGCGCGGCGCGCGCCTCCGCCGGCTTCCCCTGCAGGCGCAGGATGGTGCCGCGCAGCTGCTCGGCCTGCGCATCGATGATGGACGCCCGCTCGTCGGGGGTCAGCCGGCTGTCCTGCTGCAGGCTGCTGTTGAAGCTCGTGACCGACGCGCTGTTGATTTCACCCGCGACGGTCGGGGTGAGTTCGACGGCACCTTCGCTCACCGCCATCGCATCTTCCAGCGACATCAGCGGGCGATCCAGCACCGCGATCGCGGCGGCATAGTCGCGCTGGTTCAGCTTGTGCATCGCTTCGAAATTGCCGGGCCAGGCGCGTCTGCACCCGGTCGCTGACGGGGATGCCGGCGGCTTGCACGAACAGCGCGTTGGCCTGATCGAACTGGCCGAGGTTCGACAGCTGCAAGGCCCGGTTGACGACATATTCGTGCAGGCGGTTCTGCCGTTCGGCTTCGGACAGGCGCTGGCCATAGCTGGTTTCGCCCAGCCGGTCCTGCAATGTATCGAAAAATTCCGCCGCCTCGGCATAATTGCCGGAGTTATTGCGCCGATAGCCTTCCGCCAGCGTCGTTTGCGGGTCCAGCGTCGCCGCCTGCAACCGCGCAAAGCCGGTCGCGTCCACGGTGCCGAGCGAGGCGATGTTGACGTCGCCCTGGGCGATCTTGCCCGTGACCACGGTGCGCAGCGCCAGATCCATGGCGGAACTGTAGCTGTCATAGCCCTGCGCGAAATAGGTGAAGCGGCCCTGTTTGATGCTGGCGATGCGATAGGCGATGCCGTTCGCCGTGCGGCAATTGCGCAGTTGGATTACGCCGATGTCCGGCAATGTGGCCGAACCGGAGGCGGAGCATTCGATCTTCTCGCCGCGCGCCTCGGCCAGTTGGGTTACCGGGTCGCCGGCGTTGCGAAGGGCATAGACCTGACCGATCGACTTCGCCGCGTCGCGGCACACCACGGCCCAGCTGCGATCGAACATGCCCGGTGCGGCGGGATCATCCGCGCGGCTTTGTGCCTGACACAGGGCGCCACCGCCGGTGCCGACTCGAAAACTGTCGCGGATCAGCGGGTCATTGGCCTGCGCCTGCAGGGCCGATGTGCCCGGGAAAATGCCCAGCAACGGCAGGCAGGCCGCCATGGCGGGAAACAGGTGACGAGCGCGCAAAGTCTATCCCCTAACCGCGTGAAAGCGCGCCGTACCGACCTGGCCGGACGAGCCTTCTCCACTTTGCGACCGCTGTTTACTCGCTTTTACTAGCCCCGTCGCGGCCCCGACCGCAAGCGAAATGGGCGGAAAAATGCGCCGAGCCGAACTTAGCCTGTCCCGCCGCGGTGCACGGGATAGCCTTCCCACCGCTTGATCCGCCGGATCGCGAAGGCGCTTTTCATCGCCGCGACACCGGGCAGCCGCGGGCCAGATAATTGCGATGGATATGGTCGAAATCGGCCAGATCGCTGGCCGCCACGCGGAGCAGATAATCGGCGCTGCCGCTCATCAGGTGGCATTCCAATATGTCGTCGAACCGCGCGACGGCCGCTTCGAACGCGTCCATCGCCTCGCGCGTCTGGCTGACGAGGGAGATTTCGACGAAGGCGTGGAGATTGAGGCCCAGCTTTTCCGGGTCCAGCCGCGCGCCATATCCGGCGATCACGCCCTGCTCCTCCAACTGGCGCACCCGGCGATGGCAGGCCGATGTGGACATCGCGCACCGCTCGGCCAGCGCCGCGATCGACTGGCGGGAGTCCTTTTGCAGCGATCCCAGCAGCAGGCTATCGGTCTTGTTCATAAATATCCCGGCATTTGGTTCTATTCTGGAATATTTTCCCGATTTCATGCCAAAACGCCAGAAGATTTGGGATCTGTCTGAGCGCAAGCTGATCTAAACACCCGCTTCTGTAATCCGGAGGAGAGTCCTGATGATCGTCGGCACCGTCAAAGAGATCAAGAATCACGAATATCGCGTCGGCCTGACCCCTGAAAGCGTCCACGAACTGACCGCCCATGGGCATGAGGTGCTGGTCGAAACCGGCGCAGGTCTGGGCATCGGCGCGCACGACGACCTGTATGTGAAGGCGGGCGCACGCATCGTGCCGACCGCCGCAGAGGTGTTTGCGACCGCCGAGATGGTGGTCAAGGTGAAGGAACCGCAGGCGGTTGAGCGCGCGATGCTGCGCCCCGGCCAGATCCTCTACACCTATCTCCACCTCGCCCCCGATCCGCAGCAGACGCACGACTTGCTGAAATCCGGTGCGGTCTGCATCGCCTACGAAACGGTGACCGATGTCAGCGGCGGCCTGCCGCTGCTCAAGCCCATGAGCCAGGTGGCCGGGCGCATGTCGATCCAGGCCGGGGCGACCGCACTGGAAAAGGCGCATGGCGGGCGCGGCGTGCTGCTGGGCGGCGTTCCAGGCGTGCTGCCGGCGAAGGTCGCCGTGATCGGCGGCGGCGTCGTCGGCTTCAACGCGGCGCAGATGGCGGCCGGGCTGGGCGCGGATGTCACCATCCTCGATCGCAATCCCGAAGTGCTCGAACGGCTGGGCATGTATTTCGAAGCGCGGGCCAAGACGCGCTTTTCGAACAAGGCGAACCTGGCTGAATGCGTGGCGGAGGCGGACCTGGTCATCGGCGCGGTGCTGATCCCCGGCGCCGCCGCGCCCAAGCTGGTCAGCCGCGAAATGCTGAAGACCATGAAGAAGGGCGCGGTGCTGGTCGATGTCGCCATCGATCAGGGCGGCTGCTTTGAAACCAGCCATGCCACCACCCATGCCGAACCGACCTACATCGTCGAGGATGTCGTGCATTACTGCGTCGCCAACATGCCCGGCGCGGTGGCGCGCACCAGCACCTATGCGCTCAACAACGTGACGCTGCCTCACGCGCTGCGCATCGCCGATCTGGGGTGGAAGGCCGCGCTGCGGGCCGACCAGCACCTGCTTGCGGGCCTCAACGTATGGGACGGCAAGCTGACCTATGCCGCGGTGGGCGAAGCGCTGGGCCTGCCGCATGTGTCGGCGCAGGACGCGCTGGCCTGAACCCAATTACCCTTCGGCGCGCGTCCTGCCTCTCTCCCTCTCCTCCCGGGCGGGGCGCGCGTCGGAAACACAAGTTCCCTTGAATGGCGGCGTCCGGTCAGTCCGACCGGGCGCCGTCCTTTTTCGCGGTCTTCTCCGGCAGCGGATCGACCGGGTCTTCCAGCGGCTGTCCCGCCCGGTCGCGGGCAAAGATTTCCCAGGCGGACAGGAACAGCGCGGCGATCACCGGCCCGATGACGAAGCCGTTGAAGCCGAAAATCTCTATCCCGCCCAGGGTGGAGATCAGCACCATATAGTCGGGCATCCGGGTGTCGCGGCCGACCAGGATGGGGCGCAGGACATTGTCCACCATGCCGATGACCAGCGCGCCGCACACGATCAGGATGATCCCCTTCGCCATCGCGCCGGTCGCCAGCAGATAGATGGCGATGGGCACCCAGACCAGTCCCGCGCCGATGGCGGGGATCAGCGAGAAGAAGCCCATGGCGACGCCCCACAGCACCGCGCCGCCCACGCCGAGCGCCCATAGCGTGATGCCGCCGATCAACCCCTGAACGATTGCCACGACCAGGCTGCCCTTGATCGTCGCGCGGATCACCGCTTCGAACCGGTCGACCAGCGCGCGCCATTGTTCGGGGCGAAGCGGCACGGCGCGATCCAGCATACGGGCGGTCGACTTCCCGTCGCGCAGCAGGAAGAAGGTGAGGTAGAGCATGACGCCCATCGCCAGGAAAAAGCTGAACGCGCTCTGGGTAATGGCAAAGGCGCGGGCTGCGATCACCTGAACGCTGCCGCCCATCGTCTTGCTGATCCGGCTTTGCAGCGAATCGATGTCGGTAAATCCGTACCGACCGAGCGTGCGCTGCGCCCAGCGGGGCAGGGCGTCGATGATCTGGGCGAAATAATGCCCGAAATCGATCTGGCCGGTGCGCACGCCGTTATAGACGCTGGCGGCTTCCTGAACCAGCATCGAGCTGAGGAACAGGGCGGGGATGATGACGATGGCGATCACCGCCAGCAGCGTGATCATCGCCGCCAGCCCCGGCTTGTTCGGCATGGCGATGCGCAGCCGCCGGTTGAGCGGGGTAAACAGGATCGCCACGACGATCCCCCACAGGATCGCCCCGAAAAACGGCATGATGACCCAGAAGAACGCCAGGGTCACAATGGCGACGATCAGGAGGAAGAAACGATCCTCCAGCTTCGGCACCTGCATCAATTTCCGCTCCTGCGCCAAAATGCAAACTCCCCGCCAGCATAGGAGCCTGCACAACAAAGGGAAGCGGGTTTGGTTGCGGCTGCGCAATGGGAATCGTCGGCGCAGCCGGACGGAGCGGCGATCCGACAGCGAAGCCCTTGCCCAGCGCGGCGGCGTGCGGCAAGGACGCGGCGTGACCATCAACATCGATATCGGAAAAGACCCGACCGGCGCGCCAGTGCGCGTCGATGTGGAGGAATTGCTGGCCACCCGCCTGCTGGTGCAGGGCAATAGCGGGTCGGGCAAATCGCATCTTCTGCGCCGGTTGCTGGAGGAAAGCGCCAAGCTGGTCCAGCAGGTCATCATCGACCCGGAGGGCGATTTCGTCACGCTGGCCGATGCGTTCGGCCATGTCGTGATCGACGCGGGCGCCTATGACGGGCGGGACATCGTGACGATGGCGAACCGTATTCGCGAACATCGCGCCTCCGTCGTGCTGACGCTCGACAATCTGGAGCTGGAGGCGCAGATGCGCGCCGCCGCGACGTTCCTGTCGACGCTGTTCGATGCGCCGCGCGACCATTGGTATCCGGCGCTGGTGGTGGTCGACGAAGCGCAGATGTTCGCGCCGTCCGCCGCCGGGGATGTCAGCGACGAGACGCGGCGGCTCAGCCTTTCCGCCATGACCAACCTGATGTGCCGGGGGCGCAAGCGCGGGCTGGCGGGCATCATCGCCACGCAGCGGCTGGCGAAGCTGGCCAAGAATGTCGCGGCCGAAGCGTCCAATTTCCTGATGGGCCGCACCTTTCTGGACATCGACATGGCGCGCGCCGCCGACCTTCTTGGCATGGAGCGGCGGCAGGCCGAAAGCATCCGCGACCTGGAACGGGGGCAGTTCCTGGCGCTTGGCCCGGCGATCTGCCGCCGCCCGGTGTCGGTGCGGATTGGCGCTGTGCGGACCAAGGCGCGCAGCGGATCGCACAGCCTGCTGCCATTGCCCGCCCAGAACGAGGCGATGCAGGAAAAGCTGTTCGCGGTGCCCGAAGAGCCGCTGTTGCCGCTGGCCATTGCAGAGCCGGTGCCGCCGCCGACCGAGGAGTTGATGGACCGCATCAGCGACGGCGCGCCCAGCGGATCGCTGGCGGAGGATGCAGGCGCTGCGGCGAGCGCAGAGGGCGCAGGCGCGTCGTCGCCCCCGGCGCAGGACTGGCACGAAACGATCGTCGCCATCCTGGACGAAATGGCGGGGGAGGGCGATGCCGCGTTCCAGCCGATGGCCGCCATCTATCAGGACTTCGTCGTGCGGTGCCGGATGCAGCGGATGCCGCGCGCGCCGATGGACCTCAACGCCTTTCGTCGCCGCTTTGCCATGGCGCAGGCGGGCATGGCCGACGACCGCGATCCGCGCTGGAGCGGGGCGCTGGGCGTGGCGAGCCGGGTGCCCGACGACATGCTGGCGCCGTTCCTGCTGATCGCGGGCGCGGCGTTGCGCAGCGAGCCGTGCCCGGATGATGACGCGGTCGCCGCCGCTTATGGCACCCGGTCGGCCGGGCGGGTCCGCCGCCTGATCGAGCATATGGAGCGCACGGGCCTCATCGTGCTGCGCACCGATTTCGGGGGACGGCGCTCCATCGGGATTCCCGAACTCGGCCTTTCCACCGCACCGTGAGGGTGATCGGGGCGGGGCGAAGGGCGCGCCGACAGGACCGCCATTTCCCCTGAGCCAAAGGGCAAACTTCACACTCTCCTAGGGCGCGCATTTCTGCGGTTTTGCGAGGGATTGGACGGTTGGGAAAGAGCCGCCTTCGCAAGTAGCGGGATGCGGGTGTGTAGGACAGCGTTTGTGGGGTGGGGCGGCAAGTATCGATGCCCCGGAAAGCGAAGCATGATTCGCGCCGTCGCCCCGCCTGTACGCCCTGACATATCGGCTTTGCGCGCTCGTACCGGTCCGAGCGTCGCCATTTGCGCGCGTTCCGATGGTGAAGACCGGCATAACCAGGCAGGGGTGGAACGATGCGCTGGAATGGAATAGTTGTCTAGAAAATTCAATGGGATAAATTCGATATGTGTGCTGCTGCTCGAAAAACTCGAAGCTGGAAACTAACGGCCTGGCAGCTGTGTTTTCTAGCGACCGCGCTTCTATTCGGTCTGCAGCTATCGCCCACACCAGGTGTGTTTCTGATGGTTTTTGGCGCCGCTTACTGGTCCATCATCCTTATCAATCTGGGCTTCGCACTGATGGTTTGGGAGGCGTGGAAGATTCCCGCAAGGCGCTGGCTCATAATCTTCCCACTGATCTGGTTTGGCGGCTATCTTATAGCAGCGTGGGTCAGCCATCGGCAGGCCGGGCGCTATATCGCCGAGATGGAGGCTACCAATGCGAGCAAGCGGGTGGCGTTCGATCCGCTGTCGCAGGATTTGGTGATTGACGCTTTTTCCGGTGGCGCACCCAGTGGCGACGTGCGCGCAAAGGCACTGGTCGAGAATTACGACATTACCAGGGTGTATGAGGACACGGGTAATGCCGCTGGCGCTTACGACAGCTTCACGATTGTCCGTTCGGCTTGCGCAAACGTGGAAACCGGGGAGCGGGGATCGGCGCACTTTGTCCCCGTCGACCGGCAAGGTGATCTGTTTGGACCCGGTTATGCGCGAAGCACTGCACGAAATCTCTGCATCCTGCGGCAATCGATGCCGCCGCGGCGACCGGCGGTGATTATCCGGCCGCAAAAGGCAGTGGGCCGCTCTGAGGATGGCCGGGTATCGCAGAGCATAAAGATATTGGGCCGGGGTGGAAAAGTGACAACGTTGCGTTCCGGCTGGGCGCGACCGCTCACCTGGCTGCCAAAACCGATGATAGGATGCTATTTCGACATCGCGGCACCGGCATGGCGCTGCTTTGCCCGCTTTGCCCGCGAGTCCGCTTTTGGGCCGAGGTCTGACAGCACGAGGATCGCAGCAGACAGCGTGGTCGCAAAAGCGCTTGGCTTGAGAAAGGCCGCGATCCGAGAGCGTTATCCCGATGCTGGATGGAACTGAGTCAGGGCGATCGCCCGACCCCTCACACCGCGGATCAGGCGGCCTGGTTCAGGCGCTGGCTTTGGGTGTTGATGGCCTCTTCGATCGACAGCATCTGTTCGGCAAGCTCTGCCGACGCCTGTGACACGAGAGCAGCGGAGGAGAGGGTGCCGTTGGCATTGTCGACCACCGCGGCGGTGCGGTGCATCGCCTCTGTCTGCTCGGCAGCGATGGAGCGCACATTTTCCGAAGCGCGCTGCGTCAGGTCCAGATGGTCGTCGATGCGCCGTGCGACGTCCAGCGTGGAGGCGTCGATCTGCTGAAAGGCCGCGCTGACGCCCAGCATCCGGCTGATGACGGTTTCCACCGCGTCGCGCATCGCGGCAAGGCTGGTGTCGATTTCCCCGGTCAGGCGGGTGACCTGGCCGGCCAGCGCCTTTACCTCGCCCGCGACGATGGCAAAGCCGCGTCCGGCCTCTCCGGCACGCGCAGCCTCTATCGCGGCGTTGAGGGCGAGCAGGTTGGTCTGCTTCGACACGTCGGCAATGGCGCTGATTTCCTGACCGATGCGGTCGGCCGCGACCTTGAGCTGCTGAACCTCCGCGCTGACCAGCGTGCTGGTGCGGTGCGCGTCCTGCGACACGGCGGTGGCCGAGCGGCCATGCGCGCCGATTTCCTCGACCGAAGCCATCAGCTTGGTCACGATGTCGAGCAGCGCGCCGGTGCGCTGGGCGGAACGCTGCGCTGCCTCCTGCGCGGCGCGGCCGCTCTGCACGCCGTCGGCGCCCGACTGGCGCAGGCTGTTGGCGGCGTCGGCCAGCGTGCCGGCCTGTTCGGCGACCTGCGCGATCAGCGGGCCGACTTCGTTCACGAAGGCGATCTGCGCCTGCGCCACGTCGCGCGAGCGCATGCGCAGCGCCTCTTCGCGCAGTTGGTCGTTCTGGGCCTGCACCTGTGCGATGCGCTCTTCCAGATGCAGCTTCGCCTCCACCGAACGGCGGTTGGCCAGATCTTGCGCCTGCGCGGCGGCGTTCGCTTCGGCGATGGCGCGCTCGGCCTCCGTCTCCGCCATGCGCAGGGCCGCGCGCCCGGTAACCAGCGCGATGGCGCCGCAGAACAGCATGCACAGGGACAGCAGGGCGATGCCGATCAGCGCCTTGCCCCGCACCTGTGCCCCCGGCGTGGCATGCGCCCAGTGCAGCCAGCCGATGACGCGGCCGGACGCGCTGCGGATCTGGAAGGCATCGTGCACAGTCGACGGCACCAGCGAGATACGCGGCATGGCATAGGATTGCGCAAGCGACGCCAGCAGCGGCGCGTCGATGCGCTTGACGAGCAGCAGATAGTGATTGGGGCCGGACAGTTTCAGCGTGCTGCCGGGCGTCGGCATCATCGGTGCGATGGCGAAGATCGCGGGCTGGCCATGGACCTGCGCGATGCCGGCGAGGCGCACGTCTGTCTGCGGCTTCACCGCGCGCAGGCGGGCCATCGCGTCGCGATATTCGCGGCCGAGCAGCCGGGCCGGATCGAACCGCGCCCGCTTGTCCAGGATGCTGGAATAGACGATCCGCCCGTCGGGCGCGATCACCGCAACATATTCATAGCCCTGCACATTATAGAGATAGGGGCCGATATTCTGGTCCGCCCAGCCGAAATCCTTGCCCAGGATCAGGTGCGTCACCGGGTCGTCCCATTGCGAATAATCGCCCAGATTGCGCTTTACCGCGGCGACCCGCGCATCGAGCGCCGCCGCCACCAGATTGCTTTCGCCCGCGCGCACCAGCCGGTCCTGGCTTTGCGTCAGCCAGAGGGTGAGGGCGAGGACCGTCACGAGCGATGCCACGCCGATCAGGGCGATCGGCGCGAACATGAAACGCAGGAATGTCCTGTCCGCCTGCATCGCAAGCATCCTCTTACCCGGCGCCACCGTATCGTGACCGAAACGACGTATCAGGAATGAGTGTATTTTCCGTAACCTGCCGAAATGACGCGGAAAGGAGCCGGGGCCGGCGCAGGAGATAAAAAAGAAGGGCCGCCTTTCGCGATGAAAAGGCGGCCCTTCTTCTTCCCGGCTATGGGAGGATGTTTATTCGGCCCGTTCGGCCAGCACGGTCAGCCCGCGTTCGTTGACTTCGGCAAAGCCGCCTTCGACGCGAATGGTTTCGGGCTGGGCGTTGGCCGTGGCATAGATGCGCAGGTCACCGTCGCGCACGGTCGACATGAAGGGGGCATGCCCCTCCAGCACGCCGAATTCGCCTTCGGTGCCGGGCACGACGACCTGCCAGACCTCTTGCGAGCGGACCAGCTTTTCGGGCGTCACCAGTTCAAAATGCAGTGCCATTCAAACTCTCCCCCCTCCCGCCATGGGGAGGGGTCATAGGAAGACTTAGGCGTCGGCCGCGAGCTTCTTGGCCTTTTCGATCACTTCGTCGATGCCGCCGACCATGTAGAAGGCCGCTTCGGGCAGATGGTCATATTCGCCCTCGACCACCGCCTTGAACGACTTCACGGTGTCTTCGATCTGGACGAACTTGCCCGAGATGCCGGTGAAGACTTCCGCGACGTGGAATGGCTGCGACAGGAACTTCTGGATCTTGCGCGCGCGGGCGACGGTCAGCTTGTCCTCTTCCGACAGCTCGTCCATGCCCAGAATGGCGATGATGTCCTGCAGCGACTTGTACTTCTGCAGGATCGCCTGAACCGCGCGGGCGGTTTCATAATGTTCCTGGCCAACGACGCGCGGTTCCAGAACGCGGCTGGTCGAATCGAGCGGGTCGACCGCCGGATAGATGCCGAGTTCGGAGATGGCGCGGTTGAGAACGGTGGTGGCGTCCAAGTGCGCGAACGAGGTGGCCGGCGCAGGGTCGGTCAAGTCGTCGGCGGGAACGTACACGGCCTGAACCGAGGTGATCGACCCCTTGTTGGTCGAGGTGATGCGTTCCTGCAGCTGGCCCATGTCGGTCGCCAGCGTCGGCTGATAGCCCACGGCCGAAGGAATACGGCCGAGCAGCGCCGACACTTCCGCGCCCGCCTGGGTGAAGCGGAAGATGTTGTCGACGAAGAACAGCACGTCCTGGCCTTCCTGATCGCGGAAATATTCCGCGATGGTGAGGCCCGACAGGGCGACGCGCGCACGAGCGCCCGGTGGTTCGTTCATCTGGCCATAGACCAGCGCAACCTTCGACCCTTCGGAAATCGCGTTGCCGTCGGCATCCTTGGCGATGACGCCCGCGTCGAGGAATTCGTGATAGAGGTCGTTGCCTTCGCGGGTGCGTTCACCCACGCCCGCGAACACGGAGGTGCCGCCATGGCCCTTCGCGATGTTGTTGATCAGTTCCTGGATCAGCACGGTCTTGCCCACGCCCGCGCCGCCGAACAGGCCGATCTTGCCGCCCTTCGCATAGGGGGCGAGCAGGTCGATGACCTTGATGCCGGTGACCAGGATCGCCGCGTCCGTCGACTGGTCGACGAATTCCGGTGCCTTGGCATGGATCGGCGCGGTAAGGTCGGTGCCGATCGGGCCGCGTTCGTCAATGGGCTCGCCCACGACGTTCATGATGCGGCCGAGCGTCGCCGGGCCGACGGGCACGGAAATCTGCGCGCCGGTGTCGGTCACTTCCTGGCCGCGGGTCAGGCCGTCGGTCGAGTCCATCGCGATCGTGCGGACGGTGTTTTCGCCCAGATGCTGCGCGACTTCCAGAACCAGTTCCTGGCCGTTGTTGTCGGTCGTGAGCGCCGAGAGAATGGCGGGCAGGTCGCCCTGGTCGAAGGCGACGTCGACGACGGCGCCGATGACCTGGCTGATGCGGCCGACATTGTTGGTCGTGGCCAGCTTCGCGGTCGTGGTCGCCTTGGCGGCGCGCGGTGCGCGGGGCTTCTTGGCGGGAGCTTCGGGTGCGGTTGCCATGGTGTTCGTCCTTGCCTTCTAGACCTGTTGCCTCAGAGCGCTTCGGCGCCCGAGATGATTTCGACGAGTTCGGTGGTGATCGCGGCCTGACGGCTGCGGTTGTACTGGATGGTGAGCCGGTTGATGAGGTCGCCTGCATTGCGCGTCGCGTTGTCCATCGCGGTCATCGACGCGCCCTGTTCCGACGCCATGTTTTCAAGGATCGCCTTGAACAGCTGGATCGTGACGTTGCGGGGCAGCAAGTCGGCGAGGATCGATTCCTCGTCCGGCTCATATTCCACGGCCGCGGTGGCGGCGGGCGCCTGCGCCGGGACGGCGACCGGGATCAGCTGCTGCTCGGTCGGGATCTGCGCCAGCGCCGACTTGAACCGGGAATAGAAGAGGTGCGCGACGTCGAACTCGCCCGCCTCGAACCGGGCGGAGAGATCGGCGGCGACGGCCTGCGCCTCGGCAAAGCCGGGCTGGCGCACTTCGCTGGTGTCGTAATGGCCCACGATCATGCCGGGGAAGGTGCGGGCGATCACCGCGCGGCCCTTCCGGCCCACGAGGTAGAACTTCACCGTCTTGCCCTCGGCGATCAGCGCGCGGGCTTTCGCCAGCGCGGCCTTCACGATGTTGGCGTTGAACGCGCCGGCCAGACCCTTGTCACCATTGGCGACGACCAGCAGGTGCGTGTCGTCCCGACCGGTGCCCGACAGCAACTTGGGCGCCGAACCGCCGCCGCTGACCTGGCTGGCCAGCGAGGCGACGACGGCTTCCAGCCGCTCGGCATAGGGGCGCGCAGCCTCTGCCGCGGCCTGCGCCTTGCGCAGCTTCGCGGCGGCGACCATCTGCTTCGCCTTGGTGATCTTCTGGGTCGATTTCACCGACCCGATCCGCAGCTTCAGTTCCTTGAGCGAGGCCATTCCAAATCCTGCCATCTGTTCCCGCAGGTGCGGGAACCCGGTCCGGTCCCCCGCCGGAGCGGGGGATATTTACGAGTTTAAGCGAACGTCTTGCCGAAGGCGTCGAGCGCCGCCACCAGCTTGGCCTTGGCGGCATCGCCCAGATCCTTGCTGTCGCGGATTTCGGTCAGCACGTCGGCGTGGTTGGAGCGCAGGAAGGCGAGCATCGCCGCTTCGTAACGCACCACGTCCTTGGTCGCGACGCTGTCCAGATAGCCGTTGGTGCCCGCGAAGATCGACGCGGTCTGCTCTTCGAAAGGCAGCGGCGAGAACTGGGGCTGTTTGAGCAGCTCGGTCAGGCGCGCACCGCGATTGAGCAGCTTCTGCGTCGAGGCGTCGAGGTCCGAGCCGAACTGGGCGAAGGCCGCCATTTCACGATACTGCGCCAGTTCCAGCTTGATCGAGCCGGACACCTTCTTCATCGCCTTCGTCTGGGCCGAGGAGCCGACGCGCGAGACCGAAAGGCCGACGTTGATGGCCGGACGGACGCCCTGATAGAAGAGACCGGTTTCCAGGAAGATCTGGCCGTCGGTGATCGAAATCACGTTGGTCGGGATGTAGGCCGACACGTCGCCGGCCTGAGTTTCGATGATCGGCAGCGCGGTCAGCGAACCATTGCCGTTGGCGTCGTTCATCTTCGCGGCGCGTTCCAGCAGGCGGCTGTGCAGATAGAACACGTCGCCCGGATAGGCTTCGCGGCCCGGAGGACGACGCAGCAGCAGCGACATCTGACGATAGGCGACGGCCTGCTTCGACAGATCGTCATACACGATCACGGCGTGCATGCCGTTATCGCGGAAGAATTCGCCCATGGTGACGCCGGTATAGGGCGCCAGATACTGCAGCGGAGCGGGCTCCGAAGCGGTGGCGGCGACGACGATCGAATATTCCATCGCGCCATTTTCTTCGAGCTGGCGGACGATCTGCGCCACCGTCGAGCGCTTCTGGCCGATCGCGACATAGATGCAGTAGAGCTTCTTGCTCTCGTCATCGCCGGCATTGACGCCCTTCTGGTTGATGAAGGTGTCGATGGCGACGGCGGTCTTGCCGGTCTGACGGTCGCCGATGATCAGTTCGCGCTGGCCGCGGCCGACGGGGACCAGGGCGTCGATGGCCTTGAGGCCCGTCTGCACGGGTTCGTGCACCGACTTGCGGGGGATGATGCCCGGCGCCTTGACTTCCACGCGCTTGCGCTCGGTATATTCGATCGGACCCTTGCCGTCGATCGGGTTGCCAAGGCCATCGACCACGCGGCCCAGCAGCCCCTTGCCGACGGGAACGTCGACGATGGTGCCGGTGCGCTTGACGATGTCGCCTTCCTTGATCTCGCTGTCCGAGCCGAAGATCACGACGCCGACATTGTCGGCTTCCAGGTTCAGCGCCATGCCCTGAACGCCGTTGGAGAATTCGACCATTTCGCCCGCCTGGACGTTGTCGAGGCCGTGGACGCGCGCGATGCCGTCACCCACGTTCAGCACGGAGCCGACTTCGCTCACCTGTGCTTCGGTGCCGAAATTGGCGATCTGGTCCTTGATGACCTTGGAAATTTCTGCGGCGTTGATGTCCATGGATTTAGCCTTTTAGCCTTTCATCGCCAGGGCGAGTCGATTCAAACGGGTACGGATGGAGCTGTCGATCATCTGGCTGCCGATCTTGACGACCAGACCGCCCAGGATTTCGGGATCGACCTTCGCCTCGACGGCGACTTCGCGGCCGACGCGGGCGCGCAGCTGCTGCGAGAGTGCTTTCAGCTGCGCGGCGGAAAGCGGGTGGGCGGAGGTGACTTCGGCGCGGGTCTCGCCCTTGTGATTCGATACCAGCGTCTGGAAATCGCGGATCGTGGCGGGCAGCTGGGGCAGGCGGCGGTTCGATGCCAGCACGCCCAGGAAATTCGCGGTCAGCGGATCGATCTTCAGCGCGGCGGCGACGGCGGCCACCGCCTTGCCGGCTTCATCGCGGCCGATCACCGGGCTGCTCACCAGCGCCTTGAAATCAGCCGATTGCGCCAGAGTCGCCTTCAGCACGTCAAGGCTCTTGCCGACCGAATCAATCGCCTTGGCGTCGCGCGCCAATTCGAACAGAGCAAAGGCATAGCGCCCTGATAGGCTAGCCTGAATACCGCCGGAATGCTCCACGCGCCGCAAGTCCTCACAAGTTTAGCAAGTCATGCCGATGGGCTTTGCTGCACGCATGGACCAAGTCGGTCCGCCCCCATGACCGGGCGCCGGTTAGCAGGGGGAGGGGGGGGATGCAAGCCGGGTAGGCGATTCTATCCGCCCACCTGCCCGATTGACGCGAAAATGACGCGGATTCCCGCCAAACTATGGACAAAAGTATGAGATGCGCAGGTTGGCGGGCGGCCTGTTGCGGGACAGTCTGCCGGGATCAGGGGGCGGCGGCTTCGCCCTTTGGCGCGCGCATGCACTGATAGCTCAGCCGCTCGTTGGGATAGCGGGGCAGCATGGCGCGGACCTGCGCATGCAGCGCCTCTTGCGCTGCGACGGCTTCGGGATCGGCGCTGCACGCCTTGGCCGGGGTGGCGGCGCGCAGCTCTCGCGCCTTCTGCATGGTGGCGCCGTCCAGATAATAGCGTTCGGTGCGATAGGCGCCGGTCGCCGGATCGAAACTGTCGATCGAGATGTCGGGTTCGTTGTCGGGGATCGACAGGCGGCTGAACCCCTTGCCATCGGCGATATACTGGGTGCGGCCGTTGACGCAGCCGTCCTTGAGCCAGTCGAGCGCGACATCGTCCGTCTGCGACAGGGTGACGCGGCTCTGCGCTTCGTCCAGGCGGCATTGCAGCGCCCCTTCGAAACGCGGCTGGGCGATGTCCTTGCCCGTGGCGGCGCTCTGCGGGGCTTGCCGGATGCGATCCTCGATCTCCGAAAAGCTGGGCCGGGTGATGAAGGCGAGGAGCATGGCCAGCAGCAGCGCGGTGGCCGCGCCGCCGGCCAGGAACATCTGCTTCTGCTTGTCCTGCGTGTAGAAGAGGCCGGTCGCACCGAGCGCCAGCACGGCGGCGGCGAGCAGTAGGGCGGCGAGCGCGAGATGGTTTTCGCGCGAAGCATAGATGTCCTGCTCCGCCTGCGCCCGCGCCTTTTCCAGATTGGCCGCCGTGCGCGCCTCGTTCGCCTGTGTGCTGGCGCGCTCGGCGGCGCTGCGATCGGCAAGGGCGCGGTTCTGCCCCTCCACGAAATCGGCAAGGGAAACGCAGCGGGTGGCGTTGCGGCGAACCTCAACCCCCGCCTGCCGCAGGAAGCTGGCGATCTCGCGGTCGGACACGGCAAAGCCGAACTCCGCGTCGCCCCCTTCGGAATCGGAACCGAAGCTGTTGATGCCCAGCACCCGTCCGCAATCGTCGACCAGCGGCCCGCCGCTGTTGCCGCGCGCCATCGGCGCGGTGTGCAGGATGGTGTCGATCGATCCGCCCGCGCGCCCCTGCGACACGTTGCCGGAGGTTTTGACCGGCGACATCGGCGTGATCATCTGTTGCAGGCTGAGGCCCTGCGCCCGGTCCACCGATCCGGGATAGCCGATGGCGGTGACATGCGCGCCATCGTCCATCGCCCCGGCAAAGAAGGTGGCGACCGGCAGGCGGCCCTTTTCCAGCTGGATGAGGGCAAGGTCGTTGCCCGGCGAATAGGCGACGATGCGCCCGCCAAAGCTTTGTGTGCCCTCCGCCGGGATCACGCCGATCACGATGTTACGCTCGCTGCGCGCCAGTTCGACGACATGGGCGGCGGTCAGCACCTTGTCGGGCGCGACCATCACGCCGCTGCCATGCCCCACGAAATAGGCTTCGCCATCGTTGGAGGCGACCAGCGCCACGCGCACGACGGAGCGGGCGGCGGCGGCGATGTCCGCCTGATCGGCGCGTGCGGGCGCGCTGGCGAGCAGGAGCGATCCGGCCAGTGTCAGGACAAGGGTGCAAAAACGGAGGAAGGCGACCATATAGGCGCCTTCAATATTGTGTCGCCGGGGGCGGGGGAAGCGCTTTTAGCTGGCAGGACGGCAAAAAGCGGTTTGAGCGCAAGGTGCGGGAAGCGCGTTGGCACGGCGCGCGGATAGACGGGGGCCATGAACCAGATGACGAACATTCGCCCCGCCCCCGGCTCTCGACCCATGGCTGAGCCTTCCCCCGCAACAGCGCACGCGCTGGATCAGGACGCCTGCTGGGCGGCCTTTGCCGCGCGCGATCGCGATCAGGATGGTCGCTTCGTCGGCGCGGTGCTGACCACCGGCATTTATTGCAAGCCCAGTTGCCCGGCGCGTCACCCGAAGCGGGAGAATGTGCGCTTCTACCCCGATCCGGCGGCGGCCCGCGCGGCGGGCTTTCGCGCCTGCCTGCGCTGCCGCCCGGACGAGGTGGGGCGCGACAGGCTGGCCATAGAGCGCGCGCTGGCGATGATAAGCGATGCAGAGGAGCCGCCGGTGCTGGAGGCGCTGGCCAGGGCGGTGGGTTATGCCCCGCACCATTTCCACCGCCTGTTCAAGCGGGCGACCGGCGTGACGCCCGCCGCCTATGCCCGGCAATTGCGCGCGCAGCGGCTGACCCGCGCGCTGGAGGATGGCGGGGCCAGCGTGACGCAGGCGATCTATGACGCCGGGTTCAACGCATCCAGCCGCGCCTATGCCGAAAGCGGCGCGCGGCTTGGCATGACGCCATCGGCCTGGCGCGATGGCGGGCGGGGCGCGACGATCCGCTACATGATCGCGGAGAGCAGCCTTGGCCCGATGCTGATCGCGGCGACGGACAAGGGGCTGTGCCGCATCAGCTTCGACGAGGGCGAGGGCGAATTGCGGGCGCGCTTTCCCAATGCGCAGATCCTGCCCGCCGACGATGGCTTTGCCGCGCTGGCCGCAAAGGTCGTGGCGCTGGCCGACAATCCCGCGCGGCAGGCGAACCTGCCGCTGGATGTCGCCGGCACCGCGTTCCAGCAGCAGATATGGGCCGCGCTGCGCCGCATACCCGCCGGCGAAACCCGCACATATGCCCAACTGGCGCAGATGATCGGCCGCCCCAAAGCCGTGCGCGCGGCGGGCAGCGCGTGCGGTGACAACAATCTGGCCGTCCTGATCCCGTGCCACCGCGTGCTGCGCAGCGACGGGTCGCTGGGCGGCTATGCCTGGGGCCTGGACCGCAAGAAGGCGCTGCTGGAGCGGGAGGGGGAGAGTTGAGCGGCAGGTGAAAAATTAGGGCTTTATTTTCAGCCTCTTCCGGGTGCATCACGGGGCTGGAAAATAACGGGGTCTAAAACATATGCGGGGTTGGGGGGCGATCGGGGCGCTGATGCTGGCGTTGATGCCGGCAAGCGCGATGGCCGAATGGACGGAAGCAAAGTCGAAGCATTTCACCGTTTACAGCGACGGTACACCCAAGCAGCTGATGGATTTCGCCGACGATCTGGAACGGTTCGATTTCCTGCTGCGGCTGATGACCGGGGTCAGTCGCGACCCGGCGCAGGATACCGGCGCGCCGGTTCGCATCTGGTTGCTGCCCAATGACGGCGCAGTGAAGGCCGCGACCGGCAATCCAAATATCGCCGGGCTTTATTTCCCGTCGAACCGGGGCGGTGTCGCCATCGCCTCCCGCGAGCGCGCCAGCAACCGTTTCGACCTGGATGGCAAGGTCATCCTGTTCCACGAATATACGCATCATTTCATGCTGCATTATTTTCCGTCGGGCTACCCGACCTGGTATGTCGAAGGCTTCGCGGAGTATTTCTCCACCGCGACCTTTGCCGGTGCCGGGCAGATGGACCTGGGGCGGCCTCCGTTGGGGCGGGCCGTGAACCTGGTTCTCAGCGGCACCTTTCCGCTCGACCAGCTGACGGCGCGGGCGACGACAGGCGGCATGAACTTGTCGCAGGGTGATCGCTTTTACGGGACGGCGTGGCTGCTCACGCATTTTTTCGAGAACCGGCCCGAACGCAAGAAGCAGTTCCAAGCCTATCTGAGCGATGTCGCGGCAGGCAAGGCCGACGTCAAGTTCGCGGACTATTTCGGCGGCAGCCTGGACCCGCTGGAAAAGGAAATGCGCACCTATCTTCAGCGGCCGCTCCGCTATCGGCGGATGGAACTGAAGGCGCCGCTGGCCACGCAGATCGTCGTGCGCAGCATGAGCGATGACGAAAACGCGGTGATCAAGAGCGAAATGCAGTACCTGCTCGACAAGGATGAGAATAGCGCGCCGCCGAAATATCTGCCCGACCTGCGCGCGCTGGCCGCGCGTTTTCCCAACAGCGCCTATGTGCAGTCGCTGTTGTCGGATGTGGAACGGAGCAGCGGCAACAGGGCGCAGGCGATGGAGGCGGCCGACCGCGCGGTCGCTGCCGATCCCAATTACGCGCGGGCGTTGAGCGCCAAGGCCGAACTGCTGATCGAAAAGGCGGCGGCAAGCGGCACCGATGCCGACTGGAACGCCGCGCGGGACATGGTGGTGCGGGCGAACCGCGCCGACACCGAAGACCCGGTCCCGCTCAAGCAATATTTCCGCTACACCGCCGAACGCGGTCGAGGCATTCCGACCGTCGCCTATGACGGGCTTTGGAAGGCGTTCGGGCTGGTCCCACAGGATCCGGGCATCCGGTTCATGCTGGCCTCTGCGCTGGCCAACAAGGGTGACTATGATCAGGCGGCGCGGCTGATGGATCCGCTGGCCAATTCGCCGCACGATTCCTCTATCCGGCAAAGCGCCATATCGATGCGCGAGGCATTGATGCAGGCCAAGGCGAAGGGGGAGAAGATGACGCTGGAACTGGGCGAGGAATAACGCCCGGCCGTCAGGTGCCGCTATCGTCCTGGCGGGCCAGCCGTTCCAGCACGCGCGTCTTTTCCGCGTCGGTCATGCCGGGCCATGCGGTGATTTCGTCGATGGTGCGCTTGCAGCCCGTGCAGGTGCGGCGCTCGGCATCGAGGGCGCAGGCCTGACGGCAGGGGCTGGGGATCATGGCGGTGTCACACGAAGCTGTAGGGGTCGACGTCCACGGCGACGCGGGTGCCCGGTTTCCACACCAGCTCGCCCAGCCAGCGGCGGATCACGTCCTGCATGTCCAGGCTGCGCGGCGCGTGGACCAGCAGGCGGTGGCGGTGCCGCCCGCGCAGCACCGAAAGCGGGGCGGGGGCAGGGCCATAGACATGCATCCCCTCCACATGCGGGGCGCTGGCGCCGATCAGCCGGGCGGTTTCCTGCGCATCGGCGGCCTTTTCCGATGACACGATGATCGCGGCGAAGCGGCCGAAGGGCGGCGCGCCGGCGGCCCGTCGGCTTTCGGTTTCGGCGCGGTAGAAGGCTTCGCTGTCGCCGCTCACCAGCGCCTCGATCACGCCGGCGGTGGGCATGCGCGTCTGGATGAAGACCTTGCCCGGCTTTTCCCCGCGCCCGGCGCGCCCGGCAACCTGGCATATCTGCTGGAAGGTCCGCTCCGCCGCGCGCAGGTCGCCCCCCTCCAACCCCAGATCGGCGTCGATCACGCCCACCAGCGTCAGATTGGGGAAGTGATAGCCCTTCGTCACCAGTTGCGTGCCGATGATGATGTCGATGGCGCCGGTCTCCACCCCCTTCACGAACTCGGCGGCCTTGGCCGGAGACCACAGCGTGTCGGACGTCACGATGGCGGTGCGCGCCTGTGGGAAGAGCAGGGCGACCTCATCCGCGATGCGTTCGACGCCGGGGCCGCAGGGGACTAGGCTGTCCTCCTCCTTGCACTCCGGGCATTCGCGCGGCACGGGCTGGACGTGGCCGCAATGGTGACAGGCAAGGCGGCTGGTCAGCCGATGCTCCACCATCCACGCCGTGCAGTTGGGGCATTGGAAGCGATAGCCGCAATGGCGGCAGAGAGTGAGCGGGGCATAGCCGCGCCGGTTGAGGAAGAGGAGCGCCTGTTCCCCCTTCGCCAGCGTTTCGTCGACAGCCTTCACCAGATCGGGCGCGATCCACTTGCCGCGTTCGGGCGCCGATTGCAGCAGGTCGAGCTTCACGATCTCCGGCATTTCCGCGCCGCCATAGCGGGACGGCAGCTTGATCTCCTCATAACGGCCGATTTCCACCTGATGCCGGGTTTCGATGGCGGGGGTGGCCGACGCGAGGATGATCGGGCATTTTTCCAGCAGCGAGCGCATCACCGCCACGTCGCGGGCGTGATAATGAACGCCGTCTTCCTGCTTGAAGCTGGTTTCGTGCGCTTCGTCGACGACGATCAGGCCAAGGCGCGGATAGGGCAGGAACAGCGCCGACCGCGCGCCCACGACGACGCGCGCCTGCCCCGACGCGATGGCGCGCCACGCCCGCCGCCGCTCCGACTGACGCAGGCCCGAATGCCAGGCGACCGGCACGCAGCCGAAGCGCCTTTCAAAGCGTTCGAGGAACGGTTCGGTCAGCGCGATTTCGGGCAGCAGCACCAGCGTCTGTTCGCCCCGACGCAGGACCGTCGCGATCGCTTCGAAATAGACTTCGGTCTTGCCCGATCCGGTCACGCCATCGAGCAGGAAGGGGCGGAAATCGCCGCTGTCGATCGCGGCATTGAGGCGACTGGCGGCGTCCCTCTGCGCGCCCTGCATCACCGGCGCGGCGAAATGGGGATCGGGTTCGGGGAAGGGCGTGTCCGTCGATACCTCCACCGGCTCCAGCGCGCCGGCCTTCACCAGCCCGCGGATCACCGCGTCGGACACGCCGCCGATCAGGGCGAGTTCGCGCACCAGCCCCTGACGCGCGCCGATCCGCTCCATCGCCTGCGCCCGCTGCTGGGTGATGCGCTCGGGCAGCGTGCCGCTGGGCCGATATTCGATCACCGTCCGCTCCCCCTCCAGCGCGGAGAGCGAGGCGAGCGCCATGCGCAGCACGGCGGCGGGCGGGCTGAGATAATAATTGGCCGTCCATTCGACCAGCCGGCGCAGCGGCGCGGGGATGGGCGGCGCGTCCAGCGTGGCGATCAGCGGGCGGAGGCGATTGTCGCCGACCGTTTCGGTTTCGGGAAAGCTGCCTTCGTCCCACACCACGCCGACCAGCTGGCGCGGGCCGAGCGGCGCGACGACGATGCTGCCCGGCTCCACCGCCATTCCATGGGGCACCCGATAATCGAGCGGCCCCAGCGCGGCGTTGAGGATCAGGACACGGGCGCGAGTCATGCGCGGGACATAGGGGCGGGGAGGGACGGGGGGAAGGGGCGAACGCAGTATCAGTCCGCGGGTGCTTTACCGCGCGCGCAACGGTTGATCACGGCTCTGACCCCCCAGCCTACCGTGGACGTGACGATTGTCGCGAACGCAAAGAATGACCATGGCGGCAAGCATTGCTTGTCCGGCGCGCAATGGCCCATGGAAGCAATGATCAAGGCACCCGAAAACAGCGGAAGACCCACCAACGCTGCGAAAGCGCAGCCCCATTTGCCGCCAACGGTTCCACCGCCTTGATAGCCTTCAGCAGCCATGGGCCAGCAGCCTTTCTTGACATAAGCGACTATGCTGTTTCGCCAAATGACCTGCAAGTCCAATGGGATTGGCCATGCCATCGTATTCATGGCACTCGGTCCGCTGCGTCAGATATGCCAGCTGAGCGTCGCCCAAGGAATGTGGGCGACGACATCCGGGCGGGCGTCGCGGAACGTCTGTTGCCGCATGTAGAGGATTTGCAGGTCGACCGCCCGGCTGAACCGGTGGCGCAGGCCGATCTGGTTGCGCAGCGTGGCAAGCCCCGTCTTGTCCGACGCGCGCACGCGATTGAGGTGGAAGAAGACTTCGCCCGCCGCGATCAGCGTCCATTTCCCCTTGTCGTCCAGCGGCACGGCGGCCTGCACCCGCTGGCGCAGGCGCCACACCGGGCCGTCGGCATAGTCGAAGAAGCGCTGCTCCATCCGCGTGCGGCTGGTCCAGATGCCATGGGTCAGCGTCAATTGCTGATGCGTGCGGATTTCGTGCACCGACTGGTCGTGCAGATAGGCGAAACCGCCGCCCACCAGCACCCCCTTTGCCAGCAGATGGTCGATGCCGATGCGGCCCAGAAACTGCTCGCCCCCGCTGGTCGCGTCGGAGCGTGCCCGTTCGCTAAGGTCGATGGTCACGCTGTCCTTCGGACTGGCGGTGAAGATCAGGCTTTCGGTCAGCCACGCCTGCGTCTCGTTGGTTTCGGAATGTCCGGCGACCGGCAGCATGAGGGCGCTGAGCGAAAGCAGCGCGCGGGCGCTTGGACGAACGGGCATGCTGTGTCCTTTGGAAAGGTGCGCGCGCCTTAATCGAAAGCGCGCTGCGGTGGAAGCGCCCTGACTCGGCCCGCCCGCGCCGCTAAAGAGGCGGCACGCGAATCACTTTCCTCCTTTTGCTGGACAGGGCATCCCATGAAATTCTTCGTCGACACCGCCGACACCAACGACATCCGCGAACTGGCCGCCACTGGCCTGCTGGACGGGGTGACCACCAACCCCTCGCTGATCCACAAGTCGGGCCGCAAGTTCCTGGAAGTGGTCGAGGAAATCTGCTCGATCGTCGATGGCCCGGTGTCGGCCGAAGTGGTCGCGCTGGACCACGACACCATGATGAAGGAAGCCGCCGTCCTGCGGAAGATCGCGGACAATGTGTGCATCAAGGTGCCGCTGACCATCGATGGCCTGAAAACCTGCAAGGCGCTGACCGACGACGGCGCGATGGTGAACGTGACGCTGTGCTTCTCCGCCAATCAGGCGCTGCTGGCGGCGAAGGCGGGGGCCAGCTTCATCTCGCCCTTCGTCGGGCGGCATGACGACAATGGCTTCGATGGCATGCAGCTGATCGAGGACATCCGCCTGATCTATGACAATTATCAGTTCGACACGGAAATCCTGGCGGCGTCGCTGCGCCATCCGATCCATGTGCTGCAATGCGCGAAGATCGGCGCGGACGTCATCACCGCGCCCCCGGCGGTCATCAAGATGCTGTCCAACCATGTGCTGACCGACAAGGGGCTGGCGGCGTTCGCATCCGATTGGGAAAAGACCGGCCAGTCGATCCTGTAACCGGCGGGCGTTGAGGGAGGGCGTTAGCTTCCCGCGCCATCGCACTGAAAAGAAAAGGGCTTCGGAAGCGACCTTCCGAAGCCCTTTTGCTGGGTGGGCGGGGCGGCCCTATTGCCCGAAGCCGCGTGGCGCTGCGTCCACGACCGAGAAGCTGCCCGCGTTGATCTGGCTGACCTCCAGCGCGCGTTCGGCAATGCCGTTGCGGTTGAAGCGGAATGCGCCGTCGATGCCGGAAAAGCCGTCCGGATCGGTCAGCCGCGCCATCGGGAAGGGCGTTCCGACCTTCCAGTTGCCCGCGATCCGCACGGTCAGCAGCACGGCGTCGTAGCCGAGCGAGGACAGGCGGAACGGCGCTGCGCCATAGCGCGCGCGATATTTGGTGGCGAGCTGGCCATAGAGCGTGTCGGACACGCTGGCGAACCATGCGCCGCGCAGGTCCGGCTGACCGGCCAGCGACCCTTCGGTATTCCACAGTTCCGTGCCCAGTATCTGCGCGCCCGCGCCCTTGCCCCGTCGGATCAGCGGCGCAGCCTGCACCGCGACGCGGCCCGAATCGGCGATCAATATGGCGTCATAGTCGCTGGCCGCGTCGATCTTGCGGATCGCCGCCAGCATCGAGAGCGGGGTGCGGTCGAACGTCTGGAGCGAAACCACGGTGCCGCCCGATTGCTGGACCGATCGCAGCAGCGCCTGCCCCGAGCGTTCGCCATAGGTGCCCGCCGGCACCAGCGCGGCGAAGTTGGTCATGCCCTTTGCTCGCGCGAATTTCACCACGCGGTCGATCGCCTGCGTCGGGGAAAAGCCCATCAGGAACACGCCGTCCTGCGCCGCGCCGACGTCGTTGGAGAAGCTGACGACCGGCACGCCCGCGCGCTTGGCGATGGGGGCGACCTGCCGCACGTCGTCGGACAGCAACGGGCCGAGGATCAGGCGATTGCCCTCTGCCACGGCGCGCTGCGCCGCCGCCGCCGCGCCCGCCCGCGTGTCATAGGTGGTGATGCGCAGCTTGTCCGTCCGCGTGTCGAGCAGCGCCATGGTGGTGGCGTTGGCGATCGATTGGCCCACGCCCGCATTGGGGCCGCTCATCGGCACCAGCAGAGCGATGCGGTGGCGGTTCGCGTCCGTCGGCAGGCCGGGCTGGATCGGTTCGTCCACCGGCTTTTCGACCGGCGCGGTGGGTTCGGGCGGCGGTGCGCCCTTGGGTATCATCGTCTGGCACGCGGCCAGCAACAGGGTGCCGGCAAGCCCCGCGAGTTTGGCGCCACGCACCAGCGCAGGCCAAATGCCCGCTTGCGGGGTGACAATCCTCTCTGCCATTTGGGAATCCTTATGGTGAACGCACTTCAACCGGGCCTTTATATCGTCGCGGGTCCAATCGGCAATCTTGCAGATATGACGGAAAGAGCCGCAGACGTGCTGCGCCGCGCCGATGTGGTGGCGGTGGAGGACAAGCGGGTGAGCGCCAAACTGCTGCGCCATGTCGGGTCCGACCGGCCGATGACGCTGTATAACGACCATAGCGATGCGGCGGTGCGCGCTGCGCTGATCGCGCGCATGGGGGCGGAGGCGGTGGCGCTGCTGTCGGACGCGGGCACGCCGCTGATTTCCGATCCGGGCTACAAGCTGGTGCGCGAGGCGCGGGCGGCGGGCGTGTTCGTCACCTCGCTGCCGGGGCCGAGCGCGGGGATCGTCGCGCTGACGCTGAGCGGCCTGCCCACCGACCGTTTCCTGTTCGCCGGGTTCCTGCCGCCCAAGGCGAAGGCGCGGGGCGATGCGCTGGCCGGGCTGGCGGGGATCGACGCCACTCTGGTCTTCTACGAAAGCGGGCCGCGCCTGTCGGTCAGCCTTGCCGCCATGGCCGACGCGCTGGGCAATCGGGAGGCGGCGGTCGCGCGGGAACTCAGCAAAACCTATGAGGAGGTGGTGAACGGCCCGCTGGCCGACCTGTCCGCGCGCTATGCCGACCATCCGCCCAAGGGCGAGATCGTCGTCGTCGTTGCCCCGCCCGGCGAGGAACAGCCGCAGGCGAGCGCGGACGATGTGGACGCCGCGCTGATCGATGCGATGGCGCGCCTGCCGGTGTCGAAGGCGGCGGGTGAAGTGGCGAAGGCCACCGGGCAGGACCGCCGCGCGCTCTACACCCGTGCGATGGCATTGAAGGACGCCGGCCGCGCATGAAGCGCCCCGCGTCCGGCCGGAAAGTCGCCGCTGAGCAGCGCGGGCGGCAGGCGGAGCGGATTGCGGGATGGTGGCTGCGCCTGAAGGGCTGGCGCATACTGGCGCGGCGGGTGCGCACGGCGGCGGGCGAGGTCGACCTGATCGCGCGGCGCGGCGCGCTGGTGGCATTTGTCGAGGTGAAGGCGCGGGCGAGCGCGCAGGAACTGGACTTCGCCATCGATGCCCGGCGGCTGGCGCGGGTGGCGGCGGCGGCGGAAATTCTGGCCGCCGACTATCTGACGCCCGGCGATGACATGCAAATCGACGTGATCCTGCTTGCGCCGGGCCACGCGCCACGCCATTTGGCCAATGTCTGGCACGGCGGGTAGGACGTTCCGCGCCCGCGCGCCAAAAAGGAAATGTCACATGCCCCTGAATGTCGCCGTGCAGATGGACCCGATGGAAACGCTGAAGATCGCCGGCGATTCCACCTTTCACATCATGCTGGCCGCGCAGGAGCGGGGGCACCGCCTGTATCATTATCTCGCCCCGGACCTGAGCTGGCGGGGCGGGCGGCTGACCGCGCTCGCCCGCCCGGTGACGGTGCAGAAGGTGGAGGGCGACCATTATCGCTTCGACCCGCCGGTGCGCATTGACCTGGGCAGTGAGGCGGACGTGGTGCTGATGCGGCAGGACCCGCCATTTGACCTGAGCTACATCACCGCGACGCACCTGCTGGAGCGCATCCGGGGCGAAACGCTGGTCGTCAACGATCCCGAAGCCGTGCGCAATGCGCCCGAAAAGCTGTTCGTGCTCGATTATGCGCGCTTCATGCCGCCCACCATGATCACCCGCAGCCTGGAGGAGGCGCGCAGCTTCCTGGCCGAACATGGCGAGGTGGTGGTGAAGCCGCTTTACGGCAATGCGGGCAGCGCCGTGTTCCGCATCGGGCGCGATGGCGCCAACCTGTCGGCGCTGGTCGAGCTGTTCGGCGAAATCTGGGTCGAGCCCTTCATGGTGCAGGCGTTCATTCCCGAAGTGTCGGCGGGCGACAAGCGGATCGTGCTGGTCGACGGCGAAGTGGCGGGCGCGGTCAACCGCATCCCCGGCAAGGGCGAGATCCGGTCCAACCTGGCGGTCGGCGGATCGGCGGCGAAGGCGGAACTGACCGATCAGGAGCGCGAAATCTGCGCCGCGCTTGGCCCGGAGCTGAGGAAGCGCGGGCTGCTGTTCGTCGGTATCGACGTGATCGGCGGCAAGTGGCTGACCGAAATCAACGTGACCTCCCCCACCGGGATCGTGTCGATCGACGCGTTCAACGGGTCCGACACGGGCGGCATGATCTGGGACGCGATCGAAGCGCGCGTCGCCGGGATGAAGGGGTGAAGCGCCCTTGCCGGACGATTGTTTAGGATCGGGGCCGCCATCGCCCATTGAATGCATCGATCGCCCCGCGGCATCGCGGGGGGAAGGGTGTGGGCCATGAACGCCTTCCTGATGCACTGGATGGAAAGCGGCGGATATGTCGCCATCGCGCTGCTGATGGCGCTGGAAAACATCATTCCGCCGATCCCGTCCGAACTGATCATGGGCATTGGCGGCATATGGGTCGCGCGCGGCAGGATGGACGTGCTGCCGCTGATCGCCGCGGGTACGCTGGGCGCGACGGCGGGCAATTATGTGCTGTTCTGGATCGGACGGCGTTACGGGATCGAGCGGCTATATGGCTTCGTGGTGCGGCATGGCCGCTGGCTGACGCTGGACTGGCGATCCATTGAGCGGATCAATCGCGTGTTCCTGCGCCATGGATCGTGGATCGTCTTCGTGTTCCGGTTTATGCCGCTGGGCCGTTCGGTGGTGTCGCTGCCCGCCGGGCTGTTCGGCATGAGTTCGCTGCGCTTCATCGTCTGGACCGCGTCGGGCGCGGCGATCTGGAACAGCCTGCTGGTATGGGCGGGATGGGCGCTGGGCACGAAATTCCGGGAGATCGATCATTATATCGCGCCGGTAACGATCGCCATCTGCGTGGTGGCGGTGGTGGGGTACACCTATCGCCTGCTTACCTGGCGGCCGCGCGCCTGACCGGCGCTTCAGGCGCGGGGATGGGCGCTTCGATAGACGTCGAGCAGGTGCGCGGCATCCACCTGCGTGTAGATTTGCGTGGACGACAGGCTGGCATGGCCCAGCAGTTCCTGAAGCGCGCGCAGGTCCGCGCCGCGCCCCAGCAGATGCGTGGCGAAGCTGTGGCGCAGGGCATGGGGCGTCGTGCGGTCCGACAGGCCCAGCCGCCCGCGTGCCGCCTGAACCGATCGGCGCACCACGGCGGGGGATAGGGGGCCGCCGCGCGCGCCGCGAAACAGCGGCTCGTGCCCGACCGGCGCGAAAGGGGCTTCATTAAGATAGGCATTGAGCGCATCGCGCACCGCCGGCAGCAGGGGCACGATGCGGGTCTTGTTCCGCTTGCCCGTGACGCGCAGTGTTTCGCCCAGCGGCAGTGCCCCGCCGGAGAGGCCCAGCGCCTCCCCAATGCGCAGGCCCGCGCCATAGAGCAGCAGTAGCAGCGCCCAGTCGCGCGCGCCGATCCACCCCTCCCGCGCGCCTTCCGCCACATCCTGCGCCAGCGCGACGGCTTCGTCTGGGGAAACGGGCCGCGGGACGCCGCGCTTCACCTTCGGCCCCTTGACCGCCGGCACGCCCGCGCCTTCGCCGCCCACGAAGGTCAGGAAGGCGCGCACCGCGGACAATTCCCGCGCGGCGCTGGCATTCCCGATGCCATCGGCCCGCCGGTCGGCCAGGAACGCGCGCAGGTCCGCCGGATCGAGCGCGCTCAGCATCGCGCCGTCGGCACCCTTGCCCCGGTGAAACGTCAGGAACGCGCACAGCCGCTCCGCCCCGGCGACATAGGCGCGCACGGTGTGGACGGAACGCCGCTTTTCCAGCAGCAAATGCCGCCGCCACGCTTCGATAAGCTTCGCACCGTCCGTCATGGCAGTGGTTTAGGACGCGCGGGCCGCAAGCTCAATCGTGGGTGCACGAAATGCCGCGCAATGCCCTCTTCGCAATCTCGTTGCGGAACCGTATGGAACGCTCAGGGGTTTGGTCAGGTAAGCGACAGGGAGACGACGGCGATCATGGGACGGGCATTTTTGCGGGCGGGGGCATGTGCCCTGCTGCTGACGACGACAGCGATTTCCACGCCGACCACGGCCAAGAAAGCCCCGGCCACCGCCACCAGTTACGTCGCCCAGCCGATCACGGCCAAGGAACGCCAGCAGGGAACGGCGGCCAATCCCGACATTCTGAAGGAATTCGGCGGCGCCTATAACAACCCGCCCAAGGCCGCCTATGTCGAGCGGATCGGGCGCAAGGCGGCGGTACAGTCCGGCCTGTCGGCCGACCCGGCGCAGTTCGACGTGACACTCCTCAATTCGCCTATCAACAACGCCTTCGCCATCCCCGGCGGCTATATCTACACCACGCGCCAGCTGGTGACGCTGATGAACGATGAGGCGGAGCTGGCTGCCGTGCTGGGCCATGAAGTCGGCCACGTCGCCGCCCGCCATGGGCAGAAGCGGCAGAATGCGGCGACGCGCAACAGCATCCTGGGCGTTCTGGGCCAAGTGCTGGTGGGCGCGGTGGCCGGCGATTCGGGCATCGGGCAATTGCTGAACAAGGGCATCGGCACGGGTGTGCAACTGGTGACGCTGGGCTACTCGCGCGAGCAGGAGACGGAGGCCGATGGCCTTGCCGTGCAATATCTGGTCAGCGCGGGTTACGACCCGATGGCGCTGTCGACCATGCTCGCCAGCCTGGCCGCGCAGACCGACCTGGACGCGCGGATCAGCGGCAACACCCGGACCACGCCCGAATGGGCCAGCACCCATCCCGATCCCGCCGGGCGCGTGCGCCGCGCCCAGACCCGCGCCAGCGCCGCCAACTTCACGAAGGGAGTGCGCAATCGCGATGCTTTCCTGACGGCGATCGACGGCATGCTCTATGGCGACGATCCCAAGCAGGGGATGATCGACGGGCGGCAGTTCCTGCATCCCGAACTCAAGATCGGCTTCACCGCGCCGCAAGGCTTCACGATGCAGAACGGCACCAGCGCCGTCGCGATCAGCGGGCAGGGCGGGCAGGCGCAATTTTCCACCGCCGCCTACAACGGCAATCTGGAAAGCTACATCCAGTCGGTGATGCAGTCATTGCAGGACAAGGGCAGCGCGCTCCCCACGCTCGACATTCGGCGGACCAGCGTATCCGGCCTTCCCGCCGCTTACGTCACGCTGCGCGGCAATACGCAGAACGGGCCGGTCGACATCTCGGTCATGGCCTATGAAATGTCGAAGACGCAGGCGTTCCACTTCGTCACCGTGACGCAGGCGGGGCAAGGCTTTGGCCCCTTTACCGAGATGGTGCAGTCCTTCCGTCCGCTTACCACGGCACAGGCGGCGGCGGTGAAGCCCCGTTACCTGCGCGTCGTGCGCGTGGCGGCGGGCGACACGGTGCAAAGCATGGCGGCGAAGATGGCGTTCAGCGACTACAAGCTGGAACGCTTCCTGGTGCTGAACGCGCTGACCGCCAACAGCCGCCTGACGGCGGGCCAGCGGGTGAAGATCGTGACCTACTGATAGGATTGAGTTGAGAAAGCGGAAGGCAGCTTGATGTCGGAGTCGGACGATCCAGAGCTGCAAGAAATGATTGAGACGATCCGCGAAGCCCTAGCTCAGTTCCGGGGCTACGCGGACTACTGGAAATGGCCGCTTGATCGTCAGTTAGAAGAACGGGGCGTTGCTGAGGCGCTATCCGCGTATCTGATTCACGCTGAAAATGCTGACCTCGTATCCTTCGGTTCTGTGAAACACGATCCACCTGACGTGCTTCTCAAATCCGCCGCCGGGAAAAGAATTGGCGTTGAGGTGACGGAGCTGATCGACTCCGATGCGGCCGCACGTCATCGCTTCCGCAAGAAGAGAGGCGAAGCCCAACCCTATGACTGGGCGGATTGGAACGCTCAGCGCATGTCAGCAGAAATTATTCAGACTATCTTGCGCAAGGATTGCAAGCTGTCGGCACATGCGTCGGATTATGATGAGCTTTATCTTGCGATCTGCACCGCAGAGCCGATGATCGATCTGGCGCTCGCTCAACAGGCGATGTCACTCATATCGGTCGACGTGAAGCGGATTGACCGAGCATTTCTGCTCCTTAGCTATCACCCCGCTCTCGACGAAAACGTCTACCCTGGAAAGATTGCGATCTTGCCTATTCCGCTCGATAAAAAATAACGAGGTTGGTGCTTAGCGCTCAGTCGCCCGCCACCAGTTTCAGTTCGCCGGGCTGGCCGCCCTTGCGGGTGAAGCGGCCGTCGATCTGGGCGCCGTTTTCGACGCTGATCGTGTCATAGGTGACTTCGCCGCTGATCCGGGCCGTCGCCTCTATCACCAGCGCGTTGGCATTGATTGCGCCCTCGACCGTGCCTGCAAGGCGCGCGGCGCTGGCGGTGATCGTGCCGTGGATCACGCTGTCCGGCCCCTGCACCAGATTGGCGCAGGTCAGGTCGCCTTCGATCCGGCCATCGACATGCAGGTCGACCGACGCCTGAACGTCGCCGGTGATGACGACATCGCCGCCGATCAGCGAGAAGGGCGTATGCTTAGCGCCCGTTGCGGCCATAGGAACCGGCCGCAGCGATGCGGACCTTGCCGGCTTGCTGGACTTCGAGAACATGCGGGTCGGCCTCCAGGAAACGGCGTGGATTGATCGGCTGATCGTGCAGGCGCACTTCGAAATGCAGGTGGGTGCCGGTGGAGCGGCCAGTGGAGCCCATGCGGCCCACCTGCTGCCCGCGTTCCACCTGCTGCCCGACGCGGCCGGTGAAGCCGGAAAGATGGGCATAGCGGGTCATGATGCCATGGCCATGGTCGACCTCCACCACATTGCCATAGCCCTGACGCTGCCCGACATAGGCGATGCGCCCGGCTGCGGCGGCCAGGATCGGCTGGCCATAGCGGCCCGGAAAATCCAGCCCGGCGTGGAAGGCGGCATGCCCGTTGAAGGGATCGCGGCGATAGCCGAAGGAACTGGTCAGCATCGGCGCTGCGGTCGGCTTGCCCGACGGCATGGCGGCCAGCGTCGTTTGCAGCACGTCCAGCCGGGCGATGGCGGCGGACATGTCGGCCAGTTCGGGCGTGATCTCATCCTTCTGCCCGCGCCAGGGGATATAGGGGCCGCCCTGCGCGCCGCTGGTCACGGTCGACGGGTTGATGCCGAATGCGCGGATCGCCCGCTCCGCCGCGTCGCCGCGCGCCTGCGCCACGGCGGTCAGGGTCAGCGCCATGGCGCGCTGGCGCTGCTGGATCGCGGCAAGGCGCTGGCCGCCCGGCAGCATGCTGATCCGCTTGCCCTCTGCCTTGGCCGCGGCGGCGTCGGCGGGATTGTCCTTTACCTTCGCATCGACCGGGGCGGATGCGGCCTGCCCGGCGGTCAGGCTTTTCATATTGTCTTCCAGAAAGCGTTGCCGCTGCTCCAGATCCCTGGCCACTTCGTCGACCGACTGGCGATAGCGGCTGACCGAAGCTTCGCCTTTGCTGACGGCCTGGCTGCGCGCGGCGATCGCGGCGCGTTCGGCGTCGATGCCCGCCTGGCTGGTCGCCATGCGGACGGTCAGTGCGCCCCAGCCGCCCAGCAGCGCCAGCGCGGCGGCCGCGCCCGCCATCTGGACGCGCGTCGAGATGCGCACGAAGCGGACGGCACCGCCCGAACGCAGAAAAATTTCCCGCTCCGGAAACAAAGCGGCTGCCCTGGCCCGAAGACCATGAGGGGACTTCCTGTTGTGATTGCCCACGTATGACCCGGTATTAATTCAAATGCGACGCGCGCCGGTAGCAAAGGGGGCGGGGCGGGGCGAATCGACTCTGGTCGAGTCGGGCCGAGTCGCACGAGTCGTGAGACGAAATGCGCTTTGTTCGTCCTCTGTTCGTTCAGCCAATGGCAAGAAATCACCGATGCAGCGGCATCGTTTCAGCTTCGATTCGTTTTGGGGCCGACGCTGGCTTGCATATGAAAAGGGGCCGGGCGGTACCCGAAAGATGCGTGCCCGGCCCCCGATGGTCCGCTTTGATTACAGGACTTCGAACAGGCCCGCCGCGCCCATGCCGCCGCCCACGCACATCGTGACGACGACATATTTCGCGCCGCGCCGCTTGCCCTCGATCAGGGCGTGGCCGGTGCAGCGTGCGCCGGTCATGCCATAGGGGTGGCCGATGGAAATGGAGCCGCCGTTGACGTTCAGCAGTTCGTCGGGAATGCCCAGCTTGTCCCGGCAGTAAAGCACCTGCACCGCGAAGGCTTCGTTCAGTTCCCAAAGGCCGATGTCGTCCATCTTCAACCCAAAGCGCTGGAGCAGTTTCGGCACTGCAAAGACCGGGCCGATGCCCATTTCATCGGGTTCGGTGCCGGCGACCGCCATGCCGACATAGCGGCCAAGCGGGGTCAGCCCGCGCTGTTCGGCCAGCTTTGCGTCCATCACGATCGCGGCGGATGCACCGTCCGACAGCTGGCTGGCATTGCCCGCCGTGATGAAGCCGTTGGGGCCGATCACGGGTTGAAGCGAGGAAAGCCCCTCCAGCGTGGTTTCGGGCCGGTTGCCCTCATCCTTCGAAAGCGTCACTTCCTTCTTGCTGGTTTCGCCGGTCGCCTTGTCGGTGACGGCCATGGTCGCGGTCACGGGGATGATCTCGTCATCGAACTTGCCCGCGGCCTGCGCGGCGGCGGTGCGCTGCTGCGACTGGAAGCTGTATTCGTCCTGCGCCTCGCGGCTGATGCCATAGCGGTTGGCGACCACTTCGGCGGTCTGCAGCATGGGCATGTAGACATGGGGGACCATCGCGACCAGCTCAGGGTCGCCACCCAGGCGCATTTCCTTCGTCTGGACCATGGAGATGGATTCGACGCCGCCCGCCAGCACGACGTCCTGCCGGTCGACGATCACCTGCTTGGCGGCGGTGGCGATGCTCATCAGGCCCGACGCACGCTGGCGGTCCAGCGACATGCCCGCGACGCTGACGGGCAAGCCAGCGCGCAGCGGCGCGGTACGCCCGATGGTGGTCTGCACCCCCTGTTGCAGGGCCGCGCCCATGATGCAGTCGTCGATTTCCGCCGGGTCCACGCCCGCGCGCTCCACGGCGGCGCGGATGGCGTGGGCGGCCAGCGTCGGCGACGGGGTGATGTTGAACGCGCCGCGATAGGCGCGGCCGATCGGGGTGCGGGCGGTGGAAACAATGACGGCGTCGCGCATCGGACAATCCTCTCCATTACGATTGACGGGTGTTGGGGCGGATATGGGCGCACTTTACGTTCACGGCAAGTCAAAATCATGGCATGCGGTATGGCCGTAGCGGCAATGCGGCTTGCGAGCGCGTTTAATTACCGAAGCGGCGGGCTGGCCATGAAAGTCCAGCGATTCGGTTGGCTTTGTCATGGGTGGACCCCCTGGGTGGCGGTACTTGCCTTTCGGTCGCTCACCACCGTCTGCCCGTTGCAGAAAAACCGGTATGGCGCGTTCAGTCGTCCAGCATGCCGAATGCGAGGGTAGAGGCGTAGACGGCGATGGCGCGATCCTGGTCCATCCGGCTGGCCCATTTGCGCATTTCATAGGCGGAATCGACCATGGCGATCAGCGCTTCGGATACGATCAGCGCGTCGACCGGACGCGTCGATCCTTCCGCTGCGCCATCGCTCAGCATGCCCGCGAAGCGCAGGGCGACGCGCTCCGTCCGCTCCATCGCCTGATCGCGCACGTCGCTGGGCAGCGCCTGCATCGCGGTGGTGCGCAGCAAGGTGCCCTCGTCAAGCAACTGTTGCCGCAACAGCCCCGCGATGGCGCTGCAAAGCTTCTGCCACTGCGTGCCCTTCATATTGCGCGCTGCGATCTGGATGATGGAGGCGCGCTCATGGCTGTGTTCCAGGCAGGCCATGACCAGATCGTCCTTGGCGTCCAGATGGTGATAAAAGCTGCCCTTCGTCACGTTGAGCGCGGCAGAGATCGCCTTCACCGACGTGCCGCGATAGCCGCGTTCGTTGAGCAGGCGGGTGGCAGCGCGCAGGAATGCGGCCTTGCCGTCCGCGTCCGCCTCTTCGGCAAGGTCGAGCGGTTGCGGCGACCATGCTGCGCCCGCCGGAGCGATGCCGTTGACGAGCAGATCCATTAGCCGGTCGCGCACGCGGTCGTAATCGTCCAGCGCATAGCGTGGCAGCCACAGGGGCAGCCAGAACAGCACTTCGTTGAGGACGTGCGCGCGCGCCGTCGCCCGTGCCTTGTCCGCTTCGTCGTCGATCCGCCCGAAAAAGCCGCGCACATGCCGGAACAGTTCCTGATAGCGGCTCATCAGGTCGCTGCGCAGCGGTTCGTCCATGGCGCGAATGTCGGCCAGGATCGCGATCGGGCGCGCGCGGCCCAGACGAATGTCGCGTTGCAGGTCGAACCACAGGCGCAGATATTCCGCCACCCGTTCCTGCGCGCTGGGCTTTGCCGCTGCCTGCAGCACCAGCAGGTCGAGCCGGTCGAGTGCTTCACCAAGAGCGGCGGCGGCCAGCAGTTCCTTGCGCTTGAAATAATAAGTGACGCTGGCGGTGTTGAGGCCAACGGCCTGCGCCACGTCGACGAAGGTCAGCCCCTTTACCCCGCGCCGGTTGATCAGGGTCGCGGCCGCGTCGATGACCCGCTCGCGCTTTCGCTCGAAACGGCTCTTGTCCTCTGCTTCGGCAGTGGTGGCATGCATTTTACGTTACGGCCTTCCGTCTTGCCGGCATCGTCTCCGGTGCTTTCCATATCGGCACTCGTCGGGGCGCGCAATCGGCATCGCGGCGACTATCCAAAAAGGAGTATGGTCCGGTATGGTGGAATGACGCTGCGGATTGTTGGCTTATTCTGTCGTTTAGCAGGAAAAATGCGTCGTTGCAGGCAATGCTGTGTTGCGCCTGTCCTAATCCGGGGTATGTTTGGAGGGAGGAATCGGCGGGCCTGTCGCAATGCATGGCTCGCCGTCGAAAACGCCAGAAGGGAAAGCTGCTTCGGGCCATCGGGCCGAAGTGCAGCCTTCCCTTCTGCCGCGAGGGAGAGGAATAGCGATGTCGCTTTTCGACATGACCGACCGGGTCGTGCTGATCACCGGATCGTCCAAGGGTATCGGCCGGGCGATCGCCGAGGAGATGGCGGCGAACGGGGCAAAGGTCGTCATTTCCAGCCGCAAGCAGGGGCCGTGCGAGGAGGTGGCGGATGCCATCAACGCCCGTCACGGCACCGGGCGCGCCATCGCCGTGCCGGCCAATATTTCCAGCAAGGACGATCTGCAGCATCTGGTCGACGCGACGCGCGCGGCGTTCGGGCGGATCGACGTGCTGGTCTGCAACGCGGCGTCCAACCCCTATTACGGTCCGATGAGCGGGATCAGCGACGACCAGTTCCGCAAGATCATGGACAACAATGTGCTGTCCAACCACTGGCTCACGCAAATGGTGCTGCCGGAGATGGTCGAACGCAAGGAAGGGTCGATCATCATCGTTTCCTCCATCGGCGGGCTGCGCGGGTCGGACCTGATCGGCGCGTATAATGTGTCGAAGGCGGCGGACATGCAGCTGGCACGCAATCTGGCGGTCGAAGTGGGCCGCCATGGCGTGCGGGTGAACTGCATCGCGCCGGGCCTGATCCGCACCGATTTCGCGCGCGCTCTGTGGGACCGGCCGGATGCGGACGAGCTGCTGACCGGCACATCGCCCATGCGCCGCATTGGCGAGCCGCAGGAGATTGCTGGCGCGGCGGTCTATCTGGCGTCGCCTGCGTCGACCTTCATGACCGGACAGGTCGTGGTGGTCGATGGCGGCGCGACCATCTGAAACGCGGGAAGCGACCATGAGCGAATTTTCCGGCAAGAGCGTGATCGTTACCGGCGCGGCGTCGGGCATCGGCCGGGCGGCTGCGCGCCTGTTCGCGGCGCAGGGCGCGATGGTGACGGCGAGCGACCTGTCTCCAGCGGTGGAGGAAACCGCCGCGATGATCCGGGACGCTGGCGGGACGGCCATCGCCGTTCAGGGAGATGCGGGCGTTGAGGCCGATATCGTCGCCCTGATCGATGCCGCCTGCGTCGCGCATGGCGGGCTGGACGTGCTGTTCGCCAATGCCGGGGTCAGCGGCGTGGGATCGGCCATGGGCCTGTTCGACGCCACGCCCGATCATTGGGCAGAGGTGCTGCGCATCAACCTGATCGGGCCGTTCCTGGCGATCAAGCATGGCGCGCCGCGCATCATGGAGCGGGGCGGCGGAGCGATCGTGTGTACGGCGTCCGTCGCCGGGCTGCGATCGGGCGCTGGCCCGGCATCCTATTCCGCGTCAAAGGCCGGCGTCATCAATATGGTGCAGACCGCTGCGCAACAACTAAGCGGCACGAATGTCCGCATCAACGCGATCTGTCCCGGCCTCATCGAAACCGGCATGACAAAATTCGTGTACGACCATGCCCGCGCCACCGGCAAGATGGACCGCATCGGTGCCTTTACTCCCCTGCAACGCGGGGGCGAGCCCGAGGAAATCGCGCGCGTCGCGCTGTTCCTTGCGAGCGAGGCGGCCAGTTACATGACCGGGCAGGCGGTGGTTGTGGATGGCGGCCTGTCGACCAGTCATCCCGGCCCCAGGCTGCGCCTCGAAGACATCCCGGCCGCCCGAACGGCCTGAACCCCCTTTCCCTTTCGATACTTCAGGAGAATGCACATGTCGGTCATCACAACCCGCAAGGATGGCGAAATATTGATCGTCACGGCGGACAATCCGCCGGTCAACGCGCTGGGCGCGGCGGTGCGGCAGGGGCTGATGGCCGCGCTGGAAGAGGCGAAGGGTGACGAGGGCGTCAAGGCGCTGGTCATCGCATGTGCCGGGCGCACATTCTTTGCCGGCGCCGACATCACCGAATTCGGCAAGCCGCCGGTGCTGCCCTGGCTGCCCGAAGTGGTCGACGCGATCGAGGCGATGGACAAGCCGGTCGTGGCCGCCATTCACGGCACGGCGCTGGGCGGGGGATGCGAAGTGGCGCTCGGTTGCCATTATCGCATCGCCGTGCCCTCCGCGAAGCTGGGCACGCCCGAGGTGAAGCTCGGCCTGCTGCCCGGCGCTGGCGGCACGCAGCGCCTGCCGCGCGTGGCCGGCCTTGCCCTGGCGCTGGAAATGACGGCGAAGGGCGATCCGATCTCTGCCAAGCGCGCGCTGGACGCGGGGCTTGTCGACCGGCTGGCGCAGGAGGGTAGCCTGGAGGCCGACGCGATCGCCTTCGCCCGCGAAGTCGCCGACACTCGCCCGCTGCCGCGCGCATCGGAAAAATCGGTGGCGGCCGACCCCGATCTGGTCGCAGCCTTCCGCAAGGAGAATGCGCGCCGCTTTCGCGGGTTCGAGGCGCCGGAGGCCAACATCGCGTGCGTCCTCAAGGCGACCGAAGTGCCCTTTGCCGAGGGCATCAAGTTCGAGCAGCAGAATTTCATGAAGCTGATGATGGGCGTGCAGTCGGCCGCGCAGCGCCACATCTTCTTCGCTGAGCGCAAGGCGTCGAAGATTGACGACGTGCCGGAGGATACGCAGCTTCGCCCGATCAACCGCGTCGGCGTGATCGGTGCCGGCACGATGGGCGGCGGCATCACGATGAATTTCCTGTCGGCGGGCATCCCCGTCACCATCGTGGAAACCGCGCAGGATGCGCTGGAACGCGGCGTCGGGATCATCCGCAAGAATTACGAGGCGACCGCGGCGAAGGGCCGCCTGACCGCCGATCAGGTGGAAAAGGCGATGGGGCTGCTCAATCCGACGCTGGATTTCAACGCGCTCGCCGAGTGCGACCTGATTATCGAGGCGGTGTATGAAAATATGGACGTGAAGAAGGAGGTGTTCGGCCGCCTTGACGCTGTGGCGAAGCCCGGCGCGATCCTGGCGTCCAACACCAGCTACCTCAACGTCGACGAAATCGCCGCCGCGACGAAGCGGCCGCAGGACGTGGTTGGCCTGCACTTCTTCTCGCCCGCCAATGTGATGAAGCTGCTGGAAATCGTGCGGGGCGCGAAGACGGCCAAGGATGTGCTGGCGACGGCGATGGCGATGGCGAAGAAGATCCGCAAGGTCGCGGTGGTCGCGGGCGTTTGCTACGGCTTCATCGGCAACCGCATGCTGATGCCTCGTCAGGTCGAGGCGACCCAGTTGCTGCTGGAGGGCGCGACGCCCGAACAGATCGACCGCGTGCATGTGGAATTCGGCATGCCCATGGGGCCGTTCCAGATGGCCGACCTGGCCGGGGTCGATATTGGCTGGCACCGCGACACCAGCCGCATCGAGAATATTCGCGATGCGCTGTGCGCGGAAAATCGCTGGGGGCAGAAGACCGGAGCGGGCTTCTATGATTATGATGCCAAGCGCAATCCGTCGCCTTCGCCCCGCGTCATGGAAATCATCGAGGATTTCCGTCAGAAGACCGGCACGCCCCAGCGCGAGATCACGACCGAGGAAATCGTGGCCCGCACGCTTTACACCATGGTGGACGAAGGCGCGAAGATCCTGTCCGAAGGCATGGCGCAGCGCGCGTCCGACATCGATGTGGTCTGGATCTACGGCTATGGCTGGCCGGTCTATCGCGGCGGGCCGATGTTCTGGGCCGATACCGAAGGTCTGAAGAAGGTCGTCGAAGGGCTTGAGAAATATGGCTTCATGCCCAGCCCGCTGCTGAAGGACAAGGCGGAAAAGGGCGAGCGGTTCAACAAATGACCGATGCCGCCGCCTCGCATCTTGGCCTGCGGTCCGCTTGTCAGACCGTCGCGGCGATCGCCCGCGGCGACACGACGGCGCGGGCCGAGTGCGAGGCGGCGATTGCCCGGATAGAGGCGATGGACGGCGCGGTGAACGCCGTCGTCCTGCGCGATTTCGACCGCGCCCGCGCGGCGGCCGACGATGCCGACCGGCGTGTCGCGGCGGGGGAGCGCGCGCCGCTGCTCGGCCTTCCCATGACGGTGAAGGAAGCGTTCGACGTGGCGGGCCTGCCGACGAGTTGGGGCTTCGTCGCGCATCACGGCAATGTTGTGAACAGCGACGCCGACGCGGTGGCCCGGCTGAAGGCGGCGGGCGCGATCATTCTGGGCAAGACGAACGTTCCCGCCGGGCTATCGGAATGGCAGTCGGTCAACGACGTTCATGGCCGCACCAGCCACCCGCATTTCCCCGACCGCACGCCGGGCGGATCATCGGGCGGCAGCGCGGCGGCGCTGGCCAGCGGCATGGTTGCGCTGGAGCTGGGATCGGACATCGGCGGATCGATCCGCGTGCCCGCCCATTTCTGCGGCATATGGGGGCACAAGCCGACCTATGGTGTCGTGTCCACCTATGGCCACCGCTATCCCGGCACCGATGGCGCCGCCGGACCGATGGTGGTGGCAGGGCCGATGGCGCGCGGTGCCGACGACCTGATGCTGGCGATGCGGCTGCTGTCCGACATCGCCTTGCCAGAGGCGGGGGAGGCGAGCCTTGCCGGCCTGCGCGTCCTGCTGCTGACCAGTCATCCGCTGGCGATGTGCGCGCAATCGATCCGCTCGGCTGCCGAGCATGTGGGCGAGGTGCTGCGTCAGGAAGGGGCGCTGGTCGATCTGGAAAGCCCGCTGCTGCCCGATCTGGCGGCGCAGCATGGCGGCTATATGAAGTTGATGCTGATCGGCCTGTCGCGCGGCGCGCCCGGGATCGGCGGCAGGGAGGCCAGCCTGCGCGAGTGGTTCGACCTGCTCGATCAGCAGGCCCGCAATGCCCGCGCCTGGGCCGCTTTGTTCACGCAATATGACGCGGTGATCGCTCCGTGCCTTGGCCTTACCGCCTATCCGCATCGCGCCAAGCCCAGCTACTCGCGCGACATGCTGGAAATCGACGGGGTGGAAAGCCCGCTGGCCGCGCAGTTCGCCTGGCCGGGCCTTGCGACCTTTCCCGATCTTCCCGCCACCGCCTTTCCGGTCGGTCGGGATGAGGCGGGGCTGCCCATCGGCTTGCAACTGATCGGGCCAAGACATTCGGATTTGCGCGTGATCGCCCTTGCCGGGCGGATCGCGCAGGCGCTGGGCTGAACACCCACGCGCCCTATTTTGGGAGGAGGATGGATGAGCGACACCGATCTGGAGGCGTTTCGGGCCGAAACGCGCGCCTGGCTGCTGGACAATGTGCCGGAATCCATGCGCCGCCCCGAACGTGGGGAAAAGGAAATCTGCTGGGGCGGACGCAGGGCGGATTTCAGCGCCAACCCGGACCAGAAGCTCTATCTCGACCGCATGGCGGCGCGCGGGTGGACCGTGCCGGACTGGCCGCAGGCTTATGGCGGCGGCGGCCTTTCCCCCGCGCAGACCAAGATCCTGCGCGAGGAGATGGCGCGGCTCAATTGTCGCAATCCGCTCTACAGCTTCGGCATATCGATGCTTGGCCCCGCGCTGCTGAAATATGGGACGGAGGAGCAGAAGCTGACCTATCTGCCGCCCATCGCGCGCGGCGAAATCCGCTGGTGTCAGGGCTATTCGGAGCCGGGCGCGGGGTCGGACCTCGCCGGGCTGCAAACCTCCGCCGAGGACAAGGGCGACCATTTCCTGGTCAACGGGCAGAAGGTGTGGACCAGCTATGCCGACATGGCCGACTGGATCTTCTGCCTGGTGCGCACGGACAAGAGCGTGAAGCAGGGGGGCATCAGCTTCCTGTTGTTCGACATGGAAAGCCCCGGCGTGTCGACCCGGCCGATCAAGCTGATTTCCGGCTATTCCCCGTTCTGCGAAACCTTCTTTGACAATGTCGCCGTGCCCAAGGCGCAGCTGCTGGGCGAGCTGAACAAGGGGTGGGACGTCGCCAAATATCTGCTGGGCCATGAGCGGGAGATGATCAGCGGCATGGGCCTGGCCGGCACGGGGGAAAAGCCGTTGCCGCAGATCGCGCTGGAAAGCATCGGCGCGGACGATGGCGGGCGGCTGGACAGCCCGGTGCTGCGCGCCCGCATCGCCCTGCATGAAGTGCGCGCCGCCGCCTTTGCCGCAATGTCGGAAAAGTTCATCGACGAGCTGAAGGCCCGCCGCGCCCATCCCGCCCAGCCGTCGATGATGAAATATTACGGCACGGAATTGAACAAGGCGCGCCACGAGCTGCTGATGGCGGCGGGGGGCAGCGCCGCGCTGGAATGGGAAAGCGCCGCGTCGGCCAAGGGCGCGACGCCCCGCGCCTGGCTGCGCACGAAGGCGAACAGCATCGAGGGCGGGACCAGCGAGATTCAGCTGAACATCATCGCCAAGCGCATCCTGGACCTGCCGGGCGCCTGACGCGAAAAAGGGGAAGACAATGCCGTTGTTTCTGAACGAGGATCAGGGCGCGCTGCTGGACATGGCGCGGCCGTTCATGGCGGAGCAGGCGCCGGTTTCGCATATGCGCGCGCTGCGCGACGCGAACGACCCGGCGGGATTTTCCCGCGACCTGTGGCGGCAATTTGCCGACATGGGCTTCATCGGCGTGCTGGCGGACGAAGCCGATGGCGGCCTGTCGCTCGGCCATGTGGAGGCCGGGATCATCCTGGAGGAGATTGGCCGCAACCTGTCTCCATCCCCCTTCCTTTCCACCGCCGTGGGCGCGGTCACCGCGCTGAAGAACGGATCGGCCGATCAGCGCGCCCGCTTCCTGCCCGGCATCATCGCGGGCGAAAGCGTGGCCGCGCTCGCCATCGACGAAGGGCCAAAGCACCGGCCCGACCGGATCGCCCTGCGCGCCGAGCGGGCGGGCAACGGCTTTGCGTTGAGCGGCCGCAAAAGCTTCGTCGCGCACGGTCATGTCGCCGACCTGCTGATCGTGGCGGCGCGCACCGCCGGGGCGGATGGCGATGCCGATGGCGTCACCCTATTCGCGGTGGAGCGGGGCGCGGCGGGGCTGGATGCGCAGGCCGAGCGGCTGGCCGACGCCGGGGTCGCCGCGCACCTTTCCTTCGACAAGGTGCATGTGGACGCTGACGCCGTGATCGGAGAGGTCGATGGCGGCCGCGCGGCGCTGACCCATGTGCTCAACGCCGTGCGCGCGGGGGCGAGCGCGGAAATGCTGGGCGTGGGCTGCGCGGCGATGGACATGACCGTCGGTTATCTGAAGGAACGCAAGCAGTTCGGCGTCGCCATCGGCACGTTTCAGGCGCTGCAACACCGCGCCGCCCACCTTTATGCAGAGCTGGAGGTGGCGCGCGCTGCCACGCTGAAGGCTCAGCAACTGCTGGACGCAGGCGACATGGGAGCAGAGCGCGCCGTGATGGTGGCCAAGGCGATGACCGGCCTGGCCGGCGCGCTGTCGGTGCAGGAGGGGGTGCAGATGCACGGCGGCATCGGCATGACCGACGAATATGACATCGGCTTCTACATGAAGCGGGCGCAGGTACTGAGCGAAAGCTTCGGCGACGCCGACTATCACGCCGACGCGCTGGCCCGGATGGAGGGTTACTGAAGGGAGGCGGGTTATTGGCGCGCGGTGTCGCTGCCGCGGTCATCGCCGGGCAAAATCTCCGGGTCGGATAATATCGCTGGATAAGCCGGTTTCGATGAAAACGCCGGGCGGGTTCGCATTCTTCTTTGCGTCCTTCGTCCAGGGCAGCACATGTTCGATGATGGATTTCGGTTCTGCCTCGGTGATCTGAGCGGTTACGCGGCGGAGCGTCACGCCCTGACCGTAAACCTTGGCCAGTTCGCCTGGCCGGACCATTTCCGCTGTCCGAAAGTCATTCAGGTTACGAAAGCGCATCAGAAGCGGATATTGGGACGCTTTGTTTTCCACCATCGGATCGGTCGGCCCTTCGTCCAGAACGTAGAGGTGGTGACTGCTTTTCAGCGCGACCACCTTGGCACTCTCACGTTCGTAGGGGGAGTCGCCGTTTTTGATCGATTCCGGGCTGAGGCGAGCGAACAGGTTCTTGGCCCAATCACGATTGAGTGGGCTGCGGAGCAGCGCGAACAGATAGCCGCGTTTCCCCAAGTCGATGACCGCAGGCTCGCCATGAATTCTTCTGACGATCGCCGAGAATGGAGCCGGTTGGGCGGTCGCATCGACTTCCACGATCGTCGCGCCTTTGCGCACGCCTTCGGGCGTATCGACCTCGACCGTGATTTCATATCGGTAGCTGGGCACGCTGCAGGCCGTCAGGGGCAATGCCATGGCCGCGATGCAGATGATGGAGGCGATTTTCACGGGCATCCTTTTGCGATGGGCACGCGCATGGTCGATGGGTTGGGCCCCAAGTCTCCATTTCTCACTATCGCATCGTCCGCAAGAAAAATGACGGTAAATCAGAACTATATTATATTTTTCATATAGGGGCAGGCGGGCACGAGCCGCTTTCTGCAACGCCCCGTTCCGGTTCGATGTCGCGCACGGCGCGATACATCGCTATGCCGTCCTGCATGACCCACGACATCCAGAACATCGTCATCCTGACCGGCGCGGGGATTTCCGCAGAGAGCGGGCTTGCGACCTTTCGCGGGCCGGATGGGCTGTGGGAGGGGCATCGGGTGGAGGATGTCTGCACGCCCGAAGCGTTGCGGCGCGACCCGCAACTCGTCCACCGCTTCTATGACGAACGGCGCGCGAAGCTGGCGGAGGTGCAGCCCAATGCCGCGCATCAGGCGCTGGCGGCGCTGGACGCGGCGTGGGGCGGGGACTTGCTGATCGTGACGCAGAATGTCGATGACCTGCACGAGCGCGCGGGCGCGAAGCGGCTGCTGCACATGCATGGCGAACTGAAAAGCGCGCTGTGTGCCGCCTGCGGCAAGGCAGTAGCATGGGCCGACCCGATGCCGCCGGGCAGCGTCTGTTCGGGCTGCGGCCGCCCGGCCTTGCGCCCCGACATCGTGTTCTTTGGTGAGATGCCCTACGAAATGGAGCGCATCGACGAAGCGCTCTCGCGCTGCGACCTGTTCGTGTCGGTGGGCACGTCCGGCGCGGTCTATCCCGCTGCCGGCTTCGTGCGGAGCGCCAGCCATTATGGCGCCCGCACGCTGGAGCTGAACCTGGACCCATCCGCCGGCAGCATCTATTTCGACGACAGTAGGATGGGCCCGGCGAGCGAACTGGTCCCCGCGCTGGTGCGCGAACTGCTGTCCTAAATCAGCTGACCCAGCGCCAGCCCGCCGACCGCGCAGATGGCGAGCGTTTCGAGCACCGAACGCCGGGCAAGGAAGATGAGCGCCCCGGCCAGCGCCGCCAGTACGCCCGCGCGCCAGTCGACGCTTGCCGCGTCGGGCCATAACAGCCGCAGCGGGCCAAGGTCGCGCTCACCCACGCTGGTGAACAGCACATGCAGCGCGAACCATACGGTCAGGTTGCCGATCACGCCGACCACCGCGCTGGTCAGTGCCGCCAGCCCGCCCTGCAACCGCCGGGCATGCTCCAGCCGCTCGATCCACGGCGCGAACGCGAAGATCCACAGGAAACAGGGCGCGAACGTGACCCAGGTGGTCAGCATCGCGCCCAGCACGCCCGCCACCGTCGGCGAAAACGGGTCGGGCGCGCGAAAGGCGGCCAGATAGCCGACAAACTGCGTCACCATGATCAGCGGCCCCGGCGTGGTTTCGGCAAGGCCAAGGCCATCGGCCATTTCGCCCGCGCGCAGCCAGTGATGCGCCTCCACCGCCTGCTGCGCCATATAGGCGAGCACGGCATAGGCGCCGCCGAACGTCACCACGGCCAGTTTCGAGAAGAAGGTGCCGATGGTCCAGAGCACATGATGCGTGCCCAGCGTGCCCGCGATCAGCAGCATCGGCGCGGCCCAGATCGCGGCCCATCCTGCAACGGTCATCAGCGTGTGGCGGATCGCCCCGCGCCGGTCATGGGTGGGGGGCGGCCCGTCGCCATGCGCGGCCAGCTTCAGCCAGTCGGGCCGGACCGCAGCCACGACCATGCCGATCGCGCCGCTGCCCAGCACCACCAGCGGGAAGGGCAGGGCGAAGAAGAACAGCGCGATGAAGGCCGCGACCGCCAGCAACTTGCGAAAGGGCGTCGTCAGCGCGCGGCCCGCAATGCGCAGCAGCGCCTGAACCACGATCGCCAACACCGCCGCCTTGATCCCCAGAAACAGCGCCGCGAACCAGCCGATACCCGCCGCCATGCCATAGAGCATGGACAGCAGCAGGATCACCGCCGCGCCCGGCGCCACGAACAGCAGGCCCGCCGCCAGCCCGCCGCGCAATCCATGCAGTTTCCAGCCGATATAGGTGGCGAGCTGCTGCGCCTCCGGCCCCGGCAACAAATGGCAGAAATTGAGCGCGCGCAGGAACGGCCCTTCGTCGATCCATTGCCGCTCGTCCACCAGCACGCGGTGCATCAGCGCGATCTGCCCGGCGGGGCCGCCAAAGCTCAAGCAGCCGATGCGGGCGAACACATTCAGAAATTCACGGAAATCCGGTTTGGTCACACAACGCCCCTTCGCCACGGCTCCGTCGGAGCCGCGCCTTATCGATGCCGCAACGCTTGGGCAGGGACGCCTGATCGGGAGGTTGCCTGTTCCCGCGCCGCCTTTATTGCGCAGGTGCAACGGGAGTGCAAGATGCCCGCGCCGCTCAGGCGATGGTCACCGGACCCAGATGCGCGGTGTCGCGCAGCCAGCCCACCGGGCCGCTGACGACCACGCCCTGCGGCAGGACGTCGGCGGACAGGGCGACGAGCGAAAGGCCGCTCTGGCAGACGCTGATCGCGACGCCGAGCGTCATCGCATCGTGCAGCAGCGTCGCCAGTGGCGGCAGCCCGGCGGCGACATGCGCGCCATCGCGCGGTCCCTCGACCGGATGGCGCAGCAGGGCGACGGCGTCGAGTTGCAGGAACAGGGCGACCTCACCCCCCAAAGCGGCCTGCGCAGCGGCCAGCGTCAGCGCGCCGCGAAATCGCTCGGCATCGGGAGTGAGCAGCAGGATACGTAGCGGATCGGCCATGCGTCGTGCCTGCGTGTCAGGCGGGGCAGGGCGCGGATGTGGCGCAGGCGGGGCAGGCCGGGTCCGCCGCGACGCCGATCGACCGGAACCGCATGGCGAGCAGGTCGGCGATCAGCAGCTTGCCCCAGCGTTCCTCTCCAAAGGGGACGAGCGCGCGGATCACCTCCAGCGCGGCCATCGCGCCGATCACGCCGGTCAGGGCGCCCAGCACGCCCTGTTCGGCGCAACTCGCCTCCGCCCGCGCGGGATCGCCGCCGACCAGGCAGCGATAGCATGGCGCGCCCGCTTCCCAGCCGCGCCACGCGCCGATCTGCCCCTCGAACTGGCCGACGGCGGCGCTGATCAGCGGGATGCGCAGCCGGGTCGCGGCGTCCGACACGATCAGGCGCGTGTGGAAATTGTCGCACCCGTCCAGGATGACGTCGGCGTCCCGCAGCAGCAGGTCGGCATTGTCAACGCTCAGCCGCTGGTTGATCGGCAACAGGCGGATGGCCGGGTCCAGCCGGGCGACCGCGCCCATCGCAGCCTCCGCCTTGGGCTGGCCAAGGTCGGCGGTGCCGAACAATGTCTGGCGCTGAAGGTTGGACAGCGACACATGATCGTCGTCGATGACGCGCAGCGTGCCGACGCCGGCGGCGGCGAGATACTGGATCACCGGGCTGCCGATGCCGCCCGCGCCAATGATGGCGACATGCGCGGAGATCAGCCGCGCCTGCCCGACGCCGCCGATTTCCTTCAGCACGATATGCCGAGCATAGCGTTCCAGCTGATCGTCGGTCATGGTCATGGGCGCGCGTTCCGATCAGCCGGTCAGGGCATGGTCCACAGGAAGCGGACCTGCGAGCGATACCATGCGGGCGTCGCGCCGGGATCGGGGAAGCTGTTGCCCAGCGTGCCCTTGATCCGCTTGGCGACGAATTCCTCGACCGGCCGGCAACCGACATTGACGGGCGCGAGCCGCATCAGCTTGCCGCCCGGACCGACCAGGAACAGCACGTCGATTTCCAGCAGCTTGCCGCCTTCCCAGTTCACAGCGCCCGAACATTGGCCGCGGCGATAGGCCAGCTTCACATCCTCGGACCAGGACGGTGAGCGGCGGCGGCCGACCCATCCGTCGATCACGGTCGCCTGATCGAGAGACGTCGGCATGGCGGGCAGCGCCAGATCGACAGGGGCGGGGGCCATCATGGCAAGGGCAATCGCAGTTATCGGCATCGTGACTTCCTCCTCCTCAAACCCCGGTCGATCCAAAGCCCCCGGTGCCGCGTTCGGTCGCGTCCAACTCGTCGACTTCGGCAAAGCTTGCCTGCTGCACCGGGGCGGGCACGATCTGCGCGATACGATCGCCGCGCTTGATCGGGAACGGTTCGGCCCCGTGATTGATCAGCAGCACTTTCAATTCGCCGCGATAATCGGCGTCGATGGTGCCGGGCGTGTTGGGCACGGTAATGCCGTGTTTCAGGGCAAGGCCCGAACGCGGCCGCACCTGAATTTCATAGCCGGCGGGAATCGCGACCGCAAAGCCGGTGGCGACCGGATGGCGCATGCCCGGCTCCAGCATCATGTCTTCAGCCGAAACGATGTCCATGCCCGCCGCATGGGCGGTGGCATAGGTCGGCAGAGGCAGGCCCGCACCATGGGGCAAGCGCTTGATGCGAATGGTGATGGGGGGCAGCGGATTGCCCGCCACATAGCCGCTGGGCGGCGGCGGCGCGACCGCCACGTCATGTCCAAACAGATGGGCGGCGGGGGCGTGCTGGTCGCTCATGACAGGGTCTCTGCTACCTTTCCGATCAGGCGGGTCGCCACGTCCGATTTCGACAAGCGGTCCCAACTGTCCACGCCATCGGCGCTGACGATGTGGACACGATTGGCGTCTCCACCCATTACGTCGCAGGATACATCATTGGCTACAATCCAGTCCGCATTTTTTTTCGGCAACTTCGCGCGGGCGTTCTCGATCACGTTCTGGGTCTCCGCCGCAAAGCCGATCAGCAGGCGGGGGCGGCGCGGGTGGTGGCCAAGCGTTGCCAGAATATCGGGATTTTCGACCAGTTGCAGCGGGGCGGGCGCGTCGCCGGATTTCTTGATCTTCTGATCCGCCGCGTCGGCGCTGCGCCAGTCGGCGACGGCGGCCACCATCAGGGCGGCGTCGGCGGGCAGCGCGGATTCGACGGCGGCCAGCATTTCGCGCGCACTTTCCACATTGATGCGCTCTACGCCGGGCGGTGTGGGCAGATTCACCGGCCCTGCCACCAGCGTTACCCGCGCACCCGCTTTTGCAGCGGCGGCGGCGATGGCGAACCCCTGCTTGCCCGACGAACGATTGGCGATGTAGCGGACCGGATCGATCGGCTCATGCGTGGGGCCGGCGGTGACCAGAATATGCTTGCCAGACAGCAGCTTGGGCGGCGTTTCTGCGCCAATGTCGAAATCGGGCTGGCCGGTCAGGGGATCGGCGGCTGCCGGGTGTTCCAGCAGCTCGATGATCCGCGCCGCGATCGCCTCCGGCTCGGGCAGGCGTCCCTCGCCATATTCACCGCAGGCCATCTCACCCTGATCGGGTGGCAGGATGTGGACGCCATCGGCGCGCAGCTGCGTCAGGTTGCGCTGCGTGGCGGCATGATGCCACATGCGCACGTTCATCGCGGGCGCGATCAGCACCGGCTTGTCGGTCGCCAGCAGGATGGTGGTGGCAAGGTTGTCGGCAATGCCCGCCGCCATTTTCGCAATGATGTTGGCGGTGGCGGGGGCGACGACCACCAGATCGGCCTGACGGCTGAGCTGGATATGGCCGATCTCCCGCTCTTCCTTCAGGTCGAACATGTCGCCATAGACATGGTCCTCCGTCAGCACCCCTAGGCTGAGCGGCGTGACGAACTGCCGGGCGCTTTCGGTCAGCACCGCGCGCACGGCGATGCCCCGCTTGCGCAGTTGCCGGACCAGCTCCAGCGACTTGTAGGCGGCGATGCCGCCCGAAACGATCAGAAGAACGCGCTTGCTCACCTGCGCCTATGTAATGCTTCGCGCAGGGGAGGAAAGGGGATTAACCCGCTTGTCGGAAAAGGCGCAGGTTCAGGTCGGTGCGCGCGCCACATCCCGGCGCAGGCTGGCGCGCAGGTCCCCGATGGCCGCCGGGGCCAGGGCTAGGCCGGGCAGCAGCATCGGCACCATCATCATCGCCCAATAGAAATTATTGGGTCGCCCGAACAGCATCATCATCGTGGCAAAGCCGGTCAGGAACAGGCCGGCGAAGATGGCATGCGCCTCCCGGCGGGACAGCCAGCCCAGAAGAGCGATGGGCAACGCGAAGGCGGTAACGACCAGCGGCGCGAAGCCGAGCATGGTGGCCCCGCGCACGGAAGAGACGACGAACGGCCAGCCGCCCGCCGCGGCCCAGCTTGGCGAGGCGGGGTCGGTCTGCAGAATAACGGCGGCCACCAACTGCGCATGGATGGCCATCGCGCCGCCGAACAAGGCGACGGCAACGGCCCAGCATGTCGCTTCCACCCAGCTGCGCCGCCACAGCGCCGATGCGCCCATCAGCAACAGGAAGGGCAGGGCGAGCTCGCGGATCATCACCGCCAGCAGAGCGATCAAGACGCTTGGCCACCAGCGATCCGCGCGCCAGAGCGCGAGCGAAAGCGCGATCAGCAGCGCCGACCAGCTTTCATGAAAGACGCTGAGCGAAGGGCTGCCCGCCGTCACGCATCCTGCCAGCAGCAACAGGGAGCCGTACATCGTCACCCGCTCGCTCGCCCGCAGCGTGCCCAGCCGAACGGTCCAGGCCAGGATCACCGCGGCGGCAAGCAGACCGAGCAGCACCGGCCCCAGCCATTCGGGTATGGCGGCCAAGATGAAAGCGAGGGTAGGAAGGCGAAAGGTTACAAAGGGTTTGAGCGGATAGCTGTTATCGCGCAGCAACCTGGCGGTCGCGGCATGATAGGGCTGGCCCGCGCGTACCTTGTCCACGATCACGCGGTACAGCAGGATGTCGTCACCAGCCGGGTCGGCCGGACGGTCGGACCCGACGATCTTGACCGGGGCTTTCTGCGGCGCGGCGGCGGACGGGGGCGGCTGCATCAGGCCGATGGCGATCAGCCCGACCACGCCCAGCATGATGAGCAGCGCGTGCAGCGGCCGCAAATCCGCAAAGCGCGTCGCGCCCGCCGTCGAATGTCCCGTCTCAGCCATCGCGCCCTGATAGGGGGATCGTGGTTAAGGCCGGGTTACGTCCGATAGACCGGACGGCTTGCGGTGGTGATATTGCTGTATTAATACGGCAACACGGAAAAGGGGGCTATCAGAATGACCACCATCGATCCGGGGATCACCGCACGTCAGGCGCGTTGGGCCGGGTTCCTGTATCTGGGCACCATTCTGTGCGGGCTGTTCGCCGAACTGGTCGCGCGGGGTGCGATACGCTCGGCAGGTGCGGGCGCCTTCACGGAGCAGCTTGGCGACGTGGAGACGCTCTACCGGACGGGAGAGCTGGCCGACCTTGCGATGCTGGGCTGCTATCTGGCGGTCACAGTTCTTCTGCATCGCCTCTTCGCGCCGCGTTTCCCGATCCTGTCGCCGATGGCTGCGGCTTTCAGCCTGACCGGCATCGCGATACTGGGCGTTGCGGGCATGTGGCACCTTTTGCCGGTCGTCATGCTGTCCAGTGGCGATGCGGCGGGTGCGGCGCTTTACGGCCCGGTCGCATTGCGATTGCACGGCATCACTTATGGCATCAGCCTGATCTTCTTTGGTGGCTATTGCCTGCTGATCGGCGGGATGTGCTGGCAAAGCCGTTTCCTGCCCAGGGCGACCGGCGCGCTGATGATGCTGGGCGGGATAGCGCATCTGGTAAGCCGCAGCCTGTGGATCGTCGCGCCGTCGGCCTTCGCTTCCTTGCCCGGCATGATGCTCATGCTGCCGCTGCTCGGCGAACTGGCGCTTGCGCTATGGCTGTTGGCGATGGGTGTGCCGCCATCGCCCCTTCAGGAGAGCAAGAGGGTTCCCGCGACCCCTGCCGCCGCCGCCAGCACCGCGACGAGGGCATAGCGCCAGCCGCCGCCCACGCGCATCAGCTTCACCTCCGGCAGCGGAGGCGGGGGCGGGGCGGCACCCTTTTTCGGTACGCTTTCCTCGATATGGCGCAGCAGTTCGGGCAACTGCCCCAGCGAACGCAGGCCCAGGATCAGGCTGTCGGCCAGCTTCGCCTCCGGCCCCAGCTCGCTGCGCAGCCATTGCTTCACATAGGGGCCGCTGGTTTCCCACATGTTGATGTCCGGGTCGAGCGCGGTGGCCACCCCCTCCACCATCACCATCGTCTTTTGCAGCAGCAGCAGGTGCGGCTGCGTCTGCATATCGAAATCGCGGGTGATGGCGAACAGGCCGTCCAGCATCTGCCCGACCGACAAGTCCTTTACCGGCTTGCCCCGCATCGGTTCGCCCACCGCGCGGAGGGCCGTGGTGAATTCGCCGATGTCATGATGGGCGGGCACATATTGCGCCTCGAAATGGATTTCGGCCACGCGGCGGTAATTGCCGGTGATCAGGCCATAGAGGATTTCCGCCAGCCAGAAGCGCGCCTTGCGGTTGATCCGGCCCATGATGCCGAAATCGATGGCCGCAATGTCGCCGCCGCGCGTGACGAACAGATTGCCCTGATGCATGTCCGCGTGGAAGAAACCCTCCGCGATCGCCTGCCGCAGGAAGGCGTTGACCAGCCGGGCGGCCAGCAGCTTTGGGTCGTGCCCGGCTGCGATGATGGCGGCGCGGTCGGAAATCTTGATCCCGTCGATCCATTCCAGCGTCATCACGCGCCGGGCCGTGCGATCCCAATCGATCGCGGGGACGTGATAATGCGGGCTTCGGTCGTCATCGCCTGTTCAAGCTCGGAGGCGGAGGCCGCCTCGCGCCGCAGGTCGAGTTCCCGCGCGGTCCAGCGCTTGAAATTCGCGATCACCAGGCGCGGGCGCAGCCGTGCCACCTCGCCGCCCAGTTGCTCCAGATGCGCGGCCGCCCATTCATAGGTTTCGATGTCGCGGGCGAACTGTTCGGAAACGCCGGGGCGCAGCACCTTCACCGCAACGGCCCGCCCGTCGGGCAGGGTCGCGCGATGCACCTGCGCGATGGAGGCGGCGCCGACGGGATGCTCGTCGAAACTGGCGTACAGCTGATCCAGCGGCTTGCCGAAACTCTGTTCGATCTGCGCGCGGATCAGGCCGAAATCGACGGGCGGCAGCGCGTCCTGCAACTGCAGCAGGTCGGTGGCCGCTTCCTCCCCCACCAGATCGGGTCGGGTGGCGAGCGTCTGGCCCAGCTTGATCGCGGCGGGGCCGATGGCGCGAAACGCCTCCGCATAGCGGGGCTGGCTGGGCACGCGCGCGCCGAACCGGGCCAGCCGCGCCAGTCGTCGCACCGGCGGCGGGGTCAGCACATCCTGCTCGATCCCCCGCAACGCGCCATGCCGCGCGAGGATGCGGCCCCATTTCAGGAGCCGCAGCAGGTGCGTCGCATGGCTGGTCATGGGTGGCGGGCCGCTCCCGCCGACATGCCGGTCATATCTTCCACCCGCTATGGATGGCGACCAGCCCGCCCAGGATCGGCTCCACGCGGGTCTGCATGAAACCGGCGTCCTTAATCATCGTCTCGAACGCGGGCATGTTTGGGAAGCGGCGGATGGATTCGATCAGATAGCGATAGCTGTCCTCATCCTTCGCCAGCAGCTTGCCGATCTTGGGCACCAGCTTGTGGGAATAGGCGTCATAGACTTCGCCGAAGGCCGGCCAGGTGGTCGTGGAAAATTCCAGACAGTAAAAGCGGCCCCCGCGCTTCAGCACGCGGTGCGCTTCCTTCAGCGCCTTGTCGATGTGGGTGACGTTACGTATGCCGAAAGCGATGGTGTAGGCGTCGAAGCCGGCATCGTCGAACGTCAGTTCCTCCGCATTCTGCTCGGTCCACACCAGCCCGTCGAAATGCTTTTTCTTCGCGCGCTCCATGCCCACAGCCAGCATTTCCGGGTTGATGTCGGCCACGGTGATGTCGGCGCCCTTTGCCGCCATGCGAAACGCGATGTCGCCGGTGCCGCCCGCCATGTCCAGAATGCGCTCGCCCCGGCGCGGCTTCACCCGCGCGACAAAGCTGTCCTTCCACAATCGGTGCATGCCGCCCGACATGGCGTCGTTCATCAGGTCGTAGCGCGAGGCGACGTTGGAAAACACGCCGCGCACCATCTGGGTCTTTTCCGATGCGTCGACGTCGCGATAGCCGAAGGAAACTGTGTCGTTCATGGGCCAGTGCTCTAGCCGCGCGGGCGCAGCGTTTCCAGCGGAGACTTTAGGGAAGTTTACCGATTGCGTGGCATCACGCGATCAGCGGCCACAGCACCATGCCAAGCCCGACCAGGCTGACCATGAACACGATCGTGCGCACCACGGGCACGCCTAGCCCATAAAGCGGCAGATAGACGATCCGCGCGCCCAGCCAGATCCAGCCGCCCATGACCGTCAGGTCGCTGCTCTTCCCCGCAACCACGACGCCCAGCAGCGCGATGATCGCGATGGGCAGCGTTTCCTGATAATTGGCCTGCGCCCGCACCAGTCGCCCGGCGACAGGGTTGAGCGGCGGCAGGTCCGCGTCGCGCGCGCCCATGTTCCAGTGCGTGCCATATTGTTTCGTCTTGGCGTGCGCGGCGGCGAAAATATGTATCAGGAGGAGCAGCGCTCCATAGGCCAATATGCGCAATTCCATGTCGGCTATTCCCCCTCAAACCCCTGCGATGGGTCCGTCATGGACCCATGCTCTGCTTTAGTCAAAGCATGGAATATCCTATTGAAAAGCGGTGAGTTAATCCACATTGACATCGATTTCACTCAGTCTGGCGCTGGCTTTGCACGGCTGGTCGTCAGCAAGCATGGCCGTGCGACGATGTGTTTGTATAAATATCTGATATACCGCATATAATTTTCCCTTGCAGGGAGGGGCCTTATGGAAGCCGAGCAGCGAGGTGCGGCGGGCCTGGATGACCGGGCATTGGCCGCACGATGGGGATATGTGGCGGAGGCGGTGGAAGCGCTGTCCGCCGCACCCTCGATGGATGAAGTCATCGACGTGCTGGGCGCCAGGGCGCGGCGGATCATCGGGTGCGAGGGGGTCGTGCTGGTCGTGCGTGACGGCGACCTGTGCCGGTGCGTCGCGGAAGATTCGGTGGAATCGCTTTGGCTGGGCCAAAGTTTTCGCTGGGAAGAAAGCGTGGCCGGCTGGGCCATGCATCACGCCACCACGATGTTGGTGTCCGACGTCCTGCTCGATCCGCGCGTCCCGCCCGATGGCTATGCCGACACCTACGTCCGGTCCATGCTGGTCACGCCGATCGGCCGGGGTCAGCCGCGTGCGGCCATCGCCGCCCTGTGGTCGGAAAGCGGCCGGCCTGGCGATAATCAGGTTGCGATGCTGGAAACGCTGGCGCGCGCCGCCTCTGCCGCTCTGGAACGCGGACGCCTGCTGGCCTCGCTTGAGGAACTGAACAGCGAACTGGATCAGTGCGTGCGCACGAGAACCGCCGAGCTGGAGCAGTCGCAGGACGTGTTGCGGCAGGTTCAGAAAACCGAGATCGTCGGGCAACTGACCGGCCATGTCGCGCATGATTTCAACAATCTGCTGTCGCCCATCATCGCGGGGCTGGACGCGGTGCTGACCGACAACCTGCCCCATGACGCCGTCTTGCGCCGGGCGCAGATGGCGATGCAGGCAGCGGAAAGCGCGCAGACGCTGGTGCAGCGCCTGCTGGCATTCGCCCGCCGCCAGCCGCTCGCCCCAACCGGGGTCGATCTGGTCGATCTGATGGCGGGCATGGAAGCGCTGCTGCGCAGCACCATCGGGCCGCGCATCGATCTGGTCGTCGACCTGGCCGCAGACTTGCCGCCGGTGCATGCCGACCGGAACCAGCTGGAGCTGGCCATCCTCAACCTTGCGGTGAACGGGCGGGACGCCATGCCGGACGGCGGCGTGCTGAAAATCGCCGCATCGCCCTGCACCCGGCGCGCAACGAGCGGGCAGCGGCGAAAATTCATCCGCTTGAGCGTGACCGACAATGGCACAGGCATGGACGCGGCGACCCGCGCGCTTGCCGTCGAACCGTTTTTCACGACCAAGCCGGTGGGTCACGGCACCGGGCTTGGCCTGTCGATGGTCCATGGGTTTGCGGGTCAATCCGGCGGCATATTGGAAATCGAAAGCGAACTGGGCCGGGGCACGAGTGTGATCGTCACCCTGCCGGCGGGACTGGCCGAAGTGGAAAGCCCAGCCGGGGAGAGCGCCGAGGTTCATGCCGCCGGTAGCCAGGGTAAGGTGTTGCTGGTCGACGACAATGAACTGGTCCGGCACAGTACCTGCGAAATGCTGATGGAACTAGGTTATGAAGTGGTCGAGGCCACCATGGCCGAAGAGGCGCTGGCCATGATCGAACTGGGCGAACGTCCCGATCTGGTCGTCACCGATCATATCATGCCGGGCATGTCGGGCGCGGAACTGGCCGTGCGCCTGCGCCGCGACCATCCGGGCATCGCCCTGCTCATCATATCGGGTTTCGAAGGCGTGGAATTGATCGCGCCGGATGTCGCGCGCCTGTCCAAGCCCTTTCGGTCCCGGCATCTTCAGGCGAGCATCGCCGCCGCCCGCGCACTGGTGTCCTGAACGACGCGCCAGGGTTGCGGGCTGCGGCTTGCCAGCATCCGCCATCGCCTGCCATGCTATGCCGCGAAAGGGGCAGCGCCATGGGCATCACCATCACGGCATTTCGGCAATCGCCCGATCGCGGATGCGGGCTGGCGCGCGACATGCCGGTGCGCTGGGCGCTGGAGGAGGCGGGGCTGGCTTATGCAGAGCAGCTGCTGACCTTTGCCGAATTGAAGGAAGCCGAGCATCTCGTCCGACAGCCCTTCGGCCAGATACCGACCTATTCGGACCGTGAGGTCGCGCTGTTCGAATCGGGAGCCATCGTGCTGCATATCGCCCAGCGGCATGACGGGCTGTTGCCGGACGATCCGGCGGCGCGGTCACGGGCCATCGGCTGGATGTTCGCCGCGCTCAGCACGGTCGAGCCGCCTATCGTGGAGCGGTCCATGGCGATGATGCTGGAACGCGACCGGCCCTGGTTCGCCGATCGCATGGCCATGCTGGACGATGCGGTGCGGGTGCGCCTGTCGCAACTTTCCGCGCGTCTGGGCGACGCTCCATGGCTGGAGGGGGAATTCAGCGCCGGCGATCTGATGATGGTGTCGGTGCTGCGGCGATTATCGTCATCCGGCCTGCTCGACGACTATCCGACGCTGGCCGCCTATGTCGCACGGGGAGAGGCGCGGCCGGCATGGCGGCGCGCTTTCGATGCGCAATATGCCGTGTTCCTGAAGGCGCAGGCCGAACAGGCGGGGCAGGGCTAAGACCCTATCCGGCAACGATACGAAGCCCGAACACCCCCGCGCGGCGGAGGGCCGGACGAGCGATCAGGCCGCGTTGCGCGAAAAGTCGTTGGATGCGGCGCGCAGCGTGGACAGCTTACCCTCCACGGTTGCGAAACCGCGTTCCAGCTCGTCGATCTCGCTGGCCACCACTTCGGTGTCCTGACGGATTGCCGAAATCGTTGTCGACATGGAATCGGCCGCCAGCGCGGTTTCGTCGACGGCGGCGGTGATGACGGTGACGGTCTGCGCCTGCGCGTCCATGGCATGGCGAATGCGCGCGGCCGAAGCCTGCACTTCCTTCACCGTGTCCCGGATGCGTTCGTTGGTTTCCACGCTCTCGCGCGTTGCCGCCTGGATCGTGGCGATCTTGGCCGCGATGTCGTCGGTGGCGCGGGCGGTCTGGTTGGCCAGGCTCTTCACTTCCTGCGCAACCACGGCAAAGCCGCGCCCCGCATCGCCCGCACGCGCCGCTTCGATCGTGGCGTTAAGCGCAAGCAGATTGGTCTGCCCCGCAATGTCGCGGATCAGGCCCAGAATGGATTCGATGGACTTGGCATGGTCGGACAGCGTTGCGGACATGGCCACCGCCTCGCCGGATTCGGCGGAGGCGCGCAGGGCGACTTCCGCCGCGCTTTCCACCTGCGCGCGGGTATCCTCAATGGCGCGGATCAGGCCTGCGCTGGTCTGCGCCGCCTCACGCATGGCAAGCGCGGACTGTTCGGCAGCCGCAGCGACTTCCGACGCCTTGCCCAGCATGCCGCGAGTCGCGGCAGAGGCATCCTTCGCCTGTTCGCGCAGCCCCTCGCCAAGATGGCTGGCGCTGTCGACTTCGCTGACGATCCGTTGCTGGAACAGCGCGGCATAGCCCGACCGCTCCCGCTCAAGGTCGGCGGCGCGGAATTCGGCGATCGCGGCGTTCAACTGATCGGCTTCGGCCACGGCAAGCACGCGGATCACGTCCAGCAGTTCCGCGCCATGCTGCGGATCATCCTGAATGATGGCGAGGGCCGCGCGTTCCAGATGGCGGTTGGTCGTCTGCATCGCGCCGATGACGACATGCGCGCCGACCCGATGCTTGAACGCATGTTCGATGACGGAACGCGCGATATCGCACCATTCCTTGCCCAGCGGGTCGCCCAGCTTCGCTTTGAGATAATGCTTGGTCGATTGGCGCATGTTTTCGATATTGTCTGCGCTCAGACGACCGGCCAGGCCAGTGCGTCCCAGATAGGTGTCGACATAATCGCGCGCTGCCGCCTCGCCGCCGTCCGGCAGCAAGGCCAGGACTTCGGACGCCAGCCGGGCGACCTTACCCTCAGGATCGAATTCGGCCAGCCTTTCCCTTGCGGAAATATCGGTCTGGATACGGTCGGTCATGGGCACCTGAAACTCCATGGTGTCGGCGGGTGGACAACGCATTGAAACTGGATCGGAACAAAGAGATATACCGAACAAGGTTAAGCATCCCTTATCCGCAACACCCTTTTCCCATCCGGGCCGGCGACGATCGAAACCATTTCCCGATCCTTAGCTCCGGCACTGGTTGCAGCCGCTCACACACGGCATGATCGCACCTGCGGAAAGGTGGGGGCGCGGGCGTTTCCGGCGCGGGGAATGAACCTTCGTCCATAAATCCGCCTTCGCGTTTGCACTGCGGCGAGATTTCGCTAAAGCGTCCCTGACTCGGTAAATCTTGGAACAAAGGGGACGAGGGAACATGGCGCGCGCAAAGAACAGGCCGCTTTCCCCGCATCTGACGATCTGGCGCTGGGGGCCGCACATGGCCCTGTCGATCCTGCATCGCGTGACTGGTGCGGGTCTGGCGGTCGTTGGCGGCATCGGTCTTGTCTGGTGGCTGCTGGCCGCCGCTTCCGGCCCGGAAAGCTACGCGCTGTTCCGCGCGGTCGCGACCAGCCCCATCGGTTATGTTTTCCTGATCGGCCTCACCTGGGCCTTTTTCGAACATCTTTTCGGCGGTCTGCGGCACTTCGTGCTCGACATGGGCGCTGGCTACGAACTCAGGCAGAACCGCTTCTGGTCGCTCTGCGTCATGTATGGCGCAGTGATCGTGACGGCGCTCGTCTGGCTCTGGGTCTTTTTCGGGAAGTAAGGCGATGGGTAGCGGAACCGGAATCGGACGCGTTCGCGGACTTGGATCGGCCAAGGCAGGCGCGCATCACTGGATCAATCAGCGTATCACGGCGGTGGGCAACCTGCTGCTGGTGGTCTGGCTGGTGGTCAATCTTTTCACCCTGCCGGGGCTGGATTATCACAGCGTCACCAGCTGGCTGTCGGCCCCGCTGGTGGCCGTGCCGATGATGCTGATGATCGCCAATGCGTTCTGGCATCTGCGCATGGGCCTGCAGGTGGTGATCGAGGATTATGTGCATGAAGAGGGCGTGAAGTTCGGCGTCCTCGTGCTTCTCAACTTCTACGCGGTCGGCGCCGCGGCGCTTGGCATCTTCGCGGTGGCCAAGATCGCCTTTGCCGCCGGAGGTGCTTCCTGATGGCTGACAATGTGACTGGCCCCGCCTACAAGATCATCGATCATGTCTATGACGCGGTCGTCGTCGGTGCGGGCGGCTCTGGCCTGCGCGCCACCATGGGCTGCGCGGAAAAGGGGCTGAAGACCGCCTGCGTGACCAAGGTGTTCCCGACCCGCAGCCACACCGTGGCGGCGCAGGGCGGCATCGCCGCGAGCCTTGGCAACAACACGCCCGACCACTGGACCTGGCACATGTTCGACACCGTGAAGGGGTCGGACTGGCTGGGCGACCAGGATGCGATCGAATATATGGTGCGTGAAGCGCCGGCGGCCGTGATCGAGCTGGAACATGCCGGCGTGCCGTTCAGCCGCAACGAAAACGGCACGATCTACCAGCGTCCGTTCGGCGGCCATATGCAGAATATGGGCGCAGGCCCGCCGGTGCAGCGCACCTGCGCCGCGGCCGACCGTACCGGCCACGCCATGCTCCACGCGCTCTATCAGCAGAGCCTGAAGTATGACGCGGACTTCTTCATCGAATATTTCGCCCTCGACCTCATCATGGAAAATGGCGAGTGCAAGGGCGTGATCGCGCTGTGCATGGAGGATGGCTCCATCCATCGCTTCCGCAGCCACGCGACGGTACTGGCCACCGGCGGCTACGGCCGCGTCTATTTCTCCGCGACCTCGGCCCATACCTGCACCGGCGATGGCGGCGGCATGGTGCTGCGCGCCGGCCTGCCGCTGCAGGACATGGAGTTCGTTCAGTTCCACCCGACCGGCATTTACGGCGCGGGCGTCCTGATTACCGAGGGCGCGCGCGGCGAGGGCGGCTATCTGACCAACGCCAGCGGCGAGCGTTTCATGGAACGCTATGCCCCGTCGGCGAAGGACCTTGCCTCGCGCGACGTCGTCGGCCGTTCGATGGCGATGGAAATGCGCGAAGGGCGCGGTGTCGGCCCGCATGGCGACCATATCTACCTGCACCTCGACCATATCGATCCCAAGGTGCTGGCGGAGCGGCTGCCCGGCATTACCGAAACCGGCAAGATCTTCGCGGGCGTCGACCTGACCACGCGAGCCGCTGCCGGTGACGCCGACCGTCCACTACAATATGGGCGGCATCCCCTGTAACTATCATGGCGAAGTCGTGACGCTGAAGGATGGCAATCCCGACAGCGTGGTGCCCGGCCTGTTCGCGGTGGGCGAAGCGGCCTGCGTGTCGGTGCACGGCGCCAACCGTCTTGGCTCCAACAGCCTGATCGACCTTGTCGTGTTCGGTCGCGCCACCGGCTTCCGCATTGCGGAACTGGTGAAGCCGATGAGCAAGCATGGCAGCGTGGTGAAGGAAGCCGACGACAAGGCGCTGGCCCGCCTGGACCATTATCGCAATGCGTCTGGCGGCACGCCCACCGCGCAGATCCGCCTGAACATGCAGCGCACCATGCAGAAGCATTGCGCGGTGTTCCGCGACAGCGAACTGTTGCGCGACGGGCAGGGGCTGATCGACAATGTCTATGCCAGCCTTCAGGATGTCGGCGTGTCCGACCGCTCGCTGATCTGGAACACCGACCTGGTCGAGACGCTGGAACTGGACAATATGCTGCCGCAGGCGGTGGTCACCATGCATTCGGCCGCGAACCGCAAGGAATCGCGCGGCGCGCACATGCATGAGGATTTCCCGAACCGCGACGACGCGAACTGGATGAAGCACACCGTCACCTGGTTCGAAAAGGGCGCCGTGACGATCGATTATCGCCCGGTCCACGAATATACGCTGACCGACGAAGTCGAATATATCAAGCCGAAGGCGCGCGTGTACTGATCGCGCATCCTGTCGGTAAGCACATGGGGAAAGGGTCGCTTATGCGGCCCTTTTTCTTGTCCGTCGCATCGGATCGCCGCCACGTATCTTTCCCCATTTTCGCGCGCCGCCAATCCGGTTAAAGGGCGCTTATGGCCACGTCCGCAAACAGCGCGCTCACCGCGATCCTCGACCAGCCGCACCATGAGGAACATTATGTTCACCGCACCGGCTGGCTGCGCGCGGCGGTGCTGGGGGCCAATGACGGCATCGTTTCGACGGCCAGCCTGATCGTCGGCATCGCGGCATCCGGCGCGGACAAGGGCAGCCTGCTGCTGTCCGGCGCAGCGGCGCTGGTCGCTGGCGCGATGTCGATGGCGGCGGGGGAATTTGTGTCGGTGTCGTCGCAGGCCGACATCGAAAAGGCGGATCTTAAGCGCGAACGGCGTGCGCTGGACAACCAGCCGGAAATCGAATTGGCGGAACTCGCCGCCATCTATGTGCAGCGGGGGCTGGAACCGGCGCTGGCCAAGGAAGTCGCGCAGCAATTACACGATCATGACGCGCTGGCCGCCCACGCCCGCGACGAGCTTGGCATTTCGGATGAAATGTCCGCGCGACCGTTTCAGGCCGCGTTCGCCTCTGCGCTGTCATTTGCCGCCGGGGCGACCGTGCCGCTGCTTTCGGTCGCTTTCTCGCCAGTGAAGCTCGCCACGCCGGTCGTGGCCGGCACCTCGCTCGCCTGCCTGATCGCCACGGGCTGGGCCGGGGCCTATGCCGGCGGGGCGAAGCGGCTTCCCGCGATCGTGCGCGTCACCTTCTGGGGCGTGGCGGCGATGGCGCTGACCGCTATTGTGGGGCGGCTGTTCGGCGCGGTGGTCTGATCCCTCGGGCGGCTATGCCGCTTCATCGAACGCAGGCTGCTCTGCCCCGCGTTCGTTGTCGTCCGATGCTTCGGGATGTGAAGGCGGCAGGATGGCGGTGGCAGGTTCCATCGCATCCATGCCGCGACGCTCCAGCTTGCCCCAGCCCACGCGCGGCCCGGCCAGTGCGGCGGCGATGGCGCGCAGCACCACCCAGTACATCATCTGGCGATAGCCGATCCGCTGCCCCAGCAACCGCAGCAGCGGCAATCGTTCACCCCGTCCGTCCAGCCGATAGGCGAGCCAGGCACAGCCGACGTCCACCGCCGAAAAGGCGATCCAGCTGAGCAGAATGGACATGGCCTCCGTCCCGATCGCCAGCGCGCCGCGATTGGCCGCGCGAAAGGCCGTCGTCGCCATCGCCCCCAGCAGCGCCAGGTCGATCAGCGGCGAGATCAGGGAAAAGCCGATCTGGAACAGCCACGCCTGCGGCAGGCCGATGCGGGCCAAGCCCTTTGCCGTGCCGAAGCCCGTCCAGATGTCGCGATGCTTCCATAGCGACTGCAATGTGCCGAACGCCCAACGGAAACGCTGCTTCATCAGCGCGCGGACGCTGTCGGGCGCTTCGGTCCATGCGACGGCCCGGTTGTCGCACACGACCCGCCACCCGGCGCGCTGGATGCTGATCGTCAGGTCCTGATCCTCGGCCAGCGTATGCGCGGGATAGCCGCCAACGTTCGCCAGCGCGCTGCGCCGCCAGGCACCGATGGCGCCGGGAACCACCGTCACGGCATTCAGCCCGGCGAGCGCGCGCCGTTCCAGATTCTGGGCGGTGATATATTCCAGCGCCTGCCAGCGTGTCACCAGATTGCGGGCATTGCCCACCCGCGCCACGCCCGCGACCGCGCCGATGGCGGGATCGGCGAACCAGCGGGTCAGATGCGCGATGGCGTCCGGCTCGAACTGGGTGTCCGCGTCCAGCGCCAAGATGACGTCGCCGCGCGCCCGCTCCAGCCCGCAGTTGAGCGCGCGCGCCTTTCCACCATTTTTCAGCGTTATCAACTGTACCCGCGGATCGATGCCAAAGGCCGCGCGCACGACGTCCGATGTGCCGTCGCCCGATCCGTCGTCGATCACGATGACCTCGATCCGCGGGCCGGTGCTTTTCAGGATGCGGTGGACGGATGCCTCGATCACCTTGGCCTCGTTGAAGGCGGGGATCAGCACCGTGACGAAGCCGGGGATCAGGTGCGGTGCCGCGTCCGGGGCGCCGTCCTGACGGTTGCGCCATGCCAGCGCCGCCAGCAGCAGCGAGCGTGCGATGCCCAATGTGATTGCGATGAAGAACACCGCGGCGAACAGCCGGAGCGCGCCCGCAATGATACCGAACAGCCAGCCATGCGCGGTGGAAATCGGCTGATCGATCCCCGTGACCGGGGGCATCAGCCGGTCGCGCCCCAGCCCCGACAGTTCCGACACGGTGACCAGCCGATGTCCCCGCGCTTTCAGTCCGGCGATGATGGCCGGCAACGCCTTCACCGTTTCGCTGCGGTTGCCGCCCGAATCGTGGAGCAGCACGATCTGTGCAGGGCTGGCCGGGGTGCCGCGCGCCACCTGCGCCAAAGTCTGCGCTGCGATGAAGTTCGCGCGGGGCGATTGCCAGTCCAGCGGATCGACATGCAGGCCAACCGTCAGATAGCCGCTTTCGGCGGCGATCCGCGTGGGGGTCAGTTCGTCAAGTGTGGTCGGCTCCGCATTGCCGAACAGTGGCGCGCGAAACAGGCGGGTGGAACGTCCGGTATGCGCCTCAATCAACCGGCGCGTGGCGTTCAGTTCCAGCCGGACGCCCGCGTCGGGCATGTTGCCAAGGTCGGGATGCGTCGTCGAATGATTGCCGATATCGTGCCCCTCTGCCGCGATTCGTCGCAGCAGGTCGGGATGATCGAGCGCATTTCGCCCGGTGACGAAGAATGTCGCCTTCGCCCCCGTCGCTTTCAATATGTCCAGGATTTGCGGTGTCCATTTGGGGTCCGGCCCGTCGTCGAAGGTCAGGGCCACTCCGTCTGCCTTCCCGGCGATCCGGCGGATCAGATAGGGTGCGGGCAAACGCAGCATGTCGGCGGACCGGACCATGTTGCGCGCATCGAACTGCACATGGCGCTGGCCGGGCGTCGCTGCGCGCTGCATGTCCAGTATCTCGCCCGTCCCATCGAAGCGGACGCTGGTGTCGGCGGCGATATTGCTCAGGTCGGGCCTTGCGCCCCTGGGGCTGTTCCATGCCGCCCAGAGCGAGGGGTCTTCGCTGCCCAGCCGCCACAATGCGATGCCCGATGCGCCGACGGCGCGCGCCGCCTGCATCTGGTTCCATGCGCTCGCCGCGTCCAGCATCCACAGTTGCCGCCGCCTGTTGTCGGCGCGATAGGCAAATCCGCTATTGCCGCTGGCCGCGTCGAACTGGGGCGGGACACCTGACTGGCGGGCGCGATCCCATGCCTCGCGCACCGTCAATATGTCGGCATTGCCTTCGCCGCTCCAGTCATAGGCGTAATTGCCGATCGCCACGACCGCCTTGTCCCGGCCGACCTGCCGGACGGCGGCGTCGACCACCTGCGCGAACCATGGCTGGGAAGCGATCGGGCCGGGCTCTCCACCGGGCCAATGCTGGTCATATGCCATCAGGAACAGATGGTCGGCCCGCGCGGCATAGGCCGCCAGATCCCAGGCCGGGTCGCCGACCGGCACCGCAAGGGCGATGCGCAGCGCCTTGCCAGCCATCGCCGCCCGCAGTTCGTCCAGAAAGCGCAGATAATCCCGGTGCGCCCCGGCAGGCAGGTTTTCGAGGTCGAGCAGCACGCCTTGCGCGCCCTCGCTCTGCACCATGGCAGCGATCTGCGCGATCAGCCGGGCGCGTGCGGTGGCGCTGGCGAGCAGCTTCGCGGTGCCCGCACCATCCCACGCGCCATCCTCATCGGCGTTCTGCACCATGGAGAACAGACGGAGCGACGAGGAGTGCCGGGCCAGTATTACATGCAAATGCGCATCGCGCTCGGTTGTGAAGCGGTGCGCGCGGCCGGTGACGCTCGCCGTGCCGGCCACCACCCAATCGATGTCGCGTGCATGGGTGGCAAGAGAGGCACGCGAAGCCTCGTCCCACGGCATGTAGAAGGCGAAGCGTTCCATCGGCTCCACGCTGGCGGCCGGGTGGACCGGCACAGCGGGCAACCATCCGGCGGTGGAGCGGGGCAGGGCTGAGGCGGGCTTTACCGACGGAAAGGAAAGCGGGACGTCGCGATGCTGCGGAAGCAGCGCCGGGTGCCTCGTCTCCATCCACAGCGGGCCAAGGATCAGGGCAAGCGTGAGCACCATGGCGACCGACATCGCGATGGTCAGCGCGCGCATCCATTTCTGCCGCACGCCGCTGGGGTCGTGAAATATCGGGTGGTGGTTGTGATGATCCCGGTCGACGGCACGATCCGGCCCGATCCGCTTCCGCCCGTCGCTGGTCACGGCCCACTGAAATATCCCCTGTTCCTTCCGCTCCCATTATAGAGGGCGGGGGACAGGGGCGGGCGGAGCCATGTGGCTTTTTTCGTTTGGTGCTCTGATGCGCGGCGTAGTCGCGCATTCCATCTCCGGGCTATGGATGCGGGCGGAATGTTGCATGCTTCGTCCCTTGCGGACGGGTTGGCCCCATGCTCTAACTTGGCGATATTGCATCAAAAGGGGGCCGTGTTTCCGTGAAGTCTTTCCTCTCGCTCGCGACCGGCGTGCTCGCGCTCTTTTCCACCGCTTCGACTGTCGCCATGGCGCAGGAAACCGCCCTGCGCGCCGATCAGGTCGCGTTCAAGGAACTGTATAAGGAACTGGTGGAAACCAACACGACGCTGTCGGTGGGGAGCTGCACGCTGGCGGCGGAGCGCATGGCCGCGCGGATGAAGGCGGCGGGCTTCACCGACGCGGACCTCACCCTGTTTTCGGTGCCCGATCATCCGAAGGAAGGCGGCCTGGTCGCCGTCTATCCCGGCACGTCGCGTACCGCCAAGCCGATGCTGCTGCTCGCCCATGTCGATGTGGTGGAGGCAAAGCGAGAGGATTGGACCCGCGATCCGTTCACTCTGGTGGAGGAGGGCGGATATTTCTACGCCCGCGGTTCCGCCGACGACAAGAGCCAGGCCGCGATCTGGACCGACATGCTGATCCGTTTCAAGAAGGCGGGATACAAGCCCGCCCGCACGATCAAGATGGCGCTGACCTGCGGCGAGGAAACCACCTATGCCTTCAACGGCGCGCAGTGGCTGGCGGATAACAAGCCCGATCTGATCGCGGCGGAATTCGCCCTGAACGAAGGGGGCGGGGGCCGCACCGATGGCAAGGGCAATGTCGTCGT
>JAXHOI010000003.1:0-43728 GCA_034519505.1 Sphingobium sp. | reverse complement strand
GGTCTGGACCGGTTCAAGGGCCAGTATAGTGCAGCAGGCACTGAATCTGGTGCTGCGTTCGATTGCGTCCTTTAATAGCGCGCACGAGTCAGGCAATGGGCGCGTTCGAAGCTATCCAGATCCGGCGCGCTGAAGAACCTGGCAATGATAGGCTGAACACGCAGGCCGATGCACTCATCAGGGATCGTAAGAAGGCGTCCAGTAAAGCCCTATCCGATGCGGCTAAAGGACGCCGACTAAAGATCCTCAAATGGCTGGAAGACCAGCGCCTGAAAGCCGCCGGCAATGCATGGTCGCTGATGCAGGACGATTGACAAGCGCAATCAGGAATGGGGCAAGAATGCCCCGACCGTCGGCGAACAAATGCTGATCTCCGATGAAGAGGTCGAACGGCTTCGTCAGGTGCAGCGTGAATTTTCCGAGCTGATGCTGGGCACCTTCGTTGACGACCTCGATCGCGTATCGGAACAGGTTGATCGTGTGGCTGCCAATATGCGGGATGCGTTCGGCACGGTCGGCGGCGCGATCGGCGGCGTCGTCACCGTTCTTGACGAATATGGAAAGCGCCAGGCTGAGATCGACAAGCGGCGGGAACTTGGTTTGTTGACCGTCAAAGGAAGACACCGACATTCGCAAGCGTGCAGCCATAGACCAGGTTGGTTTCTTCGGCGACATGAGCAGCGCCGCGAAGGGCTTCTTCAAAGAGGGTTCGGACGGCTACAAGGCGCTGGAGACAGCAGAAAAGACGTTCCGCGCGGTCGAATTTGCGCTGTCCGTGCGCGCTCATGGCCGTTGCAGGATGCTGCAGAGGCGGCGTCCTCGATCGCCAATAGCGGCACAAAAACAGCTGTCAAAAGCAGTCGAAGCAATCAATGTCCTGCCATCTCTCGCTTCCGTTCCCCTCAACATTGCAGCAGGCACTGCCACCATCACTTCGCTGGCGGCGATCAGCGTGTCGGTCACCGGGATCCTTTGGCGGCAGCAAGAACAATCTGCCCAAGGCCAATGAGGGCACCGGCACCGTTTTGGGCGATGCAGACACCAGAGAGCGAGGAAACATCAACACGCACAAATCAATAGCCTGAAGGAGGTCAATACCATTGATACTGAGCATCACGTGAGAATGGCCGAGACCTTCAAGATCCATCGACAGTCAGATTGGTGGCTTTGCCGCGCTGCTCGTCCGGTCGGGTGACATCAATGCATCGGATGGCGTGGCGCAAGGGTTCAAGCCCAACGCCATCGGTTCCATCCTTGGATCGGTGCCGCTGGTTGGCGGCATCCTGAAGGGCCTGTTCGGTACCAAGACGAAGGTCGTTGGCAGCGGCCTTTATGGCGATGCGCAATCGCTGCAGGACATATTGGCGGGCGGCTATGACGCCGACTATTATAGCGACGTCCAGAAGAAGAAGTCCTTCTTCGGCCTGACCACATCGACCAAATATTCGACGCAATATGGCGGTGCTGATCCTGAGCTGGAAAATCAGTTCACGTTGATCATGCGCCAGTTCAACGATGCGATCGTTACGCATACAGCCGGAGCCGCTGGGATCCGCAACGCAGGATATCCAGAACCGGCTGAACGGCTTTGTCCTCGACATCGGCAAGATCAATCTGCAGGGCCTGACCGGCGAAGAGATCGAGGAAAAGCTGAGCGCGGTATTTGGCGCTGCAGCGGACGACATGGCCAAGGCCGCATTTCCCGGTATGGAGAAGTTCCAGCAGGTCGGCGAAGAACAGTTCGAGACGCTGGTGCGTGTCGCATCCACGGTCGAGAGCGTCACGTCGTCGCTGACCATGCTGGGTTCAGCCGGCAAGTCTGATGAGCACCGGCCTGAAAATGGCGCTTGCCGATCAGTTCGAGAGCATCGGCGATTTCACCAGTGCCGTGGATGGATATTTCCAAACCCTATTACAGCCAGGCCGAGCAGGCCGCCGCGCGCCACGGCGCAGCTTGGTGACGTGTTCGGCACTTTGGGGCTGGCGATGCCGCAGACACGCTGGCCGGATTCCGGGCGCTGGTGGAAGCGCAGGATCTAACCACGGCCGCAGGGCAATCGACCTATGCCACGCTGCTGCAACGCTCGCGCCGGCGTTCGCCATGAAGCCTGCAATCCGCGCTCAATGGGGCAAAGAGTGCGGCTGACATATTGGGCGAGCAGCAGCAGGATCTGGAACGAAAGCTGCTGGAACTGCAGGGCGATACAGATGCCATTCGCGCGCTTGACCTCGCCAAGCTGGATCAGAGCAATCGCGTCCTACAGGAACAGATCTGGGCGATCCAAGATGCCAAGGATGCGGCAGATGCCGCCGATCAGCTTCGAAGGATGCACTGGGCGTCCGTGGGCGACAGCATCATGGACGAGGTTAACCGCATTCGCGGCCTCACCGATGCAGGCGGCGGTGGCACTTTCTCTTCGCTGATGGGCCAGTTCAACGTGGCAACCAACGCGCTGCGCGCGCGCATGCAGGCGATCCAGGACGCAGCGACATCGCTGCCAGGCCTGTCACAGGCTCTGTTGCAAGCGGCCGAACTGGCGGCTACCAGCGAGGCAGGAGCTGGACCGCATTCGGCGCAAACCGCAGCGAGCCTCGCCGAAACCTATGCTGCGATCATGGCCCGTAACTCCGGGACTTCTACGGCCGGCGTTGCTGCCGGCGCAGGTGCGCCCACGGGCACGATTCTGTCCAACGCGGCGGCGGCTGTTCAGCTGTCGGCACCCCCAACAAGCGCAAATGACAATCTGACGCAGGAGATCAAGTCGCTTCGCGAGGAAGTTGCTCAGTTGCGCAGTGACAATAATGCCGGTCATGCGGCGACGGCGGGCAAGCCGTACAGGCGCGATTAAACGCAAGCTGGAAGATGTGACCGCTGCGAGCGGTGGCGAGGCCGTGAGTGTGGCGGGCGTCGCTGCATGAGGGTAGTGCTCGACGGCGGGGCCGTCATCGAGATCGGCACGGTGGAAGCCGCGCCGACGATCGGCATTGTCGATTATAGCCGCCGGGAAACCGACGACTTTGGCGTGACGACCATCGTGCCGCGCGGATTTGCGCGGCAAATGTCCGTGCGGGTCAAGATTGCCACCGATCAGGTGGACTATGTGCAGCGTCAGCTCGCTGCCCTACGCGCGACGCCTGCCACATGGATCGCGGATGATCGATTTGCGAGCCTGACGATCGAGGGCTTTTACAAAGACTTCTCGATCGACCTTGCGATCCCCCCGGTCAGCTATTGCACGCTGACCATAGAAGGCCTCGCCGAAGTCAGCGCCTTTGTCGATCCTGGCACGGACCCAGCGCCCGACCAGCGCGCGTCTACGCTTCGCCTATTGCAGCCGCTGGAGGTTAGCAACGCGGTGCTGACATCGGCCAGTGTTCCAGAAAATGATCATGGCGAGTGGTCGGCGGGCGTGAGCTACGCGCTTGGCGCGCGCGTCATCGTGGCGGCAAATCATCGGATCTACGAAAGCGCCGGCGCGGGCAATATCGGCAACGATCCGGCGGGCGCGTCAGGCCTGTGGATCGACATCGGGCCTACCAATCGATGGGCGATGTTTGACCAGGCGCTGGGTACAGTGACATCGGCCGACGCGGTCGTCACCGTAACGCTGGCCCCTGCGCAGGCGATCAATGCGGTGGCACTGCTGGACGTGATCGCAACGAACGTGCGGGTTCAAGCGGGCGGTTATGATCGGACGTTAGCGGTGGATGCCGCACCCGGCATGGTGACGTTTCTCGACCTGCCGATGACCGTGGGTCCGGTGACGGTAACGATTACGGGTGCCGGTACAGTATCGATCGGCACGTTGCTAATCGGTGTGCTGGTCGGCCTTGGCGTGACCGAAGCAGCGCCGACTGCGATCACCGATTATAGCCGTGGGGAAACGGACGACTTCGGGGAAACGACGCTGGTGGGCGATGCCTGGGCCAAGCGCATGAATGTGCGCAGCCTGATCAGCACGGACGCGCTCGATCTCGTCGCTGGACGCATTGCGGCCGTCAGGGCGCGGCCGTCGCTGTGGATTGGCGATGCCAGCCTGGAATGCGTTACGGTCTATGGCTTTTTCAAGGACTTCTCGATCGAGGTCGGCGATAGCGTCAGCTTCCTATCCTTGTCGGTCGAAGGTTTGAGCAAAGCGGCGCAGCTCGCCCCGATCGTGCCGATTGCGCCGCCGCCAAGTTGGACCGACATCGTTGATGATGATCCGGCTCATCCAAAGCCGGCAGACGGCGCGACCGTCGGTGGCACCGTTGGCGTCGATATCTACATCCCGGAAATCCCCGACATACCGGCTCCGCCAGGCCTGTTGCGCAATGATCTGCTCAAATTGCGCCAGGATGGTCAGCTTGTGTATCGGCCGTTCGGCGATGAAGAAGAGGTCGAGCTGGGGCGGATCGCGCTGGCCGACATCGGTGCGGTGTCCGATGGCGAGCGTCAGCGTCTTGATAATGCAATTGACCGGCTGGGCGCAGCCACGGTGCAGGCGCTGGCCGAAGCGAGCAAGACTCGCGAGACGCTGAGGGATGCCGGGGTTTACGTCGATCCTGCATCCGGCTTGGTCAGAATTTCAGCGATTGACCAGACGGCCGAGCGGGTGGTGAGGCGGAGATTCGCGTCGATGCACTGCGCGGCGAAATCACCCAGCGGGCTACCGTCAGTTATGTCGATGGCAAAATTGCGGAGATGGCGCTCGATCCAAGCCAGTTTCCGATTTACGAAGGCATTGAGCTTCGCGTCTATAATGCGGAGCAGCGGATCAGTGGCGCGGAAGCGTCGATTGAGCAAAAAGCCAGCGCACTTGAGGTTGACGACCAGGGCGTGCGGCTGACCACCGCAGAGAGCGACATCGACGCGCTTGAGGGTCAGATCGTTTTCAAGGTCGATACGACCGAATTCACGGCGCTGGGCCTGCGCGTCACCAGTGCAGAACAGACGCTGGAGGCGATTGGCGATACGGCGTCATTGACCCAGGTAGTCAGCGTGTCCCGTCGATTGCGCACGGATATCGGGGACGCAAACGAGCAAATCCTTCGCACCCTGCTCGCCGGTGACGCGATACGGCGCGGCCAGGTCCACGCCTTGGCCCCAGGCGCGCAATGAGTTGACGGCGAAGATCAACGACGACATTGCGGCTGAGGCCCGCGCCCGCTTGCAGTTGGTTGTGAAGGTGGGGGCGGTCGAGGCCTCCGCATTGACGGAAACGCAGTTGCGCGTGGAGGGCGATCGTGCGGTGGCGCAACAGGTCACCGATCTGAGCACCGCCATTGGCGACCAGTTGGCTGGCTATGATGAGCGCATCATCACCATTGTCGATGATGCAAGGCTGGTCTCCGCCGGCTTGACGCAGACGATCAGCGCGGTGCGCGGCGTGGGAGAGGATGTCGGCGATGCAGCAGAAAGCGCACTTCGCGGCCTGCTGACCGGTGACAAGACGGGCCGCGATCTGGCGGTCGCTATTGCAGCCGCGCGCAACGAATTGACGGTCAAGGTCAATGCTGATGTCGATGCGGTGGCGCAGCGCGTGTCTGCGATGCTGGTGCGCATGGGGATCGCTGAGGCTTCCATCATTTCGATTGAGCTTCTCGGGCGACAGCTGAACTGGCGATCGTATCGCGCATCAACCCAGATGACGGCCTCGATCGGTCAAAACGCGGCCGATATCCGGGACGAAGAGTTGCGCGCGCCGATGCTGTGAGCGCCCGGGCCGGACGGATCGACACGATCCTGTCGCGCTTTGGCGAAGAGGGCGCGCCCGATTCGGTCGAGGCGAAGATCGAGGAAGCCTCGACCACCTATGTCGAGGATCTGCTCGCCCAAGCCGGTCGCATCGACACGATCAGCGCGCGCATCGGCGCGCCTGGTGCGGAGGATTCGATCGAAGCCAAGATCGAGGAGGCGGCAACCGTCTATGCTGACCCGCTCCTTGCACAGGCAGAGCGTATCGATTCGGTCAATGCGCGGCTCGGCGTGGCGGGTGCTCCGGGCAGCATCGAGGCGCAAGTCGCTTCCGCCGCGAACGCCTATGTGACGCCGCTTGGCGCCCGGGCGGCGCGAACCGACAACGTCATCGCGCGTATCGGGGTAGAAGGCGATCCAAACTCGATCGAGGCCAAGGTCGAAGACACGCGCGAAGTGCTTGCGGACGTCGAGGGCAAGCTCACGGCGCGGGTCAGAATTGCGGCGACCGCTGGCGATACCGTCTTTCTTGAGCTGGTCGCCGATGGTCACGAGGGAAGTATCATCAAACTGGGCGGTAACGTCCTGGCGCTGGGCGTCGTCACCGCAGAAAACTTCGTCGCCAATGCGCTGATTGTTCCGGCCTATGTGTACATGAACGGGCCACTCGCCGGGCCGGGCTGGGATAGTGGCGACACCGGTCCCGGTGGTGTGGGTGGGGGCACTGGCGGTGGCGGTGGGTCTGGCGGCGGGGAGATTCCCTGATGCCTTGGCAAACCATTTTATCCAAGACCGTGGATCTGCCGGTCACCGGTGTAGTGCGCGCGGGCGGCGACGTCTTGCTCGGCTTTCCCAGTGGGCCGGCGCAATGGGGTGTGCGTCTCTACATCGACGGTGTGCTGTTGTGGTCAGCGCAAGGAAACAGCCTGCAAAGTCAGCCAGCATATGGGCGCACGAAAGGCCTGCGAGGCAGGGCCGTGCCTTGTCGAATTGCAATGGTCGGCCGCGCCGACTGTGCCTCCATTCTGCCTATCTCGAAATCGATGGACTACCCAACACCGTCAGCGTGTGACGCTGCGAAAGGATGTAACGCATGTGGTATTCGGCAGGAACGGTTACCGTCACCAACGGTCAAAAGCTCGTAACGGGCGCGGGCACGGACTTCGTCAGTAATGTGCTTGCGGGCCAGGGGGTTTCGTTGGGCCGGACAACCGGACCTATGAGATCGAGCAGGTCATTTCAGCGACCCAGCTCATGCTGCGGACGGTTTTTTACGGCGGCTCCGGCGGTGGCCAGATCTATTCGATCATCCCGACCCAATCGTTGATGAAAGACCTGGCGGATTCGGCGTCGCAACTGATTGCGTCCTTTGCCAATGTGCGCGACAGGATCGGCGCAGGCTGATGGGGGATGGGACGGTCGCTGCGCCCGGCCTGCGCTTTACCACCGATCAGGACACAGGCCTCCGCCGCTATTCGGATAATGCGATGGCACTGGTCACCAGCGGTGCGGATCGGCTGGTGATCAATAATGTGGGCGTCGGCGTCGGGTCCGTCAATGATGGGCGCGGCGCGTTGCTGTCCATGGGACCGATCAGGCGGTGGCCAACCTCACCGATGCGAGGAGGTCATGGTGCGAGCCTCTATCTGCGGGCCGTGGGCAACGGGACGGGCAGCGGGCGGCGCGGCGCTGTTTGGCACGACATTTGGCAATGGCGCACCCTTTGCGGCCATCAAAGGCTTTGTCGGGAGGTGATAATAACACGGCCGGCGACCTCGTGTTCGCGTTGCGAGCGGCCACGACCGACGGCGCGCTGACCGAGCGGCGCGGATCACCAAGGAGGGTCATCTTGGCCTCGGTGGCAGCACGTCGCATCAGCTGACCGTGAGCGGTGCCGGTCAGGCGTCAAACGCGCCGACCGACGGGGGGCGCTAAGGGGCGCAACACTATATGTGCGTGACACGGGCGGTTCGCCCGGCGCGGGTGGCGTTTTGGCGCTAGGGACGGCCGAGGGCAAGCCGATCGCGGCGATCAAAGCCTCGCTTACCAATGGCGAGGGTAACACGATCGGCGACCTGATGCTGTCCACACGGGGCGCGACGACCGACGTCGGGTTAACGCCGCGCTGGCTATGGTCGTTTGACGGCCATTATCGCCCCTATGCGGACAACGCGCTGGATATTGGTGCCGGGTCACTACGTGTGCGTGTCGTCTATGCGGCGACCGGCGCTATCAATACTTCCGACGGGCGCACCAAGCAGCAGGTAGCGCCGATTCCCGACGACTGGCTGGATGCATGGGGCGATGTCCGACACGTCCAGTTCAAATTCAACGATGCCGTCGCCGAAAAGGGCACGGGCGCGCGCTGACGTCGGTTACATCGCACAGGGAGATACGCGATGCTTTCGCCGCGCGCCCTGGACGCCGACCACCATCGGCCTGCTGTGCTACGATGTGCCAATGGGACGAACGCACCGAGCCTGAATATGTGACGAAACGCACATCAAGCGGACGCCTCGCGCGACCGTCGGCGCGGGCGGGCTGGTCGATGCGAACGGCGAGCCGATCGTCACCTGGACCTATGACGAAGAGCCCGAAGAGGTGCAGGTCGCCACTGGCGAGATGATCGTCACCCGCGAGGCTGGCGACCTGTGGAGCATCCGGCCCGATGAATGCGCGGCGATAGAAGCGGCCTGGCAGCGTCGGGAGATCGCGCGTCAGGATGCGCGGATCGCTGCGTTGGAAGCGGCCTGACGCCCGGATAACGAACTGCCGCAAAACTGCACCGCTGATGTCTTACGCCGATCACGCCTGATCCGGCGCGCCACGCTGCCTGCCTGAAGGGCAAAATCCATGACAACTGATATCGTCACCGCCTTCGGCCAGTTCGGGCCGTTGGGCCCCATGATCGGCTATCTCGTCTGGCGGGAGAAGACACTCGCCGAGCAGCGGGCGCAGATCGAGGAGAAGCGCATCGATGCCGACAAGCTGCTCGCGTCCTCGCTCACTGCGCTGACGATCACGATCCAAGACCTCAAGGGCCAGTTCAAATGAATGGCGAAGCGATTTCGGCGCTGCGCGATCGCGAGCGCGCGGCCGAGGCTCCTGCTGGCCGCCTGTGCGGCCTGTGCCGTGACCCTCAAACAGCGCGAGTCCCGCGACGCAAGCGGATGGCTCAGCAGCGATCGATGAAAAGGAGCCTGTCATGACCATCCAGAAGCTGATCGATGATATGATTGCCCGTGAAGGCGGATATGTGAACCATCCCGCCGATCGCGGCGGAGCCGACGAACTGGGGCATTACCCAGGCGCTGGCGCGCAAGGGTGGCTATCAGGGCGATATGCGCGACCTGCCACGATCGCGCGCCTTTGCCATTTACTGGCAACAATTCGTCATTGCTCGGGGATCGACCTGCTCGCATCGCGATCGGCCGCGATTGCGGCCGAGGAGCTTTGGATACGGGCGTCAACATGGGTGCGCCTTGGGGCGTGATGTTCCTGCAGCGCGCACTCTGAACGCGCTTCAACGAGCGGGGCCAGCTCTGGCCCGGACCTCGCCAAGATCGATGGCGATTATGGATCGCGCAGCGACGCTGCGTTGATGGCCTACCTGCAGCATTCGCGCCGTGGCCGGGTGGATGTGTTGCTGGCAGCGATGAATGCACTGCAGGGCGCGCGCTATCTGGACATCGCCGAACGCAATGCGAGCCAGGAGGCCTTTGCCTATGGCTGGCTGCTCAATCGCGTGGCGATCGCGGCATGAAGATCCCCGTTGGCAAAATCGCCGGATGGATAGGCCGCGCTCTTCTGACGGCCATCGTCGAACACGCGGCCGACCATCTCTCCCGGCCGCGTCGCCAGGACGCACCATCCCCGCCACAGCAGGACAAAATCGATGGATAATTTCCGCAATCATGGTGACGCTGTGTCATCGCCGGCGCGCCGCTGTTTTCGTCATTACGCCCGACGATGACGATCCTTTGCCATTCGTCACCAAGTCGATCCGCGCCGGCGGCGACGGCGTCATAACACTGCGCGCCGTCGACAGTGAGGTCGATGTCGCCCATCCGGTTTTCGACGGCGAACGGATCGACGTACGGACGTCTCACGTCCGTGCGACCGGCACCAGCGGTCAGACGACCATCATCGGCTACGCCTGATGTCGGGAGTTTAGCTTCCACTATGGCTTTGCCGGCGGGCGGCGTCGGCGTGGCGGAAGCTGCGCCTCCTGTGTTGCGGCGCGAGCCGGACGGGACCGTCACGGTCGCCAGCCTAGCACCATCATGGAAGCCCAATGCTCACCCGTGAAGCCGATGGCACGATTACTGTAGGAGCCGATTAAATGGCGAAATTGCGATATCGTAAAACCAGCGGCGATCCACTGGGTCGAAAGCAGACGCCGCCTTGCCATTTACCTTGCCGGGCTTCACCTGGACGGATGCGGCGCTGGTCGAGGCGATCGGGCCGACTGTTTCGCTTGAACCCGCTCTTATCCGCATCGTCCCGATCAACGCTTATAAATCCTACGCCATCACTCCGCACCCTCAATTTGGCGCGGTCAGCTTAGGAGCTGGTCTATGGAAACGGTTCCAACCTGGCCGATCAGGCGCCTGCCGACAGCATTGGTGCGCCGTTTGGCGGGTGGCGTCTGGCCGGTATCCGCACGCTTCCCGGCGTCATGTCCAACCCGGAAACCGAGGTCACCGAGATCATTTACTCGGGTATCGGCTCGCAGGGGATCGCGATCAATGTTGCGCTGGTTGGCGGCGGGACGTCTATCTTGGCGACTATCACGGCGGCAAGGACGACTGGACACAAACCGGCATCAACCCGGCCATCGCCGCTATGGTCGCGCTGTTTAATATGGTCGAGAATTATACGGCCAACTGGCCTAACGACGCAGCAGGCCCGCGCGTTGGCAGCGTCACGAGCACCCTGGTTATTGATGCAACCAGCACGCTCACGAACACAAATCGGTTCGTCGGCAATTTCGATACACTGACCGCCGCCCTGGCGCTGTTAATGGTGGGGAGCGGCTTCACCCGCGCATCAATCGACCTAGGCGAAAACTGGACCGATATCAGCGCGACCGGGAGCTATCCGCCGGTCGCCACCAAGGCAGTACCAGGGACGAATGAGGTCTGGTTTCGCAACCCGACGACAGGGACGATCGTCAAGGCGCAAGACAATGCGCAGGCCGCAACCAATTTCGAAGAGAAATACTGGGATCGCAACAGTGATCGCGTCAAGCTGCGTAGTCGCTTCGATACGCCGAGCGGTGGCGATTTTGGAGACCAGACCTGTGTTGCGACCTACAGTCTGGCAGAGTCCGACCCTGACCCGTGCCAGCGGCAGCCGTTTACCGATACGTTCGACGCATCAATCCGGGCCAGGCAGGATCACCGCTGGGCTATTCACGCGTCAGTGCGCCGGCGCCCAATTCTGTCATCACGGGCGGTGCATGGACCGTCACCGGGATCCAAAGCACGCTTCAACGGTGGGTTCGTAATGACCCGCTGCCGCCCGGCACCTATCGTCTTGAGATCGATTACAGTAATGCTGGCGCATACAGCGCTGGCGGCGTGAAGATCGCTTCTGATGACCAAGGGTCCCAAACCGACGTAATTGTAGCGACCAGTTCGTTCACCTCGGCCACGCCGACGACAAAGATCCTCGATTTTACAATTCCGGCAGGCAAACTTGGGTACATTACCCTTGAAGGATCGCAGTCGGGTGGACGTGCCTGGACCGCGAGCGAACTTCGCGGGACCGGGACGCCCGCTTAGGTTGGTTTCTGCTGATGGAAACAGGGGTATTGCCTGGGGTATCGGTCGGCGAAGCGTCTGCCAGATATCCCAGCAAATCCGCCCTGTTTGACTGTGACACGACGGAGGTTTTCTCCCGTCACCTATTCAAATTTTGCCGATCAAATTTGAAGACCTGTTTCGGCGTTTGAAGTCCGCTTCAAAACTTCCTCATGATGAAATGAGTGGCAATCCATGCTCAGCAACGCCGCGGTGAAAGCCGCGCGGCCGCGGTCGCGCGCCTATAAGATGTTCGATGAGCGGGGGCTTTTCCTCTTCGTCGCACCAACCGGCCTGCGCGCCTGGCGCTTGCGCTATCGTATCGGCGGACGGGAAAAGCTGCTCGAGCCTGGGCCAGTGGCCCGACGTTCAGCTGGTCGACGCGCGCGATCGGGCGGAGGAAGCGCGCGGCCTGGTCGCTCAGGGTGTCGATCCATCGGTTCGTGCAAATTTGCACATGCAGATCCGCACGTTTGAATCGGTCGCGCGTGAATGGCATCACATGCAGCGCGGCCGGTGGACCGATCGCCACGCGCGACGACGTGATCGCGTCGCTGGAGAGCAACGTGTTATCGGATATCGGGCCGCTGCCGATCGGCGCGATCGGCGCGCCGGCGAGTGCTGCAGTGTACGCGATGTCGAGGCGCGCGGTTCGATCGAAACGGCGCGGCGCATCCGCCAGCGGATCTCTGCCGTGTTCTCGTTTCGCGATCGCCGAGGGACCAGTCGATCATGATCCCGCTGCCGTCGTCGGCAAAGCCTTGCGCCCATCGCCTCCGCCGCGTCGTCAGCCCGCGTTATTGTCGATCGATGATGCGCGTGGACTAGTTTTGGCCTGCGACCGCGCGGGTGGTCCACCCATCGTCCGGTTGGCATCCCGATTCTTGGCACTGACGGCCGTGCGGATGGGCGCATTGCGTGGCGCGTGCTGGGACGAGTTCGAGCAGCTGGACGGCGACGTGCCGACCTGGCGCATTCCGGCCGCCCGGATGAAGATCGCGCGGGTGAAGAAGGACGATGTCGCTAATGACCATCTGGTCCCGCTATCGCCGCAGGCCGTCGATGTGCTGAAAGCCATTCGTGCTTTCGGGTATGAATGTCCGCTGGTCTTTCCGATCCACGCCGCGGCGATCGGCGCGCTCTACAAGCGGACGGGTTTTGCCGGGCGTCATGTGCCGCATGGCTGGCGCGCGACATTTTCGACGATCCTGAATGAGCGATTTCCAATCGAGCGCGCCGCGATCGACATGGCGCTGGCGCATGTGCCCGCCGACCGCAGCAAGGTGGAAAGGGCCTATAACCGTTCGGAGATGCTGGATCAGCGCCGTGACCTGTATCGGCGTTGGGGGGATATGCTGATCACATGATTTAATGTGCTTCCTTCGTCCCGACGCTGACGAGCGTCGGGAGCGGGGGCTATCGGGTTGCAACCCAATAGACCGACGAGAAAGTACCTCGCCACGACACAGCTGGCCGACTGGCCGCCCCGCACCCGCGCATACGGGCGCGGGCGTTGGAGCGAACCGTGATGCATTCGTCAAATGATTCTGCCTGTCTTTCAAATAAATGCGCGTCGTGCCGCGCACTACTCTTCAAGTCGGAGCCCGGCGCGATCGCCGGTGTCATCGAGATCAAGTGCCGCCGCTGCGGCCACCAACTGTCTGAGGCCGGCGAGCCCACACCCGACCGCCAACCGAGCGGCCGTATTAAGGCTCAACCCATGTCCCTCGACCCCATTACCCCCATCAGCCCTGCCGCAGGCTATATCGGCGGCAAACGCAACCTGGCTAAGCGCGTCTGCGCGCTGATCCAGTCGATCGATCATGACGGCTATGCCGAGCCGTTCGTTGGCATGGGCGGGATCTTCTTTCGTCGATCTACGCGGCCGCGCTTTGAGGCGATCAACGATATTTCCGGCGATGTGACGACGCTGTTTCGCGTCGTGCGACGGCATTATCAGGCGTTCGTCGATGAAATGGAGTGGATGCTTGCCGGGCGGGAGATGTTCGAGCATTTGCGGTCGATCGACCCAGCGGGCCTCACCGATATCGAGCGCGCTGCGCGTTTCCTTTATCTGCAAAGGCTGGCCTTTGGCGGGAAGGTCGTCGGCCGAAATTTCGGTGTGTGACAGCCGAAATCCTGCGCGCTTCAATCTTGCGCAGTTACGCGCCGCCCTTGGAGCGATCCGGGACAGGCTTCAGCCGGTCGTCATCGAGCGGCTGCCCTATGCCGATTTCATCCGGCGCTATGATCGGCCGGGGATGCTGTTCTACCTCGACCCGCCATATTGGAATTGCACGAGCGATTACGGCCCAGGCGTTTTCGCGCAGGATGATTTCGTGCGGCTCGCCGAGCAGCTGTCGCAGATCCGGGGCAAGTTCATTCTTTCGATCAATGATACGCCAGGCGCGCGGGCCGTGTTTTCGTCGTTCCAGATGCAAGAGGTTGATGTCAGCTACAGCATCGCCACCCGCATGACCGGAAAAGCGAAGAAGGCAGGGGAGCTGATCATCGCCAATTTCCCCCTCGACGCCGCCGCCCGCGCCGCCGTGGGCGCGAAAACGCGATCCTAACCTCTTGGCCCCCTGGGGAGCCAAGCGGGGAGGCCAAAGCCTCCCCGCCCCTACGGTGGTCCGTAAGGGTGATATGGCCATCTGGGCGGTAGGGTGATGGGGAAAGCCTCTAATAGAGCCTGACGAAGTCAGTCCTTATCACGGTTTATATATAAACCCCGGAATCTCTCATCTTCGTAGATTCGCGCTCCTGGTCCAAAAGCTCGGCGATGCGCTTCAAACTTTCGCCAAGCGCATCGTCGCCGTCCCATACGGCCTTCAGGAATTCGGGGCTGCTGAGCCGCGACAAGATGTCCTCATAGTCGCGCTTCTGCTGCTCCCTGTGCCATTCCATGATCGACGGGGAGGGGGCCTTTGCCCATAATGTGGTCGACAAGCGGTTGGAGCCGCTGAGGGAACAGCAGGACGTAGGCGCTCGGGATCTGGACCGACTGGGGGCCGGCCTGTCCTTTGTTGTCGGCGGAACGGCTGCGCCGGATCCACTGAAGGAAACCCTGGCGGCGCAAAGCCTTCAGCGCGTTATGCACTGCGCCATAGGACCGGCCGATATTGTCCGCGATGGACTGGACGGCCGGCTCAAGCCTCCCGGTCATAAAATCGACGATGTTGTAGAAATATTCCAGCACCTCGATCGCCACCGAACCAAGCGCGCCGTTCTTGATACTGCGCTCGTCCAGCCGACGCGCTATGCGGGTCTTCTTCTCCAGCATCCGCGCTGCCTTCAGGCGTGCGCCGAGCAGGCGCTTGGCTGCGCGCATCTTGCCCCTGGCGATCGGTCGCCAAAGCCGGTCCTCCAGCTGGCCTTCCTCATAGCTGTTGCGCCAGATCGGCGTGCCATTACCGCCGCGGCGTTCTCGCGCCTGCCGGGGCAAATATTTGAAGCCGCCCGCGTGTAGAACGTCGCCAACCATGCGCGCGTTCATGCTGACACCTCGGCCGAGCAAACTACTCGCTGCGGCGCGACAACAGGATCGACGAAACGGGTGGAAAACCCTTCAGGAGAAGATCTGCCCACTCTTGGGCGATTTCGCGGCGGCGCTTCATATAGGCTGATCGATTGTAGATCGGCTCTATGCCGGGCTGGCGATGCGCGAGCATGATGTCGATGACGACGCGATCGCCGGGCCGCTCTTCCTTCATCGCCAGTTCGTTCATGATTGTCGAAAAGGCGCTGCGCCAACCGTGCGGCACATGGACGTCGGTAAATCCGGCCTGTCGATACAATTTCGATACCGACGCATCGCTGATATGTTTGTCTGGACTGTTTGGGCTGGCGAACGCGAAGGCGGAATGGCCGGTGAGCAATTTTAGGCTGTCCAGCAGTTCGACCGCCTGCCGCGCTAACGGTACTGGATGTTCCATCTGACTGTGCAGCTTCTCCTGCACCGTCAGTTTCATCCGAGCTGGCGGAATGATCCAGGTCGGCGCGTCTGGATCGAGATCCGTCAGCTCCTCCCATGGCGCAGCCTGCACCACGCCGGGCCGAACGGCGGTCAGCGCCGTGAGCCTGGATGCCAGCTTGGCGACGGGATGTCCGGACGCATTCTCGATCTTCCACAGCATGGATCTCAGCTGCTCGATCTCCGTCAAAGCCGGATAGCGTTTCACGGGCGCGGACTTCACCGGAATCACGTCTCCGGCTGGGTTCTCCGTGGCATAGCCCATCCCCCTTGCGTACTCGAACACCGATGAGAGTGTTGTTCGATAGCGCCGCGCCATCTCTAATGCGCCTCGCTTTTCGATTTCCTTGACCTGTCGCACGACCATCGGACGAGTGACGGCCGCGATCGGCAGATTGCCGATCGATTTGAACACCTCCCGCTCCAACATGTTCAGCGTGCGGTCCGAATGTGACTTGCTCCACATGCAAGCGCGATCGTGGTACCAAGCTCGCGCCACCAGCTCGACCGTTGTGTCGCTGGCCGCAAGTGCAGCAGCCTTCTTCTGATGCCGATCGATTGCAGGGTCGATGCCACGCGCCAGTAGCCGCCGCGCCTCGTCGCGCATGTCCCGCGCCTCGCGCAATGATATGGCGGGATAGGGGCCAAAGACGATCCGCTTTTTCTTGCTGTACTGAAAACTGTAGGCCAAGCGCCAGCTTTTGTAGCCCGACTTGGTGACATACAGATGCAACCCGAGCGCATCCGTCATCTTGTAATCGGATTCGGCCGGCTTGGCGGTGCGGCACTGAGCATCGGTCAGCATCCGATGACTCCTGCGGCTGAGGCCAGTGCCCCTTCAATGACTCCCCGTGACATGTGCTTAAATGACAATCAATGAGAAGCCATGGCAAGAGCTAAACCGCTGCAGCTCTGCGGTTTCTCGCCATTCTGATAAGTTATGAGAACCCTAGAAAAGGGTAGGTGGTCGGGGTGACAGGATTCGAACCTGCGACATCCTGCTCCCAAAGCAGGCGCGCTACCAGAACTGCGCTACTCCCCGACGTCGATGCGCCTTAGCGGCCCAATGTGCGTGCCGTCAATCGACTTACAAACAAAAAGGGCAGGCCATGAGGCCCGCCCTTCGAAATCTCGCTGACGCGAAGATTACATCGCGTTCGCAGCGTTGTTTGCCATCATCGCAGCGTTATCGGCAGCGTTGGCGGCATTCATGGCGTTGTCCGAAGCGTTCATGGCGTTCTCGACGACATTCTCAACCACGGCGTTCGAAGCGTTCGCGGTTTCGTTGGCCGGGGTCTCACCGCAAGCGGCGAGAGCCATCAGGCTGGCCGAAGCGAAAACTACAGCGATCTTCTTCATTGTGTACGGCTCCCATAGCATTTTGCCGCGTCAGCCACTTTATACTGTGACCCTGCGCGAGCGACCCGCATTAACGTGTGCGCTGCACAAATCAATGCTTTTCTGCGTCGGTGAAGCGACAGAGATCACGCGACGGGGTGTTGTCTACAATAAAAGTTCAGTTAACGCCCATGGATTCTGATGCATTGGCGATAAGGTTCAATGTGACAGCCCAAGCGGCGACATTTTGGCGCAACTGGGCGGGGTCCACCTTGTCCAGCGTATCGTCGGGCGTGTGGTGCAGGTCGAAATAGCGCGTGCCATCCTGTTGCAGGTCGATGACCGGTACGCCCGCCCGGACCAGCGGCGCGATATCCGCGCCGCCGCCGCAGCTTCCTGCCTGCTTGCACCGATGCCTAAGGGAGCCAACGCGGCGGCCACCTGTGTCGCCAGCGCCTCATGCCCCTGCGGCAGCTTGAAATCGACGCGCCACACCCGGTCGGCACCGAAATCCGACTCGATCGCCAGTGCATGTTTCTCGGCACCATGTGACTTGAAATAGGCGCGTGCGCCGTCGCCGCCGACTTCCTCCGCGCCCGCCATCAACACGCGGATGGTGCGGCGGGGCTGGCCTGCTTTTGCGACATGCAGAGCCGAGGCCGCTGCGATGGCGCAGCCGCTGGCATCATCGATGGCACCCGTGCCCTGGTCCCAACTGTCGAGGTGACAGGCCGCGACGACGACGCCTGCCGCCGGATCGCTGCCGGGAATTTCGGCGATGACATTGCCTGATGGCTGATCCTTGAGCATTTTCGATGTCAGGGTGAGGTGCAGCTTCACCGGCTGTCCGCGCGCAATGACGCGGGCGAGCTGTTCGGCATCGGGTACGGAGAGCGCTGCGGCCGGGATCGGCGTGACGCCATCGGCCCACATCTGGACGCCGGTATGGGGCATGCGGTGATGGTCCGTGCCGATCGAGCGGATGAGGATGCCGATCGCACCCTTCTTCGCCGCGATGCTCGGCCCCTGCCGACGCGCCGCGCCGAAATAACCGTAGGAGGAGCCGTCCTGCGTTGCTTCCATTCCATGGCTGACGAAGGCGATCTTGCCCTTCAGGCTCGCATCGGGGGCTGCTTCCAGATCGGCGAGGGTCGGGAAATAGGCGACGTCGCCGGTAATCCCCTTGTCCGTGGTCGATCCGCTATTGCCCAGCGCCGCCAGCACCAGATTTTGCGGGAAGGGCGAGAGGATCTTCGCTTCGTCATGCCCGCGCACCCATACCGGCATGGTATAGGGTTCGGCCCGCACATTGCTGAAACCCAGCGCCTTGAGCTTGGCCACCGCCCAGTCGCGCGCCCGCGCCTCCTGCGGCGTGCCGGCCGGACGCGGCCCGACTTCGGTGGTCAGCCCTTCGGTGAAGTCCCAGGCGACGTCATCCTTGAGCGCCGCTTCGCGAATCGCGGCGCTGTCTGCCGGAGCAGCGAAGGAGAGGGTGGGGGTGAAAGCGCTGCCAAGGAGGAGGGCGGCCAGCGTGCCCGATCGGATTTTCTGCATGGATGAGAGCGTAGCTGGCCATCACCCATTTGCCAATGCGTCCCGCCTCCGCTAACTCCGCGCCAAATCCTTTCTCTGTCTTTATTCGGAGCTGCAGCAGCCATGTCCGCCTCCTCGCAATATGCCTATGTCATGAAGAGCATGACCAAGACCTTCCCCGGCGCGCCCAAGCCGGTGTTGAGCAACATCAACCTGCAATTTTATCGCGGGTCCAAGATCGGCATCGTCGGGCCGAACGGCGCGGGTAAATCGACCCTGATCAAGATCATGGCCGGGATCGACACCGATTTTACGGGCGAAGCCTGGCCGGGCGAGAATATCACCGTCGGCTATCTGGCGCAGGAGCCACAGCTCGATCCCAACAAGAATGTCCTGGAAAACGTCAAGGACGGTGCCCGCGAGATTGCGGACAAGATGGATCGCTTCAACGAGATCAGCAACATCATGGCCGATCCGCCCGAAGACGTCGATTTCGACGCGCTGATGGAGGAAATGGGCACGTTGCAGGAGCAGATCGACGCGGTCGATGGCTGGACGCTCGACAATCAGCTCGAAATCGCGATGGAAGCGCTGCGCTGTCCGCCGTCCGACCTGTCGGTCGAAAATCTGTCGGGTGGTGAAAAGCGCCGGATCGCGCTGACCCGGCTGCTGATCCAGAAGCCCGACATTCTGCTGCTGGACGAACCGACCAACCATCTCGACGCCGAAAGCGTCACCTGGCTCGAAAATCACCTGAAGGAATATGCGGGCGCGGTGCTGATGATCACCCATGACCGCTATTTCCTCGACAATGTCGTGGGCTGGATTCTCGAACTCGATCGCGGCCGCAATATTTCCCCTACGAAGGCAACTACTCCACCTATCTCGGAGAAGAAGGCCAAGCGCCTGGAGCAGGAAGACCGCGAGGACGCCGGCCGCCAGAAGGCGATCAAGCGACGAGCTGGAATGGATCGGGGCCAGCGCCCAAGGCCCGCCAGACCAAGTCCAAGGCGCGTATCAAGAAGCTTCGAGGAACTGGTCGAAGGCGCAGGACAACCGCTCGCCGGCAAGGCGCAGATCGTCATCCAGGTCGCCGAGCGGCTCGGGCGGCAAGGTGATCGAGGTCGAAGGACGTCAGCAAGGCCTATCGGCGACAAGCTGTTGTTCGAAAACCTGTCCTTCTCGCTGCCGCCGGGCGGCATCGTCGGCGTGATCGGCCCCAACGGCGCGGGTAAATCCACGCTGTTCAAGATCATCACGGGCCAGGAAACGCCCGATAGCGGCAAGGTCGAGATCGGTACGACCGTCCGGTTGGGCTATGTCGACCAGAGCCGCGATCATCTCGACCCGAGCAAGAATGTCTGGGAGGAAATTTCGCGGCGGCCTCGATATCATGAAGGTCATGGCAAGCACGACATGTAGACGCGGGCCTATGTCGGTGCCTTCAACTTCAAGGGCGCGGACCAGCAGAAGAACGTCGGCAAGCTGTCAGGCGGTGAGCGCAACCGCGTCCACATGGCCAAGATGCTGAAGGCGGGCGGCAACGTGCTGCTGCTGGACGAGCCGACCAACGATCTCGACGTCGAAACGCTGGGCGCGCTGGAAGAGGCGATCGAGAATTTCGCGGGCTGCGCCGTGGTCATCAGCCATGACCGCTTCTTCCTCGATCGGCTGGCCACCCACATCCTGGCGTTCGAAGGCGACAGCCATGTCGAATGGTTCGAAGGCAATTTCGAAGCCTATGAAGAGGATAAGCGTCGCCGCCTGGGCGATGCGGCCGACCGGCCCACGCGCCTCGCCTATAAGAAGCTGACCCGATAATAAAGCAGTACGGATTTTTGACGATGACCAACTCTACTCCTCCGTTCCGCGCCGACCATGTCGGCTCATTGCTGCGGCCTGCTGCTGTTACCGCTGCGCGAAAGGCCTTTTTCGAAGAGGGGCTGCATTTCGCGCGCGGAATGACCGCGATCGAAGATGCCGGGATCGTCAACGGCGGTCAAATGGCGAATCCGTTGGCCTCAAGGTCGTGACCGACGGGGAAATTCGCCGGTCTTTTTGGCATTATGATTTCATGGGCGGGCTTACCGGGTTCGACCTGGAACAGCGCGACCCGGAAGAGGGTGCGCAGTTTCATGGCGTCAAATTGCGGCCGACTTTCCCAGTCATCACGGGCAAGCTGGACTTCCCCACGCCCGGATCATCCAATGCTCGACCATTTCCGGTTCCTGGCAAAAACAACCAGCGTGACGCCGAAGATTTCGATCCCGAGAGCCCCAGCTGCTGCCATTTTCGGACCGCTAAGGAGGATATTCGCGTCCCCGAATATGCCGATCTCGGTGCGCTGATTGCGGGCCTGCTCCGGCAGCTATACCAGACGACGGTCCAGAGCTTTGCGTTTCATGATTCCCCGTTGTCGCTATCTGCAGATGGACGATATCTTTTTCGCCCTATCCTGCTGCGATCGTCATGCATCTGCTCGCAAAAAGTGCCGCGCGTCGATCCCGCCGAAACTGATCACCGCTTATACCCGCAGTGCATGGCAGGCCGCAGTTCAAGGATCGCCAGCGGACCGTATGCTGATCGGGATGCATACCTTGTACGCGGCAATTTCCGCTCCACAGGCGACCGAAGGGCTTCGCCTGGCAGCCGATGCTATCTTCAATCAGACCGGCGTCGATCTGTTCTTCATGGAATAGCAGCGAGCACGGGCAAGGGTCTGGGGCCACGCTGCGCGCTTCCTCGCCATTATGGGCCAGCAGCTGGGTCTATCCCGGCTTCCACGTCGACTAACCGGATACCGGAAGCTGGAGGCCGATCGGCGACTGGCTTTCGACCGAAGAAGCAACGCCGAAGCTAGCCGATATCGACCAGCTCGGCATCGCGCCCCAGTGCGGTTTTGCCTCCACCGAAGAGGGCAATGCGATCACGCCGGATGAGCAGCGGGCGAAGCTCGAACTCGTCGTAGGACGGCGAAGGCCATTTGGGGCGAAGCGTAAACATAGTACGGTTTCAATATTTGCAACCGTACCCTGCTTGCATTTGTCGTGATACCGCTATCAATGCAGGAAGACGGTGCCTTTCAGGCATCCTCTCCTAAAACTTTACGGGCCGGTCTTTGCGAAGACCGGCCTTTTACGATTGTCCGTAGCGTAGCGGCGTTCAGTCGGACGGATCAATTGACCCGCTTGATCAGACCTGTCCGCCCTCGCGCGTTTCCGGGATGAAATTGGGAACTGTCCTGCACGAGTCGGACAGGCGCTTATAGCCCCACTCAATTGCGCACGTCGAAGCTGGAGCGGTTGCCGGCCAGTTGGCCCACTGATCCCAGCCGCACGAAGCCGCGTTCGTCGCGGGTGACCGATCCATAGGCGTCGATCAACAATTTGATGACTTCCTCGTCCACGGCCTTCTTCGCCACCGGGGCGGGTGGCGCGGTTTGGCCGGACTGGTTTCCCGGCGTGCTTTTTTCTGTGGCTTGCGGCGACTTGGCGGCGGTTGCTGTCGTTTTCTTCGCCGCCGGCTAGTCCAGCGGCACTTCGGCTGCGGCCAATGCCGCGACATCGATGAAACGCGTGCAGGCACGCCGGAAGCCTTCAGGCGTCTGGACCGAGCCAAAGCCATAGACCGGGATGCCCTGCTGCCGGATGCGGGTAACGAGCGGCGTGAAATCGCTGTCGCTCGACATGAGGCCAAAGCCATCGACCCGGCCCGACGCCATCAGGTCCATCGCGTCGATCGTCATCTTCATGTCGGTGGCGTTCTTGCCCTTGGTCAGGTCGAACTGCTGCTGCGGCTCGATCGCCTGCGCGACCGAAAGCGCGGCCCAGGTCTTGAGCGTGGTCTTGCTCCAATTGCCATAGGCGCGGCGGATATTGACCGTGCCGAGGTTCTGGCCAGGACGGTCATCACCGGATCGAAATGCGCGGCAGACGCATTGTCGGCGTCTATCAGCAGGGCGATATTGCCGCTGCCATCGCGCGTCGATGCCATATCAATCCTTTCAGGCGGGCGAGAAAATGCCGCTTTGGTCGTCCATCACGTGCAACTGGCCATCGGCAATGGCGAAAAACGCACCGACGAGTTTCAATTCGCCCTTGCGCTCCTTGGAGCGGACGCAGGGGAAGGTGCGCAGGTTGGCGGGCTTACTTCACCGCCTCCTGCTCCATCGCCCGTTCGACTGCGTCGCTACGTTCGTCGCCATGGGCAGCAATCACCGTCTCGCGTGCATCGTCGAGCAGTTCGATCCAGGCATGGATGAAGCCGCCGTCGCCCGGCTCCGCGTCTTTCAGATCATGGCTGAGCGCGGCCTTACAGCCGCCGCACCTGCCATGGCCCACGACGACGATCTCGCCGACTTTTAGCACCTGCACCGCAAATTCCAGCGCCGCCGACACGCCATGATGGCCCGGCGTCGTTTCGAACGGGGGCACAAGCGCGGCGACGTTGCGGACGACAAAGATTTCGCCGGGGTTGGTATCGAAAATCTGCGTCGGTTCGACCCGGCTGTCGGAGCAGGCGATCACCATGACGCGAGGGCTTTGCCCTTCGTTCAATTCATCCCATCGGCCGCGCTGTTGCGCCCATCCGGTTTCACGGAAGCGGCGATAGCCTGCGAGCATGTCGGTAAAGTCGGTCATGCGCAGCGGGGTTTGCCGCGACAAGTATCAGCACTGGCAGAGACCGGCCTTTGCATCGCTATCTGGGACGCAATGAACGACATTCGCACCCATCCACCGAGCCCGGCCAGCGCCATGCGTAAACCCGACTGGATCCGGGTCAAGGCCCCGACAAGCACCGCCTATGCTGAAACGCGCAAGCTGATGCGCGGAGCAAGAGCCTGGCGACAGTTTGCGAGGAGGCTGCCTGCCCCAATATCGGCGAATGCTGGTCCAAAAAACACGCGACCGTCATGATTTTGGGCGATACCTGCACGCGTGCTTGTGCCTTTTGCAACGTCAAAACAGGGATGCCGCGCGCTGTTGGACGTCACTGGAGCCGCGAAAATCTGGCCGATGCGCGCGGCGAAGATGGGGCTGCAGCATATCGTCATCACCTCGCGTTGATCGCGACGACCTGCCCGATGGCGGCGCGTGCCAGTTCGTCAAGGTCATCGAGGCGCTGCGCCGGACAACGACGCCCGACACGACGATCGAGATCCTGACCCCGATTTCCGCAACAAGCCCGAAGCCGGCGGTCGAGATGATCGTCGCTGCGCGGCCGGATGTTTATAATCACAATCTGGAAACCGTGCCGCGCCTTTATCCCACCATCCGGCCCGGCGCGCGTTATTACGCGTCGCTGCGGCTGTTGGAAACGGTGAAGCGGCTTGATCCGTCGATCTTCACCAAATCGGGCATCATGCTGGGCCTGGGCGAAGAGCGGCTGGAGGTGCATCAGGTGATGGACGACATGCGCAGCGCCGATATCGATTTCCTGACGATGGGCCAATATCTGCAGCCCACGCCCAAGCATACCAAGGTCGATGGAATTCGTCACCCCGCCAAGCGTTCAACGCCTATGCCGCCGATCGCGCGGGCCAAGGGCTTTCTGCAGGTGGCGTCGTCGCCGCTGACCCGGTCCAGCTATCACGCCGGCGACGGATTTCGCCGCAGATGCGGGCGACGCGCGTGCGAAGCTGGCCAAGCGGCGTGAGCTGAACGCTCAATGCCGCAAGCATAGCGAAACCCGCCATGCTGCCCTATAGCGCCCGACCAGATGTTCGCGCTGGTGGTCCGATGTGCGGCGTTATCCCGAATTTCTGCCCTGGGTGCAGGCGCGATGCGGATCGCGAGTCGATAGCGAGACGGAGATGGCTGCCGACATGATCGTCGGCTTCAAATCGGTGCGTGGAACGCTTCACCTCGCGCGTGTCACAAGCAACGTCCGCGACCATGTCCATGTCGATTATATCGACTGGTCCGTTCAAGCATTTGCACAATGACTGGCGCTTTCGCGAAGACCGCGCCGAGTGGCATGTGCGTCGATTTTCGATGTCGAGTTCGCATTCAAGCAACCGCTTGTTCGAAATGTCTGGCAGGCCAATATTTCGACAAGGCGTCTGCGCACAGATGATCGATGCCTTTGAAACGCGCGGGCCGCCGCTGCTTTATGGGGCGCGCGCATCCGGGCATGCAGCAATTCAAGCGCGCACCAACGCCGCCTGAAGACGCACGGCATCGCGGCCTTCGTCTGGCCGAAAAGCCGGGTATCGGCAACCACATCGCGTCGGGTCATGCCCCGCGCTCGGGCGCGCGCGAAGACAACAGTGCCGACAGGCTTCTGTTCGGCTGCCGCCACCCGGTCCGGCGACGCCGGTGATGGCGACGGCGACATCGGCACTCGGCTGTGCTTCAGCGCCCCTTGCGCCATCGCCCAGGCTGTCGCGATTGATACGGCACCGAAGGTTTCCAATATATCGCTCGCGACACTCTAGATGTCTTCATCTTGGCCTCGTTGGAATAGGTTACGAAACCCGCCTCGAACACGTCGGATGATCCTGCAATCTCGGTCAAGGCGGCCGAGACCAACCCGCCGGTGCAGCTTTCCGCCACGGCGATTGTACGTCCCGCGCGTCGGTTGGCGATGATGACCTCCGGCCAGTTCGACCAGAGCGGTCGGGAGGAGTGTATCGGTCATGACGTCAGGATAGCGCGGGAAGGGAGAGGGTGGCAACCGCCTGCGCCGCAATACCTTCGCGCCGCCCGGCAAAGCCCAGCCGCTCGGTGGTGGTCGCCTTGACGCTCACCCGGTCGATCGGCACCGCGAGGATGGTGGCGATACGGGCGCGCATCGCGTCGCGATACGGGCCGATCTTGGGCGCTTCGCAGATGATGGTGAGATCGACATGATCGATCCGCCCGCCGCGCGCCGTCACCCGATCGCCTGCATAGGCGAGGAAGCGATCGGACGAGGCGCCGCGCCATTGCGCGTCGGAAGGCGGGAAATGGCTGCCGATATCGCCTTCCGCCAGCGCGCCGAGCAGCGCATCGACAATGGCGTGGAGGGCGACGTCGGCGTCGCTATGTCCGGCGAGGCCCGCGATCATGCGGTACCAGCACGCCGCCCAGCCATAATAATTCGTCCGCCGCCAGACGGTGGACGTCATAGCCCATGCCGACGCGCACGGTCATCGCTGGCGCAAGCCGGGCTTCGGCGCGAGCAAAATCCTGGGGATAGGTCAATTTTTCCAGTCCTTCATCGCCGTCCACCATCATGACGTCATGGCCCGCCGCGCGGAGAATCTGCGCGTCGTCCGTGGCTTCGCGCGCCACATCCCAAGCCCGATGCGCCGCCATGATCGTGGCGAAGCGGAACGCCTGGGGCGTCTGCACCCGAAACAGTGCGTCGCGGGGCACGCCGTCGGCCATGCGTCCGTCCATGCCGCGCACCAGCGTATCGGCGACGGGCAGCACGGGGATCGCGCCTTGCGCATCGTCTAGCGCACCGAGCAGTCGGTCGATTACCGCGCCCGGCAGGAACGGCCGCGCGGCGTCGTGGATCAACACCCGCTCTGCGCCGCCCGTCGCTGCGATCGACTCCAGCCCGGCGCGCACGGAGCCGCGTCGACTATCAGCGCCTTCGATGAGGTGATGGCCACCCCGATCGCCGAGCAGCTTGCGGGCCATGTCTTCCTGCCCTGCGCCCAGCACGATATGGATCGCATCGATCGCGCCATGCGCTGCGAGCGCGTCATAAGCATGGGCCAGCACGGCCTTGCCCGCGACCAGGCGAAATTGCTTGGGCGTGTCGCCACCGGCCCGGTTACCCTGGCCCGCCGCGACGAGCAGGGCGACGGTCTTGCTGTTTTCGGTCATGGTGTCAGCGCATAGCCGAGTGCCGGGAGGGCCGCCAGACCCCATCCCTTGCCGACCCATCCCATTTCGGCTATGGCCTGCCTGTTTTTTAGGCAGTAACATTAGAGTTTATGTCCAGGCTTTCCCCCATTTCCATCGGTCCGGTGACCATCGCGACGCCGGTCGTTCTTGCGCCGATGACGGGCGTGACCGACATGCCGTTCCGCACGCTGGTGCGCTGCTTCGGCTGCGGTCTCAATGTGACCGAGATGATCGCCACCGCCGCGATGATCCGTGAGACGCGCCAGTCGCTGCAAAAGGCGGCCTGGCATCCCCTGGAAGAGCCGGTGTCGATGCAATTGGCCGGCTGCTCGCCGACCGAAATGGCCGAGGCCGCCAAGCTGAACGCCGATCGGGGCGCGGCGATCATCGACATCAATATGGGCTGCCCGGTCAAGAAGGTCGTCAATGGCGATGCGGGCAGCGCGCTGATGCGCGACCTGCCGCTCGCCGCTGCGCTGATCAAGGCGACGGTCGAGGCGGTGGACGTGCCGGTGACGGTGAAGATGCGGATGGGCTGGGACCATAGCAGCCTGAACGCCCCCGAACTGGCGCACATCGCCGAAGATCTCGGGCGCGAAGCTGATCACCGTCCATGGCCTGGACCCGGTGCCAGATGTACAAGGGCAGCGCCGACTGGTCCTTCATCCGGTCGGTCAAGGAAGCGGTGAAACTGCCGGTGATCGCCAATGGCGACATCTGCTCGATCGAGGATGCCGATATGGCGCTGGAGCAGAGCGGCGCGGATGGCGTGATGATCGGGCGGGGCGTGCCTATGGGCGGCCTTGGCTGATCGGACAGGTCATGGCCTGGCTGGAACGGGGCGAGCGTATTCCCGATCCCCACGCTGGAAGAACAATATCATGCGATCATAGGCCATTATAAGGCGATGCTCGACCATTATGATAACCATACCGGCGTCAATATGGCGCGCAAGCATATCGGCTGGTACACCAAGGGGCTGACCGGATCGGCCGAGTTCCGCCATGCGGTGAACCAGGAACCCGATGCGGACAAGGTGCTCGACATGCTCGCAGGTTTCTATGAGCCGCTGATCGCCAGCGGTGCGGATGCCGATAGCCATGCGTCAGGCCGCATGACCGTTGCCATGACGGTCGTCCCGCCGCTTCGCTTGCAGCAGGACGGACCATCGCTCAGCGACCAGATGACGGCGTTGCCGGTCGCGACGCTGCTGGTGCGGCCGGACAACAGCATTGCCGAGGCCAATGTCAGCGCCGAGACGTTGCTCAACGCTGGCGACGGTCTGGCGATTGTCGACAGCGATGTGGCGCGGACGATCCGTATCGCGGAGGCAGGGGCGCGCTTCGATATCTGGCATAGCAACAAGCCGATCGCCGCCTATGACATCAAGGTCCATGCCGGGCGCACCGCCGAGATGGAGGTCGATCTGATGATCTCCCCCATCATCGATCATGAAGGATGGCGGGTCGTGTCGCTCCATGCACAAAGTCAGGCGCGTAAGATCGGCCATCGCGGCACATCGGGCGGCGCGCGGTCGGCCATGGGCGCGGCGGCGATCCTGGCGCATGAGATCAAGAACCCGCTATCGGGTATTAGAGGTGCGGCCCAACTGCTTGAATCGGGGCAAGATGGGCGCGACAGCGCGCTGACCCAACTGATCTGCAACGAGGTCGATCGCATCGCCGCGCTGATCGATCGGATGCAGGATTTTACCACTGACCGGACGCTGGAATGTCGCCCCGGCAATATCTATCCGCTGATCGACCGGGCGGCGGGGATCGCTGCGGCGGGGTTTGCAAGACATCTCAAAGATCATCGAAACGATTGTGACCCCATCCTTGCCCGATTCGCCGGACATCAATCGAGGATGCCTTGGTGCAGCTGATGATCAACCTGCTCAAAAATGCGGCCGAGGCGCTGGAACATGGTGGAAAATCCGTGCATTCGCGTCGAGACCGGCCTTTCGCCATGGCGTGTCCGTGGTGATGGGTGGGGGCAAGGGGAGTGCGGTCCTGCCGATCGAGATCGTCGTCGTGGACAATGGGCCGGGCGTTCCCGAACATATTCTGGATCATTTGTTCAATCCCTTTATCACCGGCAAACGGGACGGGCAGGGGCTGGGGCTGGCGCTGGTCGACAAGCTGGTCCGCGACATGAGCGGCTTCGTCCAATATTCACGTGATGCGCAGGCGGGCGAATCAACGTTCCGCATCCTCCTGCCGATGGGCATGGGCTGATGGCGGCGACGGGAACCGTTCTGGTCGTTGATGACGATCCCGCCATCTGCGTGGTGGTGGGCGAGGCGCTGCGGCGGCAGGGGCATAAGGTCAAGACCGCCGCATCGATCCGCGAGCGCTGGGCGTGCATTGATGGACAGTTTCCGGCCCGATATCCGTGATCACCGACGTCATGCTGCCCGATGGCGATGGGCTGGAAGGAGCTGGCGGCAGATCATCGCCGCATCGCCCCGACCTACAATGTCATCGTATCCTGTCGGCTCAAAATACGCTCAACACCGCGCATCCGCGCCACCGAAAAGGGCGCGTTCGAATATCTGCCCAAGCCGTTCGACCTGAACGAATTGACCCGCGCCGTGGCCGATGCGCTGGGCACGCGGCAGAGCGCGCCGGAGGAAGAGGGCGATATCGGCCTGCCGCATGACGGCCTGCCGCTGGTGGGTCGGTCGCCAGCGATGCAGGAAGTCTATCGCACCATCGCGCGGGTGCTGCCCACCGATCTGATCGATCCTCGTCCTGGGCGAAAGCGGCACCGGCAAGGAATTGGTGGCGCGAAGCGATCCATAGCTCTGGCAAGCGGCGCACGCGGCCCTTCATCGCGATCAATATGGCGGCGATCCCGCGCGAACTGATCGAGGCGGAATTGTTCGGTTATGAAAAGGGGGCGTTTACCGGCGCCCATGCCCGCACCGCCGGCAAGTTCGAGCAGGCGCAGGGCGGCACCCTGTTCCTCGACGAGATTGGCGATATGCCGATGGAGGCGCAGACGCGGCTGCTGCGCGTCCTGCAATCGGGCGAGGTGACGACGGTGGGCGGGTCCAAGCCGGTGCGGGTCAATGTCCGCATCATCGCCGCGACCAACAAGGATCTTCCGCCGCTGATCGAGGACAACCGGTTTCGTGAGGATCTTTACTATCGCCTCAATGTCGTACCGGATCGCTTTGCCCGCTTTGCGCGAACGGCGCGAGGATGTGATCCTGCTTGCGCGTCATTTCCTGGAACGCGCGGCGCAGGAGGGACTGCCACGCAAGACCGCTGGCGGACGATGCGGCGCAGCTACTGATGGCCTATCACTGGCCCGGCAATGTCCGCGAATTGCAGAATATGATGCAGCGCCTGTCGGTGCTGAGTCGCGAAAATGTCATTACGGCCGATATCCTGCGCAACACGCTTGCCCATGGACGCTGTGCCCCGCCGACTATACCGCCCCGGCCGACCATCTGGTGCATGCGGCTGCGCGATTGGGCCAAGCGGCAACTGGGCATCGGGCTGGGCCAAACCAATCGCAGTCTGCATGATGATCTGCTGGCGGGTGATCGAGCCGATCCTGTTGCAGGAGGTACTGTCCAGCGTCGATGGCAATCAGTTGCGCCGCAGGATTGCTCGGCATCAATCGCAACACGCTGCGCAAGAAGCTGACCGACTATGGCTTGGACCCGCTCCAGCTCCGCCTTGCCGATTGATGTGGGCCGACTGATCGGGCCGCGCCCGCTTTTCGGGACGAACCGACAGGTCATATCGACCAGCGACTGGGTTTTGATCAATTACTGTGTTTGATCGGGCACGGCCTTGTTGTAACAAAGCCACTATGAGCGGCGCGACCACATTTTCCCGGCGGGCATCAATCTGGCGCCGTAGGGTGCCACCCTTCCTGCGCCATGGGCGCCTCGCGGCACTGGTCGAGGGTATAACCCTCGCGCTCTTCCTGTGCATTGCCGTCCTGACATATCGGTTGCTCGCTGGGGGCAGCGCGCCGTCCGGTGATCTGCTGGACCCCGCCGATCATCGCGCTGTTGCTGGTCGCCAACCTGGTGCCCGCAATCGCGCTGCTGATGCTGCTGGGGCGGCGCGTGGCCAAGCGGCGCGCGGCGCAGTCGGCGATCGGCAGCGATGGGCAGTTGCACGTCCGACTGGTCGCCATCTTCTCGATCGCGGCCAGCGTGCCGATGCTGCTGGTCGTGATCTTCGCGTCCTTGCTGTTCCAATATGGCGTGCAATTCTGGGCATCGGACAGCGCGCGCGGGATGCTGCAAAATGCGAGCGACCTGGCGCGCGGCTATTATGAGCAGAATCTGCGCGAGGTGAGCGATGAAACCGTCACCATGGCGGACGATCTGCGCGACTATCTGACCCAGTCCGATGTCTCCAGCCCGCGCTTTGCCGAAGGGTTCATCTTTCAGGTGGTGACCCGCAAGCTGAACCGTGCGTCGATCATCGAGGTCGGCAAGGATGGCATGGCGCGGACGGCCGCGACGGTCGAGCCGGACAATCGCCCGGCATCCGAAATATTGACGCCCGAAGTCACCAAGCGGCTGGCGGCGGGCGAAAATGTCGTGGTGCTGGCGCGGCAGAACCAGATCGAGGCGGTGACGCTGCTGTATCCGGGGTCGAAAATCTATCTTTACGTCACGCGCAATGCAGGCAGTTCTTCCTTTTCCAATGCGGAGCGGGCGAAGACGGTGATCGCGGACTATGATCTGTTCGCGGCGCAGTCGCGCGCGTTGCAGTTGCGGTTCAACATCGCCTTGTTCGTGGGATCGCTGCTGCTGGTCGGCATTGCCGTCTATATCGCGCTGGCGGTGGCCGACTGGATGGTGCGGCCGGTGAACGAGCTGGTGACGGCGGCGCGAAGGATTACGGCGGGCGATCTGTCGGCGCGCGTCACCAGCCTGCAAAGCCGCGACGAGATCGGCACGCTGGCAGCGGCGTTCAACCGGATGACCCAGCGGCTGGAAGCGCAGACGGGTGCGCTGGTGGGTGCAAACAGCCAGTTGGACGAGCGGCGCGCCTTCATCGAGGCGATCTTGTCCGGCGTCAGCGCGGGCGTCTTGTCGGTGGATCATGACGGCGAGATCCAGTTGCTCAACCGGTCGGCGGCGGCGATTTTGGTGGAGGAGGGGACGATCCGGTCGGTCGCACGCTGACCGAGATATCGCCTGAACTGGCGGAGTTCATCGCGTCGGGCGATGGCGCTGGCATCGTGCAGGTGCGCGCGCATGGCGACTTGCGGACGCTCGCGGTCAAGCGGTCCGAGGATGCGTCGCGCCATATTCTGACGTTCGACGACATCACCCAGCAATTGTCCGATCAGCGCCGCGCCGCCTGGTCCGATGTTGCGCGCCGGATCGCGCATGAGATCAAGAACCCGCTGACGCCGATCCAACTCGCCGCCGAACGGCTCCAGCGCCGCTATGCCGAGGAAATCACCAGCGACCGGCCGACCTTCACCCGGCTGACCAGTACGATCGTCCGGCAAGTGGGCGATCTACGCCGGATCGTGGATGAATTCTCGTCCTTCGCGCGGATGCCCAAGCCCGTGTTCCGGCGCGAGGCTGTGGCCGATATTGCGCGCCATTCCCTGTTCCTGCACGAAGTCGCGCATCCCTCCATCCGGTTCGAATTTCAGGCTGACCAACCCGACCTCGAACTGGTATGCGACCGGCGTCAGCTTGGGCAGGCGCTGACGAACATTGTCAAGAATGCGGTGGAAGCCATTGAACCCAAACCCGTTCCCGACGATGGCGGGCCGCGCGGCCATGTTCGCATGACGCTGGCGGGGGAGGGCGATGATCTGATCATCACGGTCAGCGATGACGGCATTGGCCTGCCGCCCGAACGGGATCGTATACCTGGAACCCTATATGACGACGCGGACCAAGGGGACGGGTCTGGGCCTGGCCATCGTCAAGAAGATTGTGGAGGAACATCTGGGGGAAATCCGCTTCGACCGATGCGCAGGTGGCGGTGCGCGCGTGACATTGCGGTTTGCCGCAGGCGCGCTGGAACGACTGGAAGAGGGGCAGGTAATCGCCATGCCCCAAGGTAATTTGACGGGAAAAGTGACGGCCAATGGCGCTTGATATTCTGATAGTCGACGATGAAGAGGATATTCGCGATCTGGTCGCGGGTGTATTGGAGGATGAGGGCTTTACCGCCCGCACCGCCGCCCATGCCGACGCCGCGATCGAGGCGCTGGACGCGCGTCGCCCCTCGCTCGTCCTGCTCGACGTCTGGTTGCAGGGGTCGCGGATGGATGGGCTGGAACTGCTGGACGAGATCAAGCGGCGTGACCCCACCATCCCGGTGCTGATGATTTCGGGCCATGGCAATATCGACACCGCCGTCGCCGCGATCCGCAAGGGCGCAGCCGACTTCATCGAAAAGCCGTTCGAGGCCGACCGGCTGCTGCACCTTGTCAGCCGCGCCACCGAAACCGAACGGTTGCGCCGGGAAAATCAGGTGCTGCGCGCCCGTTTCGGCCAGGATGACGAGTTGACCGGCAGTTCCGCCCTCGATCAACGGTGCGCGCCACGATCGAAGAAGCGTCGCCGGCACCGGCAGCCGCGTGCTGGATTTCCGCTCCGGCCGGCGTCGGTAAAGAGATAGCCGCGCGTATGCTCCATGACAGCTGGAGCGGGCGGGCCGACTCTGCCCTTCATCACGCGCCGTCTGCCGCGCGCATGGACCCCGACCGGGTCGAAGAGGAATTGTTCGGGCTGGAGGACCAAAGCGGTCTCGTCCGCCCCGGCTTCCTGGAGCAGGCGCATGGCGGCACGCTCTATATCGACGAAGTCGCCGACATGCCGATCACCACGCAGGGCAAGATCTTGCGCGTGCTGACCGACCAGAGTTTCACGCGTGTTGGTGGCCAGCGCCAAGTGAAGGTGGACGTGCGCGTCATTTCCTCGACCGCGCGCGACCTGTCCGGGGAGATTGAGGAACGGCGTTTCCGTGAGGATCTGTTCTATCGCCTCAACGTCGTGCCGCTCGCCATTCCGCCCTTGTCCGAACGGCGCGACGATATTCCGCTCGCTGGTCGAACATTATCGTGCCCGCTTCGCCGCAGAACGCCGCGTTCCGCCGCCAGATATGGCGAGCGACGCAATGGCGGCGCTGCAGGCCAATGAATGGCCGGGCAATGTCCGCCAGTTGCGCAATGTCATCGAACGCACGATGATCCTGGCACCGGGGGATCGGATCGGCCGGATCGAACTCGACATGCTGCCGCCCGAACTCACCAGCGGTGGCGGCGGGGAAGGGATGGGCCAGTCCGCGATCATGGGCGCCCCTCCGCGCGAGGCGCGCGAGAGTTTCGAGCGCGAATATCTGCGCATCCAGATCCGCCGTTTTTCGGGCAATATCTCACGCACCGCGACCTTCATCGGCATGGAACGATCGGCGTTGCACCGGAAATTGAAGCTGCTCGGCATTACAGACGACGCCGAGGTCGGCGCGCATTCCCCATGGACGGCCGTTCGCAATTGCGATGACGATCGTTGCGCCTCCGGACAAGCGGGGGCAAGCGACACCCTGCTTAGGCGCACGAGCGGGTAACCGTCCCGCCAAGAATAAAGGACTGGCGGAGACCATGGCCGATAAAGTGAACAATCTATCAGGATATTTTCCTGAACAGCCTGCGCAAGAGCAAGACTCCGGTAACCATGTTTCTGGTGAAGGGCGTCAAGCTACAGGGCATCATCACCTGGTTCGACAATTTTTCCGTGCTGCTGCGCCGCGATGGCCAGTCGCAACTTGTCTACAAGCATGCCATTTCGACCGTCATGCCAGCGCAGCCGATGGACTTGTCCGACCTGCGCAAGGCGAGCGAGGGCAATGGCAAGGCGAAGCTGCTGCAGGAAATCTTCCTGTCCGCCGTCCGCAAGTCGGGCAGCCCGGTAACGATGTTCCTGGTCAATGGCGTCATGCTGCAGGGCGAAATCGCCGCGTTCGACCTGTTCTGCATGCTGCTGGAACGCGACGGCATGGTGCAGCTTGTTTACAAACACGCCATTTCGACGGTCCAGCCGCTCCATGCGCTCGACCTGACCGGCGAGAATGAACAGGACGATTGACCGGCCCTGCGCGGACGGCATTCGCCCGCCGCATATTTTTGAATACAGTCTGGCGCGCCCGCGCAGGCCGTGACCCCGTTCCTCCGTTGGACCGGCGTGTCTGTTCGGGAGCGTCCTGTGTTTTGAGGCGTTAAACTTCCATGGCCATATTCAATCGCGATTCCGAAGATGAAGTGGCGCGCGGCGCGCGCGCTGTCGTCGTTCATGCCGAAACCCATGGCGGCGATCGGCGCGACAGCGATGCGCGGTTGGAAGAAGCGCGGGGCCTCGCACCAGCTATCGGCATCGACGTGCGCGCGGCACAGGCATTTCGTGCGCCGACCGCAAGCTGGCAACTCTGTTCGGCAGTGGTTATGGTCGATCAGATCGCTACACTAGCCCGGCAGGAAGAGGCTGACCTCATCATCGTCGATAACAGCCTGTCGCCTGTGCAGCAAAGTAATCTGGAAAAGGCCTGCGAGGCCAAGGTCATCGACCGAACCGGGCTGATCCTGGAGATTTTCGGCGAGCGTGCCGCGACCAATGAAGGACGGCTTCAGGTCGAGCTTGCGCATCTCGATTATCAGGCCGGGCGGCTGGTGCGCAGCTGGACCCATTTGGAGCGGCAACGCGGCGGCTTCGGCTTTCTGGGCGGTCCGGGCGAAACCCAGATCGAGGCGGATCGGCGCATGATCCGCGATCGCATGGCCAAGATCCGCAAGGAACTGGACCCAGGTCGACCCGCACACGTGCCCTGCATCGCGCGCGACGGCAGCGCGCACCTTGGCCGGTGATTGCGCTGGTGGGCTATACCAATGCGGGCAAATCGACGCTGTTCAACCGGATGACGGGTGCCGACGTCATGGCGCAGGATTTGCTATTCGCCACGCTTGATCCGACCATGCGCCAGATTGCGCTACCTGGCCTCGACAAGGCGATCCTGTCCGACACGGTGGGCTTCGTCTCCGATCTGCCGACCCAGTTGATCGCGGCGTTCCGCGCCACGTTGGAAGAAGTGTTGTCGGCCGACCTGATCGTGCATGTCCGCGATATCGCCCATCCCGATAGCGATGCGCAGCGCGACGATGTGCTGGATGGCCGGCAGAATTGGGCGTTGCCGGTGAAGCTGCGCTGGAGCGGGCGGAAGGGAACCGGCTGCACCGCTGATCATCGAGGCATGGAACAAGCTGGATCTGCTGGATGCCGACGCCGCGGTACTGGCCCGCGAAACGGCGGCGCGGCGCGATGATGTGGCGATCCTGTCGGCGCTGACCGGGGAGGGGTGGTGAGCAGCCAACGCATGATCAGCGACCATATGACCACGGGCGCGAAGGTCTATGGCCTGCGCATCCCGGTGTCGGATGGCGCGGCGATGGCCTGGCTTCACGAACATGGTGAAGTGCTATCGACGGAGGTCGAAGAGGCAGGAGGAGAGCCGCGTCGAAGTCCGGGCTATCTCGATGCGGCTCTTTGCGCGGTTCGGGAAGCGCGGAGAGGCGTAGGGGCTTAGGCCATTTTCCCGCCGTTCGGCCTGCTGCCGGGCGCAAGTTCGCCTTCGCTTCGAGCGACAGGGCGGCGAAGTCAGCACCGGCCTGCTGCTCCATCGCGCGGAAGCGGCGATCGAATTTGGCATTGCCTGCGCGCAGAGCGGCTTCCGGGTCGACCTTCAGATGGCGTGCGAGGTTGACCACGGCGAACAGCAGGTCGCCGACTTCCTCGGTGCGCTCAGCCTGCGTGGTCGCAGCGCGGACTTCGTCCAGTTCCTCCACAATCTTGTCGATGACCCCCACCGTATCGGGCCAATCGAAGCCGAGGTGCGGGCGGCGCGCTTCTGCAGCTTTTCGGCGCGAAGCAGTGCGGGCAGGGCGTTTGCGACACCAGCCAGTGCGCTGGGGTCCGATGCTTCTTCGGCCTGTTCGGCGGCCTTGATCGCCTCCCACTGGGCATGGCCGTCTTCGCGCCGTGCGCCTTCTCCGAAGACATGGGGATGCCGCCGGGTCATCTTTCGGGTGATGCCGTCGATCACATCCTGCAAGGTAAAATGCCCGGCCTGTTCGGCCATGCGGCTGTGAAAGGCCACCTGGAGCAGCAGGTCGCCGAGCTCACCGCACAGCGCCGCCACATCATTGCGCTCGATGGCGTCGGCGACTTCATAGGCTTCCTCGATCGTATAGGGCGCGATCGAGGCGAAATCCTGCGCGATGTCCCATGGGCAGCCGGTGTCGGGGTCGCGCAGCCGCGCCATGACGGTGGCAAGCGGCATGATGTCGGCGGGACTGGCTTTGGACATGGGCGGTTCCGGCTGGTAGAAAGGTCGATCCCGCCGATAGGGCGTGTGATGGCCATGGCCAGCCCCGATCATTGTTCTCAGCTAAGTAGAGAAGTCACAATCTGTGCCATATAGAAATGACACAGGTTGGGGAACAGCAGGGGCTGCGTGGAGCCATCGGGTTAGCGCAGCGCAGACCCTGCTGATACGCTAACCTCGGGGTAGCTGAGCCATGGACCCGCTGCTCTGCAGTGAGCCCGGTCATGTCCTCTGCAGGAAGCTGAGCGTGCCGCGCTCGCGCAACGCTTCGTCACTGAGCCTGGGGCCGCGCTTGAGCTTGGAGCCACCCAGTTTGCGGCGATCGATCTTTGGTGGCGGGTCTGGCTCGGGGAACAGATGCATGGGCTGGTCACGGCGGGCAGGGGCGTCATTATTGCGCTTACGATGATGCGGCATGATCGCCTGCAGCTGCTTTGCCAGGATCAGAGCCGCGTCCAGATGTTTGTTCCCGACAATGGCTGGCTGGTTGACCTGCCGCATCTTGTCGAACTGGCGATAGGGCAGGACATGCCCTTCATGCTCGATCTCCAGCCTGCCATCGGGATACTCGCAAATAGTCACCCGCTTGCGCGCCAGCTTCTGGCAAGATCGCTTGGCTCCAAAATGAACATCACCTTGTTGTAATGCAGAGTCAGTGCCGCCGTCACCGTCCGTTGTTCCTGCCAGACCATGATCGAGCGCAGATCGTCATGCGGGGCGAGGGGGCGGTGCAGATCGCGGGCATCGAAGGCGGGGCGAGCAAACTGAGCATTGTGCCTGGCCATGTAGGCCGCCAGAAATGCATTGGCTTCCGCGATGGACGATATGCCTTCAAGGCGCATCGCCTTGACCAGCCGGTCCTGTAAGGTTGCATTGGCCCGTTCGACCCGGCCCTTGGCCTGCGGCGAATTGGCGCAGATAATCTCGATGTTCAACGCATCCAGTGCCCGCCCGAAATGCGTCATGCCATCGCGCCTGGCTGTAGGTTTTGGGTTGCGGAAGACCGTGTGCTTGTCGGAATAGAAGGCAACCGGCTTGCCGTGCCGTTCGAGTGCGCATGGCGGTCGAAGACATCGGTCTGGCCGACCCGCGCGGGCTGGAACTGTCGTTGCAGGCCTGCCAGACCTACGAGCGGCTCGGGTCACCCGAAGGCGAACTGGCGCTTGCCCAGGCCGTCATTTTCCTCGCCTGCGCAGCCAAATCGAATGCGGTCTACATGGCCTACAACGCCGCCCGCCGCTTCGTGACCGAAGACGGTTCGCGCCCGGTGCCGATGCACCTGCGCAACGCGCCGACGAAAATGATGAAAAACATGGGCTTCGGCGCCGAGTACCGATACGCCCACAGCGAGCAGGACGGCTACGCAGCCGGCGAGCGCTACCTGCCCGACGGCGTGGCCGAGCCGCAGTGGTATCAGCCGACCGATCGCGGCATGGAAGCGAAGATCGCCGAAAAGCTCGCCGCACTGCGCGAACGGGACCGCAAGGCGCGCGGCGACTGATCGACGTTGGTATCGCGGGCAAGGGTCGCGCCTGGGGCGGCGAGCCGTGCTCGCCGGAACCCGCTGCGATCCGTGCAGGTCCTGCGGGTGTGGCGTCCGTCGTAGCGGCCCCTGTTCGAAAAGCAACCCGTGGGAGAAGCTATCTGTGGGAGCGGCGGCCTCGCCGCGATATGCACGTTGATCCGCGACCATCGTTGCGCTGATCGCGGCGAGGCCGCCGCTCCCACAAACCGCCGTTCCAACAGGTCGCCGCTCCCACAGGCCGCCGTTTCCACAGGGGCCGATGCCGATCGAGGCCGGAGGCGAGCACTGCCCGCCGCCGGCAGGCCGGCTGCTAGGCAAGGCACGCGGCGAAACGGGCGAAGTCGTCGTGGATGGCGTCCGGGTGGATGTCCGGATTGCATTCGTCGGCGCCTGAATACTTGCCGGTGCGCACCAGCACACCCGCAATGCCCAGCGCCTGCGCTCCGCCGATGTCGTCGCGCAGGTCGTCGCCGACCATGACGGCATCCTCGGCCGCCACGCCCAGCCGGTCGAGCGCGGCCTGGAAGAAGGGCGCCGCCGGCTTGCCGGCGATTTCAGCAGTCACGCCGGTGCTGTATTCGAGGGCGGCGACGAAGGCGCCCATGTCGAGCGACAGGCCGTCTTCCTCCTTGAAGGTGCGGTTTCGCGCCATCGCAATGAAGGGCAGGCCGCGCTGGATCAGGCGGAACGCGGTGTTCAGCGTTGCATAGTCGAAGCAGGGGCCGGCATCGCCGAGCACGACCGCGTCGGGTTCGGCCGCATCGGGCCCGACTTCGCCGCGCAGGTCCGGATGCACGACCCAGTGCGGATGCAGTCCGCGCGCATGCACCAGATTCAGCGTGGCGCCGGGCGCGGTCAGCAGTTCGTCCTCGTGCATCGCAAAACCGAGCGCATTCATTTTCGCCACCAGCGTGCGCAGCGGCGTGCGGGTCGTATTGGTCAGGAACAGCAGCGGCAGGCCGGTGGCACGCAGCCGGGCGAGTGCCTTGATCGAACCTGGAATGACCTGGTCGCCGACATGCAGCACGCCGGCGAGATCGATCAGCAACGCCTTGGGGTGAGTGGGCAGGGGCATGACAGGTCTCCCGGGTAAGTCAGTGATCGCCGGCAGCGGCGAGCAGTCCGTGGCAGCCATCCTGTTGCCGCGCCTGCTTTTGGATCGAGCGGCGGCCTGTGCGAGCGGCCCCTGTGGGAGCGGCGGCCTCGCCGCGATATGCACGCTGCTCATCGATCATCGCTGCACTGATCGCGGCGAGGCCGCCGCTCCCACAGCACTGCTCCCACAGCACTGCTCCCACAGCACTGCTCCCACAGCACTGCTCCCACAGCACTGCTCCCACAGCACTGCTCCCACAGCAACTCGACAACCTGCCTTCGCTTGCCGGTCAGGCGCGACGGATCACAGCGTCACCAGTTGATGCCGCGCGGCGAAGCTCACCAGTTCGACCGGATTCTTGATGTCGAGTTTTTCGAACAATCGTGCCCGGTAGGTGCTGATGGTATTGGCCGACAGCGACAGTTCGCGCGCGATGTCGCCCACGCTGTGGCCGCTGGCGAGCAGTTTGAGCACCTGCATTTCGCGGTTCGACAGGCTGTCGAGCGGGCTGGCGGGGGTGTCGCTGCGCACGCCGAAGGCCAGCCGTTCGGCCAGTTCGGGGGTCACGAACAGGCCGCCGCGCGCGACGCGGGCGATGGCGTCGAACAGCTGTTCGGTCGAACAGCCCTTGTTCAGATAGCCCGAGGCGCCGCTCTTGAGCGCCCGCACGCCGAACTGCGATTCCGGGTAGGTGGACAGCATGAGCACCGCGACCTGCGGGAATTCGCTGCGCAGCTGCTTGAGCACATCGAAGCCGTCACGGTCATTCAGCGCGATGTCGAGCAGCACGACGTCGGCGCCATCGCTGCGCAGCAGACGCATCAGGTCCGGGCCGCCGGCCGCTTCGCCGACCACTGCGATGGCCGGGTTTTCGCCAAGGATCTGCGCGATGCCACGGCGCAGCATCAGGTGGTCATCGACGATGACGACGCGGGTCGGGCGGGTGGCGTCCGTGAAGGCATTCATCGGGTCGAATCCGGTACGCGCAGCGTGACCGTCGTGCCGGCGCCCGGTGCGCTGTCGATCTGCAGTTCGCCGCCGAGCACGCGGGTGCGTTCGTACATGCCGAGCAAGCCGAACGAGGTGGGCTGCGCCGGCACCTGCATGCCGCGGCCGTTGTCGCGGATCTGCAGTTCGATGCGGCTGGTCGCACCGGTCACGTCCACCTGCACTTCGGTGGCGCCCGCGTGGCGCGCGATATTGGTCAGTACTTCCTGCACGATGCGGTACACCGCCACTTCGGCGCTGCGCCCGAGCCGGCGCTCAGGTCCCGCATCACGCACGTTCAGCGTGCAGCGCACGCCGCTGCGCGCCTGCATTTCCTGCAACTGCCATTCGATGGCCGCCCACAGTCCCAGGTGATCGAGCACGCCGGGCCGCAGGTCGGTCAGGATGCGCCGCACCGCGCCCAGCGCCTGTCGGGTCACGCCGACCATGTCGTCGAACTTGCGTTCGAGTGCATCGTCGTGCGCCACCTTGGCGCGCAGCCAGTTCAGGTCGAACTGCAGCGCGGTCAGCGACGCGCCGAGTTCGTCGTGGATTTCGCGTGCGATGTGCGCGCGTTCGTCCTCGCGCACCTGTTGCAGGTGGGCCGACAAGCGCTGCAACGCGCCGTGTGACTGCTGCAGCTTCGCGTTGGCCTGCGACAGCGCGGCGGTGCGTTCCGACACGCGCCGCTCCAGCTCCGCATGGTTGGCGCGCAGCACCGCCTCGGCCTGCTTGCGTTCGCTGATGTCGGCGAAAGTGACCACGGCGCCGACGATCTGGCCGGCGTCGCGGATCGGGTAGGAGGTGTATTCGGCCGGAAAGGCACTGCCGTCGCGCCGCCACAGCACTTCCGACTCGACGCGCACGCCGCGCCCTTCCTGAAATGCCCGGAAAATCGGGCAGTCTTCGACCTCGTAACAGCGGCCGTCGGAATGCGCGTGGTGGATCAGGTAGTGCATGTTGCGGCCGAGCACTTCGTCGGCATCGAAACCGATCAGTTCGGCGCCGGCGCGATTGATGAAGATGCAGCGGCCGCGCTGGTCGATGCCATAGATGCCTTCGCCGGCTGACTCCAGCAGCATTTCGAGCTGGTGCCGCCAGGCGGCGTGATGCGACAGGTGGTGGAGGTTGGCAAACACGGTGCGCACGGGGAGGCGATGCGCGAGCCCTGCATCAAGCGTGCCAAAAGGCGCTGCCGGCACGTTCCATGCACCGGCGCGGGTTTGCCTGCGATCGGTCGATGCACGCAGACGGTGCGTGCATCGCTTTGGTGCATTCAGGCGGGCGCGTCGCGCACCCGCAGTGCGCCGTCGGTGTCGCCGGCTTCGATCAGCCCGAGTTCTTCATAGCGACGCAGCTTGCGCCACAGCGACACGCGGTCGATACCGAGCAGGCGCGCCGCCATGGCGCGGTTGCCGCCGACTTCGGCCAGTACGTCGAGGATGTGCGAGCGCTCGATGCTTTCCAGCGTGCGGATTTCGCCACCCACGCGGCTGCCCGCGTCGCGATGAACCGCCGATGCGGCAAATCCGGCCGGCAGGTCGGCTTCGCCCAGCATGTTGCCGCCGGCCAGTGCCACGCCACGCTCGATCAGGTTTTCCAGTTCGCGCACATTGCCCGGGTAGTCGTAGGCGCACAGTTTCTGCATCGCCGACGGTGCGATGGCCGTGACCGGCTTGCCCATCGCCAGTGCGGCGCGGCGCAGGAACTGCTGCGCCAGCAGCGGAATGTCCTCGCGCCGGGCGCGCAGCGGCGGCAACTGCAGCGTGACCACATTGAGCCGGAAGTAGATGTCCTGCCGGAAGGTGCCGGCATCGACCGCGCTGCGTGGTTCGCGATTGGTGGCCGCGAGAAAGCGCACGTCGGCGCGCACCGGCTCGGTGCCGCCGACCCGCATGTACTCGCGTTCCTGCAGCAGGCGCAGCAGCTTGACCTGCATCGCCGCCGACATTTCGGTCACCTCGTCGAGAAACAGCGTGCCGCACTGCGCGGCCTCGACCAGGCCACCGCGCGATTGCTGGGCGCCGGTGTAGGCGCCTTTTTCGTGGCCGAACAGTTCGTTGGCCAGCAGGTCTTCAGACAGCGCGCCGCAATTGACCGCCACGAAGGGCCCGCCGGCGCGGCGGCTGTGCGCGTGCAGGTGGCGCGCCAGCAATTCCTTGCCGGTACCGGTTTCGCCGACGATGAGCACATTGCAGTCGGTCGGTGCGACGCCGCGCGCGATGTCGAGAATGGCGCGCATGCCGCCATCGCGCGTGATGATGCGTTCTTCGGCGGCCTGCTCGACCAGCTGGCGCAGGCGGTGGTTCTCGGCGCGCAGCTGCGCCTTGTCGGCGGCCTCGCGCACCAGCTTGCGTACCTCGCCCAGCCGGAACGGCTTGGAGATGTAATAGAAGGCGCCGGTACGCATCGCCTCGACCGCCGATTCGGTGGTCGCAAAGCCGGTCACCACGAGCACTTCCATGTCGGGCCAGGCCTCGCGCGCGCGGCGCAGCAGATCCAGGCCGTCCATGCCGGGCATGCGCACATCGGTCAGCATCACCTCGAAATCGTGCGTGCGCAGCAGCCCCAGCGCGCTGTCGCCGTTGTCGGCCGTCGTCACATCGAAGCCGTCGCGCCGCAGTGCAGTGGCCAGGCCCTCGCGGGCGACCGCCTCGTCATCGACCAGAAGTACGCGTGCGCCACTCATGATGTTTCCTCCGCCGGTATCCAGAGCGTGACGCAGGCGCCGCCGCCCGGTTCGCGCGCGATGCTGACCCGGCCGCCATGTTCGGCCGTGATCTCGTGCACCACGAACAGGCCAAGTCCGGAGCCCTTGCCGACCGGTTTGGTCGTGAAGAAAGGGTCGAACACGCGCTGCATGTTGCCCGGCGCAATGCCGGGGCCGTTGTCGCACACATCGATCGCCGTGCCGCCATCGCGCTGCGTGCCGCTGACCACGATGTGCGGCGTGGTCGCGGTTTCGTCACACGCCTCGAGCGCATTGCGGATCAGGTTGAGCAGCGCCTGCTGGATGCGCTGCCCGTCGGCGTGGATGTCCAGTTCCGGGTCGATGTGCAGCGTGACGGCGTCGCCGGCATCCGGCTGTTCGGCGCGCAGCAGGGCGATGGTTTCCTCGACCAGTGGACGCAGCGGCTGGCGCACGAGGGCAAAGTGGCTGTCGCGCGCAAAGGCGAGCAGCGTGCGCACGATGCGCTGGGCGCGCTGCACCTGATCGTCGATCTGTTCGACAAAGGCATTGAGCTGTGCCGCGTCGCCGCGCTCGGGTTCTTCGAGCAGCAGCTGGGCGTTGAGCGAAATATTGGACAGCGGGTTGTTCAGCTCGTGGGCCACGCCCGACAGCATGGTGCCCAGCGAGGCCAGCCGCGCGGTGCGCAACACGGCCAGCTGGCGTTCTTCGAGGTCGCCGAGCGCGCGATTGAAGGCGTCGACCAGTGCGGCGATCTCGTCGTCGTGATCACGTGGCGTGAGGCGCGCCAGATTGCCGGTACCGACGCGCGCCAGATCGCTTTCGACCTCGCGCAGCGGCACCACCACGCGCCGCGTCACCAGCTGAGCAATACGTAACGGAACGGCATACC
>JAXHOI010000047.1:0-31990 GCA_034519505.1 Sphingobium sp. | reverse complement strand
AGTTACGTATTGCTGGCGAAGGCGGATCTGACGGTGTTCCGTCGCGGCCGACAATTCGCCGGTTTTCCGGCGCCGGCCCCGGACTTCGCTGAACGCGAGGCCGAATTCGCGCCGCGCGGATCTGACCCTCTGCACGACACAGAGCTCGGCCACGTACATGACTCGCATCGGCGCCAGGCGAACCATGGTCGTTAACAACGGCGTTCAGCTCTCCGATATGTTCCTCCGCGACGCGCCCATGCCGGATGGAATATCGCCGGCGACACGTCGGCTCCATCGTCGTCTACGTCGGGGCGGCAGAACACCGCCTCGACATCGAGCATGATGGCTGCGCGGAATGAGCGAACTCAGGTCAACCACGAGCTGGGTGGTCATCGGCCCGCTCGAGGAGGCGCGCCGCGCGAACGCCTGCAGGCCGCCGGAGCGCTGATGCTGGGACCCCGGCCGCACGAGCAACTGGTGGGTTACCTGCAGCACGCCCATGTCGGCATCGTGCCCTTCTCGTTCATCGAGGCACAGCAAGCCTGATTCGTGAGGTGAGCCCGCTCAAGGTCTGTCGAGTACGCCGCCTGCGGACTGCCCGGTGGTCGGCACGCTGGGCTGCCAGTACCCGACCGACCTACCTACGCCACTGAAGGTCTGCCACACGGCCGACGAGTTCCCGAAGGCAGGAGGGCTCTGCGCCGAAGGCCCCAAACCCGAACCGCCCAGATGCCGAACAGTTCTGCGCACACTCTTGTTCTGGCACGGCATCGGCCCGTTGTTCGACTGGCTGGAGCAGGCGAGGGCTGCGACCGAACAGCCCGGTACAGCCTCCAAGTGAATGAAGCACCTCGTTACTAGGCTGCGGCGCAAGGCAGCCGACGCGCTCTCGGGTCGCATGGGCCCGCACGCAGCGCTTGGCCCGGACGGCTGAGCGGCTGCAGCCGGTGCTGCGTGCAGCAGGCGAGGCCAAGCGCGGCAGATCCGCACGGCCTTGGCGCTACTCGAACGCAGCCGGGCACCAGCCTCGAGGGCGGCGCGGTTGAGGGAGCGCCTGGCCGACATGGCGGCATTTGGCAAGAGCAGCGAACTCAGTGGCCCATCAGTGACGATGCGACTGACCCCCCCGCAGCCCGTTCAATCAGAAGGCCCTGTTTGCCCTGCTACGCTGCGGTGCCTTCGACCCGTCCGGCTACGCGTCCCGCTCGGTGGCACTGATAGGCGCCCTCAGGCGGGCGGAGTCGAACCGGTGATCACCACGCGCCCGGGCTACCCTTGGACCTCCCCCACCACGCGGACACGCCAACATCCGAGGAGGTCGAGTACCGCGGCCTGCATTTCCAACTGACCCGGAGCCGACGCCACCATCCGTGACCCCGAGAGCCACTACATCGAAGCCTATGCCAACCGCCTGGAGGAGCTGGCCACCGGCCCACACGTGCCGATGATGCACGCCGCGTCGAACTACCAACGGCGCCGGCGGCGGCAGCGGCCGGACGTGCGCTGGGTATCGCGTCGATCTACGAGGTGAGAGGGCTCTGGCACCGGACGCGCGCCTTCGCGAGCCTGGGTACGACGGAACAGCACTACCGCTACTGGGAACGGCGCGAAGTTGCCGCGCAGCAGACGTCGACCACGTCATCACCCTGACCGACGGGCTGCGGCAGTGGCTGGTCGAGCGCGGCATCGACACGGAAAGAACAGCATCGTCGGCAATGCAACCCACACACCCTGTGCCGAGCGGACAAGACAGGCAGAGGCGGAACTTGTGGTGCGCGAGCGGCACGGCATCCCGCCGGCGTCGAGGGTCATCGGCTATCTGGGCGCCATCGTCGAATACGAGGGCCTCGACGCGCCGATCCGCGCGCATGCACGGACGCCCCCAGGCGCACCGCCCAATTCCTGCTGTTGGTCGGTGGCGGCAAACAAGAGGCGAGCCGCGCTTCTGCGCATGGTGACAGCGCCGGCACCGGCCGTCAGGCTGTGTTCGCCACCGGGTACCACCTGACCGCAGTGCCAGCGCACTACGCCGCGATGGACGCCGTGATGTTGCCGCGCCGCGACGACGTACTGACGCGCCTCGTGCCGGCCATCAGCCTTCGAAGTGCTCGCACACCGCCGCCCCTTGTTTGTCAGTAAGGCCCCACTGGCCCAGGCGCTCGCCGACACCTTGCCCGATGGGTACGAGATCGTCGATTTAGATGTCGAGGACCGGCTGGACGAGGTGCTTTTCGTGGCCGCGCCAGCGGCCGGCCGTGACGGTGCCAACTTGGGACGATCGGCGTGGCGAGCATCCTGCGCCTGTATCAACGTTTGCGGGCAAGGGTTCAGTTTGATCGCATGTACTGCGAGTCGGCCAAGTTTCGGTCAAAGGATGATCACGGCGGCATCATCGAAATCGAACCTAGGCTTGCAACGAAGCTGGAAACGTTCGTTTCCTGCGCAGCGGCGGGTGCGGCCTCTCAACCGAGTCGATGCAAGCCACCTCGACCTGTGCTGGACTGCAACGAGGACCGCCCCCAATGGTGCCCGGCATCGCTGACGAACTCGACGCCCGCATAGTCAACAACTCGTCGGCGGGCAATCGCGGCGCAGTCGCCCGAAGGGAACCGCAAAGCATTGGTTGTCCGCATCGATGTAGCTGCACGAACTGTCGGGCGCATCCTCAGGAACCTGGCCCGGCGGGTCGCCAGCCGTCCGCCTCAGCTGTTGGCGAGCTGCAGTCGGCTCAGCGCACTCGATGAAGCGCGGCTGTTCTCCGCCGCGCTTCGCCGTGGGCAGCGGACACAACGGCGGGGTGTCCTCACCGAAGGCCCTGACCGGGGGAGTTGCCTTCGAACGCCTCGTCAGATGCGGTTGCCGGCGATCTCGTTGTCGAAGGACGGGCACTCCGGCGTCCTCTTTGTGCATTTGTTGCTGAGGGTGCTGTCGCAGTACCAGTCGCTGATCGGAGCGTCGACCCAGAAATCAATGAAGGTGTTGTTCACGACGCGGTTTCCGCTGGACCTGTCGCGAAACCGTACTGCGTCCCCACACCCGTCCTGGAAGGCGTTCCCCTGCACGAGGTTGTCGGTCGAGCCATGCGCGACATAGACGGCGTGCAACCGGTTGCAGGTCTGCCGGTTGCGGATGTCCTGGAAGCGGTTGTTGACGATCTGCACGCGGTCGGCATTGACCAGTCGCACCACGGCGGTGGAAGGTTCCTTCTGACTCTTCGATATCTGCCCGATCGAGCGGAAGATGTTGTTCCGGATGACGACGTCAGTTACCCGAAGCGCAGCGTCATCACGGGATCCGCTGAGCGTGATTGCCGTAGCGTAAGCCGCGGATCTCGAGGCCAAACACCGAGAACCTCCCCGTCGGTCCGCCTTCGCTAGTTAAGGTAAGCCAAGGTGCGTCCAGCCCACCGCCGTCGAAGATCGGACGGCCCTTGGCTTCGGATCGCCCACCAGGACGATGCCGCCGCCAGCCGGGTTCGAGCCCGCAGTTTGACCTGCTGGCCACGGTACATGCCCGGCAGGATGCGCAGCCCAGCTTGTCGCCCTTGCCCACCTTTTCCCAACCCCTTTTCCATGGCAACCTGCAGGTCGCCGATCGAGGCCCTGGGTCAGCCCGTTGGCGGTCGGGCTGCCCTGGGGACCGACGTAGAGCACGAGGGCCGCCGCGTTGATGAAAGGTGCCCGCTAGTACAGCGGCGCTTCGGAAGTGCCCGGAGCAGAGCGAGACGAATCATGGTGTCCTTCCGGAGTGAACTCCAAGGCAGCGAAAAATGCTGCCCGGCGAGCTGAGTGGATCGGCGGCATGCCCCGTTGTCATGACAGATCGCACCGATGCGCGCAACCACCACCTGATCACCGGCATTCGCCGGGCGTCGGCGCGAGTGCCTTACGGAGCTGGCTGACTGATCGGCTGCTGGCGCCTTGCTGCATTCGACATTCAAGCTGATCAGCCGGCCTTTTGTCTTGTCCATGTGCGAAATGTAGGCCTGCGAGAAGTCATCATCGACGTCGGCGTGTTCGGTGCTGCGCCAGTCCCAAAGCCGCACATCGACAAAGCCGAGGCGGCCTCCAACACGCTGGCGAGCAGCGGCGAAGTCGAAGGTGTTGTAGCAGGTGTTGTGCGCATGGTCTTCAGCCGCCGTACAGCGGGCCGATGACTAGGCCGAGCTGCTTTGTGCCGCCATACACCTCACAGATGGTTCTCTCGAAGTCCGGCACGGCAATGCGCAGCGTGCCCGGGCGCAGGACCCGCTTCCATTCTTCAAGCACCTTTGCCAACGCTTGCCGCGGGAAGTGCTCGACGATGTGGCAGGCGTAGATCAGGTCGCACGAGTTCGGTTCGAAGCACGAAAGGTCGAGACGTCCCGCACGGGATCGACGTGCGGAAACTCGATGGCATCGACGTGCACGAAGCCGCGGATGAATCGTTTGCCACATCCCAGATGCAACTTCATGGCCAATTCCAGTAGCTCTCAGCGAGAGGATCGAGAGGTCGCCGCGTGGCGTTCAACCGAGCTGATGCCTGCTGGCGAGGAACCAGTCAATGGTCTGGCGCAGACCGGCCTCCAGTGTCATCGACGGTTTCCAGCCCAGCGAGAAGACTCTGCCGCAGTCGAGCAGCTTGCGCGGTGTGCCGTCCGGCTTTGGAGGTATCGAATACGATTTCGCCAGGATAGCCGGTGAGCTTTGCGATCAGCTTGGCCACGTCCGCGATGGTGTCTCAACGATTTCAAGGGCACTGCCCTGCTGCCCCGGCCCCAACCGGGCGAGGTGGTGAGCGACGTGCGCAGCGCCGACCTGCGCCAGGTAAAGGGGCAGGAAACCGCCAAGCGCGCGCTGGAAATCGCGGCGGCGGGCGGCCACAACCTGCTGATGGTCGGTCCGCCGGGCGCGGGTTGGCCCTCTGATGGCCAGCTGCATGCCCGGCATCCTGCCCGAACTTTCGCCCGCCGAAGCGCTCGAAGCGTCCATGGTCGCCTCCGTCGCGGGGGTGCTGGAGGGCGGGCGGATGCGCCGTTCCCGCCCCTTTCGCGCACCCCATCACAGCGCGTCGATGGCCGCGCTGGTCGGCGGCGGCCTGCGCGTCAAGCCGGGAGAGGTCAGCCTCGCGCATCTGGGCGTCCTCTTCCTCGACGAACTGCCCGAATTTCAGCGCGCCGTGCTCGACAGCCTGCGCCAGCCGCTTGAAAGCGGGCAGGTGACGATCATGCGCGAACAGCCATGTGACCTTTCCCGCGCGGGTCCAATCCGCGATGCACGTAGACACAGGATTATTTAAATCATTCTTGCGAGACGCAGTTTCGTATCGCAAATCAGCGCGCGATACAGGGGGAACTCGTGGCCAGAAAACCTAATCCCAAGCTCGAACGCGTTCGCATCGATAGCGAAGATGAAGCATGGCAGCTATTAGAGCGCATCCGAGCCAATGATTTTCAGAACGTCGAGCTCATGCCCGTCTTTGGTAGCTGGGCAAAGATGGAATTCAAGTTCTGGGTCGATAGCAAAAATGTCGCACTCACAGCCCCAGTCATGGAAGCGATGCTCGAGTATCAAAAGAGCATCAATCGCGCCTTCATGCTCATCGCTGAAGGGACCACAAACCTCCGATCGCTATCGGAAGAGGAGCGAGCTGCATATGAAGCTATCTTCGTGGTTCGGAAGGGCAGCACAAAGCTCGACATCAATCTGCAAGAGCTTGCCAAGGAGTTCGTGAAGTTGGCGGCGGGTAAACTCAGCGGAACCCACATCACCATCATCGCCTTGGCGTTTGCGCTGCTATACGCCGGAAACTCTTACTGGAAAGCGTGGCTGGAAACGCAAAAGGAAGTCACGATTGCTGAAACTAGCAGCAAGCAAACTAAGCAGATTTTGGACAATCAGCGTTTCGCTGAAGAATCCGATCTCAAGAAAATGGAGTTAATGACCCAAGCTGTTCAAGCGGCAATGGGCAACCGTGGCATTATCGACGCAAGCAACTAAGACGCGAAAAAGCTCTGAAGCCAGCCGCTTCTGAAAAAGTGCAAGAGACTGAAATAGCAGGGAAACTCTTGCCGCCCGACGTGGCTCGACCTCTAGCGCGCAGCTCACGCACTTCAGCTGATCTTGAGACCATGACTGACAGTTTTGAAGTCGTGAGAGTCGACACCGACGTAGGTGATGGGTTTAGAGTCCGACTTCGCAACACACGAACGGATGAGCTGTTCTTCGCATCAGTCCGTGAAGTGCTTTCTTCAGAGAATGATCGCAGGCTTATCCAACGGGGTGAGTGATAGTTGTTACCCATCGTGGCACGTATACATCTTACGCGCAGAAGGGGGCAGGTTGCATCTGCGAGGATCGATCAAGTTCTCCGCGTCGAGGGCGATGCGAGCGATGTCGCCTCCAGCGAATGACTCTGAGCGTCAGCCACCCACACTATTCAATTCATCACCTTCCCCGCATAAAAACCGCATTTTCATGACCTTCCCCGCTTGAAAACCCTGACTTTCAGGTTGGGTTCAGCTGGTGGCGGCGATGAACCCGTGCCGCTGCGGCCATCTGTCCGACCCGGCACTGGCCTGCGCCCGCGCACCGCGCTGCGCCGCCGATTATCAGGCGAAGGTCTCCGGCCCGCTGCTCGACCGCATCGATTTGCATATCGAGGTGCCCGCCGTCAGCGCCGCCGACCTTACCCTGCCACCCCCTGCGGAAGGATCGGCGGAGGTCGCCGCCCGCGTCGCCGCCGCCCGTGCGCTCCAGCGGGATCGCCATGGCCCGGACGGCCCGCGCACCAATACCGAGCTGGAGGGCGAAGCGCTGGAGGCGCATGCCTCCCCCGACGCGCCCGGCCGCGAACTGCTGGCCCAGGCCGCCGCCGCCATGAAGCTCTCCGCGCGCGGCTACACCCGCGTCCTGCGCGTCGCACGCACCATCGCCGATCTGGCCGGGGCGGAACAAGTCGGCCGCGCTCATGTCGCCGAAGCGCTCAGCTACCGAAGGCGCGCGCCGGTGAATTAGCGGCTGGTCCCGACCCAGTCTTGGTCGATGACGCTAACGACCATGAATGCCCGCTCTTGAAAGAAGCTGCGAATAGGATGCGCGAAAGTGGACAGTCAGCAAAAAATCTGTAGCGTATTGAAAATGTTATCCATTTGCTTGGTTTTGCCAAGTTGCGTCGAGCGAGACCAGTTCAAGCCAGGTTATGCGTCCAGATCGGTGTTTGAAGCCGATAAATCCTCATGCCTGATCGTGGCGGCGCGAGACGCGGATGTGGCCGATCAGCAGTTGGAGCGATACGAGCAGGCCAGTGAAAGTGCGATGGCAGGCGCGGCATTGTCCGCAATGCTTGTCGGAGGCCAGCGAAGCAATCGGGCTTTCAAGCGGTGTATGACGGCCAAGGGGTATAAGCCATGAGATCGTTATTTCTGTGGGTTGCCGCCGCGCTGGCATCCTGCGCGCAGGCGAAGCCGGTGGATCTCTCCGCGCCGGAAACCTGGCTTGGTCCGGAAGAAGCGCAGTCGGGAAGGAAGCTGACATTTACCGATCGTACGAGCATGTACATCCGGACGGAAAAGGGCTGCCTTCTCGGAAAGCAGTTCACCATCCGGGGCGCTCGAGATTGGACCAACTTTGATCCGGCCTGGGCGGACCTGGAATCGCTGTTTAACGGCTCCTGGTCGACCGATGATCCGCCACCTGGCGGCCCCATCATAGGCAATTTGATCCTCGATCCAGACTATTACGGGGCCATCAAGCCCTACACCCGCGCACAAGTTGATCATATATCTTTAGAATGTCGTCATGAAAATGGGATGCTGCCTACAGAATTACTTGATACTCTCAAGATTTCTCCTAGCAATGTCCGATTCTACATACATTCAGACCGCTACCACCCTGCATTCGACAGCAAGGATTATGCCGGACTTGAGATTCGTCGGTTCGATCTTGAACGCGGCGGCAAGCGCTATTGCACGATCCGCCTGGGGGTCAGCGGCAACGCCATCAAGCGGGCGCGCATCGATGTGCTGACGTCTGCCCACATCACCCCCACATTCGACGATGTAGAAGCCATCGACTGCATCGCCAGGGGCGCCCATGCCGCATTCGGCTATCTCGGCATCCTGCGCTACAACTTTGATGAGCTTTACAATCCGGAAAACCTGCCGCGCCCCGGCAAGCCAAACGCCAAGTATATCAGCCTGCTTTTGAACGGGTTCGACACCTATGTCGTGGAACACAGGATACGCAAACAAGCGCATTAACCCCTAAAAGCTGTCGTCGATTGGGTCCAAAGACACAGGAATATTCGCTCGGCAGCAGGCAGGGTGCTTGTCGATCAATATTGAATGCCACCAGCTGCCGCCCTGTCTATTACCCACACAGCCATACCGCGCGTCGCGCGCACTATCGCCGCTCTGGCCGACGCGCTGCCATGCCCTTCCGCTGTCCTACACCCACGCCATCGTGCCATGTCCCGTGGCTTTGCTTCAAACGGGATACCCCACGATGCGCCTTGCAATCACGCTCGCCACGCTCCGCCAAAACACCCCTTGCGCCCACCGCGCAGGAGAGTGTGAAGTTTGCCCTCTCGCCCTCACGCCGCGCGCCCTTCGCACCCATCCGCGCCGTCCCTTTCGCGCACCCCGTTTTTGGCAGTTTCGCGTGCGCTTTAAGAGTGTGAAGTTTGGGGTGATTGACCACGCCCACCGCCCGCTCCACAACATGGCATTGCCCCCGATCGGAACAGGACAAACGCCATGCATCGTCGCACCTTCCTTGCCTCCCTGCCGGCCGCCGCCATGGCCGCGCCGCTGCTGGCCCAGACGGGCGGCATAGGTGGAGAGGGCGCGGGCGATGGCACCAACTGGGCGCCGGGCGCGGACCGCTTTTCGCGCCCCGATGTCCATGCCGGGGATCGCCCGGTGGGGGCAAGCTTTGCCTCGCGCACGGCGGTCTATGGCCTGAACGGCGCGGTCGGCACCGCCCATCCGCTCGCCACGCAGGTCGGGATCGACATCCTGAAGAAGGGCGGCTCGGCGGTCGATGCCGCCATCGCCACCAATGCCTGCCTTGGCCTGATGGAGCCGACCGCGAACGGCATCGGCGGCGACCTCTATGTCATGCTCTGGGACCCGAAGGCGGGAAAGGTGCAGGGGCTGGCCGCATCCGGCGCATCGCCCCGTGGCCTGTCGCTGGAAACCGTGCGGGCGCGGTCGAAGAACGGGGCGCTGCCGCCGCTCGGCGCGATCAGCGTGTCGGTGCCGGGCACGGTCGATGGCTGGTGGATGATGCATCAGCGCTATGGCAAGCTGCCCTGGGCGGACCTGTTCGAACCCGTCATCGCCTATGCGCAAGCGGGCGTGCCGATGCCGGACATGATCGCTTATTATATCCGCCGCAGCATCGCCGCCTTCCGCCGTCCCGGCAACGGGATCGAGGAAACGGCCAATGCGCTCAGGACATGGAGCATGGGCGGCGACGGGCCGCAGGCGGGCAGCGTGTTTCGCAATCCCGACCTTGCCCGCACCTTCCGCCTGATCGCCAAGGGGGGGCGCGACGCCTTTTACAAGGGGGAGATTGCCGACACCATCGACGCCTATTTCCGCCGCATCGGCGGCTGGCTGCGCAAGGAAGACCTGGCTGCGCACAAGGGCGAGTGGGTGGAGCCGCACAAGACCGGCTATCGCGGGGTCGACGTCTATGCGCTGGGCGCCAATACGCAGGGGATCGCCACGCTTCAGATGCTCAACATGCTGGAGCATTTCGACATGGAGGGCGCGGGGTTCCAGTCCGCCCGGTCGATCCACCTTCAGGTGGAGGCAAAGCGCCTCGCCTATGAAGACCGCGCGCGTTACTATGCCGATCCGCATTTTTCGAAGGTGCCGGTCGAATGGCTGGTTTCGAAGGACTATGCCGCGCAGCGGGCAAAGTTGATCCACCCGGAGCGCATCCTGACCCCGGTGTATCCCGGCACCGCGCCCAGCCGGGGCGACACCACCTATTTCACCGTCGCCGGGCCGGACGGCATGATGGTGTCGATGATCCAGTCGAACTTTCGCGGCATGGGTTCGGGGCTGGTCGCCGATGGCCTGGGCTTCATGTTTCAGGATCGCGGACAGCTTTTCAGCCTTCAGGACGGGCATCCGAATATCTATGCGCCGGGCAAGCGCCCGTTTCAGACGATCATTCCCGGCTTTGCGACGAAGGAGGGACCGAACGGCACCGTGCCCTGGATGAGCTTCGGCGTGATGGGCGGCGACATGCAGCCGCAGGGACAGGCGCAGATCATCGTCAATCGCCGCGATTATGGGCTGGAAATCCAGTCGGCCGGCGATTCCCCGCGCTGGCATCACGAAGGGTCGTCGCAGTCGATGGGAGAGGACAGCGCGGGCCTCCCCGCCACCGGCCTGTTGCGGCTGGAAAGCGGCGTGCCCGATGCGACTCGAAAGGCGCTGGCCGACATGGGCTGGACCATCGGCGCCAGCGACGGGGGCTTTGGCCGTTACGAATGCATCGAACACCGGATGGACGGCGCAAGCCGGGTCTATGCCGCGGCCAGCGAGATGCGGGCGGACGGGTGCGCGCTTGCATATTGACGCGCCCCGCTCCCGCTTGGTCTGTCCCGCTTATTCCTCGCGGATGCGCTCATGATGACGAATGACCTCGTCGATGATGAAGCGCAGGAATTTCTCGGTGAAATCGGGGTCCAGCTTGGCATCGAGCGCCAGTTGGCGAAGACGCTGGATCTGCCGTTCTTCGCGGCCCGGATCAGCCGGTGGCAGCGCGTTTTTCGCCTTATACTCGCCAACCGCCTGCGTAATCTTGAACCGTTCGGCCAGCATGAACACCAGCGCGGCGTCGATATTGTCGATGCTGTCGCGATAATGGGCAAGCATGTCGGTCATGGCGTGGCGAGAATCCCTTTTGGCGCAGGGGCATTTCGCCGGTTTCTTGCCTCAGGGCAAGCTATTGTGCTTGCGCAGCGCCCCGCCGCTTGCCAAGGCGCATGGCCATGACTGCCACCATTCACCGCATCGGGGCCGACCGTGCCCCTTCGCTCGAACCGATGATCGCGCTGGTCGCCGACGGCATGAACAGCGTCAACGCCGTCATTCTGGACCGGATGCAATCGCGCATTCCGCTGATCCCGGAACTGGCCGGGCACCTGATCGCCGGCGGGGGCAAGCGGATGCGCCCGATGCTGACGCTGGCCTGCGCCGCGCTGCTCGATTATCCGGGCAACCGGCATTACAAGCTGGCCGCCTGCGTTGAATTCATCCACACCGCAACGCTGCTCCACGACGATGTCGTCGATGGTTCGGGGATGCGGCGCGGGCGCAAGACGGCGAACATCATCTGGGGCAACAGCGCCAGCGTGCTGGTGGGCGATTTCCTGTTCAGCCGCTCGTTCGAACTGATGGTGGAGGACGGCAGCCTGAAGGTGCTGAAGATCCTGTCCAACGCATCGGCCGTGATTGCAGAGGGTGAAGTCAATCAGCTGACCGCCCAGCGTCAGCTCGACACGGACGAGGAACGCTATCTCGACATCATCGGCGCGAAGACGGCGGCGCTGTTCGCCGCCGCCTGCCGGATCGCTGCGGTCGTGGCCGAACGCGACATTGCGGTGGAACAGGCGCTCGACAGCTATGGCCGCAATCTGGGCATCGCGTTCCAGCTGGTGGACGATGCGCTCGATTACGCCGCCGATGGCGAAACCATGGGCAAGGATGTGGGCGACGATTTCCGCGACGGCAAGGTGACCTTGCCCGTCATCCTGGCCTATGCCCGCGGCGATGAGCAGGACCGCGCCTTCTGGAAGGAAGCGATCGCCGGACGCCGGGTGTCGGATGAGGATCTGGCCCATGCCAACGCCCTGCTGACGAAGACCGGCGCGATTGCCGACACGCTGGCCCGCGCCCGCCATTATGGGCAGCGCGCCATCGATGCGCTGGCGCCCTTTGGCGCGGGACAGGCGAAATCGGCGCTGGTAGAGGCGGTCGAATTCGCCATTGCCCGCGCCTATTGATCGGACGGGTGGCAGCAGCGTGTGGGCGGCGGCATGAGCAGCGGCCTTCCCATCCATGCCGTGCTGCCCGACCTGCTGGCCGCGCTCGCCACCGGGGCCAACGCGGTTCTGGTCGCCCCGCCCGGCGCCGGCAAGACGACGGCGGTGGCCCCCGCTCTGCTGGGTGAACCATGGTGCAGCGGACAGGTGCTGCTGCTTTCCCCCCGCCGCCTGGCCGCCCGCGCCGCAGCCGAGCGGATGGCCGAGCTGGCCGGAGAGCCGGTGGGGCGCACTGTGGGCTACGCCACCCGGATGGACAGCAAGCATTCCGCATCCACCCGCATTCTGGTGGTGACGGAAGGTATCTTCCGCAACCGCATTCAGGACGATCCGGAGCTGGCGGGCGTGTCCGCCGTGCTGTTCGACGAAGTGCACGAACGCAGTCTGGACAGCGATTTCGGCATCGCTTTGGCGCTGGACGCCCAGGGCGCGCTTCGCCCGGACCTGCGGGTGGTGGCGATGTCGGCGACGCTGGATGGCGCGCGCTTTTCCGCGCTGCTGGGCAACGCGCCGGTGGTGGAGAGCGAGGGGCGGATGCACCCGCTGGAGCTGCGCCATGTGGGCCGGGACGGGGCACAGCGGATCGAGGATGCCATGGCGTCGACGATCCGGCGCGCGCTGGGGGAAGAGGCGGGCGATCTGCTGGCCTTCCTGCCCGGCGTGGGTGAAATCGAGCGGACGGCGGAGCGCCTGTCCGGCATCGACGCCATCGTCCACAAGCTGCACGGAAGCCTTGAACCCGCCGAACAGCGCGCCGCGATCTGCGCCGCCGCGCCGGGCACGCGCAAGGTCATTCTGGCCACCAGCATCGCGGAAACCAGCCTGACCATCGATGGCGTGCGCATCGTGGTCGACAGCGGCCTAGCCCGGCGACCCCGCTATGACCGGGCGGCGGGCGTCACGCGGCTGGTGACCGAACGCGCCAGTCAGGCGGCAGCCACGCAGCGGGCCGGGCGCGCCGCGCGGCAGCGGCCCGGTGTCGCCTATCGCCTGTGGGAAGCGGCCGCGAATGCGGGCATGCCGCCATTCGATCCGCCGGAAATACTGGAAAGCGATTTGTCGGGCCTGATGCTGGAATGCGCGCTTTGGGGCGTGCGCGACCCGGCGACCCTGCGCTGGCTGGACCCGCCGCCCGTGGCCGCGGTGCAGGAGGCCCGGTCCCGCCTGATCCGACTGGGCGCGCTGGATGGGGAGGGGGCGATCACGGCGCATGGCCGCGCCATGGCCCGGCTGCCGCTTGCCCCGCGCATCGCCCATATGCTGCTGGCCGCCGCCGAGCGCGGCCTTGCCGAACGCGCGGCGCAGGTCGCCGTGCTGCTGTCCGAACGCGGGGTGGGCGGCAGCGAACCCGACCTGTCGCAGCGGTTGACCCGCTGGCGGCGGGAAACGGGGCGGCGGGCAGATGCGGCGCAGGCGCTGGCAAAGCGCTGGGCGCGGATGGTCGATCCCGATCCGCCGCGCGTGACCGACGATCATGCAACGGGTCTGTGCCTGGCGCTTGGTTTTCCCGACCGGGTGGCGAAGCGCCGCGCCGCCGATGGCGCGGAATGGATCAGCGTGGGCGGGCGGGGCTTTCGGCTCGATCCGCTCTCGCCGCTGGCCCGCGAGGACTGGCTGGCGGTGGGCGAGGTGCAGGGCAGCGCGTCGGGCGCGCGCATCCTGTCTGCCGCGCCGCTGAGCGAGGGTGACGTGCTGGACCTGTTCGCCGACCGGGTGGAGGATGTGCGCACCGTCCGTTTCCGCAAGGACAATGGCGGGGTGGAGGCGTTGCGCGAACGGCGGCTGGGTGCGGTGAAGCTGTCGACCGGGGGCGACGATCGGCCCGATCCCGCCGCTATCGTCGCCGCGCTGATCGGCGGCGTGCGCGACCATGGCCTCGATCAATTGCCGTGGAGCGCCAATGGCCGCGCGCTGCGTACTCGCGCTGCTTACGCCGGGGAAGAGGTGCTGGGCGACGCCGCGCTGCTGGAGACATTGGATGATTGGCTGGCCCCGCTGCTGGCGGGCAAGCGGCGATTGTCGGACATCGATGCGGGCGCGCTGACGCAGGCGCTGGACAACCGGCTGGGCTGGGACGCGCGGCAGCATATCGATCGGCTGGCCCCCGCCGAATTCCGCTCACCCGCCGGGTCGACCCATGCCATCGACTATGCTGCCGAAGGCGGGCCGCGCGTCGAATTGCGTGTGCAGGCGCTATATGGCCTCTCCCAGCATCCGACCGTGGGCAGCGCGCGCACCCCGCTGGTGCTCAGCCTGACGTCGCCCGCTGGCCGCCCTATCCAGACGACGCGCGACCTGCCCGGTTTCTGGGCGGGCAGCTGGCGCGACGTTGCGCGCGAGATGCGCGGGCGCTATCCCCGCCACCCCTGGCCCGACGATCCGGCGGGTGCGGACCCCACTTTACGCACGAAACGGGCCGATGCGGCGCGTCGCGGCTCTTGACGGCGGGGCCAAGCGGCGGCATCGAAGCGGCCAGAGGCCAGCAGCTTTCTTCGGAGTAATCGCCAGTGACCGCGCGCATCTATCAAATGCCCAAGAACGCCATGCAGTCGGGCAAGGCCCGGACGGGTGAGTGGGTGCTGGAACATGCGCCGGCCGAGGCAAAGCAGCCCGATCCCCTGACCGGCTGGGCCGGGTCTGGCGACACGCAGCAGCAGTTGCGGCTGGTGTTCCCGGACAAGGACGCCGCCATCGCCTATGCCCAGCGCCAGGGCTTCGACTATCATGTGACTGAAGCGCCTGCCCGCAAGCTGAAGATTCAGGCCTACGCCGACAATTTCCGGTAAGAGGGCAACGGCGCGCGGCCTTTAGCCGATAAACCCGCCGCCCAATAGCGTCAGCAGCTTCACATCCATCGCCCAGCCTTCGGCGCGCTTTTCCGCGATGTAGGCGGGCAGGCGAGCGAGCGGCACATGATGGACGGTGATGTCCTCGCCCGGTTCGCCGCCGCCTTCGCTTACTCGTTCCAGATCGTGCGCGCGGAATAGCGAGAAGCTTTCCGACACCATGCCCGGCGAGCTGAAAAATTCGCCCAGCAACTCCATGCGGCCCGCGCGATAGCCGGTTTCTTCCTCCAGCTCGCGGGCGGCGGCGACGGCGGCATCCTCGTCCGCATTGTCGTCATGGTCGCCGATCAGACCGGCGGGCAGTTCCAGGCAGCGTTTCCCCAATGGAACGCGGAACTGTTCGACCAGCACGACTTCCTGTCCGTCTGCGCCGTCGACCAGCGCCAGGATGACGCCGGCGCGGATGTTGCGCGCGCGCGAGACATATTCCCATTTGCCGCGCCGCTTGGCCGTGATGAAGCGGCCTTCCCACATGATTTCTTCCGGGTCGCTCATAATTCGATCAGCCTGTCGGGAAGCTCGTTGCGGTCATCCTCGCTGCGCGGGAAATGCGCGGCAAGTACGACGCCCACCTGACGCACGGCTTCGGCAATGCCTTCGCCAGCCTGCCCTGCGCGGACATGGGTAATGAGCGCGGCCATGGCATCGCCCCAGATGCTCTCGTCCACCTTGCCCGGATGGCGGCATCGGCGACGATTTCCGCGCGATGTTCGTCGAGCGAGAGGTAGATGAGGACGGCGGTGGCGGCGCGAGTGCGTTGTTCGGCGGCGGCGCGGAACAGCGCAAGGGCGCGGCGGCGCACCCGGCGGTTTTTCGTCGCGCCCGGCGTCAGCGCCATGCGCAGCGGCCGGATAACGAGCAGATAGCGCACGAACAGGAATTTGAGGACGCAGGCGACGAAGATCGTCGTCAGGAAGAAGCGGTCGGAAATCTCATGCTCCCAACCGCCCGCCACATCGAGCAGCAGGTTGCGATAGAAGCCGGGAAAGGCAGCATAGACGCCCAGCGCCAGAAAGGCGGTGCCGATCGCCCAGTGCAGGCCGACGTCATGGATAGGCGTCGGACGAGGCGCGCGACGATGGTCACGATCTCTCCATCCGACAGCGCTTCTGCCTGCGCCACCGCGTCGCTGACCCGTTGATGGTCGGCTTCGTTCAGAAAGGCTTTTGCCGCCACTTACCAGCTCCCCGATGAACCGCCGCCACCGAAGCTGCCGCCGCCGCCCGAAAAGCCGCCGCCACCGCCCCAGTCGGAACCGCCGCCGCCACCCCAGCTCGATCCGCCGCCCGATCCCCAGTCGTTGCCGCCCCAGATCACCACGGGCGGCCTCGCCGCTGCCATAGCGGCGGCCATAGCGCCTGCGCCCGAAGAAGATCGGCAGGATGACGAAGAAGATGATGAACAGCCAGAAGATCGCGGTGAAGATGTCGCTGGCATCGGTGCCGCTGCGCCGTTTCTTCACCGCCTGAGCCGCTGCCGCGGCCTGCTTCTTCGCTTCCTCCGGCGGCAGTTTCAGAAGCGTGGCGATCCTGTCCACACCGGCCTCGATCCCGCCGGGCATGTCGCCCGCCTTGAAGCGCGGTGCGATATCGTTCTGAATGATGAGGGAGGTTTGCGCGTCGGTCAGCACGCCTTCCAGGCCATAGCCCACCTCGATCCGAACCTTGCGCTCATTGGGCGCCACGATCAGCAGGGCGCCGTCTTCCTTGTCCTTCTGCCCGATGCCCCAGTTGCGGCCGAGTTGGTAGCCATAGTCGGAAATGTCATAGCCCTGAAGATCGGGCAGGGTGGTCACGACCAGCTGTCGTCCGGACTGCCGTTCCAGCGCGTCCAGCTTTTCCGTCAGCCGCGCCTCGACATCGGGGGGCAGCAGGTTGGCGTCGTCGACAACGCGACCGGTCAGTTTCGGAAATGTCTGCGCGAAGGCGCCCTGCGCCAGCAGCGGCAACGCGAGCAGGGCAAGCAGCAGGGCGAGCACCGTCGCCCGTATGGCGCGGATCATGGTCATGCCGCGCGGGCGCCGCCCTTCCCGTGGGTCTGCGCCAGATAGGGCAGATTGGGCGATTGCGGCGCAAGCTGCTGGCATGCCGTCAGCATGCCAAGGCACAGCGCCGCGATCAGCAGGGCAGGGCGGGCGAGCCGGGCCATCGCCTTAGTCGAAATCGACCTTGGGCGCATCTTCCGCCCCGGCCTTCGCCTGGAACGGGGTCATCGGCTTTGCGCCATGGATCAGCTTTGCCCCGATCATGTCGGGAAAGGTGCGGATACGCGTGTTATAAGCGCGCACGGCCTCATTATAATCGCGCACGGCAACGGTGATGCGATTGTCCGTCCCTTCAAGCTGCGATTGCAGGGTCAGGAAATTCTGGTTGGACTTGAGGTCGGGATAGGCCTCCACCGTGGTGAGCAGGCGGCCGAGCGAACTGGACACCGCGCCCTGCGCCGCCTGAAACTGCGCGACCTTGGCGGGATCGGACAGGTCATCGGCGCTGACCTGAATGGAACTGGCCTTGGCGCGCGCCTCCGTCACCTGGGTCAGCGTCTTCTGCTCGAAATTGGCGGCCCCCTTCACCGTCGCGACGAGGTTGGGGATGAGGTCGGCGCGGCGCTGATACTGCGCCTGAACATCGGCCCACTTAGCCTTGGCCTCTTCCTGTGCCGTCGGAACGCTGTTGATGCCGCAGGCGGAAAGGCTGGTCATGGCGGCAAGGGCAAGGGCTGCGGGGGCGAAGCGACGGGCGAGTGCGGAACGCATCTGGTGTCCTCATTGGATGGTCGTCCGCGTTGTGCGAACGGCCAATCGATAGTGTGTTGCAAGGTTCACAGCAACAGGCCATGACGTCGTTCCCCGTTGGACGCGGGGACTGCAAACGATTTCATGTTGAAGATGGGGGTTGGAATGTTTCAGGAATTTCGGGAATTCATCGCGCGCGGGAACGTGCTGGACCTGGCCGTCGGCGTCATCATCGGCGGCGCGTTCGCCACGATCACCAAGTCGCTGACCGACGATCTGATCATGCCGGTGGTCGGCTGGATTTTCGGCGGTGTGGACTTTTCGCGCTACTTCATCCGGCTCGGTGAAATCCCCGCCACGTTCAAGGGCAATCCCGACAGCTACACCGACCTGAAAGGCGCGGGCGTGGCGATGTTCGGCTGGGGCGAGTTCCTGACCGTCGTCATCAACTTCATCATCCTCGCCTTCATCATCTTCCTGATCGTGCGCACCGCCAATCGCGTGCTGCGCAAGCAGGAGGAAGCGCCCGCCGCGCCCGCGCCGACGCCGGAAGACATCGTGCTGCTGCGCGAAATCCGGGATTCACTGCGCAAGTAAGGCGTTCGCGCGAAAGCGCATTTGCGATGAACCGTTGGTCGGGCCGGGAACAATTCCCAGCCCGATCTCGTTTGGGCGCGACCTGCCCGCTCTGAAACTGGGGGGCTTGCAACAGGAGAAAGCGTGTGAACCGAGCTGTTCAAGCACTGGGCCTCGTGAGCCTTGCCCTTCTTGCCGCATGTGGCACGAAGGAAGGCGAAAACGTCCAGAATGCGTATGACAACGCCGCCGATGCGATCGACAACAATGCAGCGGCCTATGAGGCGGCTGCCGACAATGCCAATGGCATGGCGGAGAACGTTCTGGAGAACAAGGCCGACGCGCTGGAGAACAAGGCAGATGCCGTCCGCGATGCCGGCGAGAAGGCCAAGGACGCGGTGGACGATTCCAAGCCGAACTGAGCTTTCCTGAATCAGGGATTGAGAGGCCGGCGTTCGCCGCCGACGAAAGTCGCCGCGAATGCCGCTCTCTTTTCATTCGGGAAATAGCCCCTATATAGGGATTGCCGGTTTCGGCCGGCTATGGCGATAAATTGTGTCGTGTAATAGATGCAGCGGACCCGGGGGCAGTACCCGGCGGCTCCACCATCAACGGTCGGTCAGTGCATGTCGCTGCGGCCAGTGTTGACGGGGCCGAACCAGGATCGACGTGTATTGAAAGACGGGGCTTTCGCCCGGGCTGAGTAACCCGTTCAAGGCTCAAAACCCACAAGTGCCAACGATAACGAAGCACTTGCTCTCGCAGCGTAATTGAGGGCCTCACGGCCTGACATTACCCTAACAGAACGCGGCTGGGCCAGCCGGGCAACAGAATGGATTCCAGCGGCCGCCGGGAGGGCCGGGCAACAGAACCTCCCGGACTTTCTGTATCGAAGCATTTATTGGCCGGAAGGTCGATCGGACTGTGGGTACGACGCACCCAATTCCATTCATCCGCGTGCAATTGCAGTGGCTATGCCATGTCGATGCGATTCGTTGGCATGCGAAATCGCCGATGACAATTGTTTCACTATTGTGACAGTGCCGTGAATATCTCATAAGATATTGAGAATGCTGTAAAGAATTTTCGCTGCTCCCGCCTTTGACCCTATTGTCGGCGCGTCATAAAAGTGAAATCATCTTCGCTAAATTAGAAAGTTTTTGCGAAGGAGATGCCCGATGTTCAGGATCGTTTCCCTTGTGGTCGCTGCCGCCACGCTGGGCACAGTTGCCGCGCCAGCCATGGCGCAGCAGCCCGCCGAGGTCGGTTATCAGCCAGGTGCACTGGGCGTGTCGGCAATCCTTCAGGGCAATTATTTACAGGCTGAGGCTCAGCTTGCTGCGCTGCAGGGCGTGCAGAGCGACGATCCCGCCCGCCTGCTCAATCTGGGGCAGGTCTATCAGCGGACGGGACGCATGGCCGAAGCCGCAGCAGCCTATCGCGCAGCACGCGACAGCCGGCACCCGTTCGAGGTCGTTCTGGCAAGCGGCAAGGTGATGTCGACGCGCGACGTCGCATTGATCGCGTTGAAGCGGATCGGCGCCCAATAGCCCGATCAATTCCCTGAAATATTGCTGGCCGTCATAAATGCGGCGCAGCGGTCGGACGATCGAGGCGGCTTCAGGCCGCCTCTTTCTTTTCGTCGAACCTCAGAAGCCGTTGGAATTGCGGAGAATGTCCTTTCACGGCCCGCAATGGCGGCCCGGCCGATGTCATCAAAATGTCATTTCAGAGTCTCCAAAGCGTCACGCCAACATAATTTGCCTGTCATCAGGTCCGCCTAACCGCCGCTTCGAGGGCGGTAGGGGGCTGCCACTTGATTCGACGTCCCCTGCGCTCCGCCTAACCCATATTGCCGGCATCGCGCCGGAGCGGAGACTATAATGGTGAAGTTTTCCAGGCTTTCGACGATCCTGCTGGCAAGTGCGGCCAGCGCGTGCCTGAGCGGCTGCGGTGCGGACGGCGTTGCCTCTCCCGGTGAAGGCGTGATCGTGGTTCCGGCACCGACGCCGACCCCCGCGCCAACCCCGACTCCCACCCCCACGCCGACCCCGACCGGTCCTGCGGCGGATTGCCCGACCGGCTTCACCAATGCCGGCGTCATCAACAATCTGCGCAATTGCTCGATCACCGGCCGGATCAGCAGCGACTTCAACATTCCCAAGCGCGCAGGCACCATCTACTCGCTTTCGGGCCGCGTTGACGTGGGCACTGACGTGGGCGGCGACGGCACGGCGAGCGGCGGCAAGGCCGTGACCCTGTCTGTCGATCCGGGCGTCGTCATCTTCGGTTCCGGCGGCCTCGACTTCCTGGTCGTGAATCGCGGCTCCAAGCTGGTGGCGGTCGGCACGGCCAGCCAGCCGATTATCTTCACCGGCCGCCGCAACGTCGAAGGCACCGCGACCAACGACAGCCAGGCGCTGTGGGGCGGTATCGTCATGCTCGGCCGTGCGCCGATTTCCGATTGCATCGGCGGTGCGACCGGCGGTGCAGCAAACTGCCAGCAGAATTTTGAGGGATCGGCCGACGCGCCTTATGGCGGCGCGCTTGCCACCGACAACAGCGGCTCGCTGCAATATGTGCAGGTGCGCTATGCCGGTTTCGAACTCGCACCGAACCAGGAAATCAACGGCATCACCTTCGCGGGCGTCGGCAGCGGCACCACGGTCGACCATGTGCAGGTCCACAACAGCTCGGACGACGGCATCGAATGGTTCGGCGGCCGCGTGCCCGCCAAATATCTGGTGCTGACCGGCAATGACGATGACAATCTGGACACCGACCTTGGTTATCAGGGCTTCATCCAGTTCGTGATCGCGGTGCAGCGTTCGGGCGGCACGCGGGCCGACAACTACTCGACCGAGATCGACTCGAACGGTAATGGAAGACGCGCTGCCGCGCCAGTGGACCCACCGTCGTCGCAACGTCACCTTCATCGAGATCGCTCGACCGCTGACCGACGTCGGCGAACGCCATCTGTTCCGCGGCGGCACCGATTGCGACGCTGCGTCAACGCGTATCGTCGACGACGCCGCGCAACGATGCCTGGACATCGCTGGCGACCGATGCCGGCGGCAAGACGACCGTCGCGTCCCGCCAGCACGCCACGCTGGAGGACAAGGGCCCGCCGGTATTCAACTCGGTGGTGATCAGCTGCGGCAACGCCGCTATGCGACGACCATCGCACGGCAATGTCACCGTGACGGACCGAAGAGCAGCAGGCGATCTTCCGACGTTGCGGCAGCAACAACAACGAGAGCGCCGCCGTCACCGCTTCGGCCGACACGGGAACGTTCCTCCACGGCCGGCCAGTCGAACCAGCGGCCACCGCCGTTCAACGCCGCGACGCTCAACCCGTCGGGCAGCTCGTTCCTCGTGAACACGAGCTATATCGGTGCGGTCGAACGGACGCGCACCGACACCTGGTACAAGCGGTTGGACGTGCAACAGCGACACCGCGCGAGCTTCGCGTACGACCAGCTACGCGCCTCGCCATCCCGACGCTCTGATCCACCATTGATCACCCCGGAAGGGCAGCGGGGCCAGCGCGGCTCCGCTGCCCTCACCGGTAGATGGCATGCACGGTCAAGGCCGGGGGCTTGTGGAACATCTGGGGCTGATAACATGAAGTCAGCCGTTCGCGCTCTGCCGTCGCTGCTCGCGACGACGACGCTCGTCCCGGCGCAGTCGTTCGCGCAAAGCGCTCCAGCCGGCAGCGTCGTCTCGCCCCAAGCGGGCACGCCGGTCGAAGACCGCATCGACCCGACGGCACAGGCCGCGCAGGCGCAGGAGCAGGTCGAGATTTCGACTCCCGGCGGCAATTCCGGCGGTGAAGACATCGTCGTCATCGGGCGAACATACGCCCGAACGCGCCATCCGCGCGCACCGCCGAAGGTGGTCAACGGTGCTGTCGTCCGCCGACATCGCGCGGACCGGCGAAGGCGACATCGCCGGCGCGCTGCAACGCGTGACCGGCCTGTCGGTCGTCGGCAACGGCTTGGTCTATGTGCGCGGTCTCGGCGATCGCTACTCGTCGTCGCTCCTCAACGGATCGCCGCTGCCGTCGCCGGAGCCGCTGAAGCGCGTGGTCCCGCTCGACATCTTCCCGACCAACGTGATCGCATCGGCGGTGGTCCAGAAAAGCTATTCGGCCAACTATTCGGGCGAGTTCGGCGGCGGCGTCATCAACCTGACGACCAAGGCGCTGCCCGAAAAGACGTTCTTCGAGGATCGGCGGCGCGCGTCGGGGCAGACACTGGAAACCACCGGGCGAGCTTGGCTACACCTATTATGGCAGCGATGCGCGACTGGACCGGCTTCGACGGCGGCGAGCCGCAAGGCCTGCGCGGAGCTGGCGACCGGTCGCCCGATCGGCATCGACACGCTGTCGCCCGACAAGACTTTCGACGAACGCCGCGCGGAACTGTCCGCGATCACCGCCAGCCTGGTCAATGCGCCGACCACCCTGGCGCAGCGCAACCGCAACATCCCGGCCAATTTCTCCGGGCCGAGACCAGCTTCGGCACCTCGGCCGATATCGGCAGCACCCGGGTCGGCGTGATCGCCGCGGCCGGGATCAGCAACACGTGGCGGACGCGCGACACGATCCAGCAGTCGACCGACGATGTCGGCGGCATCCTCACGCGCGACTTCCGCACGGTGCTGACCGACAACCGTTCGATCATCAACGGCCTGCTCGGCTTCGGCGCGGAGTTCGGCGAGAACAAGATCCGCTGGACCAACCTCTACATTCACGACACGCTGAAGCAGGGACGTCTCAGCACCGGTTCGACCTCGAACATCGGCGACGTCGACGGCATCCAGCCGTTCATCGTCCAGAACACCAGCTGGTTCGAACGCCAGCTGATCGACACGCAGCTGGTCGGCGAGTTCAAGTTCGGCGACTTCGCGCTCGATACCCGCGGCAGCTACGCCGAGACCCAGCGCAACTCGCCCTATGAGCGCCAGTTCACCTATCAGTACAATGCGAACGTCGGCGATTACACGAACAACCTCAGCGGCTTGCAGAGCGCGACCGTGGCGTCCAGCGAACTCGACGAGACCTTGTGGTCGGGGCAGGCGAACCTCACCTGGAACGTGCCGTTCGATCGCCCGTTCGCGCTGTCGGTCGGCTATGCCTATAGCGACACCGATCGCACCTCGAGCCGCTACACCTTCCGCTACCAGACCGCGGGCAACGTGGCGCTGAACGATGCGGTCGCACAGCAGCGGCCCGACTATCTGCTGTCGGACTTCAATCTCCAGACCTATGGCATCGGGCTTGCGAACACCTGCGTCGCACCGACCTGCGCACCGACCTATGATGCGTCGCTGCGGATCCACGGTGCCTATGCCCAGGTCGAGGGCGAGATCACAGACGGCCTGCGCGCCAATTTCGGCATCCGCTACGAGGACGCGCTGGAAACGGTGCTGCCGGGCGGTGGCGTAGGCGTCTCGTTCGCGCAGACCAATCTCGCGCGGTCCTATTGGCTGCCCGCCGTCACGGTGACGTGGAACTTCGCGTCCGACATGCAGGTTCGCGGGCATATGTCGAAGACGCTGGCCCGGCCCCAGTTCCGCGAGCTGGCCCAGCAGCTGTATCAGGATACCGACAGCGACCGTTCCTTCATCGGCAACCCGTTCCTGAAGGACAGCAGGCTGACCAATTTCGAGGCGCGCTACGAATATTATTTCGGGCGGGGCGAGCGGCTGACGGCGGCGGGCTTCTACAAGAAGATCGACAACCCGATCGAAACAGTCAGCTATCTTCCCGGCCGGCAGCGACATCGTCCAGACCGGCTTCGCCAACGCGCCCAGCGCCGACCTGTATGGCGCGGAGTTCGAGGCGCAGAAATATTTCCCGATGGACACGGTGTTCGGGGACGGCGCGTTCTGGGACAACCGCCGCTTTCTGGCGATCGTCAATTATACCTACAGCAAGTCGAAGCTGAAGGTCGGAGACGAGCTGATCGACGGCCGCCGGTATCGGCCGATCTACAACGGTCCGGCAGATGGGCTGTTCAACGATGGCGACCCGCTGACCGGCCAGTCGGAGCATCTGGTGAACCTGCAACTTGGGTTCGAGGATCAGGACGGCCTGTCGCAACAGACGCTGCTGTTCACCTATGCCAGCGAGCGGGTCACCAGCCGCGGACTTCAGGCCGGAACGGCGCAGCAGCCGCCCATCGTCGAGCGTCCCGGCATCCAGATCGACTTCGTCGCGCGGCAGGGGTTCAAGGTGCTGAACCGCACCGCCGAACTGAAGTTCGAGGCGCGCAACCTGACCGGCACCAAATATCTGGAATATCAGAAGCTGGGTGACAGCGAAGTCATCATCAACCGCTACAAGCGGGGGACGACGCTTTCGATGAGCCTGGGCTTCAAGTTCTGGGGCAAGGAACATCGTGCGCCTGCCCTCCTGGTGAAGGCCGGGGCCCACGGGCAAGGTGGACGTAATGGAGCGATGCGCTTCGTTATTGCCGTCCCCCAATTGGGCCCCGGCCTTCGCCGGGGTGGTGCTTCTACCTTGACCCCCGACGCCTCACCGCCATTCCTTTTCCCGAAACCATTTCGATGATATATTTGGTGCCCTGCCGCACTTTCATCCCGTGATGCAGGGTTGCCGCATTCAGCCTCCCCTCCGCCGTGCGGTTGTTCCAGGCGAGCAGCTTTCCCGCTTCGGGCTGGACGATCTTGTCGGCTTTCAGGAAGCGGGTCGCCCCGCCGGCTTCCGGCTTGTTCAGATAGATCATGAAGGTCCAGGTGCGATTGCCCGCCACCGAACAATAGCGGTCGAAATCCGCCCCCGCCGGGTCGAAATAATCGGTATGTGCCTTGAATTCCTGCCCCACGGCATAGCGTTGCCCCTGCATCGGTTCGCCATAGGCGGGATCGATGCCGGCATATTCCGCGATCTTCCTGTCGATCGCCGCGACGAAGGGATCGGCATTGTCGAGGTCGCAGGTGTCGCTGGTGCGGAAATAGCCGTCGCCATTGGCGTCCGCGATGGTGGAGGGCCGCCGGTCGCGGTCTATCCGCTCGATCAGGCCCGCGCATTCGGCCGCGTTCAGAAATTCGCGCTTGTAAAAAAGGGTCAGCGCCTTGCTCGGAAAACGCTGAATGCCCGGATGGCGCATCAGCAGGGCCGGGTCGGCGTCGGCGGCGAAGGTCATGCGTGAAGTCCGTCGAAATCGTTGCGCTGGCGTCTTCTGCGCTAAGCCGCTTGGCGCGAAGTGCAAGCCTCTACGGCGGGTCGGCACGGCGTTTTTCGACGGACCGAGCCAGCCATTGTCACAAAGGCGCACATCTAGCTTGCATCCTGCAATATTAGCGTCACAAATCCTCCGTCTATGGCCAGGGGCGGGCGTTGGCTCACCCAATGGCGCAGGGGGTGCCTGAATTTCATGGCGATGTCGCTGGCAGAACGGTTGAGGGGAAAGGGGCGTGCGCCGGGCGGCGTGCGCCTGCGCCGTTTCGATGCCGCGCGTTGGGTGGAATTCACGCTCTGCGCGATCCTGGCGGTGCAGGTGGCGCGCCTGTTCTGGGTGCTGGTAACGCCGGTCGGGCTGTTCGGCATTTGGAATGCGCGCGTGCCTGCCGTCCGGGCGCGGCGGAGCGCATGGCGCTGCTCTCCACATTCGATCCGTTTTTCCGCAGCGCCCAGCCGTCGGGCGGCGGCAATGTGACCTCGCTGGCGCTCAAGCTGTTCGGCACGCGACTCAACGAAGGGGCAGGTGGCGGTTCCGCGATCATCGCGGGGGCCGACGGCGTGCAGGCCAGCTATGCCGTGGGCGATGAGATCATGCCGGGTGTGATATTGAAGGGCGTGGCGTTCGACCATGTCGTGATCGATCGGGGCGGGGCGCAGGAAAGCCTGTTCATCGATCAGTCCGGCGCAGTTCCCGACAGCGCGCCGGTGCCGGGCGGCGTTCCGTCCACGACCGGCGCGGCCGGATCAGCGATCAACGCGGCGTCGGTGCAGTCGGACATCGCCTTTGCCCCGCGCGTGCAGGGCAACCGGATGACCGGCATCAGCGTCGGGCCGAAGGGCAGCGGCGGCGCCTTTGCCGCGGGCGGCTTTCAGAATGGTGACGTGATCACCGCAATCAACGGGACGCCGGTCGGTTCGGCGTCGGACATGCAATCGCTGCAATCGATGATCGCGCCGGGTGCGCGGCTGTCCTTGCAGGTCGAACGGGGCGGCGGCAACGTGACGCTGGCGCTGAATTTGGGCGGGCAATGAAAAAGTTCTGGACGATCATGGGCGGCGCTTCGCTGCTGTTGGCACCGTTGGTGACGGGGCCGGTGATGGCGCAATACAGCCTGAACGTGCGCGACGCGGATATCCGCGCGTTCATTCAGGATGCGGCGCGGGCGACCGGTCGCACCTTCATCATCGACAACCGGGTGCAGGGGAAGGTTTCGGTCGTGACCGACCGGCCGCTGTCGCGCACCGAATATTTCGAGATTTTCCTGTCCACCCTGCGCGCCAACGGGCTGGTTGCGGTGCCGGCACCGGGCGGCGCCTATCGCATTCAGCCGGTCGACGGTGCGGCGGGGCAGCCGAGTGGCGTTGGCCGGGCCGCCAACCGCAACCAGTTCGTGACGGAGGTGTTTCGCCTGCGTTCGATCGACGCGGCCTCCGCCCTTGAAACGCTGCGCCCGCTGGTCAGCCGTGAAGGCTCCGTCACCGCCAATCGTGCCGGCAACAGCATCGTGGTCGCCGACTATGCCGACAATGTCATGCGCATCCGCCAGGTGGTGGCGCGCATCGACCGCGATGTCGCATCGACGCAGATGATCGCGCTGAAAAATGCCGGTGCGCGGGAAGTCGCCCAGTCGCTGCAACAACTGGTCGGCACCGGTGGTGGCGGTGCGGAAGGGGCGGCGGCTGCGCTGGCCGGAGCGTCCGTGGTTGCCGTCGACAGCAGCAACAGCGTGCTGATCCGGGGAGAGGCCGGCACAGTCGCGCGGCTGGCGGAGGTTGCCCGCAACCTGGATCGGCAGGCCGCAAATGGCGCGGACATCCGCGTATATTGGCTGGAACATGCCGATGCGGGCCAGTTGCTGCCCGTCATTCAGCAATTGCTGGGACAGCCGGTGTCCGCGAGCACGCAGGCCGCACTCAGCCCCGCGCGCAGCAGCGTATCGGGAAGCAGCAGCGGCAGCGGTTCGTCGGGCAGCGCCGCCGCGCCAGCGCCCGCCGCCTTCAGCGCGCCCGCAGCGAGCAGCGGCGGCGTATCCGGCTCGACCGGCATCGTCACGCGCGGACCCGCCGTTGTCACCCGCTTCGAAGGCGCGAACGCCATCGTCATCGCCGCCAATCCCGATGTGCAGCGACAGGTGGGCGAAGTCATCCGGCAGCTCGACACCAAGCGCGACCAGATCCTGGTCGAGGCGATCGTCGTGGAAATCAGCGATGCGGCGGCCAAGAAGCTGGGCGTCCAGTTCCTGATCGGCAGTACCGACACGGGCTTTGCCGTCACCAATTACAGCAACGCCAGCCCCAATATCCTGACGCTGGCCGGTGCCTATGCCGCAACGCGCCTTAACACGACGACCACGACGGTGAACGGACAGACTACCGTCACCGAAACCAACAGCCAGCTGGGCGACACATTGCAGCAGGCAGCGGTGTCTTCGCTGCTCAACGCGGCGGGCGGGATCGGCGGGGTGGCCACGCGCCTTGGCAGCAACGGCGTGTTCGGCGCGATCGTCAACGCCATCAAGACCGACACGCAATCGAACCTTTTGTCGACGCCGTGGCTCTACACGCTGGACAATCAGCAGGCCCGCATTCTGGTGGGTCAGGAAATTCCGATCACCACCGGGCAGGCGCTCAGCCAGAATTTCGACAACCAGTTCCGCACCGTCCAGCGGCAGAATGTCGGGATCCAGCTGGAAGTCCGGCCGCAGGTCAACGCCGATGACGAGATCAAGCTGTTCCTGCGTCAGGAAGTCAGCTCGATCGCCGGGCCGGTGTCGAACGACAACAGCGACCTCATCATCAACAAGCGCGAGATCGAAAGCACGATCACGGTCGGCAATGGCCAGATCGTCGCGCTGGGCGGCTTGCTGGACGACAATGAGCGGCGCACGCTGGAGAAGATTCCGCTGCTGGGCGACCTGCCCGCCATCGGTCGCCTGTTCCAGTCCAAGAGCAAGCAGCGCACGAAGAACAATCTGGTCGTGTTCATCCGTCCGACCATCGTGCGTTCAGCGCAGGAAGCTGCGGCCATCAGCGCCCGTCGCTATGGCTATGCCCGCGACATGCAGCGGCTCTACAACCCCGATCGTGAGCCGACCATCGACGAACTGGTGCGCGATTATATCGGCGCGGCTCCGCCCGAAGCGCCGCCGGCCGGGCCGGATGATCAGGTCTATGCCGCGCCACCATCGGCAGCCGGTACGCCGCCGCCGCCCGCAGCGCCTGCGGCTAGCCCGATCCGCCCGGTCGATATTCCACCATCGACGATGCAGGACCCGCCCAAGCCATGATCTCCGGCGGTCCGCTCACGCCGGAAGGGCGGGGGGAAGGCGAGATCGGCAGCCATCCCGCGCCGCGCCTGCGCGATGAAATCCCCTATGCCTTCGCGCGCAAGCATGGCGTGGTGCTGCTGCCGGGCGAACCGGCGCAGGGGCTTCGCGTCGCCTTGCGCGCCGATGCGGACCGACGCGTGCTGATCGAACTGCGGCGGCATCTGGGCCGCCCGTTCGCCATCGAGGTCGTCGATGCCGCCCGGTTCGACGCGCACCTGTCCGACCATTATGCGATGGACGGCAGCGCGGCAGCCATGGCTGGATCGCTGGACATGGGCGCGGATGAGCTGGACCTGATCGCGGGCGATCTGCCCACGGCAGAGGACCTGCTCGACAGCGCCGACGACGCGCCCGCGATCCGCCTGATCAACGGGATCATCGCAGAGGCGGCGCGGCAGGGCGTCAGCGACATTCATATCGAACCTTATGAAACCGGGCTGGTGGTGCGTATGCGGATCGACGGCGTGCTGCGCGAAACGTTGCGCATGCCTCCGCACGTCGCCTCTGTCGTGGTCAGCCGGATGAAGGTGATGGCGCGGCTGGACATTGCCGAGCGCCGCGTGCCGCAGGACGGGCGCATCGGCCTGACCCTTGGGGGCAAGCTGCTTGATGTGCGCGTGTCGACGCTGCCCAGCCGGGCGCGGCGAGCGGGTGGTGCTGCGCATTCTGGACAAGGCGAACACCGGCATCGGGCTTGACGCGCTCGGCCTCACCGGCGCGACCGACCGGCTGCGTATCGCGCGAGGCATTGGCGCGAACCCAACGGCATCGTGCTGGTCACCGGGCCGACCGGATCGGGCAAGACGACGACGCTCTATGCGGGCCTGCGCCAGTTGAACGATGGCAGCCGCAACATCCTGACCGTCGAAGACCCGGTCGAATATGCGATCGAGGGCGTGGGCCAGACGCAGGTGAATGCAAAGGTCGGCATGACCTTTGCCGCCGGGCTGCGCGCCATTTTGCGACAGGACCCCGATGTCGTGATGGTCGGCGAAATCCGCGACCGGGAAACGGCGGAAATCGCGGTACAGGCGTCGCTGACGGGTCATCTGGTGCTTTCCACCGTCCACACCAACGACGCGGCGGGCGCGATCACGCGCATGCGCGATATGAAGGTGGAGCCGTTCCTGCTCGCCTCCACCCTGCGCGCCGTCATCGCGCAGCGGCTGGTGCGGCGGGTCTGCCCCGCCTGCCGTCAGCCGCACGAGATCGATCGCAGCGCCGCGCAGCTTCTGGGCGTGGCACCGGGCGCTGGGGCGTTCGCGGCGGTCGGTTGCGCGGACTGTGGCGGCAGCGGTTACAAGGGCCGCGTTGGCGCGTTCGAAGTGATCAGGGTGGATGACGTCATCCGTCGCCTGATCAACGAAGGCGGCGATGAAGCGGCCATTGCCGCCCATGCCTTTGGCCATGCGCCCGATCTGCGCGCGTCGGCGCGCGACCTGGTACTGGCCGGCGACACCAGTGTCGAGGAAGCGGTGCGGATCATGCGCAGCGACATCAATCTGATCGACGCGGCCGTGGAGGCGTCAGGGGCGATCGATGCCTGATTATGATTATCTGGCGATCGACACGGGCGGCAAGGAGCGCACCGGATCGCTGCGTGCGGAAGGGCAGGACGATGCCAGGGCACGGCTGGACGCGCGCAAGCTGTTCCTTGTCCGCCTGACGCCCACCAGCGCCGGGGATCGCCCGCGCGGGCGCGCATTGTTCAGCCTGTCGCGCAGCCGCATGAACATGCGCGAACTCACATTATTCACGCGCCAGCTTTCCACCCTGTCGCAGGTCAGTCCGCTGGAGGAGGCGCTGCGCACCATCGCGCGCCAGACCGAACAGCCTCATGTCCAGACCATCGTCAATCGCGTGCATGCAGGCGTGCTGGAGGGGCGGCGGCTGGCCGAGGCGATGGGCGCCGAGCCGCGAAGTTTCCCGGCCCTTTATCGCGCGATGGTGGCTGCCGGCGAACGATCGGGCAGCCTGCCGGTCATATTGGAGCGGTTGTCCGCTTTGCTGGAGCGGCAGGCGGAAATTCGCGGCAAGGTGACGACGGCCATCGCCTATCCAACGGTTCTGGCGGTGTTCGCCATTCTCGTGGTTATCGCGCTGATGATCTTCGTCGTGCCGCAGGTGGTCGAGCAGTTCGACACCATCGGGCAGGAACTGCCGCTGCTCACCCGCATCGTCATCGGGTTGTCGAATTTCCTCGCCAGCTGGTGGTGGCTGCTGGCGCTGGTGATCTTGGCGGCAGGGCTGATCGGCTGGCGCGCGCTGAAGCCATGAGATCGGTGCGTTACCGCTTCGATGCATTTCTGCTGCGCCTGCCGCTGCTGGGCCGGCTGATCCGTAACCTGCACGCGGCGCGCATGGCGCGCACGCTGGCGACGATGGTGGCCAGCCGCCTGCCCGTGATGGAGGGGTTGAGCCTGACCGCGCAAACCGTCAACAACCGGGTGCTGCGCCGCGCGACGGAAGAGATGGTGGAGGCGATCCGGGGTGGCGGCAGCCTGTCCGCCGCGCTGCGCCGTTCGGGCGTGTTCCCGCCGCTGCTCGTCTATCTCGCCGCCAGCGGAGAGGCGAGCCGGGCGGCTGGACGACATGCTCTCTCGCGCCGCTGATTATCTGGAACAGGAATTCGACCGCTTCACCGCCGCCAGCCTGGCCATGCTGGAACCGATCATCATCATTTTGATGGGCGGTGTCGTCGCCACCATCATCCTTTCGATCCTGCTGCCGATCATGCAGCTGCAAAATCTGACCGGAGCCTGAGTTATGCTTACCGCCGTTCCCCCCGCACGGCCCACCACCCCGCATTCCGCCGAACGGGGCTTCAGTCCTTCGAGGCATTCCGCCGAACACGGCTTCACGCTTGTCGAACTGCTGGTGGTGATCGTCATCATCGGGTTGCTCGCGACCATCGTGGCGATCAACGTGATCCCGGCGTCCGGCAAGGCGCGCACCGAAAAGGCGAAGGCCGACATCGCCACGCTGGAGCAGGCGATGGAGCAATATCGGCTCGACAATTTCAACTATCCCGCCGCCAGCGATGGCCTTGCCGCGCTGAAGGCACCGCCCGCTTCGCTGACCGACCCGTCGCGCTATCGCCAGGGCGGCTATATCAAGAAGTTGCCTGACGATCCGTGGGGCAAGCCCTATCTCTACGCCAATCCGGGGCGTAGCGGCGGCATCGACATCTACACGCTGGGCGCCGACGGGCAGCCGGGCGGCGAGGGCGAAAATGCCGACGTGCATTCGGCGGGCTAATAATACGTAACTT